>DATCEX010000001.1:0-11171 GCA_036509795.1 Acidimicrobiales bacterium
ACGCTCAACTACCTCGACTGGTTCAACAACCGACGGATTCATGAGGCGCTCGACTACGTGTCGCCGGTCGAGTTCGAGAGGGCTTACTATGACACCAGCGAGTCAGAGAGTCTGCTCGCTATGTAAATGATTTGCCCTCCAACTTTCCCGTCGCGATTCATGTACGGAAACCCCCGGAATCGCCATGAGTTGCTGACAGGATAGTAGGACCTGGAACTAGGGTCAGCTAGTTGGCAGATTTGGCTTTGGCGGTTTCATCCTGCACAATGAAACATGATGGAACCGATGTTCCCATCTCGATTAGTTATTTTCAAGACCGCCTCACTCGTGCAGCGCGAGCGCGAGTTGCAATCGTTCTTGAACCTGACTGATTCATCCGCATCGCGGCGCGAGCGGTACTTATCCCGTAGTTATTTCCAATAACTTTGTCGGCGAAACCACGAAGAGCAAGCTTCCTGGTTGCGTTCAGCGGAATGAGAAGTTCGCCTGCCAGCCAGTCGGCCTCGGCTTCGACCTCATGGTCCAATGTGTGGCATCCGCCTTCCCAAGCGATTGTGGCTGGGAAGGCGTGTTCAAGGATCACGTGCGACATTTCGTGAGTGAGAGTCGCGCGTCGCCTGGTTACGGCGTGAAAGTCGTTTTCAATTATGAAGCATCCATTCATGTAAGGCACGAGTGCCGCAGAAAACAAGGCTTTACCATCCGAAGCGAAGTGTTGAAGTATTTCGGATGGGCAGTCCCACTCCGCAGCCCGACTCACCGGGTAGATCTGCACTCCGTACTCGAGCGCGAGACGCGCTGGGTCGAAGGGATCCTTGTCATCGAGACCCAACTCCGCGCGGATTTCGATGGCGGTCCTCGCCGCTTCGGCTTTAAAGCCCCGCTTCATTTCACAGGGAACCTCGGTCGACGCGAAATCGCTCCACCGTCATCTTTATGAGCTTTTCCAACATCTCGATGTCATCCTCTCGAAGATCAGACCGCTTTCGAAAGAGTGGTGCGAGCTCAGTCATCAAGTCCGGTTCGATCTCCGAATGGTCCGTACCGACTAGGTAAGTTTCGGGGTTAGTGCCGAGCCACGCCGTGAGTGCCGCGAAGGAATCGACGTCCGGTTTTTGACCGTTTGCCATCCGTGACATCGTTGAGGGACTTACGCCAACCTCCTTGGCCAAGGATCGCCACGAGAGATCCCGCGCTTCTCGCTCCTTGTCGAGCGCCGCATAAAGGGAATCCACGTCCAAATGGGCCTTAGCCATGAGACCTCCTCGGGTTGTGCCGAATGACAACCAGTGATCGACTATCGACACATTCTATGGTACCCTTGCGTTGCTGATGTCGAACGATGCTCGATTATAGAGACAATTTCGAGTTGCCTAAGGGCCTGCACCGACGGCTTGGCGGCAGAGGGTCGATGGAAATACCGACGGTCCTATGAGCATAGGAGAATTCAATATGGAACAGCAGAACAAGCGAGTCGACGACGAGAACATCGAGCGAGATCTGAACGTGATCGTTAACGACGTCGAGCGCCTCGAGCACGACCTCGCCAAGGACCAGCGTGACGTAGACATCGAGGTTAACTTCAAGCCGGTGCGAATGACGGTCCGTCGGGCAAATGGTTTGCAGGTCAAAGAGGGCGCGATTGCACAGGGCGTAAAGATCGAGGCCAACTACCAGTTGGCTCGCCTAGAAGGTCGTGACTCCGATCGTTCGGTTGAAGTGAAGGACAATGAAGAGGTCAACCTTCACGACGGTGAGTGCTTCGTAGCCACGGCCCCTGACGTGAACTCATGAGTGAGTTGGCACAAGCTTGCTGGACCCAGCTCGGCGTGAGCGACGCCGAGCTGGGACTTCAAGTTTCGAGCGAGATCGTTGCTGCGGTTGTCGGAATCCGAGAGGACTTTCCTGAACATTGCGTGCACGCGTGGCCCAACGGGAGCGGAGGTGCATACGTCGTGATGGACCAAGTCGATATTGGTGATCGGTGGTCAACTCAAACTACGTGGCTGGGATTTCACATCAACTACACCTACCCAGAGGGAGACGTCTACCCGCACTTTCTTCGCGCTGATATACAACGCGCGGAGCAAGGAGCGCTGACGGCGCCATTCAATGCGAGTGGCGAGTTTGCGGGCCAGCCTGCAACCGTTTTGAGTCGCGCAAGTCGCCAGCGAGACCTAGAGAACTTCACGGCGTCGCGAAAAGCTCGATCGGTGATCTCGTTCTTGCGAGACGAAGCCTGATGGTTGGTGGGTCATTGAAGGCTGTGACTTCTCCAGTGGAGCTTCGCGTCACCGCATCGCTGTGGGCGAGGATTCGTTCGCACGTGCTCCAGGAGGACTTCGATGAGCACGGTGGCGTCATCTTTTGTGGTCGTACGGCCACCAACACACGTACGTCCCTGCTAGCACGCGATTTCATCGCCGCAATCGACGGCGTGGACTATGTCCCGAGCGCTGTTGGGTACCGTGAGCTGACTGCTTCCTTTATTCGCCATGCTGCACTTCGTGCTCGTCGGGAACACTTGGTTCCATTGTTCGTTCATGGGCACGGCCAAGGTGACAGGGTCGAGTTCTCTTCTACAGACTTGAATTCCCATGCTCGCAGTTACCCGTCACTCATTGAAATCACCGGCACCGAGGTGGGCGCTGTCGTCATGACAGATGAGGCGGTGGCGGGTGAACTGTGGCTCGTCGAAGGCCGTTTCGTCGACGTCGATGCGACCGTCGTTCTCGGTCACAACATCAAGCAGTTCACGCCAAGTCGCACGTACGCCGGCGCAGCTTCTCCTGGCCAAGATCGTCAGGTACGTCTCTTTGGTCACCGGGGTCAGGCAATTCTTGCTGCTTCTACTGTCGGCGTCGTCGGCGTTGGTGGGGCCGGAATGCTCGCGGTTGAGTATCTAAGCCGATTGGGTGTTGGTCGAATTATCGCCATCGATCCCGATCGAGTGGAGCCAACCAACGTGCCGAGATTGCCGGGCTCTACGATGCGCGACACGCGGTCAATCTTCATAACCAATCGACTCCCCGAGCGGCTTCGCAAACTTGCACAGCGCCGCCCTACGCCGAAGGTCAGGATTGCTCGGCGCCTCGCGATTCAGGCCGGTCAGGGCACCGTTGTCGAGATGCTCCAGTTCAATGTCGCAACCGTTGCCGCCACGCGAGCGCTTAAGAACTGCGACTACATAGTGCTTGCGGCTGACTCGGACACTGCGCAGAACGTCGTCAACACGATTGGTCATCAGTATTTGATCCCGGTCATACAGGTCGGCGTGAAGATCGGGGCTGATGATCAAGGCGCTCTTGCGGAATTGTTCGCAATCGTTCGTGCGATACGACCGGGCGAGTGGTGTCTATCTTGTTCCGGGATCATTGACTTCGCTCATTTGGCGCTCGAATCAATGCCGGACCGGGAGCGGGCACTGGCCGACTACGGGACCGGGGAACCGGCCCCCAGCGTGATCACTCTGAACGCGATTGGAGCGAGCAATGCCGTCACGAGGATCATGCTCGAACTCACGGGTCTAATGGAGTCTGGCGCAGCCGAGCAGTTCCTTATCCACCCATCTGGGGGGACCGTTGAACGGCGATTCACGAGCGGTACAACGACGTGTCAGATTTGCAGTGAAGAAAATGGTGTCGTCGGTCTCGGAGATTTACGGGCGCTCAAGTTGCCGAGTCCCTTAATCGCGGATACTCCGGTGACGGCTCGGGGATCGTTGGCCCGCAGTCGGCCGGGACCCCACCTCGGAAGAAAGACGTAGTTCAGTGAGCGATAGCAAGATGAGCCGCACGGTCGATGAGTTGGTTGAAATCGCCGACGAGCACACGAACGAGGTGCTCCGCTCGATGGCGGGTGAGACCGCCGTGGTCCACGACGATCAGCGCTCCGCAGTTCGCGCTCTTGTGGCGAATAAGTCTCGAGTGCTCGTGGTCCAGGCAACCGGTTGGGGTAAGTCCGCCGTCTATTGGGCCGCAACGTCGGCAATCAGGTCACTCGGTGGCGGACCCACCCTGGTGGTCTCGCCACTGCTGGCGCTGATGCGTGACCAAATAAAGGCTGCCGAAGGAGCCGGTCTGCGCGCCGCGACGATCAACTCGACGAATGTGGACGACTGGGACATCGTCATGAGGAACATGGAGTCGGGGACCATAGACGTGCTCCTTGTATCTCCGGAGCGTCTGGCTAATCCCAGGTTCGCGCACCGCATCGGGCCGATCATTGAACGCGCGGGTCTCATTGTCATCGACGAGGCTCACTGCATCTCCGACTGGGGCTTCGATTTTCGACCGGACTACCAGCGGCTTTCCCACATCCTCACGGCATCACCCACGACCCCAGTGTTGGCAACCACGGCTACTGCGAACAAGCGGGTCACCGCCGACGTGGCCAATCAACTTGGGAACTCCACTCTGGTCTTGCGAGGAAGTCTGGCGCGATCATCGCTTCGACTCTCAGTTCTTCCAGGTCTTGGGTCTCTCGAGCGCTATGCGTGGGTCGACGAAGCATTGAGTCGTATCCCGGGCTCAGGGATTGTCTACGTGCCGACCGTCGCGGATACGGAGCGTCTGTCGGGGTTCCTTGCGTCGCGAGGTCACCGCGTCGCCGCCTATTCGGGACGCTTGGAGACAGAGGCCCGAGAACGGATCGAAGATGAACTTCGGGCCAACCAAATCAAGGCAGTCGTCGCTACGTCAGCGCTGGGGATGGGCTACGACAAGCCTGATCTCAGTTTCTGTATTCATGTCGGTTCTCCGGACTCTCCTGTTGCTTACTATCAACAGGTTGGGCGCGCAGGACGAGCGATCGAGCGTGCCGACGCGATCTTGCTGCCGGCCGAAACTGACGAACGTCTCTGGGAGTTCTTCGCCACAGCTTCCATCCCGGACGTCGGCAATATCGAGAAGGTCCTTCGGACCCTCGAAGAGAGTGGCGAGGCCATGAGCGTGCCGACTCTTGAGGGAATTACTGGCGTGCGACGAGGTCGTCTCGAAGCACTGCTCAAGATCGTCGCCGTCGAGGGAGCGACCGAACGGGTGACCGATGGTTGGCGATCCACCGGCACCCCCTACGTCTACGATGAGGACAAGTGGGCGGCTATCCGGGCGGCGCGAGCAGTCGAGGCCGATCTCATGCGCTCCTACGCCGGCGGACGTGGCTGCCTCATGGAGTTCCTCCAACAAGCTCTCGACGACCTCGATCCTGGACCGTGCGGGCAATGCTCGGTCTGCACCCAAGAACTACCCGCGCAGGGAATTGATATCAACGTTGAGTCGGTTAGCGCCGCAAAGGTGTACTTACGTGGCGCCGACATCGTCATTGAATCCAGGAAGCTCTGGCCGAAAGGCGTGGCCGATGGACGAAGTGGCAGGATCACTGGTGCTGGACCTGGTCGAGCACTGACATTCGCCGACTCTCCCGAGTGGCGTGAAGTCGTTAGAGCGATGAGCGGTCCCGATCTACCTCTCGACGCCGAGGTTTTCGATGGCGTTGTGTCCGTCCTCGGTCGATGGAGGGGACAGTGGGCTGAAAGACCCGTCGCTGTTGTTCCCATGCCTTCTCACCGTCATCCGCGGATGATCATGGACCTTGCCACTCGGATCGCCGAGATTGGCAAGCTTGCCAACATCGATGCACTTGAAGTGACAGGGCCGAGTCCGCCAGACGCCGCCGCTTCCCTCCTTAAAGTCGAAACCCTTGTCACCGGTCTTCAGCTGCGGACCG
The DNA here is from genome assembly GCA_036509795.1 of Acidimicrobiales bacterium. Taxonomy (GTDB): domain Bacteria; phylum Actinomycetota; class Acidimicrobiia; order Acidimicrobiales; family RAAP-2; genus RAAP-2. The sequence continues at coordinate 5,728 of DATCEX010000001.1, forward strand.
GCGTGGTGTTACCCACTGACGGACCCGTGTTACTCGTGGACGACACCTACCGGAGCGGCTGGACGATGACCATCGCGGCGGCACTCCTGCGTGAGGCCGGGGTCTCATCAGTCATGCCCCTGGTAGTTCATCAACTTCCTTGAGCGAAGTCAGGCGATGGTGCATCGCTACACCTTTGTGATTTCCTTCTCTCTGCGCAAACAAATTAATCAACCGAGTGGGCGGAGAAGGAATTTCTGACCACCTTGTAAATGTTGCGACCGTTGGGATCCTCGAGCGTGCACGTTCTGAGCTTTCTTGTGGGTCTTTCTTGTGGGCCGCCCGGGACTCGATCCCGGCACCTTGGGATTAAAAGGAAGTCTCTGATGGTTTCGACGTGTCTGTCTCATCGCGCAAGTCGTTTGTTTTCAAGGAATCGCGTTGTCGCTCGTCAGTCTGGTTGCGTGGTGTTGTCGAAATATGTGGCCTAAACGGAGGCCTGTTTGGCGGTCAGGCCAAGCACTTCACTGAATGTTCCGCGCCTCTTCCGAACTGATCATTCGCATCCGAACTGATCATTCGCATCAGTAGCGGGAACGTCGACCGGCACGGGGTGATCGCTACCCCTCGTCGTCAAAGGAGTACAGCTTCTTTGCTGTCTCGTTCACCTATTTTTTACCGCAAGGACGACGGTCTCCACCGCGCAGTCACCAGCGCTAACTCAATACTGGCCACATGGCTGATTTCTTTGTTGTTCTTGGCATCGTCACTTTCGTGGTCGCGATGATGGCTTTGATTTGGGGACTGGGGAGAGTATGACGTTGATTAACGGATTGCTACTTGCGTTGTCCGTCGCTGTGTTTATCTACCTCGGGTACGCGCTGTTCAAGGCGGAGCGTTTCTAATGGGGTTTACGTGGACCATCGTCGCGATGGTGATTCTCTTGGCGATTGCTTGGCGATTCCTCGGCGCCTACATGGTGTCCGTGTACGAACGGCGTTCTCGTTGGCTCTCACTCGTTGAGCGGCCGATCTACAAAATCGCGGGCATCGACCCCGAGGCCGAGCAGTCATGGCAGCGATACGGCGCATCGTTGATCATCTTTTCTGGGGTCACGTTGCTGATCGGCTACATGCTCCTTCGTCTTCAAGGGCACCTTCCCTTGAATCCCCAGCACTTGCCCGACGTGGGCCCGGCCCTTTCATGGAACACGATCGTGTCGTTCGTGACGAACACGAACTGGCAGTCGTACTCGGGCGAGACGACCATGTCGTACCTGTCCCAAATGGGGACGCTGGCACTGCAGAACTTCCTCAGCGCCGCCATAGGCATCGCCGTCGCGGTGGCACTCATTCGAGGATTCGCTCGTAAGAACTCGAAGACGATTGGAAACTTCTGGGTTGACCTCGTCCGCGGGACCCTGTACATCCTTCTGCCCATCGCCTTTATCTTCGCGATCATCTTCATCGCCCAAGGTGCCATTCAAACTTTGGGCGGTCTGGTACACATCCACGACGTTTTGAACGGGGTGCGCCAGACGATTCCTCGCGGACCCGTCGCCTCTCAGGAGGCAATCAAGCAGCTCGGCACGAATGGCGGCGGATTCTTTAACGCGAATGGCGCCATGCCGTTCGAGAATCCGACCGGTCTAACGAATTTCCTCTCGATGGCGCTCATCTTGTGCATTCCTGTCGCACTCACGTACGTATTTGGAAAAATGGTTGGTCACGTCCGCCAAGGCGCGGCCGTGCTCGCCGTAATGGTGATCATTTTCGGATCGTGGCTCGCGATCGGCGCCGTCGCGGAGCACCAAGCCAACCCCGCCGTAGCTGCGGCGGGGTTGCGCCACCAGCCAACCGGCAACATGGAAGGTAAGGAAGTTCGCTTCGGTGACACCTCCTCGGCCTTCTACAACATCACGTCTACCCAGACCTCGACGGGCAGCGTCGACTCGGCTAATGACTCGTACACCCCGATGGGTGGGTTCGCAGCCATGACGGGCATGATGCTCGGTGAAGTCAGTCCGGGCGGGGTGGGGAGCGGGCTGTACACGATTCTTCTCTTCGCCATCATCACCGTCTTTATCGGCGGATTGATGGTTGGACGAACGCCGGAGTATCTGGGAAAAAAGATACAGGCCAGGGAAGTGAAGCTCGCCGCCTTCGGCGTGCTGGTCATGCCGATCGTGGTCCTCATCCTCACGGCCATCGCGGTGTCGGTCCATGCCGGGCGGGCCGGTCCGCTCAACGCCGGGCCGCACGGCTTCTCCGAGATCCTCTACACGTTCACCTCGGTCACCAACAACAACGGATCCGCCTTCGCCGGTCTCAGTTCCAACACTGCTTTCTACAACATCACCGAGACGGTGGGGCTGCTCCTTGGGCGTTTCGCCATCATCATCCCCGTGCTGGCGATGGCCGGTAGCCTCGCCGCCAAGAACGTCGTTCCATCGTCGCTCGGGACGTTCCGCACTGACAAGCCGATGTTCATTGGACTATTGATCGGCGTCATCATGGTCGTCGGCGCGCTCACCTTCTTTCCCGCCGTCTCGCTCGGACCGATTGTCGAACAGCTCTCTCACGGGAAGTTCTTCTGATGACGAGGCGTTGTCGCCGAGGCACCTGGTCGTCGTCTGAGTACAGAGGGCGCGCGCGCGTTGCCCACGCCGTAGCGCACGACGAACTTGTCGTTAGTCCACCCCTGGCGGAGTCCGCCGACCTGCCGCGTTCTGAAAATAACGTGGTTGGCCACCTTGAAGGAGGTTCAGATTCATGAGCAACGTTGATTTAGTCGCCCTCGCGTCGAGCGACGCGCACTCAGGCGCGCTCAAGGGCGCCAGTGGCATGACTCGACGGCGAGGGCTCTTCGACCGAGAGATCCTCGCCCAGGCAGCGTGGGATGGACTCAAGAAATTCAGTCCGCGGATTCAGGTGCGAAACCCCGTGATGTTCGTCGTGCTGATCGGCACGGTCGTGACCTTTCTTGAGTCAATTGCTCATCCGAGCCTGTTCGACTGGCTCATTACGATCTGGTTGGCGCTCACGGTGTTCTTCTCCAACTTTGCCGAAGCAGTAGCCGAGGGACGGGGTAAGGCTCAGGCCGATGCTCTCCGCCGGATGCGCGTCGAGACCGACGCTCGTCGGCTCCGACCCGACGGTGGCGAAGATCAGATCGCTGCGGCCGACCTGGTGCGAGGCGACTTGGTCGTGTGCGAAGCGGGCGACGTTATTCCCTCGGATGGAGAAATCGTAGAAGGCGTGGCCTCGGTGGATGAGTCGGCGATCACGGGTGAGTCCGCGCCAGTCATTCGCGAGTCCGGTGGGGACCGATCCGCGGTGACAGGAGGAACGCGTGTTCTCTCTGACCGGATCGTGATTCGCATCACAGCCGAACGGGGCCACACGTTCCTCGATCGTATGATCGCGCTCGTTGAGGGCGCCCAACGTCAAAAGACGCCCAATGAAATTGCGCTGACAATACTTCTAGCCGCATTGACCATCGTCTTCGTACCAGTCGTCGTTGTCCTCCTGCCCTTCGGAGTGTTCTCGGGCGTGAGCGTCTCAGTGATCGTCCTCATCGCACTCTTGGTGTGTCTCATTCCGACCACCATTGGTGCGCTCTTGTCGGCAATTGGTATCGCCGGCATGGACCGCCTCGTTCAGCGCAACGTGCTTGCGATGTCCGGTCGCGCCGTTGAAGCGGCCGGTGACGTACAGACTCTCCTGTTAGACAAGACCGGTACTATCACGCTTGGCAACCGCATGGCGTCAGCGTTCTTCCCAGTGGGCGGTCATAGCGAAGAGGAGCTGGCCGCGGCGGCGCAGTTGTCCTCGCTGGCCGATGAAACTCCCGAGGGGAGGTCCATCGTCATACTCGCGAAAGAGAGATTCAATATCCGCGAGCGTGATCTCGGCGTCGAGCACAACTTCGTTCCCTTTAGCGCTCAGACCCGGATGTCGGGACTCAACGTTGACGGTCGTCAGATCCGCAAGGGCGCGGCTGAAGCCGTCGGGCGTTGGGTGAGAGAGCAGGGTGGACAGACATCGATCGAGGTCGACCAGATTGTCGAGCGAGTGGCCCGAGCGGGCTCGACGCCGTTGGCAGTCGCAGACGGTCCCGACCTCCTAGGGGTCATCGAGTTGAAGGATGTGGTGAAAGAAGGCATCCGCGAGCGTTTCGCCGAGATGCGCGCGATTGGCATCCGGACCATCATGATCACCGGCGACAACCCCCTCACCGCTGCCGCAATCGCACAAGAAGCGGGCGTGGATGACTACCTCGCCGAAGCCACGCCCGAAGCCAAGATGAATCTGATCAAGGCTGAACAGGAGGGCGGAAAGCTCGTCGCGATGACCGGTGACGGCACGAACGACGCCCCCGCGCTGGCCCAAGCCGACGTCGGTGTCGCGATGAACACGGGTACGACGGCGGCAAAGGAAGCTGGCAACATGGTCGACCTCGATTCGAATCCGACCAAGCTGATCGACATCGTGGAAATCGGCAAACAGCTTCTCATCACTCGAGGCGCGCTCACTACCTTCTCCATCGCCAACGACGTTGCCAAGTACTTCGCGATCATTCCCGCGCTCTTCGTTGCCACCTATCCGCAGCTTCGAACGCTCAACATCATGCACTTGCACAGTCCAGAAACAGCGGTGCTTTCGGCAGTGATCTTCAACGCGCTCGTGATCATTGCCCTCATTCCATTGGCCTTGCGCGGTGTGCGATTTCGGCCCTCGAGCGCGGCTGCGGTCCTGCGGCGCAACGTCTTGATCTACGGGGTCGGGGGAGTCATCGCACCGTTCATCTTCATCAAACTCATCGACATGATCCTCACCGCGACGGGAGCCTTCTAATGCACAGTCAGCTCCTTCTCAATCTGCGCCGAGGACTGCTCGTCACGTTGTGTTTCTTCGTGCTGCTCGGTATCGCCTACCCACTGACCGTGACGGGAATTGGTCAGGCGTTCTTCAATCACCAAGCCAACGGGTCACTTACGAAGAACGGTTCTACGCTGATCGGTCAGCAATGGAAGGGGCCGAAGTGGTTTCAGGGGCGCCCCGACGCCGACGACCCGCTGGCGACGGGCGGCACCAACCTTGGACCACGCTCGATGACGCTCGTGAAGGACGTGAAGGAACAGATTGCCCTGTTGAAAAAAGAGGGGATCACTCCAACGCCTGATCTCGTTACCACCTCGGGCAGTGGCGTCGACCCCGATATAGCCCCCGTCGACGCCTACGCTCAAGTGAACGCGGTAGCGAAAGCGCGCGGCCTATCGGTCGACGCTGTGCGTCACCTCGTCTTAACGCAAATTCATCCAGCTCAATTTGGGTTCCTCGGGTCGTCGTACATCAACGTGCTCCAACTCAACGAGGCACTCAGAACCCTGCGATGAGCAGCTTCGAGCTCACTGACGCCACGTTCTGGGAGGGCTTGCCGGTGGCTCGACGCGTGATCGACGC
>DATCEX010000002.1:0-156029 GCA_036509795.1 Acidimicrobiales bacterium
CAGCCCTTGAGGCGACTGATTTCGCTAGACCGTTTTGATTTGGACGACCCTTTTAAGCGACTAGGAGGCCGTACAGCGCGTGGCCTTATTGATGCATTGCAAGAGACTCTTCAAAAGTCGCTTTGTTCAACAGTCTCCTAGGGCTACAGCCGAGATTCCAAAGCCGCCAAACGTTCGCCCAGCAGCTCCGATTGTCGCGACGCCGCGGCGGGACCCGATGCCCCGGTTGAGCGTCGATTCATCAACGCCGCGCCCGGAACGAAGAGGTCGTCGTACCCTCGCAACCGGGGGTCATCCCTGACGAAATCGCTGAGAGGGCGGTCTTCGCGCACGGCGCGACCGACCAGCGCGCCGGCTACTTCATGCGCCTGGCGAAAGGGCATGCCGCTCGACACGAGTCGTTCCGCGATGTCAATCGCCACGAGTAGTTGATCGTCGGCCGCTGCCGCCGCGACTTCCGCACGAAACATCATCGACTCGTAGGCACCCTTCATTGCCGCCAGTACGAGCAGCACCTGGCGAACTGAATCGAAAAGGGGCTCCTTATCCTCTTGGAGGTCGCGGTTGTACGACAGGGGCAGGCCCTTTAAGGTCACCAGCAGTCCCGTCAGATTTCCGACGAGTCGACCACACTTGCCACGCGCCAATTCGGCCACGTCGGAATTCTTCTTTTGCGGCAGCATCGACGAGCCCGTGGTGAAATCGTCGCCAAGTGTGGCGAAGTTGAACTCCGACGTGGTCCACAGCACCAATTCTTCACCCATGCGCGAGAGGTGTACCCCCAGTAACGCAATATCAAAGAGCGTCTCGGCGACGAAGTCGCGGTCCGAGACCGCGTCCATCGAATTGGCGAAGACCTCGTCGAATCCGAGCGCCGCCGCCGTCACTTCGGGTTGGATCGGCAACGACGTACCGGCCAACGCGCCGGCGCCCAGAGGCGATACGTTCGCACGACGTCGCGCGTCAAGGATCCGATCCACGTCACGCGAGAGACTCCACACGTGCGCCTGGAGGTGGTGCGAGAGCAGGACCGGCTGGGCTCGTTGCAGGTGGGTGTAGCCGGGCAGGTACGCCTGGGCGTTACCCTCGCCCACCGCCACCAACGATTTCATCAAAGTCAAGGTCTGACGAGCGATCTCGGTCAGTGCGTCGCGCGTGAAGAGTCGTAACGTCGTGGCGACCTGGTCGTTGCGACTGCGCGACGTATGGATCTTGGCGCCGACGTCGCCGGCGAGTTCCGTCGCGCGACGTTCAATGGCCATGTGCACGTCCTCATCGCCGTGGTGATGCTCGAAGGTTCCGGCGTCGAACTCGGACTGAATCACTTCCAATGTCTCGACCAGCGTGGCGCACTCGACGTCACTCACGAGGCCCGCCGCGGCGAGTCCCCGCACGTGGGCCATCGTGCCTTGGATGTCGTGTGCGTACAGGACGTGATCGAAGCTGTAACTCTCCGAGAGGTTCCACAGCGACTCATCCATCGGCGCCGAAAAGCGTCCGGCCCAGAGTGTCATGACTGCGGCGGGCTGGCGTTCTTCGCGCCCTGACGGGCCGCCCACGTTTTCACACCCAGTCCGTAGATCTTGACGAAGCCTTCGGAGTCAGCGTGGTGAAAAGTATCTTCAGCGTCGTAGGTAGCCAGGCCGTAGTCGTAGAGGGCCTGGGGGCTGCGTCGCCCGACGATGCGCATAACTCCCGGGGCCTCGAAGAGCAGACGCACGTCACCCGTCACGTGGCGTTGCGTCTCGGCGATGAAGGCGTCGAGCGCCTCCTTCAGAGGTGAAAACCACATTCCGTCGTAGACCAGTTCGGCCCAACGGATCTCGAGGCGGGCCTTCTCGTGATGGACGTCGCGCTCAAGAACGAGATCTTCTAAGTCCGCGTGCGCCCCAATCAACGCCAGGGCGGCCGGACATTCGTACACTTCGCGCGATTTGATCCCCACGCGACGGTTTTCGACCATGTCGATTCGACCGAACCCGGTGGCCCCTGCGCGGTCGTTGAGGTTCTTGATCAACTCGGCCAGCGGCATCGCGACGCCATCGATCGACACCGGTACGCCGGCGACGAAGCTGACGGTGAGTTCCACTGGCTCCGACGAACGGGCGCGGGTGAGGGTCATGGGCTCCTCGGGCGGCCTCGTCCAGGGGTCCTCCATCGCCCCACACTCAATGGCGCGTCCCCAGAGGTTCTCGTCGATCGAATAGATCTTGTCCTTGGTCGCCTTGATGGGGATGTCCCACTTCATCGCGTAATCCACCGAGTCGGCTCGCGTCATCCCCCAGTTGCGCGCCGGAGCAAGGACTTCGAGGTCGGGAGCGAGAGCGTGGGTCCCCACTTCGAAGCGCACCTGGTCATTGCCCTTGCCCGTGCACCCGTGGGCGACGGCCTGCGCGTTGAACTTGCGCGCCTGATCGACCAGGTGGCGCACGATGACCGGTCGTGACAGCGCCGAGACGAGGGGGTACTTGCCCTCGTAGCGGGCGTTCGCGGCGATCGCGTTGGCGCAGAACTCCGAGGCCATCTCGTCGCGCGCGTCCACCACGACGCACTCGAGTGCACCGGCCGCGAGGGCGCGCGCGCGGATGTCGTCAAAACTCTCGGCGCTGTCGACGTCTTGACCCACGTCCACCAGCACGCACACGACTTCGACGTTCCACTCTTCGATCATCCACCTCACGGCGACCGACGTGTCGAGTCCTCCGCTGTAGGCCAGTACGACGCGCTTCATCACTTTCTTCCCTTCTTGTTGCTCGAAATGTCCTCGAGCCCCGCCAAACTACGAAACTGCTTCACTAACGCCGGACCCCCGAGACGTTCCTCGGCGATCACCAAGATGGTGTCGTCACCCGCCAACGAGCCGAGCACCCCGTCCAGCGCGCTGCGATCGAGCGCGGAGGCCACGACGTGCGCACACCCCGGCGGCGTACGGATCACGACGAGATTGCCCGAACAGTCCACCGATCCCACCCATTCGCCCATCATGCGTCGCAGGTGGTCCACCGGGGCCGCGGACACCGTCGGCGCTGACGCAATCACGATCCGGCGCGATCCGTGCAGGTCGCGTACCTTGATGGTGCCCAAATCCTGCAGGTCCCGCGTTACGGTCGCCTGCGTGGCGACGATGCCTTCGGATTGCAATCGCGTCACCAATTGCGCCGCCGTCGAGATCACCTCACGTTCCAAGAGGTCACTGATGCGGTGTTGTCGTTGCGCCTTGGTCATGTCTCATCCTTTATCCAACGTAGGACACCGCGCATCGCCGAGCGTCGGTGAAACACCTGTCGCCACACCAACGAGGCCGGCGAATCGAGGACGTCGTCGGTGATCTCGTCACCGCGATGCGCCGGCAAACAGTGCAGCACGACTACCCCAGGGGCGGCGTGCGCGATGAGTTGTGACGTCACGCGAAATTCCCCGAGGTCACGACGTCGCTTCGCGGACTCCTCTTCAAAACCCATCGAGACCCAGGCGTCGGTGTAGATCGCGTCGGCCCCCGACACGGCCCCCACAGCCGAATCCGACAGTCGTAGCGTGCCACCCGCGGTGACGGCCTGAGGATCTTCGAGACCACCGGAGGTCAATTGGTATCCCTCGGGTGCGCCGACGCTGACGTCGACGCCCAGTCGCAATAGCGCGACGGCCAGTGAACACGTGACGTTGGTCGCGTCACCGACGTAGGCGACCTTCAGACCCGACAGGCCCATCACGTCCCCGTCAGCGAAGTGCTCGGCCAACGTCAACACATCGGCCACCGCCTGGGTGGGGTGGGCGACGTCGCTGAGCAGGTTGATGAGCGACATCTCGTCGTTCGTCGCGGCAGCGATACGCGCGAAGACATCGTGATGTCGAATGCGGGCCGCACAGATCGAATACATCTGCGACAGGGTGCGTCCCACATCCTCGGCCGACTCTCGAGTGTCCAGACCGATCTCCTCGTCGGAGAAGAAGGTCACAAAGCCCCCGAGCTCACTGACCGCCGTGGAGCTCGAAGCGCGTGTACGCAGACTCGGGCGCTCGAAGATGAGGGCGACACCTTGACCTTGCAAAGTGGCGTCGTCAAAGGGACCGAGGGCTAATTCGTAGATTACGGAAAGATCCGCGGCGCCGACCTCGGCGATGGTGGTGAAATGTCGACTCACGCGAGGACCTCCGTGGTGGGAATCATGTTGTGTACTACGTCGCGCAGAGCGTGAGGTCGGGTACCATTGGCGAGCAGCACCCGCTGCGCGCCGGCGCTCAGGGCGTCCAAGGCCGCGGTCATCTTGGGGCGCATTCCGTCGCGCGCGGCGCCCGAGGCGATCATCTCGTGCACACGCGACGCACTCACGTGACTCAATACGCTCGCCGCATCGTCGGGGTCGGACCGCAACTGGTCGATATCACTCAACAAGACCAGCGAGGTCGCACCGAGCGCGCCCGCAATCGCGCCGGCCACCACGTCAGCGTTGCAGTTGATGAGCTCACCTCGTTCGTCGAGCGCGACGGATCCGACCACGGGAACGAAGCCGCCGTTCCACTGGGTCTGCACGATGTCGCAATCGACCCGAGACACCGTTCCGGCGCGGTCCCACGGTGCGCCCAGTGACCGCCCGCGTATGAGTCCCCCATCGACACCCATGAGTCCGACGCACGCGAGCCCGTGGTGAGAGAGCGTCGCGACCAGCGAGATATTGACGCGCGCAAGCGCCATCGCCACGTACTGCATGGTCTCACTGGACGTGACGCGCAGTCCCTCGTGGAATTGGCTGGGGAGTCCGACGCGCGCGAGCAAATCCGCGATCTGGGGTCCACCACCGTGCACCACCACCACCTGGGCGCCTTCGCTTCGTAGCGCCACCACGTCCTCGGCGAGCGCGCGCAACGCGACGCTGGACGTACTGAGGTCGTCCAGGGCGTGCCCACCCATCTTGACGACGAGGCGGATCACGGCGTGACTCCGCTGAGCGGAAGTCCCAGGACTTCGTCACGTCCCGTGGCCACGTTCCACGCCTGGATCGCCTGTCCCGCCGCACCCTTGATCAAATTGTCCAACGAACTCATGGCGATAAGCCACCCGGTGCGCTCGTCGACGCGCGCCGACACGAAACAGAGATTGGAACCGACCGGGTCTTTGAGCGTCGGCGGCTCGTCGACGACCACCACGAAAGGATCCGCGGCGTAGGTCGTGCGCAAGACGTCGAGCGCCTGCGCACTGGACAACTCCGACGTCGGGCGGGCGTAGGCGGTGACGAGCATGCCGCGCGCCACTGGCACGAGGTGGGGAGTGAAGAGGAGCTGCGCATCGATTTCACGTTGCATCTCGATGGTGTGTCGATGGTGCAGCAAACCGTACGCCTCGGCGTTGGACGCGAGACGCGAGTAGTGCAGTCGCTCGCTGGTGCCCCGCCCCGCTCCCGAGACGCCGCTCAGCGCGTTCACGATGATGCCGGTGGGTTCCACCAATTTTTGGTCCAGGAAGGGACCGAGCGCCAGCGACGCTGCCGTTGGGTAGCACCCGGGCACGGCGATGAGTTGGGCGCCGACCAGTTCACTGCGGTGTCGCTCGACGAGGGCGTACACCGCGTCGTCGAGCAAGTGCGGCGCGCTGTGCGCGGCGCCGTACCACTCGTCGTAATCGCTGGCGTGGCGCAATCGAAAGTCCGCTCCCAGGTCCACGACCTGCACTCGCCTCGCGAGCAGGTCGGGCACGAGTGCCTGACTGGTGCCGTGGGGCAGGGCAATGAAGGCGACGGCGAAGTCGACGTCGAGCGCGCGACTGGTGGGTTCATAGACCGTATCGGGATAGAGGCCAGCGAGGGCCGGCGCGTGCTCGGCCACCGTCCTGCCGGCGTTGGATTCTCCGGTCGCCACGACCACCTCTAGATCGGGGTGTGAGGCGACGAGTCGTAACACTTCGAGGCCCGCGTATCCGGTCGCTCCGATGACGGCAATTCGCATACTGACATTTTATGCACAAACAAGGATAAAAACGCAACACCACTTTTGGCCCGCTAGGCTGGACCGGTGACGCGACGGGGTTGGCTGCTTTTTTCGATGATGGCCGTGCTCTGGGGCATCCCTTATTTACTGATTCGCGTGGCGGTACGCCAACTCGATCCCGGCGTCGTCGTGCTCGGACGTACCGCTCCCGCGGCGTTGTTACTGCTCCCCGTGGTCCTGCACCAGAAGTCCTGGAACGCGTTGGTCACGAACATCAAATGGATCGCGGTCTTCGGTGTGGCGGAGTTTGGAGTCCCCTGGTACCTCATGTCCACGGCCGAACGACACATCACGAGTTCACTCACCTCACTCATCATCTGCGCGGTGCCGCTCTTCTCGGTGATCGCTAGTCGCTTCACCAGCGCGCACGAGCCCATTGGCCCGCGTCGCCTTCTCGGTCTCGGCGCCGGGGCGGGAGGCGTCGCGCTGTTGGTGGGACTGGACCTCAAGGGTGGTTCCATCACCTGGATCGTCTTCATGCTCATCGTCGGCGTGGGGTATTCCATTGGCCCGCTAATTCTCGCGACAAAATTACGTGACGTCCCGGGCCCGGCCGTGGTCTGTGGCGCCACCGGCCTGGTCGCTCTGGCGTGGGTCCCCTACGATGTCTTTCACTGGCCCGTTCGTGTCGACGCGGAGACGTGGATGAGCATGGGTATTCTCTCGGTCTTTTGCACCGCCGGCGCGTTCTTGACCTTCTTCGCGCTGGTCAAGGAGGCGGGCTCGAATCGCTCCGTCGTGGTGGTCTACTCCAACACCGCCATCGCGGTGGTGCTGGGCATCGTGGGGCTACACGAGCCCTTTACGGTCGGCATTGCGGTGGGCTTCCCGCTCATCGTCATCGGCTCGTACCTCGCCACCAGTGTGCGCACCATCGCTCGCGACCACGCTGGCGGCGACGCGAACCTCACCCTCCACGACTAGCCACAGCGCGTTGGCGTTCGACACGAGTTCGACGTCGTGTCCCTCTTCCACTGCCCCGTGATGAATGACGTCCACCGAGTCGACGGGCGCGTCAAATATCTCGGCCACTGCTTGCCAGACCGCCGCGTTATTGACGTGGCCAATGACGTCAAGATCCGCGCGACGAAGCGGCCATACGCGACGCGTGGCGTCATCGGGCGGGAGGGTGACAGGAACGCGCCCCGACACCTTGCGTCCACCCATGGCCTCGCCAAAGATGTCGTAGAACGCCTTGGGGATACGCACAGGAAAACCACGCGGGTCGATCGGTACCCACAGCGAGGACGCTTCAATCACGAGCCGGTCATCGACGTACACGTTCGTACGTCGTTCCGCCCAGGCGGCGCCGACACCGGCGCAAAAAGTGGTCAGCGTCAGACGGTCATAAATCACTGGCCAGGGCCCGACGCGCCGAAACGACGTGCGTCGCGCCAACCACAACGCATCGGTCACGATGCCGCAATCCTCCCAATCCTCCGACGCGGCGTCTTGGAGGGCGCGCGCGACCCCGTCTAGGCGCCAGTAACTCGACGGCGACGCGTCGGAGAGACGGACGAGGGAATGGATGGAAAAACGCCGCCCGACGCTGGGCTCGGGGACGTACTCTCGACTGGCGTTGGCGGTTTGGGACACCTAGGACCTCAACTCGGCGCCCAAGCCCCGGGCCGCGTCGATCAATGCCGCGCGAGCGCTGGACACGTCCGCTTCACTCAACGTCTTGTCCGCCGAGGTGAATCGAACGTTGTAGGCGAGTGAACGCGTCCCCTCAGGCAGATTCTCGCCGCGATAGACGTCAAAGAGCTCGACGTCCTCCACGACGTCGGTCGCCGCCATCAAGACCTCGGCTAAGTCGACCGCGTGCACCGACTGGGCGACCACGAAAGCCAGGTCCACGGTCGCGACCGGGTAACGACTCGGAACGGTGACGTACTGGTCGAGTTGCGCGTCGAGGGTGAGGTCAAAGAGCGCGTCGAGATCCAGATCAAGGGCGCCCAGTCGTCGCGCGGGCACCGTGGTGAGGGCGTCCAACAACCACGCGTCGACCTCGCCCACGTACCCCACGCGTCGATTGGTGCCGCGCTCAATGAGCTCGGCGGTCCGGGTGGGGTGCCAGCCGCGCGGTACGTCATCGCGCGAACGCACCACGACGTCGTGAATTCCCAACCGAGTCGCGACGGCGCACCACGTCGCCACCGCGGTGCGTGCGTCGTCGCCCTCGCGGCCCAGGATGATGGTCAAGCGCTCGTTCTCCTCGGGCAGAGCGAGCGACAACGCGCCGGCGACTCCCCCGCGAGTCTGACGCGGCGTCGTCGCCACGGAGGGGTGATAAAAGACGTTGCCCATTTCGCCCAGGACCACGTCGCCCAAGCCCCGTTCGGCGTTCTTACCCCACGCGCGCACCAGACCAACCAGCATCGATGAACGCAATACCGACTCTTCGGAGGCCAGCGGGTTGGTGACGCGTACCCGGGCGACGCCCGGCGCCAACAGATCGAAGTCATCGTCACCGCCGAGCGTGGGCGTCCACGATTCGTGCACGCCTAAGTCGACCACCGTGTCGCGCAGACGCCGTCGCACCCGCTGTCGTTCGGTCAGGGCCCCTGGCTCGGGCCACGAGGGCGTCCGTCGGGGAAGCCGTGAGTAGCCGTAGAGTCGGGCGATCTCTTCGATGACGTCGGCGCGGCCGGCGGCGCCCGTGCGCACGTCGAGACGAGCGCTGGGAGCGGTGATCTCCCACGGTCCATCGCCACGGATCGTGAAGTGCAATCCTTCGAGGATCGCGCGCACGTCCGCCTCGCCAATATCGACGCCCAGCGCCCGCTCGAGGTCACCCGTGCGCAACGTCACCGTCGGTATTTCAGGGAGCGTGCCGAGTTCGTCGAGGGGCTCCGACATCCACTGCACCTCGGGATTGCTTTCGCGCAGCAGTGCGACGAATCGCGCCGCCGCCACCATGGCGAGCTGCGGATCGACACCGCGTTCGAAGCGGTTCGAGGCCTCCGATCGCAGACCGTGACGCTTGGACGAGCGAGCGATCGTCATGGGGTCAAAGAACGCCGCCTCGAGCAAGACGTCGGTCGTCGCGTCCGAAATCTCACTCGACGACCCACCCATGATGCCAGCCAGACCCAAGACGCGATCGTCGCCGTCGACGATGACGCAGTCCTCACCGGTATCGCCCAGACCCCGACCAGCCCGAGCGAGGCGTCGCACGACGCCGTCCAGCGTGGTCAACGTCTCGCCCGCGTGGGCGCGACGTGCTCGCAGTGCGCGGTGGGCGACGTGGGCCGCGTCGTAGGGGTGCGTGGGCTGACCGAGCTCCAACATGACCAAGTTCGACGCGTCCACCACGTTGGAGATGGGTCGCATCCCCGCCAAAACGAGTCGACGCGCCAAGTGCGCCGGTGATGGACGTACCACCACGTCGCGTAGCGCCGAGACCGTCAAGCGACCGCACAGGTCCGGATCGTCAATGCGCGCGCTCGCGAAGCTCGAGGTGGCCGTGGTGGCGTCGGGCGTGGCCAGCGTCGGTTCGCGCAGCGTTCGTCCCAGTCGGGTCGCGAGGTCGCGAGCGACTCCGCGCACGCACCACGCGTCGGGTCGGTTGCCCTCGACCGAGATATCGAACACGATGTCGCGTCCGATGCCCAGGGCCTCGAGCAGTGGTTGGCCCACGACGGGATCGATGACGTCGTCCAAGATGTAGAGGCCCTCGTGGTCGTCATTCAGACCCAGTTCGCGCGCCGAACAGAGCATGCCGTTTGACGCCACGCCGCGCATCTTGCGGCGCGCGATCTCAAATCCTCCGGGCAACACGGCGCCCACCGGAGCGAGCGGTACGTAATTTCCTCGCTCGAAGTTCGTGGCCCCGCACACAATTTCGAGGGGGCCCTCCCCCGCGTCGACGGTGACCAGGCGCACGCGGTCGGCGCCTTCAATCGCGGCAATCTCTTCAATGCGCGCGACGATGACCTCGCCGAGACCCTCGCCCACGTTCTGCACGCCCTCGACCACCAGGCCGAGGTCGTCGAGGATTGCGGTCAGTTCATAGACCGATTCATCCAGGTCGACGAAATCGCGCAGCCACGACAGAGGAATCTTCACGAGAACTGCCTCAAGAAACGCACGTCGTTCTCGATGAGGGCGCGCATGTCGGCGATCTGGTGACGCATTTGTGCGCAACGATCAATGCCGAAACCGAACGCGAAGCCGCTCCACTCGTCGCCGTTAATTCCGACCGCGGCCAGCACCGCCGGGTCGAGCATGCCGCAACCACCAAGTTCGATCCAACCGGTCTGGGAGCACGTGCGACACCCCTCACCGCGACAAATGGTGCAGGTGATCTCGAATTCTGCCGAAGGCTCGGTAAAGGGGAAGAACGCCGGTCGCAGTCGTGACGAGATGTCCGCGCCGAAGTACGCGTGGGTGAAGGTCTCGATGACCCCGGCCAGGTCGGCGAACGTGATGCCCCGGTCCACCACCAGACCCTCGATCTGGTGAAACGTCGCCAGGTGCCGTGCGTCGGGCGTGTCGCGTCGATAGCAACGGCCGGGCATCACGCTATGAATGGGCAGCGTGCCCGAGGCGACGGCCTCTTCCATCAGGTGGATCTGCGTGGGAGAAGTGTGGGTTCGTAGCACCACGGTCTCGGGTTCACCGAGGTCGACGTAGAAGGTGTCCCACATTCCCCTCGCCGGGTGCGCCGGGGGGATATTGAGGGCTTCGAAGTTGTACCAGTCACTCTCCACTTCGGGCCCGTCGGACACGCGAAAGCCCATCGCCACGAAAACGTCCTCGAGTTGACGTTGGGTCGCCGCCACGATTCCCGGGTGACCCACGGCGAGCGGCACCATGACCTGCGAGGCAATGACGTCACCGAGGTCGAGTCGGTCCTCTTCGAGGGCGAGGGCGCGAAACGCGACCTCGAGAACGCCGCGGCGCACGTCAAAAGCCTCTTGCACCTCGCGCCGGGCATCTTGCAACTGCGCGCCGGCCGCTTTGCGCTCCTCGGGCGCGAGGGCCCCGAGCGACTTCTGGAGGGTCGAAAGGATGGAGCGCTTTCCGATAATGAACGGCTCGTCACCCAGTAAGTCATCCAGTGCTGGGGCCTGGTCAATGCGGGTCTTCAGCGCGGCCACGTGGCTCGAGAGCTCGGCGAGAGGCGAGGTCGTCATATCCTTCAAGGCTACGAGGTTCTCACCCGTTAGTGGTGCCGCGTCGCTGGGCCAGGGCCTCGAAGGCGATGAGCGACGCCGCCACCCCCGCGTTGAGCGACTCCGAGCGTCCCACCATTTCAATTGACAGTTCCTCGTCGCACTGGGCTCGTGCTGCGGCGTCGAGGCCGGCGGCCTCGTTACCGATTACCACGACGCAACCAGCCGACAGGTCGGCGCGACGATACGGCGTCCCCCCGCGCACCACGGTGGCGTAAGAGCGCGCCCCCACGGCGCGAAAGTGCGCCACCGTGCGCTCGAGGGTCGACACGACCACGGGAACCTGAAAAATCGAGCCGGCCGACGCGCGCAGGGTCTTGGGATTAAAGGGGTCGACGCATTCGCCAGTGAATACGACCGCGACGGCTCCCGCGGCGTCGGCTGAGCGAATGATGGTACCGGCGTTACCCGGATCACGGACATTATCGAGGACCAGCACCAGTCCCGTCCCCGCGAGGTCGTCGAGTTCGTTCACGCGTAGGCGAACCGTCGCCAGGAGGGGTTGGGGGGTCTGGGCGTCGGCCACTTTATCGATCACGCCGGGCGTGAGAGAGAACACCCGTACGCCGTCGCTCTGCGCTCGATCGCACAGTGCGGACACGTCAGTGTCGCCGAGCGATGACCCATCCACGAAGAGCGCCTCGAACTCGGCGCCACTACTGAGCGCGGCCGCGACGAGGTCGGGTCCCTCGATGACGCAGACGCCCTCACTCCAGCGCAGTGCGCGCTTATGAAGAAGGCGTCGGAGCCGACGCACTCTCTCGTGAGTCGACCCCAACGCCTCGATCAGAACGACCTACTTGGACAATGCGGC
Organism: Acidimicrobiales bacterium; assembly: GCA_036509795.1. Lineage (GTDB taxonomy): Bacteria > Actinomycetota > Acidimicrobiia > Acidimicrobiales > RAAP-2 > RAAP-2. Next base: position 11,974 of record DATCEX010000002.1, read on the forward strand.
GTTGGCCTGAACCACCAGCGCGGCGAACGACGAAGCGTCGTTGACGGCCAGGTCGGCCAGCATTCGACGGTCCACTTCAATCCCCGCGGCGTTCATACCGGCGATGAAGCGGCTGTAGCTCACCCCGTTAAGGCGAGTGCCGGCGTTGATGCGCTGGATCCACAGACGACGCATCTCGCCCTTGCGCGCGCGGCGGTCGCGGAAAGCGTACGCGCCGGCGTGTTGGACGGCTTCGTTCGCTGAACGGAAGGTGCGACTACGGTCACCGTAGTAACCCTTGGCCTCTTCGAGAATTGCCTTGTGGTGCTTCTTGGCGTTGACCGCCCTCTTGACACGTGCCATATCAGTTCCTCTTTCCTAAAGTTCCTAAAGACCCATCAGCTTCTTGATGTTCTTCTCAATACCGGGCGAGATGGTGGTCTCGCGTCCCAGTCGTCGTGTTCGCCTCGACGACTTCGTCTCCATCAGGTGACCGCGAAAGGCCTGGCGGCGGCGCAACTTTCCCGATCCGGTGATCTTGATGCGCTTCTTGGCACCGCTGTCGGTCTTCATCTTGGGCATTTCAACTCTCCTCGAGCGATTCTGCGGCTGGGGCATTCGCCCCAGTCGCCGTGGGTACGGGCACTTCTGAACTGCTGTCAACCTTGTCTGCTTCGACCTTGGGCTTCGCCTTCTTGTCAGGCCCCAGCACCATGATCATGTTGCGCCCGTCGAGCTTGGCGGCTGATTCGACCTTGGCGGTATCGACGAGCTTCTCGACGATACGGTCCAGGATCTTCTTGCCCAACTCGGGGTGCGCAGATTCACGACCGCGGAACATGATGGTGACCTTCACCTTGTGACCTTCGGTCAAGAACTTCTCCACGAGGCGGGTCTTGGTATCGAAGTCGCCGGGACCAATTTTGGGCCGGTACTTCATTTCCTTGACGCCGACGTTTTGAGTCTTGCGACGCGACTCCTTCGCCTTTTGCGCTTCGTCGAACTTGAACTTTCCGTAGTCCATGATGCGACAGACCGGTGGTTGCGCGGTGGGCGCAATCTCCACGAGGTCTAAATCGAGACTGCGCGCTAACGCCAAGGCTTCACGCGTCGTGGTGACGCCGCGCTGATTTCCCTCGCTGTCGATGAGGCGAATGGTCTCGACCCGAATGCGCTCATTGACGCGGTGGTCTCCAGGCACTGTTGCGATAACCGACTCCTTGCTCTTCGCGACGCCACTCTGGCGTCGCCACGGCAAGCGAGGCGCAACATACCCGTTAACCCGAGGCACCAGTGTGCTCAGGTGGAAGTCAGTAGAACCGACCTCACTTGCTGTGAACTGCCCCGACAGGCTACCAGAAACGCCCGCTCGCCGCGCCGTGGGCGCCAGCGCCCAGTTACTCACCCTCGGTTTTCGCGCCGTCAAGACGTGAACTACTACTTTGGAGAGGTGAGTGATGACGCCATTGACTTTGATCCCGAGAACGAACTGCAGTATCTGCTGGACACCCCGGCTGACGCCATTTTGGCCAACCACTTCTTCGTCCTCGCGCACTGGGCCGCCGCGCATCTGGCCACCACGCCACCGGATCTCGCCGGTGCGCAACTGGTGATCGACACCATGAGCGCCATGTTGAACGCGGGCGGGGAGCGACTGGGACCCAACGCGCCGCTCTATCGCAACGCAGTCGCGGAGATTCAACAAGTCTTTGTTCGCGCCGCACAGGCCAACTCATTGTCCCCTGAGCCCGACGAGGCGTCAATGGACTAAAGCTTTGCCACCTCGGTCGCCTCGTCACGACCCACCAGACCCACTGAACGCCGAGCGATTACGCGCGCTCCGGAGTCGACGGTCCTCGAGCCGTCGGTGATCGCCACGCAATGAAACGAAAACTCTCGCCCCGCGGCGTCGCGCAGCGTCCCGTCGCCGCGGGCCTCATTGAAGTCCACCACCACGGCGTCAAAGCTCACGATCCGAAGATGCGCTCACGCAGCAGGTTCACCATCTCGAGGGCCGTCTCGGCTGACTCGCGCCCCTTGTTGGTCTCGTCAGGTAACGAGCGCTCGAGCGCCTGTTCGACGGTGTTGGTCGTCAACACGCCAAAGACCACCGGAATCCCGGTGGTGAGCTGAACTTCTTGGACGCCGCGCGCGCTCTCGCCCGCCACGACGTCGTAGTGCCCCGTGTCGCCGCGGATGACGGCACCCAGAGTGATGACCACGTCGACCTGTTCGCCCAGGACGAATCCGCGCGCCACGAGGGGCAGCTCGAAGGCGCCGGGCGCCCACGCCACGGTCACGTCACTGCGGTCCACGCCGTGTTCGCTCAACGCGTCAAGAGCTCCTTCGAGCAGACGCGTCGTCACCCCGCCGTTGAAGCGACCACACGCGATCCCGACTCGGACGCCGCGGCCCTCCAAGGGACCAACGAGATATTGTCCCACGCGCGCGCGCACCACCGCTTCAGTTGCGGGGTCGAACTCGGTCTCATTCGACGACGTCATCGAGACCCTCCAGTAGGTGACCCATGCGCTCACGCTTGGTGCGCAGGTACTCGATATTGAACGGCGTCGGACGGCTCTCGAGTGAGACGCGCTCGACGATGTTGAGGCCAAATCCCACCAGTCCCCCGTACTTGGTGGGGTTGTTGGTCATCAGACGCATCGACGTGATGCCCAGGTCCACCAGGATCTGGGCCCCGATGCCGTATTCCCGCGAGTCGACCGGTAAGCCGAGTTCCAAGTTGGCGTCCACGGTGTCGCGACCGTCTTCTTGCAGCGCGTAGGCGCGAATCTTGTGGCCCAGGCCAATTCCGCGACCCTCGTGGCCGCGTAGGTACACCACCACACCGGCGCCCTCGGCGGCGACTTTAGCGAGCGCCGTCTGCAACTGCGGACCACAGTCACAGCGCAGTGAACCCAGGGCGTCACCGGTCAGGCATTCGGAGTGCACGCGCACGAGGACATTCTCGACCTCCGAGATATCGCCGTAGACCATGGCCATATGCTGCTCTCCGTCGAGCACGCTCTCAAAGACCACCGCCTGGAACGTACCGTGTTCGGTCGGTAGCGTCGCCTCGGCCACGCGACGCACGAGCTTTTCGTGCTGGCGACGGTAGCGAATGAGGTCGGCGATGGTCACCAGGGGCAACCCGTGTTCGGCAGCGAAGACCTCGAGTTCGGGCATGCGCGCCATATCCGACTTGTCCTTCGTGACGATTTCACACAAGACTCCCGAGGGATACTTCCCCGCCATACGACACAAGTCGACGGTGGCCTCGGTGTGGCCCGCCCGCTTCAAGACGCCACCGGGACGGTAACGCAGCGGGAACACGTGGCCCGGTCGATTCAGGTCCGTCGGCAATGTCGCGGGGTCGATCAATGCACGCACCGTCGCGGCGCGGTCGCCCGCCGAAATGCCCGAGGACGTGCCGTGGCGGTAGTCGACGGTCACGGTGAAGGCGGTACGTTGGGCCTCAGTGTTAGCGACGACCATGAGGGGCAGATCCAACTCGTCGGCGCGGCTCGATTCGAGGGGCACGCAAAAGAGTCCCGAGGTGTACTCGAGAAAGAACGCCATCGAGTCCGCGGTCACGTCCTCAGCGGCCATGATCAAGTCGCCCTCGTTCTCGCGGTCTTCGTCGTCGACGACGACGATCATCCCGCCGCGGCGTAGTTGCTCGACTGCTTCTTCGATGCTTGACACCGCCATCAGACCTCCAGATCCATTCGTACATCATCTCCGACGCGGCGCACCTCGGTAAATCGCGCGCGTCGTAGCGCGCCAATACTTGGCGTCGACAACGCGGCCAACGCGCCGCGGCCGTCGCGTTGGCCCGCGAATGCGGGCGCGACGTACCACACGACGTGATTCACTAGTCCCGCCTCGAGAAATTCGCTCGCCACCGTGGCACCGCCTTCTATTAGGACTTGCAAGATATCGTGCTCGCCCAATTCGTCGAGCACTGGGCCGAGTTCTCCCTGGCGTTGCAGGCACGGGTGCACCTTGGCGTCCTCGGGGGCGCGTCCCAGCACCACGCGTAGCGGCTCGAGAGTCACGTCACCTAGTCGCGCGGTCAGGGCCGGGTCGTCCAGGCGCACCGTGTTGGCCCCGACGATGATGGCCTGACTCTGTGCCCGCAGGAGGTGCCCGTCACGTCGCGCCTCGTCGGACGTGATCCACTGACTCGATCCGTCGGCCATGGCCACGACGCCGTCGAGGGTGGCAGCGACCTTCAGAACCACGTAGGGCCGACCGGTCACCCGATGCCAGAGATAGGGCGCCAACTGGGCGCGAACGGCTTCGAGTTCGATACCGACGTCAACGCGCACGCCCGCCTCGCGCAAGGCGGCGACCCCGCGACCAGCCACGCGCGCGTCGGGATCGAGTGATCCCACAATGACATGGGTAACGCCCGCTTCGATGAGGACCTCGACGCAGGGCCCCGTGCGACCGACGTGACAACACGGTTCGAGCGTGACCACCATCGTGGCACCGCGCGCGCGCTCCCCGGCGTGGCGCAGCGCCTCGACTTCAGCGTGCGACTCGCCCGGTACTTGGGTGTGACCCGCCGCGATGACCGCGCCGTCGCGCACGATCACCGCACCCACCCAGGGACTGGGTGGCGCGTGCAGGCGTGCCTTATCGCCTTCGCGCATCGCCTCGGCCATGAGTGCCGAGGTGTCAAGCGTCATGACTGACCAGCGAACGCCGCCACGCGAATCGCTCGCGCGGCGTCGAGCGGTGCGGGTTGGCGAAAGATCGCTGATCCCGCGACGAGGACGTTGGCGCCCGCTCGCGTGACGATGGGTGCGGTAACGACGTCAATGCCACCGTCCACCTCCAGATCAAGCGCGAGGTGACCGGCGTCGATCTCCTTGCGCGCCAGGATCACCTTGTCCATGACGTCGCCCATGAAGGACTGACCGCCAAAACCTGGAAATACCGTCATCAACAAGAGTAGGTCGATGTCGCCCAGGAACGCTTCAACATCGCCGAAGGGCGTGTCGGGATTGGCCGCGAGTCCCACGCGCAGTCCGAGGGCCCGAGCATCGGCGATCAGCGAAGCCGTGTTGCCGACCTCGACGTGCACCGTGCACCCGTCGGCACCGGCTTTTTTGAAGGCCTCGAGGTAGCGCGCGGGGTCCGAAATCATGAGGTGACAGTCAAAGAATCGCTTGCTGTAGGGACGCAGCGACTGGACGACAGGCGGGCCGATCGAGATGTTGGGCACGAAGTGTCCGTCCATCACGTCCACGTGCACCCAGTCAGTCTGGGCGTCGATCGCGCGTACCGCGTTCGCCAAGTCCCCGAAGTCGGCGGCGAGGATCGACGGAGCAATCCGCAGAGCGCCCACGGGTCCCGCGTCGAGTTTCTCCACGTCCGCCAGCCTAGATGGTGAGGCGAATCCTTAATCCCACGTGACCCCGTCATCGAGGCGAGCGCCGGCCCACCACGCGACCCCGCTCATGGCGCGTGATCCCTCGGGTTGCACCAGTACGACGTCCAGCGATCCGTCCGCCAGTCCCAACGCCACGACCCCGTCGGCACTTCGCAGCGAACCCAGCGCGACCGCCAGATTCGTGGGCGTAGCGCCCAGTACGCGCAGGCGACGCTCCCGCACTCGCACGAACGCTCGCTCGAGTCGTATGACACGTTGGGCCTGGACGAGTGACATGTCGGGCGTGAGGTGAAAAGTCTCGGGGGTCACTTTCGCCGCGTAGGTCGACTCGCCCACTTGGGGGTGAGGATGGGCCAAGGCGTCGGCGTCACCCAGGACCTCGATCAATAACTCCGCCCCGAGACGAGCGAGTTCGTGGATCAATTCGCTCGACGTTTTCTCTCCCACGTCGGTACGGCGTTCTCCGTGGAGCGGACCAGTGTCCAGTGTCACCTCGAGCGAGATGATGCCGACACCCGTGTCTTGGTCGCCAGCGAGAATCGCGCGCTCGACCGGCGCCGCCCCGCGCCAGCGCGGCAACAATGAAAAGTGGACGTTGAGCATGGGGGTGCGTTCGAGGAGTCGCCCGGGGATGAGCGCCCCGTAGGCGACGACGATGGCGTAGTCGACGTCGAGCGTCTCCAGGGCCGACATGTCGTCGGCGACGACAAGACCCAGACGCAGCGCGGCCACCTTGACCGGCGAGGGCGACACGTCAGTACCGCGGCCGCGGCGTCGATCAGGTTGCGAGATGACGAGTGCGACGTTGTGGCCCGCGCGTACCAACGCCTCGAGCGAGGGGACGGCCGCCTCGGGAGTCCCGAGGAAGGCTACGCGCACCTAATCCCCCAGCAACTGGCGCAGACCGTCGTGGTCCTCGGGCAAGACGCGAATCTGCATCTTGCGCAGGGCTCGCTTGGCGGCTTTACGTTGGTCGTCGTCGAGTCGGTCAATCAAGAGAAAACCATCCAGATGGTCGACTTCGTGTTGAAAGATCCGCGCCTCGTACTCCTCGGTTTGGATATCGATCTCGTTGCCGTCGAGGTCGCGTCCCACCAGGTGCACCGCGTTGGGTCGCACGATCTCCCAACTCAGTCCCGGAACCGAGAGGCACCCCTCCTCGTAGATCCATTCGCCGTCGGTCTCGACAATGCGCGGATTGACGATCACGAAGGGGCCCTCACCCTGGTCGTAGACGAACATCCGCTTTTGTACGCCCACCTGGTTCGCCGCCAGACCCACGCCCGGCGCCTTGTACATCGTCTCGATCATGGACTCGGCCAGGGCGGCCACCTTGGCGTCGATATTGTCAATATCGGTCGTGACTTGGCTCAAGACGGGGTCGCCAAAGGTACGAATTGGTAGCGTGCTCACTCCTCCACGATACCGTTTCAGCGTCACACCACTGGCTCGCAGCACGTGGTCGCACGCTAGAACACCTCAAGGCGCAGACGTCCCGAAGGCCGGGGCGTCTCGCGCAACACTCGCGTCAACACGTCGACGTCGCGCGCGCTCACGATGTAGGTACCCTCGAGTCGGCGCACGCGCACCACGTCCGAATGCACGGCGGCCATGAACTCGTCGGCCGCCTCGCCCGACACGTGGGCGAGCGCAGCGAAGGGGGGCAGGGACAACGCCCGCGCTGTCGCGACGTCCTCGGCAACGACGCCGCGCACGTCCCCACTGGTGATCGCGTCGATCACGTCGTCGTGGCGTCGGGTCTGAACGACGACCACGCCGCGACCCTCTCGACGTGAACCCACGAGGCGGCCCGCCTTGGCCACCGACGTCAGAGCGGCACGTCGCGCCGAGTCGCGCGGCGCCAAGAGGTACTGATCGAAGTCGACGAACACGACGAGTGCCGTGCGCCGCACTCGTGCGAAGACGGCTTCGGTACCCACCACCACGCGCGAGGTGATGGGAGTGCGCGACGCCGCGGTCACCTCGTCCACCGGTTGGGACAATTGGGCGGCGACGTCACGAGCCAGGGTCGCGACGCCGACGCGGACCTTGCGCAAATTCGTTGCGCCACAGGAGCGACAGAAGTTCGCGCGCAGCTCGTGGCGATCATTACAGGCCACTTGGTCACCGACTTCGACTTCGGCCTGACGACACTGCGCACAACAAGCCAACTCGCCGCATCGTCGACAGGCGTAGAGACGTCCGTGGCCGAGTCGTTGGAGGACGACCGTCACGGCCACGGGTTCCTCGCCGGCCAGTGCGCGATGCGCCGCGTCGAAAGTCGCGCGCGCGAGCACGCCATCGTGGGGGTCCGCCTCGCGTAAGTCCACGACCTCGACGCGCGGCCAGCCCGACGCGACGTCGCCCGACGGGTCCATCGAACCGTGGGACAACACGACTGGAGACGGCGCCACCGACGTGAGCCACAGCGGCGCGCCGTCGCGACGACAACGTTCGCGCAACATGGTGGTCGCGTCCCAGGTCGGTGAGGCGTCGGATCGATAGGCCTCGTCGTCGGCGTCGATGACGACGGCACCACGTAGGCGCGGCGTGGGCGCGAGCGCGCTGCCGCGCGAGCCGACGATGACCGGCCAGCCCGCGCGCATGCGGTCCCACTCCCCCTCACCCTGAGCGACGGCGCAACCGCGTTGCTCGAGACGGCCGCGCAGACGCTGGGCCCAGGCCTCGGTCGGCACGAGAACGAGGAGCGAACCGGGCGACGTCAACGTACTTTCGTAGGCGTGAAGAACCAGTCCCATCGGATCATCGGTGGGCGATACCAATATCACGCCAGGTTCACGCGCCACGACTTGGGCAGCGATCGACGCGTCCAACGGCTGGGGCGTCGGCGCGGTCGGAAGTTCGCGCACGATGTTCGAGGGGGAAGCGGCGAGCAAGAACCGCGATAGTGGGGCGCACCAGCGACCGGACGCCCACTCGAGGAGACCCACCATCGTCGCGGGTGGACCCAGGCCCAGCCACTTCTTGACCGGCTTGGTCTGGCGGGTGGCGATGACGTCCTCGGTCACCCAACCCCGCAGGCTGCGATGATTGAAGTCGACGCGAACTCGATCACCCACCGCGACGTGCGCGAACGCGTCACTCAGTTCGTAGTCAAAGGCGCGATCGACGGCCGCATTCTCGGTGACGACGCGTACGCAACGCGCCACGACTACAGAGACAATTCGCGGCGCAACTCGTCGACGCGCGGAGTCTGCTCCCAGGCGAACCCGCTATCGGCGCGGCCGAAGTGTCCGTACGCGGCGGTGCGACGATAGATCGGACGACGCAGGTCGAGGTCGCGGATGATGGCGGCGGGACGAAGGTCAAAGAGTGCGTCCACCGACTTGGCGATGCGCGCACGATCGACGTGCTCGGTGCCGAAGGTTTCCACCAACACCGACACCGGACGCGCGACTCCAATGGCGTAAGCCACTTGGACTTCGCAACGCTCCGCCGCGCCGGCGGCGACCACGTGCTTGGCCACCCAACGCGCGGCGTACGCGGCCGAGCGGTCCACCTTGGAGGGATCCTTGCCCGAGAACGCTCCCCCGCCGTGACGGGCCATTCCCCCGTAGGTGTCCACGATGATCTTGCGACCAGTGAGGCCCGCGTCGGCGTGCGGTCCACCCAAGACGAACTTGCCCGACGGGTTGACGAAGACGCGCATCGACGACGCGTCGAGTTCCGGCGGCAACATCGGCATGATCACGTGCTCGAGGACGTCGCGCCTGATCGTGGTCTGCGAGTCGTACCCGTCCTCGTGCTGCGTCGAAATGAGCACCGTGTCGATGGCGACCGGTCGGCCGTCTTCGTAGGCGATGGTCACCTGGGTCTTACCGTCGGGCCGCAGGTAGGGCACGAGCCCGCTGCGTCGTACTTGCGACAAGCGCATCGAGAGCCGGTGCGCCAGCCAGATCGGTACCGGCATGAAATCCTCGTTGTCGTTGCAGGCGTAGCCGAACATCATTCCCTGGTCGCCGGCGCCCAGCGCGTTGAGTTCGTCTTCGCCACCCGAGCCCGATCGGTGCTCGTGACTGACGTCAACGCCTCCGGCGATGTCGGGACTCTGCTTGCCCAGCGACACCAGCACCGCGCACGTCTTGCCGTCGAGGCCCTTGGCCCCGTCGTCGTAGCCAATATCGAGAATCGTCTCACGCGCCACCGACGTGATGTCCACGATCGCGGTCGTGGTGATCTCTCCGGCCACGACGCACAGACCCGTCGTCAGGAGTGTCTCACAGGCCACGCGAGCGTTGGGGTCCTGTTCCAAGATGGCGTCGAGGACGCTGTCTGAGATCTGGTCCGCAATCTTGTCGGGGTGGCCCTCGGTCACCGACTCTGAGGTGAAGAGGGTGCGATCAGTCATGTGGCTCCTTGAGATATTAATGAGGCAACCTTAGCCAAAATCTCTTGCGAAATGGCTTCTTTCGAACGCAGCGACAGCTTCTCGACGCCGCCGTCGCGGTCCAGCAACAGAACCTCATTGGTGGCGTGACCAAAACCGACCGCGGGCGCGGCCACGTCGTTGGCCACCAGCAGATCGACCCCCTTGCGGCGCAACTTGGCCGTGGCGTGGGCCTCGAGGTCACTCGTCTCGGCGGCGAAGGCCACCACGAGCTGATCGTCGCGGCGCCGCGCCACGAGTTCACTCACGATATCGAGTGTGGCGCGCGCCACGAGAGCGGGCACTCCCGACTCCTTCTTCAATTTCTCGGGGGCCGCGTCAAAGGTAAAGTCCGCCACCGCGGCCGCCATGATGGCCACGTCAGTGCTCGCAAAGTGGTCGAACATCACGTCGGCCAACTCTCGGGCACTCTCGACCTCGACGACGCGTACCCGGCGCGCCACGTCGAGGGCCAATGAGCGATCCGTCGTGGTCACCAGCGTCACCTCGGCGCCGAGCCGCGCCGCGACTTCGGCCAGGGCGTAGCCTTGACGACCCGACGAGCGATTCGTCATGAACCGCACCGGGTCCAGCGCCTCGCGCGTACCGCCCGCGCTCACGAGAACCCGCACGCCACTGAGCACGCCGTGATACCCCTCGAGAATGCGCTGCACGAGGACGAAGATGGCCTCGGGGTCAGGTAGTCGACCGACGCCTTCGTCGCCTCCGGCCAGGGGTCCGACGTCGGGCTCGAGAATCATGATGCCGCGACGACGCAGCGTGGCCAAGTTCTCTTGCACCGACGGCTGCTCCCACATCTCGGTGTGCATCGCGGGACACAATAGAACCGGCGCGCGCGACGCCAACAAGGTGGCGGTGAGGAGATCGTCACTCAGACCCAGGGCGAATCGCGCGATGAGGTGCGCGGTGGCCGGGGCCACCACGATCACGTCGGCGTGTTGGCCGAGGTACGTGTGAGGAATCGGCGTGGTGGGATCGCCGTACAGCGAGGTGCGAGCGGGTTCCGAGGCCAGCGCGGAAAAAGTGACCGTGCCGACGAATCGGGTGGCGTCGGGAGTGAGAACCGGCGAAACGAAGTACCCGGCCTCACGAAAGCGGCGGAGCAACTCAACGGACTTGTAGGCGGCGATGCCGCCGCTAACTCCTAGGACAATACGGGGAGGAACGACGTTAGGCGTCGCGGAGGGCATCGGTGAAGGCGTCGAGGTCATTCGTCGCGTCCAGTCGAGCCTGCTCACGCGCCTCAGCGTCGAGGCGCTCCGCCTCGACTTCTTCGCTCGTGGGGCGGTGGAACTGGAGCTTGCCTTCGTAGAGCTCCTCCATGGCCAGTGACAACGACTTATTCGACAACGATGACACCTGGGGCGGAATCAGGGCGCCGTGACCCGAACCGAGTCCGTTGTAGTACTCGTTGATTTCTCGGGCACGAATCGCCGAGACGGCCACCAGGGTGAACTTGGAGTCGCCGACCTTGTGCAACAAGGTCTCGATGGGCGGGTCGACGAGAGTGGGGCGTTCGGCCATGAAAAGTTCGTCCTTTTACGAGGGAATTCGCCGTGACTGGCGAAGCCCCTCCAGTATAGAGAGGATTTCACCGCTCGCCCGCTCCACGTCGTCATTGACGATCTCGTAATCGCACAGGCCACGCCCTTGTTCGACCTCGTGGCGGGTGGATTCCAGGCGCCGCACGATATGTTCTTCTTGGTCACCGCGCCCGCGTAGGCGTTTCTCGAGCAGTTCCATGGTGGGCGCGGTGAGCAAAATGATGACGGCGTCGGCGTCGCGTTCGCGAACTTGGCGCGCGCCCTGGACTTCAATTTCGAGCAACACGTCGCGTCCCTCGGGCGGGTGCGGGCGCGGAGTGCCGTAGAGATGGCCGTGGAACTCGGCCCACTCGTAAAAGAAGTCACGTTCGATGGCGTCGAGAAACACGTCGCGGGTGACGAAGAAGTACTCCTGGCCCGTCTCGATGGGGCGCACCGTACGCGTGGTCCACGACCGGCTCAACCAGAGTGTGGGGTCGCGCTCCATGAGACGACGCGCAACGGTCCCCTTACCTACGCCGCCTGGTCCGATTAAGACGACAACGAGGTGCTCAGCGGACAAGGGCTTGGAAGAGTTGCTCTCGCTGGCGCGGCCCGAGACCACGAATTCGCCGGGTCTGGGCGATGGCCGCGGTCTTCATGATCCGCGCGGCCTTCACCTCCCCGATCGCCGGTAGCGCGCTTATGAGGTCGTACGCGCGCATCTGCGCGACGCACTCCTCTCTTTCTGCGAGCACAAACAATTCCTCGAGCGATAATTCGCCCGACTTGACCAACTTTTTCACTTCAGCGCGACGTCGACGATTGGCCACGGCGGCACGGGACGCGGCGACTCGCTGTTCGTGAGTGAGGGAAGGAGGAACTGGGGCCACAAGGTCAGAATACCCCCTGTGAACTCCAAGTACTAGGGGAAAGTCTGTGAACTCCCAACACCGTGCGAAAGCGGTTGAGTTAAAGGAAAGTAGTCAAGTTGTCGCGCCAGCGTCGGACGGCGTCACGTAGGGCCGCCTTCTCGGGACCGCTCTCTGCGACGGCTCGCGCGACATTGACGAGGACTGTCCCTTCAGGACATCGCTCGAAGAGACGACCCACCTGCTCGGGTGTCGCCCCCTGGACGCCCACGCCGGGCACGAGGTAGGGGCCGCCCAATCGCGCCAAGTCGAATCGCGGCCGATCGCGCGTGGCGCCGAGCACGACACCCACGGCCCCGAGACCCTCGTCGCGTCGATTCATCTCGGCGACCAGCCCCAAGACGTGGTCCTCGATTGCTTCGTCACGATCAGTGCGCGCGCGCTGGAGCGTGCGACCCTCGTCGTTGGAGGTGGCCGCCAACACGAAGACACCGCGGCCGTCAATGGCGCGCGCGAAGAAGGGGGCGAGCGCCGCTACTCCGGTGTAGGGACTGATCGTCACCGCGTCACTGCACAGGGGTGAGGCGTCCTCGAGCCACGCGGCGGCGTACGCGTCGTTCGTGGCTCCGATGTCGCCGCGCTTGGCGTCGGCGATCACCAGCACGTCGGCGTCGTGCGCGTCGGCGATCACCCGTTCTAGGACCCGGTAGCCGGAGGAGCCGAAACGTTCGAAGTACGCGACCTGGGGTTTCACCGCGGCGGCCGAGCCAATCGCCGCTTCGAGAACCGCCAGGGAGAAGAACTCAAGTCCCTCGATGGAGTCGGGTCGACCCCACGCGTCGAGCAGCGCGCTCGAGGGATCGATCCCGACGCACAACGGACCGAGCGCGCGAATGCGCTCCTGTAATCGTTGTCCAAACGTGTCAGCCATGGGCCACTCCTCGTAGTTCGTCGATCGTCGCCACCGAGTGGCGCCGCATCCAGTGGTGCGCACTTCTCGCGACGAGCCACGGGGCTCGCGGTTCGGCAAAGGTCGCGGTACCCACCTGCACCGCACTGGCACCGGCCATCACCATCGCGATGGCGTCCTCACCGGTGGCGACGCCACCCACCCCGACGATGGGTGTCGTCGGAAATGCCGCGTGACACTCGTAGACCGCGCGCAGGGCCACCGGAAAAATCCCGGGACCGCTCAGTCCGCCACCGCCATTGCCTAGGGTCGGACGGCGCTGTTCGATGTCGATAATCATGCCCAGCACCGTATTGACGAGGACCAGCGCCGATGCGCCCGCGTCGATCGCCGCGCGCGCGACCTCGAGAAGTTCGGGCGTATTGGGCGAGAGTTTCACCCACAGGGGTAACTGGGCGGCGGCGGCGGCGTCCACGATCTCACCGGTCAGGGTCGGCGAGTGAGCGAAAATTCCCGTTCGGCCCTCGAGATTCGGGCACGAGGCATTCACTTCCATGGCCACCACGTCAGCGCCGCGCATCGCGAGTGCGGCGTCGGCGAATTCCGCGACGCTGCGACCCCAGATGGACGCGACGACGCGCGCGCGACGTTCACGGAGGGCAGGCAAGTACTCACGGCGCCACGTGGCGACACCGGGTCCCGCGAGTCCCACGGCGTTGAGCATGTCGGGTCCCCACGCCGCGACGCGCGGTGCCGGGTTACCGGCCCAGGCGAAGTTGGCCAGAGATTTGGTGACCACGGCGCCCAGTTCCGAGAGATCGCCGTATCCCGCGAGCTCGTCACCGTGGCCCGAGGTACCGGCCGCGGTGAGGACGAATGAGGGCAGTCTCAGCTCACCGACGTGCGTGGCCAAGCTCACCGGTGCAGCTCCTGCAACGACGCCACGCGCCACCCGCGTTCGCGCGTGTCGCCAATACCCACCACGGCGGCGAGCGCGGCACTCATCGTGGTCATGCACGCCACCTTGTGCACCGTGCACGCCATGCGGATCGCGGCCCCGTCGGCGCGAGCACTGCGTCCCGAGGGCGTGTTGATGACCATGTTGACCTCACCCGACGCGATCAGGGCGACCGCGTCGACGCCCAAGTCGACCGTACCGATCTTGCCGACCAGGGTGTCGACGAGGACCCCACGCGACCGTAGGTAGCCCGCCGTCCCCACGGTGGCGGCGATGGCGAAGCCCAGGTCGCGCAGACTCTGGGCCACCGCCACCCCCGCCACCTTGTCGGAGTCCGCCAGGGACAAGAATACTTGACCGCGGTCCGGCAGTCGGGTGCCGGCGCCGAGTTGGGCCTTGGCAAAGGCGATCCCGAAGCTCTCGCCGATTCCCATGACCTCACCGGTCGAGCGCATCTCGGGGCCGAGCAAGGTGTCGACGCCGGGGAAACGATTAAAGGGCATTACCGCTTCTTTGACGCTGACGTACTTGGGAACGGGAGTCGAGGCCGGCACGACGCCGCGATCGCGCAGTTGAGCGAGCGTCGTACCGAGCATGACCTCGACGGCCACTTGGGCCAAGGGGACCCCGGTCGCCTTGGCCACGAAGGGCACGGTGCGCGACGCACGAGGATTGGCCTCAAGGACGTAGACCTCGTCGTCCTTGACGGCGAACTGGACGTTGATGAGACCCACGACGCCCAGCTCGTGAGCGATTCGCGCGCCGTAGTCGTGCAGGCGCGCCAGCACCGTCTCGCTCAAACTCTGGGGGGGCAAGGCACACGCGGAGTCACCCGAGTGCACGCCGGCCTCCTCGACGTGTTCCATGATGCCCGCGACGAAGATGTCACCGGTGTCGTCACGCACCGCGTCCACGTCGACCTCGATGGCGTCTTCCAAGAAGCGATCCAACAAGATCGGCCGGCTCTGGGACACGCCACCCTCGCGCGCGAGCGAACCCGTCGCGCTCGTCAGGTCCGCCATCACCCGCTCGAGTGCTGTGTCGTCGTAGACGATCTCCATGGCGCGTCCGCCCAGGACGTAACTCGGGCGCACCAGTACGGGGTACCCGATGATCTTGACGATGGCCTTGGCTTCGGCGAGCGACAACGCGACGTCGCCGGGTGGTTGACGCAGACCCAACTTGGTGCAGACGGCCGACCACTGCTCGCGGTCCTCGGCGATGTCGATGGCCGCCACCGGGGTTCCGAGGACTAACTGGGGGTCGATGCTGTGGGCCAACTTGAGCGGCGTCTGTCCCCCGAGTGAGACGATAACGCCGACCACGCGCGCGCCGTCGACGCAGGCCGCGCGCTCGGCGGCGATGACCTCGGCGACGTCCTCGGGGGTCAACGGTTCGAAGTACAGACGGTCCGAGGTGGAATAGTCCGTCGACACGGTCTCGGGGTTGCAATTGACCATCACGGTCTCGTAGCCCATCGAACGCAGCGCCATCGCCGCGTGCACGCAGCAGTAATCGAACTCGATGCCCTGGCCGATGCGATTGGGTCCTGATCCCAGGATGATGACCCGATCGCGCGGGGACGGCCGCACTTCGGTCTCGTCCTCGTAGGTGCTGTAGTGATAGGGAGTCAACGCGTCGAATTCCGCCGCGCAGGTGTCAACCGTCTTATACGTCGTGACCACGCCCGCCGCGCGACGCGAGGCCGTCACTTCTTCGACGCCGGTACCGGTCAGCGACGCGATCTGCGTATCGGAGAATCCTGACTGCTTATATCGACGCCACCCTCGAGCGTCGAGTGCGGCGAGATCGACCAACAGGAGTTCACGCTCGAGTTCGATGAGTCGCGTCAATTGTTCGATGAACCACGGGTCGATTTTGGTGCGCTCGACCACTTCGTCCAGACTGGCGCCGCGCCACAGGACTTCGTGCAACGCGAAGAGCCGCTCGGGCGTCGCCACGATGCAGCGGTACCACAGCGTCTCGTCGTCGAGCAGTGCGAATTCGTTGTCGGCACCCAGGGCAAAGCCCAGGCGTCCTTGTTCGAGCGACCGGATGGCCTTTTGCAACGACTCGCCAAAGGTGCGTCCGATCGCCATGACCTCGCCCACCGACTGCATGCGCGTACCGAGTTCCGGGGTGGCGCCGGGCAACTTCTCGAAGGCCCAGCGCGGGATCTTGGTGACGACGTAGTCCACCACGGGCTCGAAGCTGGCGGGCGTCACCTTGGTGATGTCGTTTTCGATCTCGTTGAGCGTGTAGCCCACGGCGAGTTTCGCGGCGATCTTGGCGATGGGAAAGCCCGTCGCCTTCGAGGCCAGGGCGCTCGAACGACTCACGCGAGGATTCATCTCGATCACCAGGCGTTGACCGGTGAGGGGATTGACGGCGAATTGCACGTTCGACCCGCCAGTCTCGACGCCCACGCGCCGCAACACGGCGAAGGCGTCGTCACGCATCTCTTGGTACTCGACGTCCGAGAGGGTCTGAATGGGCGCCACCGTGATGGAGTCGCCAGTGTGAACCCCCATGGGGTCGAAGTTCTCGATGCCACAGATCACCACGCAGTTGTCGGCGACGTCGCGCATCACTTCGAGCTCGTACTCCTTCCAGCCGGCGATGGACTTCTCCACCAATATTTCGCCGATGGGGGACGCGTCGATACCCTCCGCCGCCAAGCGAACGAAGTCGGGTGCGTTGTCGGCGATACCGGTGCCGGCTCCGCCCAAGATGAAACTGGGGCGGATGATGATCGGCCACCCGATGCCCTGGGCGATCTCGAGTGCCTCGTCCACCGAGTGCGCGAAGCCCGAGTCGGGCACCGCGAGACCGATGTCGGCCATCGCAGCCTTGAAGAGCTCGCGATTCTCCGCGGTATCGATTGCCGCGGGTCGCGCGCCGATCACTTCGACACCCAGGCGTTCGAGCACGCCACGGCGTACGAGTTCCATCGTCAAATTGAGCGCAGTCTGACCGCCGAGGGTGGGTAACAACGCGTCGGGACGCTCGCGTTCAAGGATGTCGGTGAGCACGTCGGGATCGAGGGGCTCCACGTAGGTCACGTCGGCAGTCGCCGGGTCCGTCATGATCGTCGCGGGATTGGAGTTCACCAAGATCACCTTGAAACCGTCGGCGCGCAGCACCTGGCACGCCTGGGTGCCCGAGTAGTCGAACTCGCACGCCTGTCCGATCACGATGGGACCGGACCCGATGACGAGGATGCTCGAGATATCACCACGACGCGGCATCAGCGACTCTCCGATTGACCAGAACGCACCAGCGTCTCGAAGCGATCGAAGAGGTAGCGCGCGTCGTGGGGTCCGGGTCCCGCTTCGGGGTGGTACTGCACCGAGAAGCATCGCTCCGGGGCCGACGAGATGCCCTCGATGACGCCGTCGTTGAGATTGACGTGACTCACGACGGCGCGCGAGAGCGAGTCGGGCAGAACCGCGTAATTGTGATTCTGGGCGGTGATCTCGATACGACCCGTCGCGAGGTCCTGCACCGGGTGATTCGAACCGTGGTGACCGAAGGGCAGTTTGAAGGTCGACGCGCCCAGCGCGGTCGCGAGGAGTTGGTGGCCGAGACAGATCCCAAAGACCGGCACCGTCCCCACCAACTGGCCGATCTCGTCGACCTGGGCGCCGAGGGCCGCGGGGTCCCCCGGACCGTTCGACAAGAACACCCCGTCGGGCTCCAAGGCGCGCACCTCGGTGGCGCTCGTCCACGCGGGTACGACCGTCACGCGAAAACGCCGCGCCAGTTGCGCCACCATGGTCTCTTTGATGCCGTAGTCGTAGGCCACGACGTGCACGTCACCCGCACCGCGCTCGTAGGACGCACGCGTACTCACGTCCACCACGAAGTCGCGGCCGTCGGTACCCGTCGCTTCGCTCGCGGCCTTTGCCACCACGTCGGCGTCCGCGTGTCCGAAGGCGCCCGCCAACGCGCCGTGGGCCCGCAAGTGGCGTGTGAGACGTCGCGTATCGATCCCGACGAGGACGGGCACTTCGTGGCGCACCAAGAAATCTTCTAACTCTTCGTTCGAGCGCCAGTTCGAGCGCAGGGGCGAGAGCTCGCGCACGACGATCCCCCGGCACCAGGGTCGCGCGGACTCGTCGTCGAAGGGTGTCACCCCATAATTGCCGATGTGCGGATAGGTGAACGTGACGATCTGCCCGGCGTAACTCGGGTCGGTGATCACTTCCTGGTAGCCCGATAGTGCGGTGTTGAACACGAACTCACCGGCGACGACTCCGCCGTCGGGCAGGAATCCCGCGGCGTAACCCTCGAACGACGTACCGTCACGCAGCGCCAGTGTAGCGCGGGGACGACTCATACCAATTTCCCTTCGTGAACGACCAGTTGACCTTGGGCAATCGTCGCGGTGACGCGTCCGATCAAGTGACGGCCATCGTAGGGTGTGTTACGCGCACGACTGTGCATTTCGTCGCGGTGCACCGTCCAGTTGGTCCGCGGATCAAAGACGGTCAAGTTAGCGTCATCGCCCTCGAGCAGGTCACCACCGTGCGCCGAGTGCCGCGGCCGCAGGTCGTGCGCGCGCAGTTGGGCGATGCGCGCCGGACCTCGACTCATCACGTCGTAAAAACGCACCGGATCGCAGAGCTCTCCCCCGAGTGCGTCGTAAGTAAGCGACGCCGCGTGCTCCAGACCCAGCATGCCGGCGGGTGCCTCGTCAAAGGCCATGTCCTTCATCTCGGGAGCGTGCGGCGCGTGGTCGGTGGCGACGGCGTCAATCACCCCCTCGCGAAGCGACTGGCGAAGGGCGTGGACGTCGGAAGCGGGGCGCAGTGGTGGGTGCACCTTGAAATGGGCGTCGAAACCCTCACAGGCCGTTTCGTCCAGCGTCAGGTGGTGGGGTGCGACCTCGCAGGTGACGTCTAGTCCCTCACTTCTGGCGGCCATGATCATACGCAGCGCGGCAAAGGTGGACACGTGGAGGAAGTGCACCCGTCCACCGGTCAGTCGCACCAGGGCAATGTCACGCATCACCATGAGTTCTTCGGCGAGCGCGGGACGCCCGACGAGTCCGAGTCGACTACTCACCTCACCCTCGTTCATCGAGCCCACTGCGGCGAGCGCCTCATCCTCGCAGTGTTGGGCCAGACGCACCCCGAGTGGTCGCGCATACTCGAGGGCGCGACGCATCAGGGACGGATCCTGCACCCCTTGTCCGTCGTCGGTGAAGAGTCGCACCCCGAGGGCGGCCATCTCGGCGAGCGGCGCCAGGTGACGACCCTCGCGACCTTGTGTGATGGCCCCGGCCACCGCGATGTCGAGCGGCGTGCGCGCGCCCTTATCCAGGACGAACGAGACCAGCGCCACGTTGTCGAGCGCGGGTTCGGTATTGGGCATCGCAATCAGGGCGCAGTACCCGCCGACGGCCCCGGCGTTCGCCCCGGTCTCGATGGTTTCGGCCGCTTCTCGTCCCGGCTCGCGCAGGTGCGTATGGATGTCGACGAATCCGGGCCCGACCCAGCAACCCTCGGCGTCGATCTCGCTGACCCCCGCGGGGGTGTCGATGTGCTCGGCGATCTGAGTGATGCGTCCGTCACGTACCAAGAGGTCCGCCACGCGCGTGGTCCAGGGTCCAATGAGGAGGCCCTGGCGAAGTAAGTAAGTCACGATGACGTCTCCTCGGGTGAACCGGTAACGGTGAGATAGAGCGCCGCCATGCGAATCGGGACACCGTTGCTCACCTGGCGTTCGATGACCGCCGCCGACGAGTCCGCGACCCGCGAATCGATCTCCACTCCGCGATTCATGGGACCGGGGTGCATGATGAGTGTGTCCGGGCGAAGACGGCGCGCGCGTTCGACCGTGAGACCGAAGGTCTGGGTGAACTCCGCGAGGCTCGGCACGAAAGAGCCGGACCCGCGTTCGCGCTGCAGGCGCAAGACGCACACCACGTCGGCCCATTCGAGGGCCTCGTCAAAGTCGTCGGCGACGGTGACCGGCCACTGGTCAACTGATGTCGGCACCAGCGTGCCCGGCGCCGCGACGCGCACCTCGGCGCCGAGGGCGCTGTAGGCGGCGACGTCACTGCGCGCGACCCGTGAATGGCGGATGTCGCCCACGATCAAGACGTGGAGGTTTTCGAAGAGTTCGCGACCGGTCTCCGATCCTCTCGCGTGGTTGCGCTCGGCGAGGACCTGGCGCACAGTGAAGACGTCGAGCAGTCCCTGGGTGGGGTGCTGGTGCAGGCCGTCGCCGGCGTTGATCACTCGCACGTGCGGAACGTACCCACCCACCTGGTGGGCCGCACCACTGGACTGGTGGCGCATCACCACCGCGTCGATGCCCAGGGCGTCAATGGTCGCAATCGTGTCGCGCAGCGATTCACCCTTCTTGACGCTGCTCGACGCGATCGCGAGGGACAACACGTCCGCCGAGAGGCGCTTGGCGGCGGTCTCAAAACTTAGACGGGTCCGGGTGGATTCTTCGAAGAACAACGACGCGACGACGCGACCCTTCAGGGCGGGCACCTTCTTGATCGTGCGCTGGTTGACCTCGACGAAGAGCTCGGCGGTGTCGAGAACCTCAATGATCGCCCGGTCACTCAGGGTGTCGAGAGTGAGTAGGTTTCGCCCGCGTATCGAAGAGATCACGAGTCGCTCCGCGTCCCGATCCATACGCCGTCCGTGGTCGCGACGATGTCCTCGGTCAAGGACGTCGGAAGATTCTTTCCCACGTAATCGGGTCGAATGGGCAGCTCGCGATGTCCGCGATCGACCATCACCGCGAGTTGCACCGCGCGGGGCCGCCCAAAGTCCGCCAGAGCGTTGAGCGCCGAACGGATCGTGCGCCCAGTGAAGAGGACGTCATCGACGAGCAAGACGACGCGATCGGTGAGGTCGACGGGGACGTGCGAGGCCGCACCGGTAACGAAGGGGCGCTGGTCGAGGTCGTCACGATAGAACGAGACGTCCAACGTGCCGTAGATGACGGCGTGCGACGTGATGTCCAGCAGCGAACTCCCGAGCACTTGCGCGAAGGGAACTCCCCCGGTCTGCAGTCCGAGCACCACCAGCGACTGAGTGTCACGTACGCGCTCGACCACCTCGTGCGCCATCCGGCGCACCGCCCGATGAACGTCGTCACCAGAAAGAAGTTGGGAACGAGGCACGAACGTGTCGCGACGACGCGACGTGGACGATGCGTGCGCATCCATGGTGCTGCCTCCTGCCGTACGAGCCTCACGGGACACTTTTCACGGCGACCCCAAATTTAGCAGTTACGCACCGCGGTACCGTCGAACGCCCCGAGGCACCACGACCTACGTCGCGGAACGGGTGACCCTATGCGTCGGGAGTCTCGGAATCCTGTGTCCGACTGTGCTCGAGTTCATCGCGCGACTGTTCCCAACGTTCGAGCATGACGCCAAACGTCGGGTCCAGAGATGTTTCGCGCTTGCCGCGTCGCTTCTCTCGCCCCGGGTGCAACAGTTGCGACCACATGTAGACCGCGAAGCCCGCCAGCAGGGGCCACTCGAAGACGTAGGCCCAACTCAGTCCGTTGCCACTCAGGGCACGTTGGAGTTCGAACCAGAACGCCGCGACACACAGCACGAGACCCACGGCGAGCGTCACGTGAAGGTGCGTGGCTTCGCGGCCGCGCAGGCGCGCTCCGGGAGACGTCACCGGGGAATCAGGGGATTCGTCCGTCACGGATTTAGCATACCGACGGATGTGTTCAATATTCGGTACGCCGAGCTCAAAACGGGGCCGCCACTACACTTGACCCAGCCTATGAACGACAACCTCCCCAGCGAAGGTGATATCAGCGACGACGAAAGGCGAAGAGCGTTTCGCGACGAACTTCGCCAGATTCCCGAGTCGGGCGGCGGACGAGTCATCGGGCGGATTCCCAAGAAGTTCGCCCAGTGGGCCATCGTCGCCTTCGTCGTTCTCGGACTCGGTGGCGAATTGGTGGAGCACTACTACGGCAACGTCGGTCTTCCGGCCAGTACGGCTCCCACCACGACGTTCGTCACGCCGTCAACGATTCCCGCGGTGGCCACGACCACGATACCGAGCGTGGTCACCGCCGACGACGCCTTCATCGGACTCAAGCCCATCGGAACGGCCACCGTGCCAATGTTTTCCCTCACCGACCAGCACGGCGCGACCATCACCCCGGCAACCACCCGCGGCAAGGTCACCCTCATCACCTTCTTCAACAAGAACTGCAACGACATCTGCCCGGTCGAGGGAGCCGAGATCCGCGACGCCCTGGGTGATCTAGGACCCAAGTCCTCGCAGGTCGCGGTCGACATCATCAATACCGATCCCTTCTCCTACGGGACCTCGACCGATCCCCTGGCGCTGACCGAGACCGACCTGGCCGCCGAGCCCAATGTCCACTTCTTGACCGGCCCGCTCGCCAACCTCAACGCCCTATGGAAGGCGACGGGCATCGAGATCAAGGTGGGTGCCACCGCGAACGAAGTCAGCCACAACTCGCTCATGTATTTCGTCAATCCCTCGTTGCAACTTTCGGCCTTCGCCACACCCTTCGCCAAGGAAAGTACCGCCGGGGTATTTTCCTTGAGTAGCGCCGACGAGCGCCAGTTTGGACAGGGTATTGAGCTCGAGGCCGTTAGTCTGATGCAATGACGCAGACGCCTTACGACCCCGACGACACCCTCTTCGACCCTGGATCGATGCCGACGTCATCTCTGTCGGCCCAGCGAGCGATCTGGTATCGACGTCCCTGGTTTCTGGCCTCCGTCGGCATCATCCTCGTCATCGCGGTGTCGGTGATTACTGATCTCCCCCACCCTGTAACCAAGGCCGAGGACACGTCCCAACAAAACGGCGTCATCAAGCAGATCAACGGCGATACGTCGCCGTGCATCTTCGCGTTAAAGGAGAGCTTCACCTTTTACCGTGACGAACTCAATCACACCCTGGCGGCATCGAATCTCCCGACGGTGAAGAACTACCTCCTCGAGGACCAGACGGCGTGTTCCTTCGCCAGCGGACCGGTCTACGACATGACCAACAACGTCGAACCCATTGGCACCGCCGCCGGCAAGAAGGTCGACAGCGCGATGGCCGCCGTCGTCAAGTGGATTACCTACGACGCCGTCGCCGCGATATTGGACATCCGCAATTACTTCGGCACGTCGCCGTTCCACATGAACACCGCCGGTTTGATCAAGAACGAGAATGCACTGGCCACCGATCGGACGACCGAAGTCGGTGACATCAACACCGCCTCGTCGATACTGGGAGCGAATCTCACACCGATCAACATTCCCGTGATGGCGCGCCTACCCGGTACCTGATCGCAGCGAGTTTTTCGCTAACGTCTCACTAGTCGGCATTGCCGAAGAAGCCGTGCTCTCGCTCTTGGCGGAATAATTTGATGACGTCCTCATTGGGGTCGTCCTCGGACTGCAACCAGTGCATGAGATTCCAAAAAACAATCGGTACGAAAACGGCGGCCGTGAGCAACCATACGAATCCCGCACTCAACTGTTGATCGGCCGAAGCAGAAATCCCGTGGCCCGCGACGTGATGAAAAGCCGGGTACCAGGTGCCGTGGGCCATTCCAGATAGATACGCTACGACCCACGCGGACCACATCACCACGGCGGAGACGCCAATTCGATAGGGTCGCGAAATCCCGGGGGCGAGCGGGGGCGACTCAACGAGTTCCACCATCAAGAACACCGAAGGAACGACGAGAGTCACTGCTTCCACCAGCACTAGTTCATGGTGGTGCACCAGCGCATTCACCACGGGCGACACT
Source organism: Acidimicrobiales bacterium (assembly GCA_036509795.1). GTDB lineage: Bacteria > Actinomycetota > Acidimicrobiia > Acidimicrobiales > RAAP-2 > RAAP-2. The sequence goes on from DATCEX010000002.1 coordinate 35,802, forward strand.
CGCCAGAAGATGGTCACGACAATCTCCGCGATCGCCGCACCCAGGGCGCGCACCTGGGCCTTCTCACGCACCCGTCGCGCATTCCAGCGCCGAAACCACGCTGGCTGCCGATCAAGATTCGTCGGATCCGACGACGGACGTATTCCGAGCCAGGGAGCACCCGTGACCAGAAGAGTTGGCACCCCGAAAGCGAGGACCGAGAACTGAATCGACTGGGCGTAGCCGTAGTGAAAAGACCAACCCCACATCGGTGGCACGAGGGCCACCACGAAGATCACCGCGCCCAGTACAGACAAAATCCCTCTAAAGCCCGGGACCCAGGCTCTAGAGGGATTCGTCACTTCCGCTGAGGTCATTCTGATGGATGGCGCTGAAAGAATCCCCAGAGAACCACACCGAAAAACACCGCCAAGGGAATGACCAACGTCTCCAACTGCGCGGGAAAAAACGCATCGCTTCCGAACATCTGTGCCACCTCTTTCAACTATCTCAGTAAAACTCTGGTCGTACTCGACTTACATCAAATAGAACATGGCGAACAACAAAGCACCCGTCATCGCGACGTACACCTGAAAGTAAGTCATCGCCGCGACGTCCGCCCGGAACACCCGAGCACGGGGGTGACTCGACAACTCGGGGTTGGCGCCCGGCAACTCACGACGGATGCGCATCCCGCGCGCGGCAGTGGTTTCGAGCCAGTAGACAGCGAGCACTAGCGTCATGATGTTCATCACCGAATACCCGATGAAGGTCGACGCGTATCCACTCGAACCCGGGTAGAAGGGCAGGTGGCTGAACTCAATGATCTGCAACAACAGCGCCACGAGACCTGTCACCACCCCCGTCCACGCCGCAACGATGAAGTCCGTATACGAACCGCTGACCAGGCGCTTGCGTCCGACGTAAGCGAGGATAGTCGTCATCAACGAAAGGCCAAAGATGAGCAGCCCGAACGCGCGTGGTGCCGTCACGTGATCGGGACGCCAGAGCAGTCCGCTATTGCTGGAGCGCAGATAGAAGTACGAGAACGCCAAGCCGGCGAGCATGAAGGTGTAACTACCGATAAAGAGTCGCCCGCCCGTCCAGATGGAGCTGATCAGGGCGCGCATCTCGTACTCGCGCTCCTCGGGCATCTCGCTCGGACCACCCGACTTATTGAGAGTGTTCGTCATTGTGCTGTCTCCTTGAACCTAAGCCATCGAGGGGGTTGTCGGATCGGTTGTACCACCCGTGCCGAGATCGGCGTGTTTGGGGGCGTTCTCCTCACCATAACGGTACGGGTCAGTCATGATCACCGGAATGCGCTCAAAGTTGTACGACGGGATTGGCGTCGCGGTTTGCCACTCCAAACCCAAAGAATTCCAGGGATTGGCGGGAGCCATCTCGGGCCTAATCCACACGGACCACACCACGTTAAAGGCGAACAACAGGAATGAAAAGCCAAGAATGAAGGCACTGACCGACGAGAAGTCGTTCAGACCTTGCAGGTTCGTGGCGTAGGTAAATACGCGACGAGGCTGTCCGAGCAAACCAATGATGAACATCGGGAAGAAGGTCAGGTTAAAGAAAAGGAACATCAGCCAGAAGTGCCAGATGCCAATTTTCTTGTTCATCATTCGACCGGTCATTTTCGGCCACCAGTAGTACCAGCCCGCCATGAACGCGAACAGTAGCCCGCCCATGATCGTGTAGTGGAAGTGCGACAGCACGAAGAAACCGCCGTGCACGGTCACGTTGACCGGAACGTCAGACAAGAACACGCCCGTCACCCCACCGATCAAAAAGTTGAAGAACAGCGCGAGGACGAACAGCATGGGTATCTCAAGTCGTATCTTTGCTCTATACAACGTTCCCATTCCCACCAGGAAAATAAATCCGGTCGGAATGGAAATGAGTTCCGTCGTCAACATGAACAAGGGACGCATGTCCGGGTTGATTCCACTCTGAAAGATGTGATGTTGCCACACGAAAAACGACAACAACGCGACGCCGATCATGCCCGCTGCCGACACCTTGTAGGCGAAGAGCGGACGTCGACAAAACACCGGCAGGAGTTCACCCGCGATGCCAAAGCCCGGCAGGGCCATTATGTACACCTCGGGGTGGCCGAAGAACCAAAAGAGGTTCTCCCACAGGTACGAACTGCCGCCGTGCTCTGACACGAAGAATGCGGTCTGGACCGTCTTGTCGAGCAGACCGAAGAGGCCGCCCGCGAACAGTACCGGTGTCGCCAGAACCATCAGCGCCGCGGTTGAAAGTATCCCCCATACGAATACGGGAACCCGACTCCAAGTCATGCCGGGCGCTCGATAGTTGATGATCGTCACCGCTTGGTTGAAGCCCGCCAGAATCATGCCGAGACCGATCACCGCGAAACCAAGGAGATACGACACCATGCCCGGACCGGCCTGGGTCTGCAGCGGAGCGTAGCCCGTCCAGCCCGTCGGGAATCCACCGTAGGGCAAGGCTGAGAAGATCACCATGTAACCCGCGGTGAAGATCCAAAAACTCAACGCCTCAATACGCGGAAACGCCATCCGGCGCGCCCCAATCATGAGCGGGACGAAGTAGTTACCTAGTGGTCCCACGACGATGGAGGTCGCCATCATCATCATGATTGTGCCGTGTTCTGAGACGATTTCGATGTAGGTACCCGGCGAGAACAAGTGCGTCGTTGGGTTTAGTAGTTCCGTGCGCACCGCCATCGCCAGCAATCCGCCCGTGAAGAGGAATAGCAAGACGCCCACGACGTACTGCATCCCCACCACCTTGTGGTCGAGGGTGTAGCGAAAGTACTTGGTCCAGTTGTTGACGGGGGTCCCCTCCTCGAGACCGTCCTTGCCGATCAACTTGGCCAGTGGGTAGTTCAAGGCACCGATACCCAGGAGCCATCCCACCACTCCGAACACCAGCGCCAATGTATTGGCGATTGCGTTTTGTCCAGAGTTCTCGATGTAGTCGTACCCGCTCGACAAATAGTTGCCAAACCAGTGGCCGAGCACGTAGCCCAAGACGGCTACCACGGCGGCGGTGCCGGCGTGCTGGGAGAAGATGCCGGGGCGCTGCGTCCACGACACGGCCTTCTTCTGGCCACCCCCGTGGCCGGAGTCCTCGCTGACTACCTCGGTACTGCGTTCTGCGCTGATCGTCATCGCGAAATCTCCATTTCTACACACGACTTGACACTTTTACTGCTAATTAAATTTAGGTTCAACATCATGCGTGGTCCTTACCGTAGGTCTCGACCGTGCTGTAAGGCTCGTGGGTGTCGTCGTAGTAGCCACCGTCCGCTCCGTTGGCGTCGGGGACGTAGGTCCACGCAAAGCCCGGAAGCAGAGCGGTGTTGGCGGAGTTGGCCGCTTCGGTGCTGGTCGCCCAACTTTCGAAGTCCGCCTGCGACTCCACCTTGCCGCTGTTGTACATCGATCCGTGCCAGATTCCACAGAGCTCACTGCATCGCACGATGAAATTACCCGGGTCCTTCGTGGTGGCGAAAGCGACGTTGTTCACCTGGGGGTTCGCGTCGGCCTTCACGCCCAACTCGTAGGCCCAAAAACTGTGGATGACGTCGAGTGACGTCACGTTGAAGGCGATCGTCGTGTCGGCGGGCACGATCAACTCCGATGACTCCATGCCGCCGAACGTCGGGTATCGGTAGGTGAACTTCCACTGCTGGGCGATCACCTGGACGGGCAACACGTTTTTCGATCCAGGTTCCCAGGTGGCCTTGCCCACCAGTGCGGCGGTCTCGGCCTTAAGTGCGCCCGAGGGTGCGAACGCCGGATTGGGACCTTCGCCACCACCCGAACCATGGTCCACGATGAGCGCCCACGTTCCGAAACCGGCTAAGAACAATACGGCCACGGTCGTGATCGCAATCCACGAGAACTGCACCATCATATTGCTGCGAGCAGCCTCGCCCGTGAATACCGCGCTCTTGTTGCGCTTGTCCCCCCACACGACGAGCGAGTACCCCAGGTAGATCCAGACGCCGAACATCACCGGAATCGCCATCTCGAACAAGATGTTGAAGTCGGTCTGATCCTTGGCCGCGGTCTCGGTGAGTCGCCCCGGTGCCATATGCGGCGCGACGAAGAGCGAAAACAAGATGTCGCCCACCACCGAGAGGATCACCCACGCAATCGTCATTCGACGAAAGTGGCGCACCGGCTCAGTTGAGTTCGTTGATTGGTTCGTCATGATTAGGCAACCACCTTCAAGAATCCGCCCATGTAGTTAATTGTCGACATCGCACCGCCGTTGCCGTAGACGTAGCCCAGCGCGCAGGGAACGAAGCACTGCCAGTTGTAACTGCCCGGTGCTCCGGTCTTAAAGCTGAACGTAATGACATTGTGTGGCAAATTACCGCAAGGCGCTTGACCGCAAATATTGGTCAAGTTTCCGTTCACGCCCACCAAGGGAACGGACACGTTCAGACCAGGAATCGCGAAGGTGTGGCCCACACCGTTACCGGTGTACGAGTTGTAGACCTTGTAGCTCTTGCCATTTAGTGTGGCGTCGCCACCGATGGTGCCCTGCACCTGACCCCACTCCTGATTGCGTAACGGGCTACCCGAGTCGTACTGGTCGATGGTCATGTTGATGACCGTGTTGGCGGGCAACGTCATGGAGGTGTCGTGAATCCACTGACCGGTGGTCGGGTTCTTCTGCAGATAACTCACCCAGCTCGGGTGTGAGCCGTAACCGTTGCCGATGGATCCAACCGTCTGGAGGTTTACGTCCACCGGTGCCCCGGTCGTGTGGCCCGCGGTGTAGTTCACGTAGCCGCCCGGAGTTCCCGGATCGATGAAGGCCACCACGGCCCACGCAATCAAGGCAGCGGCGACCAGGAACAGACCAATGGCTGTACTCAGTCTTCCTGTTAACGACATACGACACTCCTTTTCAAAAACTGCGTGGGATCACAGTTTTTCTTCAACAAAAATACGCATCCCCAACTACGAAATTGCAATATAGACGCTTCTTATGTGAACACTGTCACATAAGGAATTCTTCCGTCCCCCTTACAATGGATTTAGAGTATCACTCATGGATGGGAAATCAACGCACACTTTGCGGATTCACCTAGGACTTTTTGCCGCCGAGGCCATCTGTATTTCCGCGTTCATCATCGAAATCTCTCGGGCATTGTCGGGCAACACACTGAGTTGGGCGTACGTCATCGAGTGGCCTGGGCTCGGTGCCTACGCGGTCTACATGTGGCGCAAACTCTTGAAAGATGAGGGTTCCGGCACTTTCCCGGCCCCGGCGACGCGGCCTGAAGACGACGCAAAACTCGCGGCGTGGAATCACTATCTTGAACAGGTACATTCGCCCGACCAATCCAACCAAGCGCCTCAGTGACTTCCTGAAAATTTTTTAAATTGTTCGACTTGCCATGCGACAAGGTGAACAAGGTGACGACTTAATGAAGTCCGGACGTGTGCAGGAGCGACGTTAACTCACTCACGGCGGATCCTTGCAGTGACAAGGAGTCGACGGGGTCGTCGGGAACGATCCACTTGGTGCGCCCTTGAGGATCGATCACGAACATCAAGTCGGAGTGGATGCTCATGACCGCCGACTGACTTGAAATCACTTGGATTCCGTAGGCGTTCCACACTTTGGCGAGGGCCGCCAGCTTGCCCGTCACAAAGTAAAAGTTCTTGACCGACGTCATTGCTTGCACTTGATCAAAATGCTGGATGTTCGCTTCAGTTTCGTGCAGCGGATTGGCGGCCACCGCGACCAAGTCGAGTTTGGCCCGTGGCCCGAACTTCGCCGATACTTCCTTCAGTTGCGCCGCGAGCAACGGACAATCGGTCCAACACACCGGATCGAGGAACGTCAAGACGGTGTAATTCCCGGAATGTTCACCCAACGTGTAGTCCACCTCGTTCTGATCCGTCAGGGTGAAGCCGGGCGCTACCGTGTTGGCGGCACTGGCCTGACCATCGTTTTGGGCCACGTACAGCGTGGTCTCGGCGGACGCGAATGTGGCGAGGGACATCGAAACCACCGAGAACGCCACCATGCCACCGGCGAAGGACGCCAGGACCGAGCCCGTGCTCGAACGAACTTCTCTCGGGAGGCGACGGCGCACTGTTTCGCGGCCCACCAGTGCCGGTGACGCGCAGAACGTCAGTACCGCCAAGGGCACCAGTGAGTTGAGGTCGGTCGCCACACCACCAAAGATGGCGGCGTCTTGCACGGTGATCCAGAAGTACAGACATCCGATCACGGCGACCCAAATGGGCCAGCGCCACCCACGCACACTGGCCATCCACAGACCAGTCGCGGTGAGGGCCAACCACAAGATGATGAGGACGTTGTATCCGCCACCCATGGTTCCCGCGGCGTCGCCAACCTTGGTCACGACATAGGCGAGCCAGTGCGGCTGGGCGATCCCCGTCATATTCTTGGACATGGTGGTCAAGGCGTTGGTGTCGCCCCCGTGCCAAAAGTTGTTCGATGGCAGAACCTGCCAAATAATCGCCAGCGCGAACACCACGCTCACGATGCGCAACGTGATGCGTGAAAAGCGAGCCGGGAAATTTCTCGGGTGAAGTGCCAACCACGCACCGGCGATGACGTAGAAGAACGTTGCGCCCGGCCAACCGAACAGTACGTTGTTCCCCGCGGTGAAGATCCCGCCGGCCCCGTTGCCGACGAGCCAAATCATTGCCGCCCACCCCACCGACACCGCCGCGGCCACGCGACCCACTGAGCCGTTCGACACCAACAGCAGCACACCGATGCCCACTTGGATCCACGCGGTCCCGTCGGCGAGAGAGATCGGGTGGTTGTTCCAGAGGGAGACACCATGGACCATGAGGCTGTGTAACCACGAGGGCGTGCCGTTAGCCGCGGGCGCGACAACGAGATTACCCATGCCCAGGGGCATCGACACTTGGAACTGTAAAATGCCGTCGAACAGCCAGATCGCGCCGAACGCCATACGCAGATAGGTGCGATTACGCGGTTCGCTGAGACCTGAGTCGGACAGATTGAAGACGAGGACGCGACGCGACGCGACCGCCGCCACCATCATCACGAAGGCAATACCAATGATCCACATCACGCTGGTCACGAACACGCTATGAATGAACATCGACGTGACGAGTGGATTCTTGATGCTGTACGTATTGGAGCCCATTCCCGGCATTGACGTCGCCCCCTAGTCCTTTCCCAGGGCCCCGGCGATCGACGAGAGGACTCCATTGACGAACGCCGGTGAACCGTCAGTGGAATAGGTCTTCACCAACTCCACGGCCTCGTCCAGGATCACGGGCGTCGGTGGAGGGTCGTCCATGAGGAGTTCGCACGTGGCCAGGGTCAGAACAAGCCGGTCGATGAGCGCCATGCGATTGAGGGGCCAGTCGATCGAAAACTGAGTGATGAGTTCGTGGGCGCGACTCTCGTCGCGCGTCACTGCTTCCAAGAGGACGTCGGTGTACGCGTCGGGCGGAACTCGTCGTTCCGTCACGACCACCGCCACCGCCCGGTCCTTCATGGCCGCTTCGTACAAGAGCTCGAGCGCCCGCTCTCGAGCCCGATGCCGTTGCGCGCCAAGTTCGCTCACTAGGCGCGGGTCATGTATTCGCCGGTGCGAGTATCGACTTTGATGAGTTCACCCGGACCGACAAATAGCGGTACTTGCACGACGAAGCCGGTCTCGAGGGTGGCGGGCTTGCGCGCGCCCGACACGCGGTCGCCCTGGATGCCCGGCTCGGTCTCAGAAATTGTGAGTTCGACCGACGCGGGTAATTCCACGCCGATGACCTCGTCGTTGTGCGAGATGATCATCGCCTTACCGGTCTCCTTGAGGAAGTTCGCCGCCTCGCCGAGGCTCTTGGACGACACGGGGACTTGGTCAAAATTGACCTGGTCCATGAAGATGTAGTCGTCACCGTCGCGATAGAGATACTGGGTGTCGCGCTTATCGATGATGGCCTGCTCGAGGCGCTCGTCGGATCGGTAGGTTCGTTCGATAACGGCCCCGGTGCGCGCGTTGCGCAATTTTGTTCGTACGAATGCCCCACCCTTACCGGGCTTGACGTGCTGGAACTCAATTACCGAGAACAACGCTCCGTCAATCTTGAGCGTGATGCCGTTCTTGATATCGGATGTGGATATTGCCGCCATGAAGCTGTACTACCTTTCGTGCACGTCGCGGTTGCCAGTCTAGGCAATCGTGCTTAGGAGTTCCGCGCGCCGCCTACTCTCGCCCGAGGAGGGCAACCACCGCGTCCACGGCCAAGAGATAACCCAGTCTCCCAAGACCCGCTATCGAGCCATCGACCACGGGCGCCAGGGTGGAGAGATGCCGATATGGTTCGCGCGCGGCGGGGTTCGAGAGGTGCACCTCAATCTTGGGGCCACCAAACATGGCCAGGGCGTCGGCCAGCGCCCACGACGAATGCGTCAACGCTCCCGCGTTGATGATGACTCCCGCACTCACCTCACGCGCGGCGTGCAGCGCCTCAATGAGGTCGCCCTCGAAGTTGGACTGCAGGTGTCGCAGACTTAGCTTCGCCGCCTCGCAACGCGCTCGCGTCGCCTCCACGTGGTCGGCCAAGGTCGACGTTCCGTAGACCTCGGGACTTCGCGTTCCCAGTTCATCAAGGTTCGGCCCCGACAGTAAAAGTATTTCTCTCATCACGCCTCCATAAATTCGTCGAGTACTTCGCGGACCACGGTCGACTCAACGTCGTGGACGAGTTCGAATCCTTCACCGCCGGCGAGTACGAAGGTCAGATTGTGGTGCGCCTTCTTGTCGCGCGCCATCGCCGCGACGATGTCGTCCACGTCGAAGGAGCGCCCGAGTCGTCGCGGTAGACCAAAGAAATCGAGTACCGCGTCGGTCTCAAGCACCTCAGCGTTCCCGACACGTCCGAGGGCTCGGGCCAGGCGTGCCGCGAACGCCAGACCGATGGACACGGCTTCGCCGTGTCGCAGTTCGTCCGGGTCGCGCGCCAGCGCGAGTAGCTCGATGGCGTGGCCCAGCGTGTGGCCGTAATTGAGCAATGCACGCTCACCAGTGAGTTCGAACTCGTCGGCGGCCACAATGCGCGCCTTCAGGGCGGCGGACACGGTAACGAAATCTTCGATGGTCGCCGCGTCGAGGGCTTCTCGAGTACGACCCTCGAGCAGCCAGCACTTAGCGACTTCGCCCATGCCGGCGACTCGCTCGCGCGAGCTCAGTGTCGCCAGGACCTCGGTGTCGCACCAGACACCGAGAGGCTGATGAAACGCACCGACGAGGTTCTTACCCGCGGAAATGTCCACGGCGGTCTTGCCGCCAATGGCCGCGTCCACCTGGCCCACCACACTGGTGGGGACGTGCACGACCGCTACGCCACGGAGATAGATCGCCGCGACGAAGCCCGCGAGGTCGGTCACCGCACCGCCACCGACCCCGACAATCACGTCGTGTCGCGACACGCCGAGACGCGCGAGACGCTCACAGACATCCTCAACGCTCGCCAATGTCTTCGCGGCTTCACCGTCGGCCACTTCCACCACATGAGTAATGAAATCAAACGCGTCGTCGAACCACGGCTGGCGGCGAATCTCCGGTGACGTCACGACTACCACGAGGCGAGCGCGCGGAAGTCGGTCGGCGAGAAAGCTCGCGACCTCGTGGCGTACTCCCGCACCTAAGTACACGTGGTACGGATCGCGAAGATTGACGAGAATCTTCACGATGGCGTCTGCGCGTTCTCGATGACGCCCCGCAATTCAGTCGTGACGTCGTCGAGGGGGCCGGCGGTGTCCACGCGCGAACGACTCACCACGGCGTAGAGCGCACCACGCTGTTCGCGTAATTCGCGCATGCGCGTCGCGACATCACCGGCGAGCAGCGGCCGGTCTCCCCCTCGCACGCGCTCGACAAGGACGTCGTCGGAGCAATCCAACCACACGGTTAGTTCCGAGGACAACAGTGCGCGAGCTTCACTGGTGGTAACCACTCCCCCGCCCGTCGCGACGACGTCGTAGTTGACCAGGGCGTGACGCAGCGCCAGAAGTTCGCGTTCGCGAAATTTCGGTTCACCGAAGGAACGAAGGTATTCTTGGACGCTGACGTGCTCGAGTTCGAAGAAGACGTCGTCGGTGTCCACGAAACTTCGCTGGAGGGCCTCGGCCACGGCCCGTCCCGCGGTGGTCTTACCCGACCCGGGCAGACCCACCAAGATGACGTCGGACACGGCTACGCGGGTCGCGCGGCCGACGATGTCGAGCCGAGGTGCGCCACGTACGTCGCGTGGTTGCGAGCGAACTCTTCGACCGAGTCGCCGCCGAATTTACGCAACGCCTCGCCCGCTAACACGATCGCCATCATCGCTTCGGTGACCACACCGAGTGCGGGCACGGCGGTGACGTCGGTGCGCTCCTTGAAGGACACCGTGGATTCTCCCGTCGCGACGTCGACGGTCTCGAGAATCGGTCGATTCAAGGTGGAGAGGGGCTTCATGGCGACTTTGGCAATCAGCGGGGCGCCCGAGGTCATCCCCCCCTCGAGTCCACCAGCGTGGTCGGTCCTACGCACGTAACCCCCGCCAAGCGAAAAATTCTCATCGACCGCAATGGCGTCGTGGGCCGCACTGCCGCGTTGGGACGCCTGAGCCATCCCGTCACCGATCTCGACGGCCTTCACCGCCTGGATACTCATCAAGGCGCCGGCCAGGAGTCCATCCAGCTTGCGGTCCCAGTGCACGTAACTCCCCAGTCCCACCGGAACGCCGTAGGCCACGACCTCCACGATGCCCCCGAGGGAGTCGCCCTCTTTGGCCGCCGCCTTGATCTCGAGGACCATGGCCTCCGCCGTCGCGGCGTCAAAACAACGAACCTCACTGTCGTCGACGACGCCGAGCTCTTCGGGTCCCGGACGCGCACCGTCGGGAGTGGCGATCGAACCGATGCGCACGACGTGCGACACGATGTCGACGCCGATTTCTCTCAGGAGGGCCTTAGCAAGAGCACCCACCGCGACGCGGGCCGCGGTCTCGCGCGCACTCGCGCGTTCGAGAACGTCGCGCGCGTCGTCGAACGCGTACTTTTGCATGCCGGCTAAGTCGGCGTGGCCGGGACGGGGCTTGGTCAACTTGTCACTCGGTTCGCCCGGTGCGGCCGACATTTCGACTTCCCACTTGGGCCATTCGGAGTTGAGGATCTCGATGGCGACCGGTGAGCCCAGTGTGCGACCGTGACGGATGCCACCAATCAGACGCAAGACGTCACGTTCGAAGCGCATGCGCGGGCCCCGTCCGTATCCCAGACGCCGACGAGCGAGCTCGTCGCTGATCTGTTCGGAGGTGATGGGAAGTCCGGCCGGAAGTCCTTCGACAATCACGGTCAGTGAGGGTCCGTGGCTTTCACCAGCGGTTAAGAAGCGCAGCATCCCCTAATTGTAGGAGGCGCCGAGTCGCGTTAGTGAGCGTCGGCGTAAAACGGATTGACGCCCGAGGCGTGATCGGTGATATCGCGGACGTCGGTCAGTTCAGGAATCGCCCCACGTAGCGCCGTCTCAATTCCTTGCGAGAGGGTCATACGACTCATCGAACAACCTTGGCAGCCACCGGACATCTTGATGTACGCGACCTTGTTCGCATCATCGAGCGCCACCAAGTCCGCGCGCCCACCGTGCGACGCAATGGAGGGATTGACCTCGTCCTCAAGCACCTGGATGGCCATTTGGGCCAGCGCACTCTCAATACCCATCGCGAGGATCTCGGCCGACACGCCGGGATTCAACTCCTCAGAGGTGGGGTGGTTGGGATTGACGAGGACCAGGCCCCCGCCACCTTCACTAGCGAATTCAAGACGACTCCCGCGCAGTCGATCCACGCTGGCGCGCGGCACGACAATGGTGATCTCACCGTCGCGACCGATCTCGGCGCCTTCGGGGGCGTCGGCGATGTCAGAAAAGAACAGGTCGTAGGAATACCCCGCACCCACGGTGCCGGTCACTTCGACCCACAGCGCCAAGGTCGCATTCACCTCTTCGCTCGAGAGCGCGTCGAGCACGACATTGCGCGCCTCATCGGTGAGGGTAAGAACGTCAAAGGAGGTTGGCGAAGTCATAGCCACAGTCTACGGGTGGTCGCACCCGGTAGAACAAGTAAGTTTTGGGGGTGACAACGGTGCCCCAAGACGCCCACGAGTGGGTCAGCTTCGAAGACGAGTCGCACGAACGCACGTGGATGGTCGACGCCACGTTTCTCGAGAGCAACTGGACGTGCATCTTCGGCGCCGGATGCCAGGGTGTATTGACCCAACCCACTCCGGAATTGGTGCAGGGGTGCTGCAGTTATGGGGCGCACTTCACGGATGAGGAGGATCGTCAGCGCGTCGAACTCGCGGCCACGCGCCTCTCCGCAGATCAGTGGCAATTCAAGGCCAAGGGCAAAAAGGGGACAACGCGCACCAAGAAGAACGGCGAATCAATGACCCGACTAGTCGACGACGCCTGCATCTTCCTCAACCGACCGGACTTTCACCGCGGACCCGGTTGCGCCCTGCACGTCATGGCGATCGACAACGACGAAAGTTACATTCCCCTCAAGCCCGAAGTGTGCTGGCAACTGCCCCTACGTCGCGAGGACTTGACCCTGGCGAACGGACACATGGTGACGCGTATCGCCCAGTGGGACCGTCCCGACTGGGGCTCGGGTGGCGCGGAGTTCCACTGGTGGTGCACCGAAGACCCCTCCGCCTTCGTGGGTAAATCTCGGGTCGTGGACTCCATGAGCGACGAACTCGTCGCCATTATGGGCGACGACTCTTACCGCACTCTGCTCACCATGATCAACGACCGCGCCCACCGCGGCACACCGCTGCCGCACCCCGTGGTGCGACGACGAAATTAATTCTCCGCGGCGAGGGGATCCTCTTCGGTGTACGTCGGACGAGGCAGTGAACCAAGAATTTCGTCGTAGCGGTCCTCTTCGGCGAGGCACCACTGGGCGTGAACGTCTTCGGGCGCCGCTCCGCATTCGACGCACGTCGTCGCTCGTGGACCGGTAGAACGCTTGAGTTCGCGAGCTTCAACAAACCGACGGTGGCGGCCCTTTTTCACGTCAACTCCTCACTGGCCGCGGTCCATAACTGGCGGCGGCCGAGACTCAGCACAACTGAGCCGGACACCCATTGTACCAACTCCGTTGAAGTGCCGAACCTCTAACATGGCGGCGTGAACGAGTTCAAACCCGACGAAATGATCGCCCGATTCCGCGAACGCGCCGAGGCCGTACGCCGTCGGGGAGTTCCCCCCGTAGAAGGCCCCGACCGCCAAAGATTCCTCCAGGCGGCAGCCATCGATTTCCAGGACTTCGCCATGTTGGGTGACGCTAACGCCACCCTCGACGACGGCATTTTGCGCCTCGAGATTGACCTACGACCGCGTCCCAACGCGGACCCGGCCTAGCGTTTAGGACGACCCGGTGACCGCGTTCACGCGCGCCCTCGCTTCGGCGAGCTCGGCTCCGGCGCGGTGCAGGTAACTGATCGCCTTATCCCGCTTCGATGCAGAATTTTCCGAGCCGTAGCACTCGTTGGCCCCGGACCCGAGGTCGGTGTAGGCCGCCGAGAGTAAATTGGTCGTTTGAGTGTCGGGAGTGGGTAACGCCGCGTTCGCCTGCACCGTCTCCAAGTCGAGCACCGCGCACACCGTATGTAACTGCAGGGCCGTGGAGTGAGCGCGAGTCAAAACGGTGAGCGCGTGACGCGCGTCGAGGCTCAACGATGAAACGACGCTGGGCAGGTCACCGTTCTTCGACCAGCGCGACAACGCGGTGCTGGCACTCACCGTACCGCACGCCGCGAGCACGAGCGAAGCTAGGACGACGAGACCGAGACGACGGATCACGCGAGGACCACGAGGTGCAATTCGCGTCGACCTCGACGTACCACCACGTAGCGCCCGTGCAGAGTGTTCTCGAGCCCCACGCGCGCGTCGGTTTCGAGACGCACGTTGTTCACGTAGATCCCGCCTTGTTCGAGAAAACGGCGCGCCTCACCCTTGGACCTGGCCAGGGCACAGCGAACGACGAGGTCCGCCGCGTCGATGCCGGCTTCGAATTCTGAGCGGGCGATGGTCGATGACGGTGCGTCCGACACCACCGTCAACAACGTGGCTTCGTCCAGGTCCGCAATGGAGGGTTGAAACAAGGCCTCCCCCGCGCGTTCGGCGCTGAACGCGGCCTGCTCGCCGTGCACCATCGTCACAACGGCGTTGGCCAGCGCACGTTGGGCGCGGCGTTCTTGGGGCGCGGACTTGGTGACCTCGTCGAGTTCGAGGATGGTCTCGTGGTCGAGAAACGTGAAGAAGCGCAGCATGGTCGGAGTCAACACGTCGTCGGAGTTAAGGAGGAACTGGTGCATGGCGAACGGTGAGGTCATCGCGGGATCGAGCCAAATGTTCTCGCCGCTCTCGCTCTTGCCAAACTTCTGTCCGTCAGCGCGTAGCAGGAGTGGCGACGTCAGTCCGGCCGCGGAGTGTCCCGTCGACTTTCGAATCAGCTCGGTACCGATAGTGATATTGCCCCACTGGTCCGATCCACCCAACTGCAACGTGCAATCGTGATCCTCGTGCAGCCGCAAGAAGTCGTAGGCCTGCAAGAGCATGTACGAGAACTCGGTGAAGGACAACCCCACGTCGTCACGGTCCAGGCGACTCTTGACGGAGTCCTTCGCCACCATCTGGTTGACCGTGAAGTGCTTGCCCACGTCGCGCAAGAAATCGGTCAACGAGATCGTGGTGAGCCAACTCGCGTTATTGAGCAATAGCGCCCGTGACGCACCCGCCGCGGGCGAGAAATCCAAGAAACGCGACAATTGCGCCCCGATGCCTTCGACGTTGGCGTCGATCTGTTCCATCGTGAGTAGCGGACGCTCGACAGCCTTGAAGCTGGGGTCTCCGATCATGCCGGTGCCCCCGCCGGCCAGGGCAACGGGGCGATTTCCCGCGAGTTGTAGGCGGCGCAGGTTGCACAGTTGGAGCAAACTGCCCAGGTGCAACGACGCCGCGGTCGGGTCGAATCCGATGTAAGCGGTCACTCCGCCCGCACTGAGACGATCGAGCAAGGTCTCGTCCGTCATCTGGTGCACGAGGCCCCGAAATTCCCAGTCATCGCGTAGTGCCATAGGGTTCAGTCTACGAGGACGGTTCGTCAGACACTGGCCGTGAAGGGCAGGTGAATCTGCAACCACAGCACCCACGACTGCCACAGACCCGTTGCTTCAGCGACGCCGATGAGAATCAACATGACACCCCCGACGATGCCGATGACCTTGGCGTGATGACGCAACCAACCCGACGCGCCGGCCATCCACTCGGTCGCCAACGCCGCGACCACGAAGGGTAGTCCCAGGCCTAAGCAGTACACGAAGGCCAGCATCGACCCCCGCAGTGCCGTCGCTCCCGCGGACGACGCGGCGAGTCCGTCGATGGCCGCCAGCGTCGGACCAATGCAGGGCGTCCAGCCCACCGCGAAGAAGATGCCGAGCAGGGCCGCCCCGAAAATTGACGCCCGGGGCAAGAAATGAACGCGGCGTTCGCGCTGGAGCCACGACGAGGGCCACCACCCGGCGAAGAAGAAGCCCAGAACGACCGTCACTACCCCAAAGACGATTTCGAGCGGCCGCTGATGCGCCTTGAGCGTGTCACCAAATTGTCCAAAGAGGGCGCCAAAACTGACGAACACCGCCGAGAAACCCAAGATGAACGCCAGAGAGCCGAGAATCGTTCGCCCCCGACCCGATCGCGAATCGACCCGACCCGCGGAACCACCGAGAAAGGCTAAGTATCCCGGCAACAAGGGCAGAACGCAGGGTGAGACGAACGACACGAGTCCCGCGGCGAAGGCGAGGGGAAATGCGGCGAGGAGTGACGCCGGGAGAGTAGCGATCACCGCGACGTCCACCACTGCGCGACGAGAGAATTGAGTTCTTCGTGGCGAGCAACGTTCGCGTCGCGCGTCGGAACCTGCGCCACGACCACGCTCAAGCCCTCGCGCTCGATTCCGTGTTCGATTGCTGTGCGAAGCTGCGTGGCGCTGGTCACCCGTTCGCCGTGGTGGCCAAAGGCGGTCGCCACGGCGGCGAGATCGTGCGGACGCGACGTGGCGAACAACGTTTCGAATTGTTGAGATGCGAGGTCACGTGCGTGGTCGAGAAAAGAGAAGATCCCTCCCCCGCCGTTGTCGCTGACGACAAGCACCGCTCGAGTATCGGGTCCCGCTCCGTCCACGAGGGCAGACACGTCGTGCAGCATCGTAACGTCACCGACCAAGCCAATTGCACTGGCCCCGTAGGCCACTCCGAGGAACGTCGAGACCACGCCGTCAATCCCATTGGCGCCACGATTGGCGAACGTGGCGTTATCACGCGGCGCGCACCACCACTCGACGTCGCGCACGGGCATCGACGAACCCACCACCAATGACGCGCCGTGAGCGTTGGTCATCTCCACCGCCACTCGCGCGACCAGAATCTCGTCGAGTTCCTCACTCCACCAACTCGCGAGGTGCTTTTCGAGCCCGCCACTAGCCTCGCGCCAGAGTTCGACGTAGCTGGCGTCACCCACGTGACGCGCATTCGTCGCGTCGGGCCAGCCCGTCATCCGACTGGTCACGACGCCGTCGGGGTCGGCCACCGGACCCGCCGCGTCCAAGGCGATGACCTCGATCGACGACGATCGGAGTCGTTGGGCCAGGAATTTCGACGCGGGAATGCCCCCGACGCGCACGATGACCTCAGGGCGCAGGATCTTCCAGACGGCGTCGTGGCGAACGAGCGGATCACCGTAAGGCAACGTCCCTTGGGCGGTGGCGTCACCGATCACTACCCACTGCGCGGCGCGCATGTCTGAAATGAGCTCGCGACTCGCACCCGCCCCCACGACCGCCAGAACTCGACGACCTCTGACATCGAGGTCCTCAGCGCGACGAGCCGGCCCGTCGCGCGGCGATCGGTCAACTCCTCGCCTGGGCGGAAGTTCGTCGGGCTCGGCGAGCAAAGGTTCGACGAAGGCTGCATTGAGGTGAACGGGGCCGGCCGTTCCCGCGTCACCGCGAGCCGCGACGAGCAAACGCTGTGCGAGAGGACGCCACGAGTAAGCGGCGTCGGCGCGGGTGACGCCGGGTTCTTCGTAGAGTCGAACCATCGAACCGTAGAGGTTGCGCTGATCAATCGCCTGGGGAGCACCCACGCCGTGAAGTTCTGGTGGGCGATCGGCGGTCAGCACCAGGAGCGGCACGTGCGCGAGGTCGGCTTCGGCCACCGCAGCGTGCACCTCGGCCGCCGCGGTCCCGCTCGTGACGACGATTGGTACCGGACGACGAGTGGCGAGAGCACGACCGAGCGCGAAGAATGCCGCGCTGCGCTCATCGATGCGCACGTGCAGGGTGAATTCGTCGCGGTTCGCGAAGGCGAGCGTGAGTGGCGTGGAACGAGAACCGGGACAGATGACGACGTCGCGAAGCCCCTCTCGCGACCACTCGTCGACCAGAGTGGCGGCGAACGTCGCCTGCGCGACACTCGCGGTCGATACGCTCTTTTGCAATGCCACTCCTCACACTGGACCGACACGGGTCAGGAACGCCCATCGCGTGGCTCCACGGTTTCACCCAAACGCGGGACTCCGCGCGTCAGTTCCGTACCATTCTTGCAGGTCACCGAGAAGTCCTGACTCTGGACCTGCCCGGACACGGCACGGCCGCACGGGTGGACGCCACGTTGCCCGAGATCGCTGAACTGGTGCTCGACGCCCTACCGCGCGAGCCGGTAATCCTCGGGGGGTACTCCTTTGGCGCACGCGTGGCCCTGCACGCGGCCCTGACCGCACCCGCACGTGTTAGAACGCTGGTCGTACTGGGCGCGACCCGGGGCATCGCCGACGAACACGACCGCTCACTGCGCCGCGCTCGTGACGAGGCGCTCGCCGCGCACATCGACGAGGTCGGAACTGAGGTCTTCTTGAGCGAATGGCTCGCCCTACCGCTCTTCGCCACGCTCGGGGCCCATCGTGAATCCGATACCCGCAGCAGCGACGCCCAAGGTCTCGCCCAGAGTCTGCGCTTGGCCGGCACCGGCACCCAGGAGTGGCTTCGTGACCGCCTGGCCACACTCGAAGTGCCCACGCTCGCCATGGCGGGTGGACTCGACGCGAAGTTCGTGGTCGAAGCACGCGCCATCGCGAAGGACGTGCGACACGGGACTTTTGCTGTGATTACCGGTGCGGGACACGCGGCGCACTTGGAACAACCAGAACTCGTCGCGCGCGCGATCGACAACTTCCTCGATTAACGCGTCACGAACATGACGATGGCCGTCGCCGCACCGACGGCCCACTGCGCCTGGGCCGACTGCTTGAGCAGGGGCAAGAGTTCGCGACCCGTCTTGGGCGAGAACGCCAATTGCAGGGCGGGGATGTACATCGCCAGAGCCACCGCTCCCACCAGCGCCTCGCCCCCGAATGCGGCCCCAAGGATCGCCAGCACCACCCACACGGCGTAGAGCCACGACGCGCGACGTCGACCTAGACGCGCGGCCAGGGTCTTCTTACCGGCTTCGCGGTCTCCTCTTACGTCACGCAGATTGTTCGCCTCTAAGAGCGCGCACGCCATCGACCCCGTCGCCAGACCCCACCACCACGCGCCCGCGGGAACGTGACCGTGTTGGGTGAACGCCGTTCCCACCGTCGCGACGAATCCGAAGTAGATCATGACGAAGAGCTCGCCCAGGCCGATGTAGCCGTAGGGCTTGGGGCCGCCGGTATAGAACCACCCCGCCGCCACCGCGCTCATGCCCAGGGGGATGAAGACCCACGTCGAGCGGATACTCAAGAACAGTCCCGCCACTGCGGCCACAGTGAAGAAGAGGAACGCCGCGCGCTTGACTGCCAGGGGGGGCACCAATTTCGACGCCGTGAGTCGAAAGGGACCCACTCGCACTTCGTCGGTGCCTCGCACACCGTCGGAGTAGTCGTTGGCGTAGTTGGTTCCGATTTGTAGCGCCAGGGCGACGATGAGGCACAGCAACGTGTTAAGGACGTTGTAGGTGTGAGGTCGCGCGAGGGACGCGCCAATGACGACCGGTACCGCCGCCGCGGGCAGAGTACGCACGCGCGCAGCCAGTATCCAGCGCTGCAGTGGTCCGGGTGGGGTCATGGACGCTTGGGAAAACGCGAGAAGTCGGGCTTGCGATGCTCGACAAAGGCGTTGCGACCTTCCTGGCCCTCCTCGGACATGTAGAACAACATCGTCGCGTCACCGGCCAATTGTTGAATTCCCGCAAGGCCATCCTCAGCCGCGTTGAAGCCAGCCTTGAGCATGCGCAACGCGATGGGTGAGAGCGTGAGGATCTGTCGACACCATGCGACGGTCTCTCGTTCGAGATCGTCGAGGGGTACCACGGTGTTGACGAGCCCCCAACTGAGGGCCTGTTGCGCGTCATACTGGCGACAGAGGAACCACACCTCCTTCGCGCGCTTGAGGCCAATGGTGTTGGCCAGCAGCGACGAACCGTATCCGCCGTCGAAGGAGCCCACCCGCGGACCCGTTTGACCGAATCGTGCGTTGTCGGCCGCGATGGACAGATCGCACACCAGGTGCAAGATGTGGCCGCCGCCGATGGCGTAGCCGGCGATTTGTGCGATCACCGGCTTGGGCAAGCGACGAATCTGAATCTGGAGGTCCAGGACGTTCAGTCGTCCCACCCCCCGACGCGCCACGTCGTCGTCACCCATGTACCCGTCGTCGCCGCGAATTTTTTGGTCGCCACCGGAGCAAAACGCGTCGCCCCCCGCGCCGGTCAAGATTATCGTGCCGACCTCCATATCGTCACGAGAGCGTTCGAACGCGTCCGAGAGTTCGAAGAGAGTCTGGGGACGAAAGGCGTTACGTCGCTCGGGACGATTGATTGTGATGCGCGCGATGCCGTCGGCCGATTCGTACACGATGTCCTCGTAGTCACCGACGCTCGCCCAGGCGGGCAACGGTACCTTGCGAAATTCCTCTAGCGGGTCATCGGGGGAACCAGAAATCACTGTCGTCACCATTCCTCTACGCTACCCCTCGCTCCACGGCCGCTCTGGACGCGAATGGCGTCGCGGCGGACCTAAGGTTTTGTGGTGGCATCGCTCCTCGCACTGGACTTTCCTCTCGGACCTGATCTCGAAAACGCCCTGAGGCGTTGCGCCGATTCGCACCAGGCCTTCTGTATTCTCGATCAGCGCGTCGCTACGTCGCGGCGCGCGGAAGATCTACGCCTACTCGGCGCGACTCGTATTGAAGACACTGATGGAGTTCGCGACCTCGCCACGGGTGACGACGTCGACGAGGACGTGGGACTCGTCATGCTGACCTCGGGTTCGAGTGGCTCGCCCAAGGCGGTCGTCCTCACCTGGGATGCACTTCGTGCCAGTGCCAAACTGACGCAAGAGGATCTACGCGGCGAGGTCGCTCCGGTCTGGTATCCGTGTCTGCCGCCAAATCACATTGGCGGCTTGGCGGTATTACTGCGCGCCATCTTGAGTGACGGGCGCCTGCTGTGGGGCGATCCGCGCGACATCTCTGACGCCGCGGCGCGCGGGGCCACCCACGTCGCGCTCGTACGAGCGCAACTCTTCCACCACGACGTCACCGGTTTCGAGGCCGTACTCCTCGGGGGGGCCCGCCCCCCCGGTGAATTACCCCCCAACGTCATCGCCACGTGGGGCATGACCGAAACCGGTTCGGGTGTCGTCTACAACGGACGTCCTCTCCACGGCGTCGACGTCACGTCAATCGACGGACAGATTTGCGTAAAAAGTCCCACCATGTTCCATTCGTACCGTGACTCGCCGCGTCCTCGTATCGTCGGACCCGACGGATCCGACGAGTGGTTTCCCACCGGTGACGCGGGCGATGTCAACAAGGGGGTCGTACGCGTTCGTGGACGCCTGGGCTTCGTGATCAATACCGGCGGCGAGAAGATTTGGCCCGACGACCTCGAGGCGGTCCTCGCCAAGGTGCCCGCCGTCATTGACGTCGCGGTCACGTCGGAAGAGGACGATGAATGGGGCGAACGCATCATCGCGCTCGTCGTCAGTGACGACGTCAGCATCGATCGAGCACTCCAGGACGCCGCCCACGAGGCCATCGGACCGTGGGCGCGGCCCAAGGAAATCCGTTACGTCCAGGCAATCCCACGAACCTCGAATGGAAAAATCCGCCGAGGCGATCTGAGCGAGCTTCTCTAGCGACTCACTTGACGATGGTACTGCCGCGTCGGGCCAACGAGTCAATGGTCACCGCCGCCAACAACACACCGGCGGTCACGATGTACTCAACATAGGCCTGCATTTGCAACAATGCCATTCCGTTGTAGATCGTCGCGATGATGATGCCACCGATGACGGCGTGGATCATCTTGCCACGCCCACCGAACAGGCTCGCACCACCGATAACGGCAGCTCCTACCGACAACAGTGTCAGGTTGGAGTCCACGCCGCTGGTGATGCCACCGAGTCGCGACGCGTACAGAAGTCCCGCCACGCCGACCGAGAAGCCAGTTGCCAAAAAGGCGAAGAGGCGGTAGCGGTTGACGGCAATGCCGGAACGACGCGCCGCTTCGGTATTGCCACCGATGGCGTAAATGTAGCGGCCAGCGCGCATCTTGGTGAGAATGAACGTACCCACCGCCAAGATCGCGAGGTCGATCGGGATGGCAAAGGGCATCCCTTGCAGCACGAGGAAATTGGACCGGTTGGTGTTGAACACCCAGACAAGACCTAAGCCCACTAGGACGAGACCTATCAACTTGATGAGGATTAACGAACGCGGCTGCGCCACGAGATTGTTGCGGATGCGTCGTTCGTTGCTACGGATCATCATGAAGGCCAAGATGCCGATACAGACAAAGATAAACAGCCACGTCGCAAGTACGGTGAAGTTGCCTCCGACTAGGTCGTACAGTACGGTTTCTTGGACCGAAATCGAACCACCGGTCCCCTGCGCGTTCACAACGCCCACTAGAACTCCTTGAACCGCTAAGAATCCGGCCAGGGTGACTATGAACGACGGGAGACGGACTTTGATCACGAAGAAGGCGTAGATGGCGCTCACCGCCATCGACGCCAACACCGCGAGGGGCAACGCAATGAACCACGACCAGTGATATTGCGGGTCCGTGAGGACCGTCGCGACCATGCCCGACAGTGCACACGTGACTCCCACTGACAAATCAATCTCACCGAGCAGGAGTAGCCAAATCTCCGCCATGCCTAAGAGCATGTACACAGTGGCCTGCACCATCAGGTTCGTGAGGTTTTGAGACGTGAGGAAGTTTGAACTGCGCGATGCAAAGTAGATCACCAAGATGACGAGACCGATCAGAATCGGTACCATCCCGCTGTCGCCCCTCCAGAGTTTACGAAACTGCAGCGCCAAATCCAGTTTTGGAGCTTCGCCCTGCTTCAGTCCCGACTCGGTGACGACTAGGTCAGAGGGTAGCGGTTCCGTCGTTAAATCGCTTGACACGTGACGTCGGCCTTTCTGTTAATTACCCATCACCCCGGAGGCCGGCACGCGGCTGGATGACCCGGTAGTAATGAGTTCAACGGCGCTCGCCGTGTCGTAGTTTTCAATGGGACCGCTGCTTACCAATGTACCGAGGTACATCACGGCCATGCGGTCGGCGACTTCGAAGACGTCGCTCAGGTTGTGAGAAATGACGATGACGGCCAAACCGTGAGATTTGAGGGTCTTGATGAGTTCAAGGACCTGTGCCGTCTGCGTAACTCCCAGTGCGGCAGTTGGTTCGTCCAAGATCACCAGTTCCGATTCGCGCATGACGGCGCGTGCCACAGCGACCGATTGGCGCTGTCCACCCGAGAGTGAACCCACCAGTTGGCGCACCGATTTAACGGTCGTGACCGCTAGACCAGCCAAGGTCTTGCGGGTAGCAATCTCCATCTCGATCTCGTCGAGTATCCCCTTGCTGGTGGCTTCGCGTCCGAGGTACATGTTTTGGACGATGTCTAGGTTGTCGCACAACGCCAAGTCCTGATAGACGGTGGCGATACCCAGGTCCGCCGCGTCACGCGGCGTGTGGACATTGACTACGTTGCCCTTCCAAGAGATGGTGCCGCTCGTGGGCGCCCAGATCCCTGAAATGGTCTTGATGAGTGTCGATTTTCCTGCGCCGTTGTCACCAACCAGCGCGGTGACGTGACCCACCGGAACGTCGAGGTCCACGTGCCGCAGAGCCTGCACGGCACCAAATGATTTGGTGATGCCGCGCAGGCTCAGCAGCGGTGGACCGTCTGACGGTGCCGCCCCAGTGCCGGGGGTTCCTGCAACTACTGACTCCAAGGTCACTGGGGCGTCGTCCATCAGTGGTGATGCTTACTTAACGCCGTAGGTCTTGCAGTCCTGTGCGTACGTCGGCAGGTGACTTCCCTTAACCGTCGGACGAACACCGGTGCAGAGAGCAAACTTGTTGATGACGCCGTCCTTGATGACCGTGGCCTCAATGTTGGCAGTCGTCACCCACGTCGGGCCCAACTCGACGGTGGGAACCATCGTCGAGGTACCGGTCAACTTGGTCTTGCCCGTCAACAGGCTGCCAGGAATCTTCTTACCAGCGTCAAGGTACAGAGCAGCGATAGCGGCTGCCTGAGCCTCCTGCCAGCTCGGCTTGTACACGGTGCCGCACTGGTAGCCAGAAAGAATGTTCTGGAAACCGGCGAGCGTCGCGTCCTGACCCGTGAAGGGAACTGACTTGGGCTTCAGGCCCAGGCCCTGCAGGTACGAGATGATCGGAGCGGCGTTCTCGTCGTTCGGGGTCACCACGGCGTTGATCTTGTTGTTGGCAGAGTACGCACCCTGGAAGTCCTTCAACGCGGTGGGCGGGTCCCAAGTACCAGCGTTTTCGTTGATGGTCTTGGCGTTGCCCTTGCCACCTTCAGCAGCGGAGTAACCGGCGGCGTTCAGTGCAGCGTTGTAGCCCGACGCAAACTGAGCAGCGTTGGGGTCCGTGGCCGAACCGTCCATGACGTACACCAACGGGCTCTTAACCTTCCAGGCGCTCAAGCAGCTGAGCAAGCCCTTACCGATCAAGGTACCGACGGAGACGTTGTTGAAGCTGACGTAGACGGCGCCATTGGACTGCAGGCGGTCGTAGTCAATAACCTTCACACCAGCCTTGTTGGCGGCCTTTTGAATTGTCGCGGCTGTGGCGGCGTCCTCGGTGTCAATGATCAACACCTTGTCCTTCGCCGTGATGTCGGCCTGCGCGTCGGCAATGGCAATCGCGTCCGAACCCTGAGCGTTCTGGACGTTGAACTGCGTCGTCTTCAGACCCGCGTCGGAAAAGGCCGTGGTCAGTGCCGGTGCGTCGAACTCGACGTAACGGGTTGACGAGGTCTCGTCCGGCAGAATCACTCCGATGCCGCCCTTTGCGTGTGCCGCTAGTGACTGAATCGCCGGCAACAGCATGGTGCTGTAGCTCGTGTTCAGCGCACTGGACGTAATGGCACCACTTGCCGAGCTAACGCCCGGCAACATTGCCGCTACGAATGCTCCGGCAACCACCAATGAGGCGGCACCCTTCGCTTTACTGAAATTCATGCTTTTCTCCCCAACTCTCTTCTTGACGCCCGAAGGCGTCTCTCGGTTTTGCTTTACAACAAAAGCCGTCACGCTCTCGCGTTACGGCAAGGAGAACATAACACCAACCGAACCAATGTCAACGCATTGTTTCACTCGATTGTCACTTGAAACGTTTCAACTAATCACGGCCGGATAACCGTCAAATCCCACACTCGCGGCATTGCGACGTGACGTCGGTCGGCGTCGCGGACATCATTTCGCCAGTACTTTTCGGGGTTCACCTCGTCTTTTTCACCGGTCGGCTCCCAAAAGCGTACTCGCGCCGTACCGTGACGTCATCTCACACCCGCGATTTGACGACCGCCGTCGGTCACCAAAAAATTGTAAAGGCACGACTTTCGCCAACGCGTCCACCACGCAACCGCCAATTGTTCTCGGCACGCGCGGAGCGAGCGCCTCGGCGTCGCCATGGCGTCACTGAGATTGCGGCGAACGTCATTGTTCGTGCGCCCGAGCACTTCACGAGTGTTTGATGCACCGTGACCATTTGGTGCGACGATCAAGCGCCAGGGGGATCCCGATGTGTCGTCGTCGCGCAATGAGAGAATTGGGGTCACGCGGTAGCGCACAGCCCGAACCATCGGTCCAATCGCGAAGAAAGTTGTCAAACAGTGAGTGAACGTACCATCGCGGTCATGGGAGAGAATCTGGTGGATCTCCTGGTCGATCCAGAGCACCACGTGACGGCCGTCGTGGGCGGCGGTCCCTTGAACGTCGCACGCACCATTGGCCGACTGGGCGGCGACGTCCATTTTGTCTCGGGTGTCTCCGCTGACGCCTTCGGCGCTTTCGTGCGCGAGGCCCTCGACGACAGCGGAGTTCAACTCGCCCTGACCACGACACTGGACCAGCCCACCACGCTGGCGATAGTCGAAATAGACCAGCCAGATCCGCGTTACCACTTCCATCTCTCGGAGACGGCGTCGTTCGCTCTCGACCGCGAAGCGACGATCCAAGCGATTGCGCAGGTGACGCCGCTCGTGGCGATCTACTTTGGAACGCTCGGGCTCGTCGTCGAACCCATGGCGTCGCTGGGTGAAATGATCATCATGGGCATTCCTCGCGACACTCTGGTGGTGATCGATCCCAATTGCCGCCCCAGTGCGGTGGTCGACCGCGATGGTTTTTGCGACCGAGTCGCGCGACTTTGCACTCGAGCTGACGTTGTGAAAGTGTCGCGCGACGACCTCGACTTTCTGTTCCCTGAGTCAGAGCCCCTCGCGGCAGCACGGCGTGTCGTCGACCTTGGAGCGCGGTGCGTCATTCTCACCGACGGCGCCCGGCCAGTCACCGTGGTGACTGAACACTTCGAACTCACCGCGGAAGTCGCCCCCACCGTCGTGATCGACACCATCGGCGCGGGCGACGCATTGGTCGGGGGATTTCTCACGTGGTGGACGGGCCATGCTCTGACGCGTGATGACCTTCACGACGCCACGATGCTGGCGGCCGCAGTCGCAGCGGCCATTGACATCTCGCGGCTCACGTGCCAGCGCGCGGGGGCCACTCCCCCACGGCGCGACGACGTGGTCGACTTAGCGGGCTGGCGCTGGCTCTAGCTTCGACATGACCTGGTCCATGGTGTCCATGATCGAGATGGTCTCGTCCAGGGGCATGACCTCGCTCTCCAAGAGACCTTGCTCGAGGCAGCGAGCGACTTCCTGCGCCTCAAAGCTCAGACCCCGGGGTACGACGTCGAAGGAATACGGCGTGACCTCGCCGGTCCTCCTGATCAGTCGAAACGACGTCGGCGCATAGAAATCAGCGTCGATCTCGACGCGCGCCGCGGTGCCCGTCAGACAGGCGCGTGACGCGCTGCGCGCTGCGGACGTGCACGTCAAGAGTGACTGGGCACCCGAGTCGTAGCCAAAGATCATGGACGCTTGTCCATCCACGCCCGTGAAGGCCGCGTCCACCATCGCCACCATTCGCGACGGGGTCCCCAGGAGCATCGACGCGAACGATACGGGATACACCCCGAGGTCCAGCATCGCGCTACCACCCAATTCGGGTGCGAAGAGACGGAAGTTGGGATCAGGTGCGAACCACTTACCGTGGTCCGCTTCGAACGTGACCAAGTCGCCCAGCTCACCGCGCGCCACGATTTCACGCAGGGCCACGACGTGGGGCAAAAATCGTGTCCACATCGCCTCCATCATGAAGAGGCCCGTGGAACGGGCGAGTGCCACCAACTCGCGCGCTTCTGCGGCGTTCATGGTGAAGGCCTTTTCCACTAAGGCCGGCTTGCCGTGGTGCAGGGCGAGTGACGTGTTCTCCAAGTGCATGGGGTGCGGCGTCGCAACATAAATTGCGTCCACCCCGGGGTCCGACACGAGCTCCCCGTACGAGCCAAAACGGCGTGGTACGCCAAATTCGTCGCCGAAGGTGTCGGCCGTCGATTGGTGACGAGAGCCCACTGCCACGACGTCGCCCTCGTCAATTAACTGCAGATCGCGCGCGAATGTCTGAGCGATTTTGCCCGTCCCTAGGACGCCCCAACGCACCGGTTTCGTCATCGTTCCCCTCAACTTTCGTCACGTCACCGACCGCGCCGACTTCACGATTACCTCACTGTGGCAACGGCCCGTATCGCCCCCACGTTACCGGCCTTGACGACGACACTCGCCCGTCGACGCCGCGGTGTCGTGCCGGCGAGCGAGCGCGCAAGAATGACCCGCGAGAGAAGTCTCTAGGATTTGCCCATGTCATTGCCCGTCGACCCGTCGTGGGCGGTGTCCGCGATGGGCGCACCGTCATTCACTTCTTATCCGTCGCAAGAGCGTTAAGCGTGCCTCTCCTGCGTGACGTCGCACGCGACGGATTATCGCCGTACTTGGCCCAACACGTCGACAATCCCGTGCAGTGGTGGCTCTGGGGCGAGGACGCCCTCGCCGAGGCGACGCGCCGCGATTGCCCGATATTTTTGTCCGTTGGCTACGCCGCGTGTCACTGGTGTCACGTCATGGCCCACGAATCTTTCCAAGATGTCGCACTCGCCACTCAACTCAATAAAGGCTTCGTCGCCATCAAGGTTGACCGCGAAGAACGACCCGACCTCGATCAGCTCTACATGGCGGCGACACAGTTGATTGGCGGGCACGGGGGCTGGCCGATGTCCGTGTTCTTGTTGCCCGACGGTCGCCCCTTCACCGCGGGTACCTACTATCCACCCGTCGACCGCCACGGTCAAGTGGGTTTTGGCACGTTGCTCAGCGCAGTGGGTACGGCGTGGCGACAACGTCGCGCCGACGTCGACGCCCAAGCTCGCGCGGTGCACGACTCGCTCTCGCGCGAGATCGCCTTCATCGAGCATCTCGCGCCAAGAGCCGAACCCCTTGACTTGGAATCTATTCGCCGCGCCCTCGCCGCCGAGATCACGACGACAACTGACGCAGATGGCGGGTCCTCGGCGCCGCGTTTCCCACGCCCGAGTTACGTCGAGGCGCTCCTCGCGAGCGGCGACGCCGACGCGCGAGATACGGCGAAGCGCATTCTGTCCGTCATCTCGCGACGAGGACTGTTCGACCATTTGGGCGGTGGTTTTGCACGCTATAGCGTCGACGCGAAGTGGCACGTGCCGCACTTTGAGAAGATGTTGAGTGATCAGGCGCTGCTCGCGCGCACGTATTTCGTGGCCGCACGATTGAACGAGAACTTCGCTCCCTTCGCCGACGTGGCGCGTCGCACGGTGCAGTTCGTCTACGACAATCTTCGCGTCAACGCCGGGTACGCCGCCTCGCTCGACGCCGACGCTGGTGGCGTCGAGGGCAGCCACATCACCTGGACGCCGCACGACGTCGACGCCGTGTTGCGCAACGCGTCGCTCGAGAGATTCACCGACGAAGTGCTGGCTCGCTACACCATCACCGGAGGTGGCGACATCGAGGGCGCCAGCGTTCCTCGACTCGCTGAGAACGCCGCGTTCACTCCTTCGACGGTGTTGGAGCCGGCGATCGACGTCTTGTCCGTGGCGCGCCAAGCGCGCCCCCAACCAACGCGTGACGACAAGGTTATTCTCGAATGGAACGCGATGTTCGCTCGGGCACTTTTCGCGTCACGTGACGAGGCTCTCGTACGTGACGCGATGGGTCTGTTGGAATCACTCGCGACGAGCCATTTTCAGCGCGGGCACTGGTGGCGAACCGAGAGTTGCCGTGACTACGCGACCGCCGCGGACGTCGCGTGGCTGACTGACGCCTACGTGGACGCCTTCGAAGTCGCCGGCGACGACGCGTGGTTGACCCGGGCTTACGACGCGGCGAGTTACTTGATCGAGCACTACTGGGACGGTCCCGTGCCCTCGGCGCGCTCACCCCACGAGGGTGGCGGCGTCTTTTCAACGTCCGATCAGTGCGTGGACCTCTTTACGCGCCCCAAGGAGATCTTTGACGGTGCCACACCCTCGAGCCACGCGGTCGCCACCAGCGCACTAGCTCGACTGGCCCTGTGTCGCGGTGACCAGGACCTCATGGTGATCGCCGAACGGTTGGTGGAACTCGGCGCGGAACTCATCGCGACGCACCCGCGCGCGGTGGTCGACCTCGTGGCCGCGGCCAGTGTGGTCAATGGCCTCGAGGTGGTGATCCCGGGTGAATCCAACGCCCTCAGCGACCACGTACGATCGTTACCTATGTTGCGCGGCGTGATCATAACGGGTTCGGGTACCTCGCCGCTGCTCGTCGGTCGCCAGGAGGGCCTCGCCTACGTGTGTCACGCCGGATCGTGCGAACGACCCGTCGCGAGTGTCGCCGAACTTGCCAACCTGCTCAGCGAGGCCCAGTAACGATGGCGTGGTGGCGTCGCGATCCGGCGGCTCGAGCGATCAAACGATTGGTGGAACACGCTCCGTACGAATCGGTCGTCGGCCTCTCGCCGGGATCCACCGTGCACGGTCTCGTGCTGGGCTCGACCAACGAGACGACCACGGTCATTGATTTGAACTCGCACACCATCGTGCGCTGGCGCATTCCGTGGCCCGTGGACTTCGTGACCGATCTCGCGGCCTTCGATGTCGTCGAGGGCGTGCTCGCCGACGACATCGAACGTAACGATTTAGCTCAGCCGGAGGCGGTCACGTTGGCGGACCTTCCCCGGCGCCTCGGTAATTATTCGGGGCGTCGCGTCAAGAAATGGCTCGCGCAACTTGCCAGTCCCGCCGACGGTCCGCTCTTTGGTTTCCGGGGACCGAGCGCACCGTACTGGGAGTTTCGTGGCGAGCGCCCCAGTGTCGCTCTTATCGCCGCGGACCGCGGACCCCAGTTGATGCGCCGCACCGACGACGGGTCGACCTGGGTGCGCTTTGGCTGGTACGGCGACGACATCTGGTTGCTGTGCGAAGACAATCACGCCATTCGCACCATCGAGGCCACGCGACGTACGTCGTTGGCGGGTAAGGACCTGGCGACCTCACTCGGATTTCGTCCCACGTATATCTTGACGACGCTCTCACAGCCCATTGACGGGCACTGCTACAAGAGTTGCACCGGTCTCTTGCCGCGGGGCTAGAGCTACTTGAGCAGTTTGCCCGAGGCGAGAGCTTCAGCCATCGCCCATCCGAACACGACCAGACGCTGACCCTTGTCGGCGTCCATGCACTCAAAGAAGGTCTCGGCACCCTCGGGGATGGACCCCTTGGACGCGACGTAGTCCAGTCCCCCGACCGAGGCGTTGGACACCGTCATGACGAACGTCTTGTCGTCAATGGCCTTTTCGGAACCGAAGCGCTTCGCCAATCGACGTCCCCAGGCCCGGTCTTCGCCGGTCGGGCGATACCCCAGGCGCGGCACGACGTCCTCGAGGCCGAGAAACGCGCGGTACCCGTCGGGAGTCGTCAGGCGCGAGCCCAGGAGGACGTCCTCGTCGGGAAAGGCCAGCAGGGCACGGCGAAACTGATCGTGCAGAATCGTCTTGAGCGTCTGGTCGGACTTCGCGTTGCGATCCACCAACATCAGACCAATCAGGAGTGATGGTGTGCCCCCGATGCGCTCGAGCGTGCAAAATGAATAGCCGCGTAATTTGGCTCCCTCGCGCGCGTGCGTGACCAGAACCCAGTCCTCGCGTTGCTTCGACAAGAAGCCAATGTCGAAATTCGGCTCCCGATCCACGCACAAGTCGGCCATCTCGGCTAGCTCAGCGTCGCTCAAGGCGGTGGAATCCTTCGTGGTGACAGTCATTGCCATAGTCCTACATTCTACGACGCGCGCGGACCCTCCAAAACCGTCAGGCTTTGATGACGTTTCGACCAAATTCACTACGCAAATCACCTACTACCGACGCAATGGTCACGCGAAAGTCCGGTCCCAGCTTGAACGCCTTGCCGTCGACCCCCGTTTCGAGGATCACCGGCGACGGTCCCGGGTAGCGCTGGAGGATTTCCTTTAGTCGAGCAATCGACGTCGAGTTGAAGTCGTCGGGACGAAAACACAGTCGTAACTCGCCGTCTCCCTGGTCCACGCGCAGCACTTCCACGTCGATTGCGCCAAATCTCGGTTCTTCGTCGCGCACGTCGACGCGCACCTTGACCACGACGATGTTGTCCTTCGCGAGATACCCACTGCACTTTTCAAATACCTTGGAAGAAAAATTCACCTCGACCGATCCCGCCAAGTCCTCCACCACGGTACGCGCGTAGGCGCGACCGTCCTTCGTCGTGCGCAGTTGCACCTCGGAGAAGATGCCACCAATCTTGAAGGGGCGATTGGACTTGGCCAGATCCTCGGCCTGCTCGCGTAACGACACCAGCGAGCCATCGGTCTTGGCCGCGAGCACGTGCTCCACCGCGTACAAGGGATGGTCCGAGATATAGGTACCCAGCATCTCGCGTTCGAAGTCGAGCTTCACGGGTTGGTCGAACTCCACGTCAGAAATCGGTACGTCGGTGCCCTCCCAGTCGTTGGCCCCGTCACCGTCGAGCGACGCGAACAGCGTCGAAATGCCGAGCGACAGATCCTTGCGACGCGAGAGCGTCGCCTCGATCAGTTCGTCGACCTTGAGTAGGAGCCCCAGACGCGCCACGCCGAGTGAATCGAAGGCGCCCGCCTTGATCAATGACTCCATCGTGCGCCGGTTCAGAACCGAGGGATCCACCCGGCGAACGAAGTCGTACACCGACGCAAAGGGCCCCTGAGCCTCGCGTTCGGCCACGATCTTGTCGACGAGGGCCTCGCCCACGTTGCGCACCGCCGCCATGCCAAAGAGGATGGTCTGGGGGGCGGTGAGGCTCGGGGCGTAGTCCCCGAATGATTCGTTGACGTCCGGCACACCGACCGTGATACCCATCTGTCGCGCCTCGTTGAGGTACAGCGACGCCTTGTCCTTATCGTCGCGAAACGACGTCAGGAGGGCCGACATGTACTCGACCGGGTAGTTGGCCTTCAGCCACGCGTTTTGATATCCCAAGAGCGCGTAGCCGTACGCGTGACTCTTGTTGAAGGCGTAGTCGGCGAAGGGCTCGATCTTGTTGAAGATCGCTTCGCCCAGGGGACGACCGTAGCCCTCGCGTTCGGAACCGTCGACGAACTTCGCGCGCTGGGCCTGAATCATCTCGCGAATCTTCTTGGAGCAGGCCTTGCGCAGGTCGTCGGCCTCGGTCATCGAGAAGCCGGCGATCTTGGTCGCTACGCGCATGATGTCTTCTTGGTAGATCATCAAGCCGTAGGTCTCGGCCAGGATATCGGCCAGATCGGGGTGGTCGAATCGCACGTCCTGACGGTGATTCTTGCGGTCCGCGTAGTCGTTGTGCACGTTCTCACTCAAGGGACCCGGACGGTACAGCGCGTTGAGGGCAGCGATGTCGTCAAAGGACGTGGGCGCGAGTCGACGCATGAGCTGGCGCATCTTGTCGCCCTCGAGCTGGAAGATACCGATGGAATTACCTAACTGCAACATCTCGAACACCTTGGGGTCGTCCAGCGCCACGTGGTCGATGTCGACGTTCTCACCGTGGACCCGGCGGATGTGATCGAGCGCGCGTTCGATGATCGCGAGGTTGCGCAGCCCCAAAAAGTCCATCTTCAACAGTCCGAGTTTCTCGATCGCCGTCGCCTCGTACTGGGTCACGATGGGCGCGTCCTCGGCCGACGTATTGGGACCCGCCTTGCGCTGGACCGGGACGTAGTCGAGCACCGGCCCACTCGTGATGACCACGGCGGCGGCGTGGATGCCGTCTTGGCGTCGTTTGTCCACGAACCCCTTGGCGACGTCGATTACGTGGGTCACGTCCGGATTCGTCTCGTAGAGCGTGCGCAGGTCGGCCGCCTCCGCGTAACGACCCTCGAAGCCCGGCATACGCTCGAAGCAGGCCAGCAACGGGAGGTCTTGACCCATCACGAGCGGCGGCATGGCCTTGGCGATCTGATCACCGAGCTGGGGCGGGTACCCCAGTACGCGCGCCGCGTCGCGTACCGCGGCGCGTGCCTTGATGGTGGAGAAGGTGACGATCTGGGCCACGTGGTCCGAACCGTAGCGATCGGCGGCGTAGCGAATCATGTCGCCGCGGTAGCGCTCGTCAAAGTCCATGTCGATGTCGGGCATCTGCTTGCGACCGGGATTCAAGAAGCGCTCAAAGATGAGTCCGTAGCGCAGTGGATCGAGGTCCACGATCTTGAGGCAGTAGGCAATGCAGCACCCCGCCGCCGACCCGCGTCCCGGACCCACACGAATACCTTGTTCGCGCGCGTGTCGAATGAGGTCCCATACGACCAAGAAATAGTCCGAGAACCCCATGTCCGCGACGACCCCGAGTTCGTACTCGAGTCGAGCGCGCACCTCGTCGTTCAATTGGTCGCCGTAACGCTCGCGCGCGCCCGCGTAGCTCAAGTGCGCCAACAATTTGTCGGCCCCCTCCTTGTGCGTCGCCCCGGCGAGGTCGGCGGGAATCGGAAATTCGGGGAGCGCGTTGTTATCGAATTCGATGGTGACGTCGACGCGCTCGGCGATCAACAACGTGTTGTCACAGGCCTCGGGAATGTCGCGGAACAGGTAGCGCATCTCGGCCGCAGACTTGAGGTAGTGCTGGTCACTCTGGAATCGGAAGCGTTGGGGGTCGGCCACGAGTGATCCGGTCCCGATGCACAACAGGGCGTCGTGCATGGCCGCGTCGCCGTGCTTGACGTAGTGCAGGTCATTGGTGGCGAGCAACGGCGCCTGCAGGTCGCGCGCGATCTGCAGGAGCTGGGGATTCGTGCGTACCTGTTCGGCGATGCCGTGGTCTTGCATCTCGATAAAGAAATTCTCCGCGCCAAAGATGGTCTGGAGTCGCCCGGCTAATTCGAGCGCGCGCTGGTAGTCGTCTTGTAACAGGGCCTGCAGCACGACGCCACCCAGGCAACCCGACGTGGCCACCAGTCCCGCGGAGTGCTCTTCGAGCAGCTCCCAGTCCAGTCGCGGCTTGTAGTAGTAGCCCTCGAGGAAGGCGCGCGACGACAATTCGCGCAAGTTGCGGTACCCGTCATTCGTCGTCGCGAGCAGAGTGAGGTGGTGATAGAGCTTCTGGCCCCCCTCGGTGTCCCCGCCGGTGTCGTCGATTTTCCCACGCCGCGGTGGCCGATCGAAGCGAGAATTTGCCGCCATGTAGGCCTCGAGGCCAATGATGGGCACCACCCCGTGCTTGCGACAACTCTCGTAAAAGTCGATGACGCCATACAGGTTGCCGTGATCGGTGATACCGATCGCCGATTGGCCGTCCGCCTTGGCCGCCAGGACCATCTCCTCCACGCGCGCCGCGCCGTCGAGCATCGAATACTCGGTGTGGTTATGTAGGTGAACGAAGCTCTCGGCCATTGCTTTAGTGACTTTCCGGGGTCGGCCACGCAGCGCCGTGACGGGCCGACTCTAACGGCGAACTGTGACGCGTCACCGTGGCGCTAGAGGTACGTCCCGGCGCGTGGTTCGCCACTACCGGGATTGAGCGAGCGGTCACGCATCTTTTCGAGTTGCGCCGCGGCGGCGGCTTGTTGAGCGAAGAGGGACGCCTGGATGCCGTGAAAGAGCCCCTCGAGCCAACCCACCAATTGCGCCTGGGCGATGCGCAACTCCGATTCCGTGGGGACGTCGGCGCTAAAGGGTAGGACCATACGTCCGAGTTCTTCACCGAGATCCGACGACAGGGCGCCCGAGAGCTCATGAATGGACGTCTCGTAGATCTCGCGCAGGCGGGCCCGCCCGGCCTCGTCCAGGGGTGCCGCGCGCGCTTCGTCCAGGAGCGTTTTGACCATCGTCCCGATCCGCATGACCTTGGCGGGTTGGGAGATGTAGTCGGTTTCGGGCTCCTTCGCCTCGTCCGCGGGTTTTTCGTCTTCGCCCGGGGAAAGTACTTCGTCGGGATCGACGGTGACGTTGGGGTTGCCTGCTTGTTCCACACCATGAAGTGTGCCAGAAAAGTGGCCCGTCGTGGGCACCGAGACGGCCGCCACCGACCGATAGACTGCGGGCGTGAGGGTGTCCACGCGCGGAGATTACGCCAGTCGCGCATTGTTGAGCCTGGCGTTAGGCGCCGACCTGTCGGTACCCACCTCGGTGCGCGACCTCGCCGAGCGCACCGGCCTGCCCCAGCCCTACCTGGAGCAAATCCTCTTGATTTTAAAAGGCGTCGGACTCGTACGTTCTAAGCGCGGGGTGGGTGGCGGCTACGTGCTGGCGCGCGAGGCCCAAAACATCACCCTCGCCGAGATTGTGGCCGCCGTCGATGGGCCCATCGTGGCGGGCGACTTCGGAGAACCCCATCGTGACGGCGCGTGCGACCACGAAGGCCAGTGCGTGCTCCTGGGTGTGTGGGCCGACGTCGGCAACCACATGCGTGAGCATCTCTCGAGTTTCACCCTCGCCGATATGGTCTTGCAGGCCCGCGGCCTGCAACCCCAACGACGTCCTCACCAGGCCGTCAACTGACATTTTTAAGACCTAACTAAATTCAACCCGCGACGTACCTACCACATGGTAAATTAGTTATGCGTCCATAGGACAAATTCCCTGTGGGACCAGCGCACCTCACCCCCAAAGGAGTTGCCGTGAACACAACACCCCGCCGATCAGCTGTCAACACCAATGACATGCTGGGCCTCCTCATGCGAGACCTTGACCGTTATCCCATGCCCAATTACGACGAGCAAGTCGAACTCGCCAAGCGCGTCACCGCTGGTGACGAGGAGGCCAAGAAGCAAATGGTCGCCGCCAACCTGCGCCTCGTATTGCACTGGGCCCGCCGCTACCAGGACCGTGGCGTCGAAATGACTGACCTCGTGCAAGAGGGCACCTTCGGATTACTGCGCGCCGTCGAAAAGTTCGACTGGGAGCGTGGCTTTAAGTTCTCCACCTACGCCACCTGGTGGATCCGACAGGCCCTGCAGCGAGCGGTGCAACAACACGGCCGCACCATTCGCATCCCTCTAGAAGTCGGTGAGCAACTACAGCGACTCGAAGCGACCAACGCCGAGCTCACGTCTCTCTTTGGGCGCAAGCCCACCGACGAGGAGCTCGAAGAAGCGACGGGCATGACGCGCGCGGTCCGTGAAGGACTGCGCGGCCTTGCTGGCGTCACCGCCAGCCTGGACCAGCCCGCGTCGTCGGACTCGGCCACCACTCTGGGTGACCTGGTCGCCCCGAGCCAGCAGGACTGGGTCGGCGACATCGAGCAAGGCATGATGGACCAGCAACTCCTGGACGCGTTAAGCCAGTTGACCGATCTGCAGCGCGAGGTTGTGACCTTGCGCTTCGGACTCGGTGGTGCCACGCCCCTGTCGTTGCAAGCCACGGCCACCAAGATGGACATCGGCGTGCGCCGCGTGCGCCGAGCCGAGGAGGAGGCGCTGGAGATTCTTCGCCACGACGCCACCGTCCTCGCGGCACACGCGAACGTCTAGAGGTCGCGCGTCTCTCCCAGCAAGGCCGTCAGGTCGGGCGGGAGAGTCGCGCCTGCGCTGACTGGTTCGCCAGTGCGCGGGTGCTGAAACGCCAACGTCCGCGAGTGCAACCAGAAGCGGTCCTCGACGAGACGTCGGTCACGGCGATGCCCGTAGCGCGGGTCGTTGACGACTGGGTGCCCGATCGTCGCCATGTGCACGCGAATCTGGTGCGTGCGACCAGTGTCGAGAGTCAGGCGCAGCAACGTCGTGGTGTGGGGCTTGTCGATGCGCTCTATCACTTCGTAACCAGTGCGCGCCGGTCGACCGTCCGCGCGTACGGCCATGAGCGTGGGGGTGCGCGTGGAGCGCCCGATCGGCGCATCGACGACACCGCGTTCTTCCACCACGTGACCTTCCACTAACCCCAGATACGTCCGGTCCATCTCACGGCTCGCCAATTGGTCGCGAAGACTCACGAGTCCTTCGGGGGTCTTGGCCACCACCAACACGCCCGACGTCCCCTTGTCGAGGCGGTGAACGATGCCCGGTCGAAACGGGTCGCTGAGGCCCTCGTCGCTCAACGACTGCATCTGGGGAAACCGCGCCAGCAGTCCCGCCACGAGGGTACCCGTTCGTTGTCCCGCCCCCGGGTGCACGACTTGGCCAGCCGTCTTGTTGATCACCGCGAAGTCCTCGTCGTCGAGCACGAC
Source organism: Acidimicrobiales bacterium (assembly GCA_036509795.1). GTDB lineage: Bacteria > Actinomycetota > Acidimicrobiia > Acidimicrobiales > RAAP-2 > RAAP-2. The sequence goes on from DATCEX010000002.1 coordinate 73,005, forward strand.
GTCGACGTCGACCGAGGCATCGGGTTCCACGAAACCGGCGTCCGGCGCTGGCAAGTGCGCCACGAGGTGCTGGCCCTCTTCGAGGACCATGGAACCCTTGGTGACCACTCTGTCGTCCACCCTCACGGATCCTTCGGCCACCATGAGGGTGGCTTCGGCGCGCGACAGACCCGTCAACATCGAGAGGACGCGATCGACGCGGATGGCGTCGAGAGTGCTGGGCACGACGAGGTCGAGCGTCTCGCCGTCGAACGCGTCACGCGAATCGCTCATCGCTGCACCAAGTTCGCGCCGCGCAACATTGCGACGACCAGGACACAAAATCCAACCGTCACCGCAGCGTCGGCGAGGTTGAAGACCGGGAAACGCCCGATAGCGATGAAGTCGGTGACCCGATGGGGGTCGACGACGAGGCGATTGACTTCGTTAGCCACTCCGCCGCCCAGCAAGAGGCCGAATCCTAGGGTTGCGAGTCCCGGAGCCGCTTGCACCGCGACGTAGGCGACCACCAGAACAATCACCAGCACGACCAATGTCGTGGCGAGGGGTCCGGCACGATTCATCGAGAACGAGATTCCCGAGTTATAGGTCAGGCGAAACCAGACCGGGCCGATCACGTGACGCGCGCGCTGCGCGAGTGCGTGGCGGGCCCAGAGTTTCGTGAGTGAATCGAGAATCGCCACCGACAAGGCCAGGGCCACAACGGTGACATTAATGCGGCGCGCTAAACGCTGGCGCGGCACGTGACACAGGTGAAAACCGGTAGCTGGAATTGTAGCCGGGGCTTAGAAATCGGCTCGTAGCATTCGTCGCACCGTCCGTAACTGCCGTCGTCGATGCGCCCGAGGGCGACGTCGATTTCGTCCACCTTGAGGCGCAAAGCGGTCGCGAAGTCCTTCAACTGGTCACGCTGGATGTCCGACACGACGCTCGATCCGTCCTCGTCGTCGTACTCGAGTCGTTCGCGGTCGACCAACATCTCGTTGGCCTCTGCATCACTGATGGCGATCTGTTGGAGCGTCGACTGACGAGATTCGAGCAAGAGACCGCGCAGTTCCTCGAGAAACTCCGCATCGTCACCGTAGGGCTTGGAGTGCATTTTGCGCTCGAGGGCTTCGATGCGCTTGCGCTCTTCGGCATCGCGACGCTCTTGACGCTTGAGTTCCTCTTGATTGCGTCGTTCGATTTCGCGCAGTTTGCGTTGCTTCTCCGCTTCGATGGCCTTGCGCTTGGTGTCGATCTCGCGCTGCTTCTTCGCTTCGGCAGCGGCTTTTTCGCGCGCCTTACGTTGAACTTCACGCTCCTTGAGGGCCGCTTTCGCCTTGGCGTCGCGCTCCTTGAGGGCCTTGGCGGCGGCGGCGGTCTTCGCCTTGGCGGCGGCGAGCTTCTCGCGTTCGGCGACTTTCGCCTTGGCGTCGCGTTCTTTGAGGGCCTTGGCGGCGGCGGCGGCCTTCGCCTTGGCGGCAGCGAGCTTCTCGCGTTCGGCGACTTTGGCCTTCGCTTCGCGCTCCTTGAGGGCCGCCGCGGCCGCGGCGGCCTTGGCGGCGGCGGCGGGCACGGACACCTTATTCTTTATGGTCTTTAAAACGGAGGCCTTCGACACGGGGACCTTGGCGAGGGACTGCTTGGGGGCGACAACTTTCTTCACGGTCTTTTGAGCTACTGCTTTCTTGGTCGAAGCCTGGGGGGTTGAATTCTTCTTGGTGGCGATTACTTTCTTCGCGACCGACCTGGTCGCGGGACGAATGACGGCCTTTTTCACGGGAGCCGCCTTCTTCGCGGTCGCTCCCTTGCTCGCTGCCTTGGGGGCCGCCGCCTTGGGGGCGACGGCCTTCTTGGGCGAGACTTTGGCGGTTGACGGCATGAACGACTCCTTGGTCAGTGTGAACCAGCGCGCCGACCCTAGCAGCCGGAAGCGGTTTTAGGCGCGATTATCGCCCGGCGATTCGAAATTAAGGACTTGGCCGACGGTCGCTGGCGGCGCGGGCGGCGGTGCAACTGGTCGCGGCGACACGTCCGATTGCGTCGTGGGTGCCGCGCTGGGCGCGGGAGCAGCGCCGCGAGGGGCCACGTGCGCGCCCTCTTCCACGCCCATGTGCAGTGAACTTTCAATCCACTGCGACAGTTCGGCGAGCACGCTCGACAGGCGAGTGCGTTCCGCGTCGAGCTGGCGCGTGAGCATCACCACGTCCTCGCTCAAGCGCTGCTTGAGGCCATTGAGTCGAGTGACTTCATCTTCCGCGCGCGAGCGCGCTTCGGCGACGATCTCTCGGGCGCGATCTTGCGCGGCCACCGTCAACTCACGTGCACTCGCTTCAGCCTCTTGCTGTGCTTGCTCGATGAACTGTTGGGCCATGGCGATCATCGCGGTGACTTGCTCCGCTCCGGCCGTGTGGCTGGCGACGGGGGCGGACACCGCAGCGGGGGGCGCCACCGGGGCCGGGGCGGGCACCGGCGCGGGAGTGGGGACGACTACCGGCGCGGGCGCGGGCACGACCACGGGAGCTCCACCTTCGAGTTGGCGGATACGTTCACCGGCCTGGCGAAGTTGCTGACGTAATTGGTGCATCTGCTCACGAATCTGGTCGACTTCGGCCGCCGCGCGGTCTAAGAATTCGTCCACCTCGTCAACGACGTAGCCGCGTATTCCTTGTTTAAAGGAAACCGTCTTGATTTCGTCCAGTGCCGAGCGAGGAGTGTCCGTACTTTCCATGACGTCTACCCTACCGCCCACTCTGTCAAAAAGGGGTAACCGATCAAATGATTGATGAGATAATTACCAAAAGGATGATCGCCACCAACACCGAGAAGTCAACGCTGACCCCGCCCATTCGCGGACGCGGCACAATCTGACGCAAGGGTCGAAGGAGGGGCTCGGTCACTTGCGCGAGAACGCGCTTGGTCGTGGCGAGGCCACCTTGGGATGACGTCGTGGGAAACCAACTAAGCAACGCCGAGATGACCAAGATCCAGATGTAGATCTGAATCAACTCTCGAATAAAACTCATTAGTAACCGACAGACTGATAATTCGACGACACTAGGCGCGCTCGCACTTCCGGACTCAAGCTCGCGCCGTGGGGACAGATGGCGTAGACCGCACCCTTCTCGAGGGTCTCGACCGTCGCGCGTAACGCGTACGAGGTCCCGGCGGCGAAGTCGATGAGTCGACGCGCCACGGCGGGACCACACTGGGTCACGACCAAGATGACGGTCCGGTTGAGTCGCACCTGATCGGTGATGCGCTGACACTCGTTGAATTCCAGGGGCGTCAGGACCTCGATCTCCTGTTCTCCCACGTAGGCCACCACGCCGCGCATTGACGGCGCCACGGCACCCTGTACGCGAGGACGAGAGTTGGGTTGTTGCGCGTCGAGCATCGACATGGGCATCGGGCGAGGGGCCTGCGTCGAGGACACGGGCTGGGGGCGCAGGGGTGCGGGACCCGTGCGTGGAGCGGGGGTGGGATTGATGCGCGGAGCCGGAGTGCTCGCCCGGGGCGCCGGGGCGTTGGCCCGGGGCGCCCACGAGGGGTCCTCGCGAGTGTCCTCGCTGAAGGGTCGCGAAGTCTCCGTCGCCGCATACTCGTTGTAGTCGTCCTCGACGAGGCCCAAAAAGCCGAGCGCCTTGCGCATTTTTTCGTTCATCTACTTCTCCTCGCGGCTCTACCGCCCGGCTCCATGTTAGGTCAGTGGGGTCCGGGTAGGTCGTGGGCCAAATAAAGCGCGACCGATCCTAATTTCGGTGCTGCCCTGGGCGATGGCGAGTTCCAAGTCGTCACTCATCCCCATTGATCGTTCCGCGACGCCGAGTTCAACGCACAGTTCGTTCACTCGAGCGAACTGTTGGCTAGCCCGTGCCGCGTCGGGTGATGCGACAGTCATGAGGCCGCGCACCTCGAGGCCCGAGATTCGTGCGAGGTCTACCAACGCCCCCACGTCCGCGGCGTCGGCGCCATTGCGCGCGGGTGCACCGGTGAGGTCCACCTGCACGTCAATCGTCGCACCGGGGCGCTGGGCGGCGATGAGGCGAATCTCCTTGGCGCGCGAGACACCACTGACCACGTCGGCCACGCGCAGTACGCGCGCAATTTTGTTGGACTGCAGAGCTCCGAGGTAGTGCCACGCGACGTCGAGATCGGAGAGCTCCGCGCGCTTCACCTCGAGTTCGTCGACGTAGTTCTCACCTACCGCACGCAGTCCCACGGCGTGTGCGGCGAGCACCATGTTGGTACCGAAGTTCTTCGTCACGGCCACCACGGCGATGTTCGCCGGGTCACCCCCCGCGCGCTCGGTGCGACGACGTACGTCGGCCAGGTTGGCCGCGACTCGTTGGACGTCGTCGGGACTAACGAAGGAAGCTGGGGAGGTCGTCATCGCCACCGACATCGAAGAAGTCGTCACTGGTGGTGTTGGCGAAGATGTCGGTGCGCGGCGCGTCGCCCGCGGGAGCGCCTGACGCTGACGTCGGACCCTTCACCGGGGGGATGTGGTCGAAACCGGCCGCGATGACCGTCACGCGCACCGCTTCACCGACGGATTCGTCGATCACGCTGCCGAAGATGATGTTGGCGTCCTGGTGGGCGACGTCGTGGATGATGCTCGCGGCGTCGGTCACTTCACTCAACGTCACGCCCGGACCGCCGACGATGTTCATCAAAATGCCGCGCGCGCCCTCGATGGAAGCCTCGAGCAGCGGCGACGTGATCGCCGCGCGCGCCGCGTTGATGGCGCGACCCTCACCGGTCGACATGCCCACGCCCATGATCGCGGTGCCGGCGTTGCGCATGATGGCGTTCACGTCGGCAAAGTCAGTGTTGATGAGTCCGGGCACCGTGATGAGATCGGTGACGCCACGCACGGCTGACAACAAGACGTCGTCGGCGATCTTGAAGGCGTCGAGCATCGACGTCTCAGACGTCGCCACCGAGCGCAGTCGGTCGTTGGGGATGACGATGAGGGTGTCCACCTTCTCTCGCAGCGCCTGGATGCCCTTTTCGGCTTGCGTCGCCCGGCGCTTGCCCTCAAAGGAGAAGGGTCGGGTCACGACCCCGATGGTGAGCACGCCCAGGGCGCGCGCGATGTCCGCGACCACCGGAGCGGCGCCGGTCCCGGTGCCACCGCCTTCACCGGCGGTGATGAACACCATGTCGGTGTCCTTGAGGGCCTCTTCAATCTCGGCGCGGTGGTCCTCGGCGGCCTGGCGACCGATTTCGGGGTCCGATCCAGCCCCGAGACCGCGGGTGAGCGAGCGGCCAATGTCAATCTTGAGGTCGGCCTCCGAGAGCAGTAGCGCCTGGGCGTCGGTGTTGGCGGCAATGAATTCAATGTTGCGTAGGCCGGCAGTGATCATTCGGTTCACCGCGTTCACACCACCGCCACCGACACCGATGACCTTGATGACGGCGTGATAGTTGCCCTGGTTGAGACTCATGAATTCCCCTTGCTGTGGTGTGTCGAAACTACTCTGGTCTCGATGCGAGCGACCGATTCGTGCGAAATTATTTGATTGAAGGCTAGTAAGGTCCCCAGTTTAGGGTCAAATGTCTTTCTCACGAGGGAGACGGTCCCGTGACCGACAATTCACTGGGTGTTGTTACGTCCACGACGTCGCCGGCGGCGAAGGTTCCGTGCGCGATGGCGGACGCCACTGCGACGAATTTTGCGTTCAAGTTGGTCGCGGCACCGAGAAAGAACTTGATCGGCGTCGTTAATTGCAACGTCACGTTGCCCTGAGCGTCACTAATGACTTGACTCACTTGGGACGCGAAGGCCACGGGGAGTTGGCTCGCGACCCGCGCCGCCGCTGACTCGACTCCCCCGTAGGGCCAGGTGGTCGCCGCCAAAGTCGTCGGCGTGGTCGAGAGCGTCGTCATGTTGGTGTTGAGTGGCGCCACCCCCAGATCGCGACCCGTGACGCTCACGTACTGCAGAACGTGACGGGCGTTAAAGGCCACCGCCACGGCGCTCACCTCGTGCACGGTGAGATCAACCGTGTTGGGCCATTTCTTCACCAGCACTACCGAACCGATCCACGGATAGATTGACAAGTCGTGTTGGAGAGCGGCCGAACTGAGGTCGATCATGGTGGGGTGGGTGTCGAGGTGCGTCGTCAATAGTATCTGCGCCGACGTCTCGTGCACCTCGCCCGACAGCGCGACGTGTTGGACTCGAAAATACGATTGGCGCAACAACCACTGGCCGCCGACGAACAAGGTGGCTCCGACCAAGGCCACGATGACGACCACTTTCACGAGCAACATCGAGCGGCGGCGGCGCGGTTCGATGACCGCGACGAGTGACGCGTCGCGTGTTGTTGACGTCGCCGCGTGGCGCGGCGCGCGCGGCGCGCGCGTCTCTTTCACCGTCGCACGCGAGCGAACGGTGCCACGACTAGTCACACGACTAGTAGCACGTGGTCGGCGACTCACCAGGTCTCCTCAAAGCCCAACAGGCGGTTTTCGGTCTCGAGCCACACGCCGGTTGACTCGGCGACTCGTTCTCGCACCTCGAACACGAGAGCCAGGACGTCCGCCGCCGTCCCGTCCGGATCGGCAATGATGAAATTGGCGTGCTTCTCGGACACGACCGCCGTGCCGTGCCGCAGACCCTTGGCCCCGGCGGCCTCGATCAGTCGCCCCGCGTAGTCGCCGGGCGGATTGCGAAACACACTGCCCGCGTTGGCTCCGCCGGGTTGGTTGTCGCGGCGCCAACGAACGATCTCCGACAGAGCGTCGCGCGACGTGGTCGCGTCCCCACGCGATAGCTCGAGTTCGACTCGCGTCACGATGTCGCCCATCGAAAGAACGCTCGTGCGATACGAAAAAGCCATCTCGTCTGCGTCTCGCCAGCGACGTTGGCCGGCGGACCACACCTCGACGCGGCGAACGCTCGCCCGCATATCTGATCCGTGCCCGCCCGCGTTCATCGCCACGGCCCCACCGAAGGTACCCGGAACACCGACGGCCCACTCAAAGCCCACCACGCCCTCGCCCGTGAGGCGCCGCGCGGCGACCGGTAGGTCCAGACCGGCTCCGGCGAATACCGCCACGCGCCCGTCGTCGCCGTCGACCACTTCGAGACTCTTGAAATCTCCCTCGAGGTGTACCCCAATGGCGGCGTGCGAACCATCGGCGATCAACAGGTTCGAACCATTACCGACGACCCACAGGGGACGCGACGAACTCACGAGACGTTCCGAGACGTCGTCCAGGTCGTCGAGACTCGAGAGAGTCACGAGAGCGCTCACCGTACCGCCTACGCGATACGTCGTTCGAGCACCCATCGGCGCGTCGTAAATCACACGAGGGTCGTCTCCGAAGATTCGCGAACCGGCGCTAGTGACCCCTGGCTCACGGACCGCGTTCGTGTGCGGGAGGTAGTTGAGGACCTTCGCCACGTCACCCGCTCCGACGATGAGAATGAGGTCCGCGTCACTCGCCACTCGTTCGAGCGTGGCCGCGGCCTCGCGCAGTTCACCGGCGTAGTGCGCGCGCGTACGGCCACGATCGCGGACGTATTGGGCGATGACGTCGCCGGTCAGTGCGTCGGGGTTCTCCTCGCCCGCCGTATAGATGTCGGTGACGATCACGTCGTCCACCGCGTCAAAGGCCGGCGCGAACGCCGCACCAACACTCACCGTTCGTGTCACGCGGTGCGGCTGGAAAATAGCGACAATCCGTTCGTACCCGGCGTCGTGCGCGGCGTCCACCGTGGCCGCAATTTCTCCCGGAAGGTGCGCGTAGTCTTCGACGACGTCGATCTGTCGCCACTGGGCCACGTGATCGAAACGACGGGGAGCACCGCGAAACGCTCGCAGTCCTTCGCTCACGCTCGTCGCGTCCACGCCGAGGGATATCGCCACTACCGCGGCCACCGCAGCGTTCGCCAAGTTGTGCCGACCGGTCACCGCCAGATCGATCTCCACGTCGACGCTGCCCACCAGGTGGGCGCGCGCTCCGCGTCGCGAGAGTTGGACGTCCACGAGGCGCCACTGGTCATCGTCGCTCGTGCCCACGCGCACGACGTCACGCTCAGCGAGGACGGCCACGCGTGCGGCGCCCGGGTCGTCATTCCACACGACGAACGGTCCCGTCGTTCGCTTCACCACGTCGGTAAAGGCTGATTCCAATGCCGCCAACGAACCGTAGTGATCCAAGTGGTCGGCTTCGACGTTGAGTAATCCCAGCGCGTAGGGGGTGAGTTCGGCGAATGCTCCGAAACTCTCGTCCACCTCGAGCAGGAGGTCCCCGGCACCGAAGTAGCCACTGAATCCCACGCTACGAACCGGCGCGCCGACGAGTCGCGAATCATCGCGCCCGGCGGCGTGCATAATGTGCACGAGCATCGACGTCGCCGTCGTCTTGCCGTGGGTTCCGGTCACTCCCACGACGCGAGTTTGCGAAGACAATTCGCTCAGCACGCGAGGACGCGCCATCATCACTAGTGCGCGCTCGCGCGCCGCGACTAATTCCTCGTGATCGTCACGCACCGCCGGGGACCACACCACCACGTCAGCGTCGAGCACGTGGCTAGCGTCGTGACGCGCCGCCACCGTGACACCGCGCTGGACCAGTTCCGCGAGAACCGGTCCACTGGTGGCGTCACAACCACTGACCCGACATCCCATACCCGCCAAGAGCACCGCCAGGGCGCTCATACCCGCCCCGCCGACACCGACGATATGGACCCGGACCCCGTCAGTGAAAATCACGACGGGTCGACCGCCTCGAGAACCGCGCGCGCGATTGCCGTTGCGGCGTCGGGCTGCGCGAGCAGCGAACTGGCGAGGGACATTTCTCGCAACACTTCTGGCCGCATGATGGCGGTTGCCTGGCGATCCAACTCGGCACCGGTGCAGGCCGAGTCGGGCACGATTACCGCGGCGCCGGCCGACGAGAGCGCCCGGGCATTGTGACCCTGGTGATCGCCCGGAGCGCCCGGCAGCGGGACCAGGATCGCGGGGAGCGAGAGCACCGTCAATTCGGCGATCGTCGTCGCCCCCGCGCGACAAATCGCAAGGTCGGCCACCGCCCACCACGTCGTCATTTCGCCAAAGGCCTGGACGCGATAATCCAGCCCCGTCAGTTCGGGTCGGCGCGACGTCACTTCGTCGAAATCGCGTCGGCCCGTCACGTGCACGAGAGTGATGTCGGTGCGGTCACGCCAGCGCGTGGCCAGTTCCACCACCGCCAGATTGACACGCCGCGCCCCGAGGGACCCGGTCATCACGACCACAACGCGACGATCGGGATCGATCGGAAGAGCAAGTCGTGCCTTCGCCCGACCCCGTTCGTCGATCGAGCGATCAATGTCGGCGATGTCGCGTCGCACCGGTGCGCCGGTCACCCGAACGCGTTCACTGGGCGTGCCGATGGCGACGCACCGTAGGGTGGCGAAGCGCGCCAACAATCGATGCGTCAAGCCCGCCGTGGCGTCGAGATCAACGAGGACGAGGGGTCGACGCCAGAGCACCGCCGCCGTTGACATCGCCGCGGCCGCGTAGCCCCCCACCGAGACGACGGCGCGCGGACGCCAGCGCTGCACGTCGATCAACGCGCGCGAGAACGCCCGCACGAGACCGACGACGGCGCCCGCGTTGTCGCGCAGAGCACGACGTGAGAGCGAGCGGCAAAGACCTCGGCCGGGTAGCAACGTCAGTTCAATGGGACCGCCGCCGAGCAACGTCGCCTCTTGTCCCCGTCGCGATCCGACGTAGCGCATCTCGGAGTCGGAGATTCCCGCCTCGCGTAGCGCGTCGGCGACGGCCTGCATTGGAAAGATGTGCCCCCCGGTCCCACCCCCGGTGAGAACGATGGGGCCCGTCACGATCGCGGAGCGCGAACGGGATTGCGATGCACTACGCGCGGTGGCTGCGCCCGCACGGGCGGCCGCGAGGAGCGCGCGGGCGCGGCGACCGCAATGAAACTGGGCTCACTCGCGGTAATGACCAGATGAGCCGACCGACTGCGATCGTGGGCGATGTTGTAGAGAAGGCCCACTGCCGCTAGTTCAGTGATGAGTGCGGTACCGCCGTAGGAGAAGAAGGGAAGGGGAATACCGGTCACTGCCCAAAAGCCTACGACGGAGGCGATGTTGATGAGCGCTTCCAAAATGATCCAGGTGGTGATTCCCACCACGAGCAACCGATAGACCTCATTGGTGCACTGGCGCGCGATGCGAGTGGAGACCATGAGAAAACCGACGAAGAGCGCAATCACGCTCAAGGTGCCGATCAATCCGAGCTCCTCACCAATGATCGTGAAGATGAAGTCCGTGTGAGGGTTCGGCAACAACCCCCATTTCTCCCGGCTGTGGTCGAGGCCTAGTCCGGTCAGACCGCCAGCGCCCAGTCCGATTCGCGATTGCAGGAGTTGGTATCCAGTGGTGGTGAGATTCGTGTTGGGGTGCAAAAACGACATGAGACGGCGCATGGAATACGGTTCGGCCAGGGCGTAGATCCCCAGGACCGGCAGGCCCAACAACATTATGGACGTCACTATCTGGCGGGGCAGTCCCGCCACGAAGAGAATCGACAGGGCGATCGCCACGACGATCGTGTCGGTACCCACGTCGTGCTCGAGCAGGATCAGTCCGACGCCCGCGAACACCGGCGACATCCAGAGCACGAGGTGTTGCCAGTTCCCGATGCGGTGGTGGTGTCGCTGGATCACCCAGACGACGTAGAGCACGACGAAGAGTTTGAAGAACTCCGACGGCTGGATTTGGATGAACGGCGTTGGCAACCAGCGTCGCGCACCGTTCACCGTGATGCCCACTAACTCGACTCCCGCGAGCAGGCCGAATCCCGCGATCATTAATGACGGCGCCATCGAGAGGACCCAGGACAATCGAAGACGTGAGACCACGACGAAGACGAACGCGCCAATGCCCAGGTACAACAGATCGCGAATGGTGATGGCGAAGGACGTCCCGCCGTTCAGGGCGGACTGGGCGTCACTGGCCGAACCCACCATGACGGTGCCGTAGCCCACCAGTAGAGCGGTGACGACGAGCAGGGCGGTGGCGGCTCGGTCACCGCGAGGAAAGGGCTGCAGAACGCGTGCGATTTTGGGAGCCATGGTTTAGACCACCTTCGCCGTGCGAAGGAAATCACCGTAGAAGATCCCCAGACCGAGCGCCGCGAGCAGCCCCGCCAGGATCCAGAAGCGAATGATGACGGTTATCTCGGGCCAACCGCGAAGTTCGAAGTGGTGATGAAACGGCGCCATACGAAAGATGCGCCGTCCAAAGACCCGAAAACTGACGACCTGCAAGATCACCGACGCCGTCTCGGCCACGAAGAGACCGCCCAGAATCGGCAGCAACAAGTCCAGGTTCATCAAGAGGCACAGGGCGCCCAGACCCGTACCGATGGCTAAGGAGCCGGTATCACCCATATAGATTCTCGCGGGCGCCGCGTTCCACCAGAGGAAGCCCAGACACGCTCCCACCAACGCCACAGCCACCAATCCGAGGTCGAGGGCCGCGTGCAGGTGATAGATCGAGAAGTGACGAAACTGCCAGTAGCCAATGATGGATAAGACGCCGAAGCAAAAGGTGCCCGAGCCCGCGGCCAAGCCGTCGAGACCGTCGGTGAGGTTCACCGCGTTGGAACTTCCGATCACGACGAAGATCGCCATCGCGATCCACCCCAACTCCGAGAGGTTCCACCCCGGCAACGTCACGCGAGTGAAGGACAGGTGCGTGGACGTGTGCACCCACGTGATGGCGAGGGTGGCGAACACTCCGGCGATAACCAGTTGTCCGACGAACTTCCCGCGCTTCTTCAGACCCAAGTTACGAGCATTACGAATTCCCAAGTAGTCGTCCAGGAGTCCCAAGAGTCCCGAGGCGAGGATCACGCCCATGGCCAAGATGCCGTCGCGAGTAAAGACGATGTCGGTACCGACGTGACCCATGAGATAGCCGAGGAAGGTGGCGACCACGATCACCACACCGCCCATGGTGGGAGTACCGGCCTTGGCGTGATGACTTTCGGGACCGTCTTCGCGAATCTGTTGCCCGAGGGAGCGTTCGCGCACGAACCGGATCCACAAGGGGGTCATGAACAGCGCGAACAAGAAGCCCACGCCGCCTGACTCCATCAAACTCAGCATTACTGTCCCTTCAAGAGGTCGCGAACGACCTCACGATCATCAAACGCCACGACTCGGTCACGAAACGTCTGGGTCGTTTCGTGACCCTTTCCGGCCACCACTACGACGTCACCGGGTCGGGCGCTCTCGAGGGCTCGCGCGATCGCCGAGCGGCGATCGACGTCGCGAACGACCTCGGCCCCCGCCACGACGCCAGCGATGACGGCATCAATAATTGCATCTGGCGGCTCGTGGCGTGGGTTATCCGAGGTCACGATGGTTACGTCCGAGAGTTGTGACGCGACGCAACCCATCTCGGGACGCTTGGTCGTGTCGCGGTCCCCCCCGCATCCAAAGACGCTCAGCACCCGCCCCGACGTGAGCTCTCGTACCGAGGTCAAGAGCCTCTCGAGTCCTTGGGGTGTGTGGGCGTAGTCGACGATCACCGTGACCGCGCCTCGACGAACGACCTCGAAGCGCCCGGGAACGGGCGCGACGTCGGCCATCGCGGCAGCGATGTGCGCGTCGTCGGCCCCCAACTGTGCGACGATGGTCATCGCGATGAGTGCGTTGTCAATGTTGTAGTCACCAATGAGCGAGGTGTTGACGAGGTGGCCGCGCCAAAAGAAGATCGAACCGGCCAACGTACTGCTCACGTCACTGGCGTCGCTGCGCGACGCCGGCACGACACTCAACGACGTCGACGCGGCCAGTCTCGCCCCGTACGTGTCGTCCACCCAGATGACCGCGCGTGAGGAGTACTCAGGATCGAATAAACGAGCCTTCGTTGCGAAATACGCCTCCATCGTGTGGTGATAGTCGAGGTGATCGTGGCTCAAATTGGTGAAGGCCACGACCGCGAAGTGGCTCCCCACCACCCGATGCTGGTCGAGCGCGTGACTCGATACTTCCATCGCCACGACCGATCGATCGAGTACGGAGTCAAAACTCGAGCGCAGCGTGGCCAGGGTGCGAAACAATTCCGGAGCGGCGGGTGTGGTTCGTTCGTTCGTCAAGGTGCCGATCATCGCGGCGTTCCACCCAAGGGCGCGCGCCAACTCCGCCACCAAGTGGGTGACACTCGTTTTGCCGTTCGTCCCGGTGACTCCCACCAGATCCACCCCGACCTCGGGGTGTCCGCTCAGCGTCGCGCTCGCGTGCGCCAGGGACGCATACACGCGCGATTCCGGGATGACGACCACAGGCACTGGAGCGTGCAGGGGGCGAGTGGCCACGACGGCGACCGCTCCGCGCTCGATCGCTTCGGACACGTAATTCGTGCCGTCCGCGGTCGAACCCGGCAGGGCGAAGAACAACGTGGGGTACTCGCACTTACGTGAATCGATTTCGACGCGCTCGACCTCTACGCTGGCCGTGACGACGTCAAAGGACTCGTCGGGGAAGATGTCGCCCACTTGCATCACGTGACGTCCGAGGAGATACTGGCGCCCGCGCCAGTGAGGGGCTTCACGATGGTCCCGCTCGAGGGAATTCCGTAGTGACGCAACGCGTAGGACATGACCTGCTGGAAGACGGGGGCTGACGCCGACGCACCGAAGATCGTGGTCTGGGGTCGCTCGATCACGACGATCATCGACAGCACGGGATTATTCGCGGGCGCGAAGCCCACGAAACTCGCGTCGTAGTCGCCGGTCAGAAGTTGATCCTTACCGGGGTAGGGCATGGTGGCGGTACCGGTCTTTCCCGCGACCTTGTAGCCAGGAATAATCGCGTTGGTGCCGGTACCGTCGAGAACGACTTGTTGCAGCATCGAGTTCATCGTCGCGGCCACCGAGGGCGATAGCGCCTGGCGTTTCACGCTGGGAGGCGCCGCTTTCGTCGAACCGTCGGGTTCGACGTACCCGCGAACAAGTCGCGGCTCGATGAAGACCCCGCCGTTGGCAATCGTGTTGTACGCGTCGAGAACTTGAATTGGCGGCACGGCGTCGACTTGACCGATCGGCAGCGCGACTTGGTCACTGGCGTACCAGCTAGCGGCGTCCACCAGCAGACCCGACGTCTCGCCCGGAAAATTGACGGCAGTGAGTTGTCCAAATCCGAGGCGCTGGACCTGGGCGAGGATGCCATTTTCCCCCACTCGCGCACCAATTTCGTAGGTGCCAATGTTCGACGACTGGGCGAGCACCTGGGTGGCGGTCAAGTACTCGAGGGCGTGATTCTCCGCGTCGTGGAAGGATCGTCCCCCGACGATCACCGAGTTGGGAACTGCGAACACGCTGGTGGGCGTCATCACATTGGCCTGAAGAGCGGCGGAGAAGGTCACGACTTTAAAGACGGAACCGGGTTCGTAGGCCTGAGTGAAGCCGAGGTTATTGATGGTCTGCTCGATGCCGGGTACACCCACGCTGGTGCCCCACGCGGGAATCGGACCGAGAACGCCGGCACTGGTGTGGGTGTTCACCAAGGACGCGTCCGCGAGGATCTCGCCCGTCTTGACGTCCATGACCATCGCCACGCCGGTGAGGCCGCCCACGGCGTGGAGTTGAGTGGCGAGGGCCCGTTCGGTCACGAACTGCAGTGGCGCGTCAACGGTCAACTCGAGTCCGACGCCCGGCTGTGCCTGCTTGATCACGCTGCTGTAGGTGCTCGGTAAGGCCACGCCCGAGGACGAGACGAACTCGCGCGTCACGCCGGTCTTGCCCGCCAACTGGGCCTGGTACTGATACTCCAGGCCCGTCGACCCCGCCCCCGACGCGTTCGTGCGCCCGAGGAGTGATTGGGCCAACGTACCGTTGGGGTACGAGCGACTCGACGAACTTTGCACCACGATGCCGGGGAAACTTCCGTTCGCAATGGCCTTGCCGTCAGTGAGATTGAGGTTGCTGGCCAAGATGACGTACCCGCTGCCGACCCCCTTCTTGGACAACAACGCGGTCAACTTGGCCACCGGAACTTTGACCAGACCCGTCAGGGCCTGGGCCTCTTGCCGGGGCTGCGATATCTGCATGTCGTCGGCAATCACCAGTGACGTCGGTTCCGAAATCGCGAGGATTTCACCGTGACGATCGTAAACCCCGGCGCGCAGGGCGTTGGTGGTCAGGTCGTGTCGTACTTGATCGACCGAAAGTTTCGCGTAGTGCGGATGATCGACGATCTGCACCGCGAATAAACGAAGAGCCAACGCCGCGAACAGCACGATGAACAGGCCACGGACCAATTGGAGACGTCGTGGCGAAAAAGATGGCCCCGGTGGCCGATGCTGGAATTGGCGGCGTGCGTGGGTGGGAGAAGTGTGCGCGCTCACCGCTGCGTCCTTGATGTGACCGGTGCGTAACCTGTGAAATGCGGCAGGGGCAGGATCGCATCAAGCGACGTAGCGGGAACCTGAGTCACCGAAGTGGGGTTCACGAGGTGAAGGGCATTGGCCTGAGACACCACGACACTGGGTGCCGATAAATTCGTGAGCGAACCCACCTGCGTGGCGTAGGACGACTGGTCCTGGAGGACCTCGCTCTGGAGTTGGTGCAATTCGACCTGACGATTGGTCTCGAGCATCGAACCGAAGAGCGCCAAGATGACGGCGACCGCCACGATGGCGACGGACTTCTTGAGTACCGAGATGGACGCAAGGCGACCCTGCGTGGTGACGTGGCGACCGCGCGTCGCGCGCTTGGTCGTTGACGGAGTCGGCGTCGTCGGTCGAATGCGGGGGCGCGAGGGAGACGGGGCCGTGCGGGGCGCGACGACGTCGCGGCGAGGAAGACTGACGACGCTCACGATGCCACCTTGGTGGCCGTTCGAAGACGCGCCGAACGAGCGCGAGGATTGACCTCGACCTCACGCGCAGTGGCGAGTTGAGCGCTCGCGCGCGTAATGACGACGCGCGGAACGGCCCCGCACACGCACCCCAGTTCGTAGGGGCAGTGACAGCCTCCGGTGGACGCTTCGTGCAGCGCGAACTTGACCGCGCGGTCTTCTCCCGAGTGATACGAGATAACCGCGAGTACTCCGCCCGGCGCCAACAAGCTGATCGCCGCCTCCAGGCCGATTTCGAGTTCGTTCTGTTCGTCGTTCACCACGATGCGCAGCGCCTGGAACACCCGCGTTGCCACGTGCCCACGCCGGCGTGCGGCCATGGGCACCGCGCGCTCCACCGCGTCAGTCAATTCCGACGTCGTTTGAGGCTGACGCTCGAGAACCGAACGTGCGATGGCCCCCGCGAAGCGGTCCTCGCCGTTGGCCCGCAGCAAGCGAACAAAATCGTGGAGATGAGCGGTCGCCAGATACTGCGCGGCAGTGACGCCCTGGGTGGGATCCATGCGCATGTCCAATGGCGCATCGGCGCGAAAGGAGAATCCTCGACTCGATTCGTCGAGCTGGTGCGACGAAACACCGAGGTCCATCAAGACACCCACCACCGGCAGATCGGCCACGAAGTCGTATTGTTCGGCCACGACCTCGGCCATCGTGGCAAAGGTCGCCGCGACGATGTGTACGCGATTACCAAAGGGCGAGAGTCGTAGTTCAGCGGCCGCACGAGCTTCGGGGTCACGGTCGATGCCGAGAATGCGACGCTGCGGCGAGGCGAGCAAGAGCGCGGCGGCGTGACCGCCGCCGCCCAACGTGGCGTCGACGACCACCCCAGCGTTCTGGCTGGAGAAGAACTCGACGATCTCTCGTTCAAGAACTGGCTGGTGATAAGTGTCCTGGGCCATCTGCAGCCTTTCAATCGCCGAACGGGGCGGGCGGGCGGAGAATATTGCCCTCTCACGTTCGGCGATTGCCAGGCTGCGCATGGTCCGCGGCCGATACTGCGTTCGTCCTTCTTTCACTCGTCACTGCCTCGCAGGAAGGTCTCTTCCGCGACACTTACTTGGGCCGCGTATCGACCGGGGTTCCACAATTCGATGTGGTCAAGGTTCCCCGCGACGATGACGTCGCCTTCGAGTAAACCGAAGTCGCGAATCACCGGAGGAAGGGCAAAGCGACCTTGACGGTCGATCTCCACTTCCGAGGAGTTGGTAGCCCAGAAACGCGACTGGCGACGTTCGTCGCTACTTCCGTTTCTACCCGCTTCGAGGTATTCCCCACTCTTTCGAGTGAATTCTCCCGGCGTCCAGAGGGCGACGCAGCCGTCCAGGTTGGGGCTGAGGTGCCCCCCGTTTTCAAACTCTCTACGGAACTTCGCGGGCAGGATGAGTCGACCTTTGTCATCCAGCGAGTGCTGAAACTGGCCGACGAACAACAACATAACTCCCCTTCGTGGAATCTCCACTTCGCACCACTTCGCACCACCATACTCCACTGATCACCACTACTCGCCAAATTGTGACATTTTCGGGGTGAAAAACCTCGCGGGGACGTGGGGATGCGCGAGTCGGGTGATGGTGGGCGCGCGACCGGGGAACTAGGCGAGCAAGAAGAGCTGGCGAACGATAATCGGTTGCGACTCTTCGATCAACGCCGCAGTCACGTCGTCGGGATCGAGACCCAGCGTTGCGAGGGTGTGGTGCTCGAGCGCTCCGACGAGCCCGTCGGGCACATCGTCGAGCGCAACGAGCAGCGATGTCGACGCGTGTGCGTGCAAGACGGTCGAAACGAAAACGCCCTCGCGCACCCGCCACTGGGTGAGTCCGACCGCCTTACGATCATCAACGAAGATTTCCCCTGGTCCACGCCCAGCAAAGCAAGCCACTCGTAGTTCCGCCGGTCCTTCGAGGGAACCTTCGTGCATCACGACCTTGCGCATAATTCTCGATGTCAGGACTTCACGCCACCACGTGCCGACGCGATACGACGTGACGTGCACGTCGGGCGACCAGCGAGGGTCGCCCGCGGGAATCCACCAGTCAATCCAGACGTCGTCGGGTTGAAGTAAGACGAGTCCTCCACCGCCGCGGCGACGACGTAGGGAGAAGTGCGAACGTCGCTGTTCGTCGAGGACGCCCAGCGACTGACTTCCGCCCAACACCAACGTCGGCTCCGACGGACGGATCATCAGCAGAGTCGCCGAGTCCAGAGCTCGCAATGCTACGTAGTCGTAGAGTTCCTCGACGCCATCCTTCACGAGGCGCGAGGAAGAAACGGCGCCCAGAGCGGGTCGGGGTCGGGCACGTGGCGCCAGCGCCACCACGGGCCGTCGGGGATGCGCGGCTCGAAGTGCATGCGCCACCCGATCTCTTCGAGGAGCCGGTCCCCCTTTTGCATATTGTGCCGGCGACACGCGGCCACAACGTTGGTCCACTCGTGGCGACCGCCTCGACTTCGCGGTACGACGTGGTCGATAGTGTCAGCGTGCTCGAGGCAATACGCGCACTTGTACCCGTCACGAAGGAGCAGGGAACGTCGCGTCAAGGGCGGGGTACGCACCTTCGACGGCAGACGGACCATGTCGTGCAGTCGTACGATGGACGGAATGGTCACACAGACCGAACTCGAGCGACACACCGGCGGAACGTCCGCGATGGCGACGGGTTCAGCTCGACCGGCCAACAATAAAACAACCGCACGACGCTCGCTCACTAATTGCAAAGGTTCGAACGTCGCGTTGAGGAGAAGGACGCGACCCACGGTTAAAAACTACCGTCCCACGCGTTGCTGAACCGACCAGCGTGCGGCCGCGACGACCGCCGCGGGCTCGAGATGCCCGTCAACACCATTGATCGTCGACATGCGAAACTCCCAGTACGCCACCGACGGCAGCGGTAACCACGGAGGTTGACGCCACCACCGGGTACGACGAAGTCGCCAGGCCGCGCGCGCGACACTCGCGACGTCGCCAGGATGGCGACCCAGGTACCAACCGAGTCCGGGCACCCACCAGCGCTTCACGATTGACCTCGCCACGCCACGCACGCGGCTCCCAGAATTGGTCCGTCGGGACCAAGTCCCGAACGGTGCACTTCGACGTCCTTCAAAAATCCGATAGTCGCCACATCTCTCGCGGCCTTGGTCGCCGTCGCGAAGAAATCGTCGTCGAAACCCAGGGCCACCGATCCGGCCACGTAACAATGATTGAAGTCCAGCACCGACGCGAGTGTTCCTATCGCACGACCGACCAACGTGGCCGTTCGCGCGCGAGTGACGTCGTCAGCGAACTGCGGTGAGCGACCCGTCATCGCTTCAATCGCCCACCCCGAGGCTTCGGCTTCAAGGCAGCCGAGGCTGCCGCACGAACAGAGACGACCGTCGGGCACGACAATTAAGTGACCGACGTGTCCGGAGTTTCCTGAATCGCCATCGACGAGTCGCCCGTCCAAGACGAAGGCTCCCCCGATGCCCGTGGACACCACCATCGCGGCGTAGTTTCTCACATCACGCGCAGCTCCGAACATTCCTTCGGCGAGAGCTAGGGCCCGAACGTCGCCCTCGACGTCGACGCGTAACGTCGTAGCCTCAGCGAGACGTGCGCGCAGGGCGAACTCGCGCCACGCGGCAATGTTGAGCGGTGAGACGACCTCTCCTCCGAGCGACATGGGACCGGCGCACGCCACTCCCAGGGACGACACCTCGGAATCGGCTCGCACACGCGCCAGTAGATCCGTGACCTCTGAAAATAGATTGTCACCCGCCAGTTTGACGTCGAGGCGATCGCGACAAAGAAAGGTGCCCTCACGAGTGATGAGGGCCGCTTCGGCCTTGGTTGCCCCGATATCCAGGGCTAAGCACGGAGCGGCGGTAGCCACTCCGGGCGGGTTCATTCGGGCGAGGGGCGTTGGCGCGACAACCAGTCGCGAAGCGAGCGAGCTTTGGGTCCTAAGGAACCCGAGGCGTCGTCTCCAGGTTGCGAATGCGTGATGTCGCGCCAACCGGCGCGACCGAGAAGTCGAGCGTTACGTTCAATGACGATCGCCGACGCGAACATCAAGGCCACTCCAGCGAGACCGACGTACACGTTCTGAGAGAAGAAGGCGAGCAATATCACGAGGCCCACCACGAAGCCAGCAATTCCCCAACGCACGCGTCGCGTGCCGTGGGAGTAGACGTTGGTGTCACGAACATTCTTGGCGAAGCGCGGGTCTTGTTTAGAAAGAGACTCTTCGAGTTCCGCGAGTATCTTCTGTTCGTGCTCTGACAGTGGCATCGCGACTCCTTCCCTTTCCGCAATCATCGTATCTCGGAACTTTCCCCGCCGAGACGTAAAGGTTATCCGAGCCTCTCTATGAAAATTATGTAAGAAACGGACCAAGAATTACGGCACCGGATCGGCGATGGACATTGGCACCTCGTCGGCCACCGGGTGCAGGCTTGTGCGCAGTTTCACTTCCGGCAAAGTAAGGCTCAACAAGAGCGCCACAACCCCCACGGGGATCGCCAGCAAGTAGATATGGCTGATACTGGACGAAATCAAGTGGGTAATCACGTAGATGGCCGTGGCCGGCAGCGTGCGCAGTTCGGACGGTGTCCATTGGCTCGCTGTCGGTAGGACGCCGGTGAAACCCGACGACTTCACGCTGGCGGCGAGTTGGCGCGGTAGTTCGTTGGTGTAAATCGCGCCAAAGACAGCGGTGCCAAACGAACCGCCGATGGAACGAAAGAACGTCGATCCAGCCGTGGCCGCTCCCACGTCGGCCGGATTTACGGCGTTCTGCACCGCCGTGATGAGGATCTGCATCACCAGTCCAATACCCACGCCGAGAATCAACATGTAGATCCCCGTGATGAGGGTCGACGTCGTTACACCGATCGTTCCCAAGAGTCCGATACCGATTGTCATTACCGCAGTGCCGGCAATGGGGAAGGCTCGATAGCGCCACCCTCGCACGACGAGTTGACCGACGATGATCGACGCGGAGAAGAGTCCCACCATCATCGGTAAGAGCCGCAGTCCCGAATTCGTCGGCGAGGCACCGTGGACGTCTTGGAAATAGAGCGGTAAGAACGTCATGGCGCCAAACATGGCAAACCCTACGACGAAACCAATCGCCGAGGCCGAGGAAAACACCCGGTTCGCGAAGAGACTCGGTGGCAAGACGGGTTCTCTCGATCGACGTTCGATCATTACGAAGGCGACCGTCAGAACAACGCCGCCGACGAGCAGGGCGATTGATTGCGGGGACATCCACGCGAAACTCGAACCACCCAGTGAAGTGAAAAGAATTAGCGCCGAGGACGCGAGGGTGAGGACGACGATGCCGGCGTAGTCGATTACGTGTTGTTTGCGTTCACCGGCGTTCGGTAACGCCGACGCCGTGACGACGAGCGCCACGATACCGAAGGGCACGTTGACGAAGAAGATGCAGCGCCACGACCAGTACTCGACGATGAATCCACCCAGGAGTGGTCCGAGACCGCCGCCGCTCCGAACACGGCGCCCCGAATACTTGCCGCGTTCGCGCGGTGGAACGACGTCGGTGATGACAGCCTGAGCACCCACCATGAGACCACCACCGAGTCCCTGGAGCGCACGAAACAAGATCAACATCATCATGTTGGTGGCGAAGCCACACAACATCGATCCGACGAGAAAAATTACGATGGCCGCGATGAAGAAGATCTTTCTTCCGTAGAGGTCGCCGAGCTTGCCCCACAGCGGGGTGCTGACGGTCTGGGCCAACAAGTAGGCCACCACGACCCAGCTCAAGTGGTTCGCTCCGTGCAGGTCATTCACGATGGTCGGTAACGCAGTGGAGACGATGGTCGCGTTAAGAGCGGCCAACAGCATGCCCAGCATTAGCGCGCTGAGAACGAAATAGAGTTCGCGCTTAGGCAACGCCCCGGGGGCACGAATGGGCATGAAAATCTTCTCCTCCGTCGCGAATCGGCGCAGACCAGGAGGGATCGCTCAATTATCTTACCTACCTCTTAAATTTCAGCCCGCTGATTAGGCTGTACAAATGTCCCACGGCGTCGGGCGCGTGCAGCGGGCCCTTGATCACCAGTACTCGGCCGCGGCGACCATACTCGCGGGAACAATTGTGGCCCTCAGTTGGTCAGGAGTCTCCGCCGCGAATTACCGCCGAGCCTTGAGCGCCGCGTGGATTCACGGACACGCAATTTCGGCCCATTCGGTGGTACTCGACGGCGCGATGACCATCTTCTTCGCCGCGGTCGGACTCGAACTCTCGCGCGAGTTGCGGACCAACCTTCATCACCACCTGCGCTCGGTTCTGTCGCCCGTGCTCGGCGCCGTTGGCGGCATGGGCGCCACGGCCCTGGGTTCGTTCGTCCTCGGTGAGATCGTGCACTCCAGCGCACTGCGTCGCGGTTGGAGTATTCCCATGGCGACCGATGTCGCCTTCACCCTTGGCGTTCTCGCTCTAGCGGGTCCGCGGGTTCCTCGACAACTTCGCCTCTTCTTACTCACCCTGGCCATCGCGGACGACGTCTTGAGCGTGGCAATTCTCTCGGCGACGGGCGCCTCTCACGTGCGATTGGTTGGCTTCGTCGCCATCGCCATTTTGATCCTCGTCGGAGTCGGTGTCGCTCGACGAGGTAACCCCGCCGTGGTCTTCTTCACTCTTATTGTGCCCATGTGGTTGGCGTTTGAATGGGCCGGCATTGAGCCCGCTCTGTCGGGCGTCGTCGTGGGCCTGATCGTTCCCGTGGTCGCCGCTCCGGCGCGACGACTCGAAAGTTCAATGAGTCGCTGGGCGACCGGCGTCGCGCTCCCCCTCTTCGCGATCGTCGCCTGTGGCGTGAGTTGGACGTCGCTCTCGTTGTCGGGTGTCACGGGCAAGATCATCGTCGGCACCATCGTCGTGCGACTCGTCGGCAAGATCCTCGGAATTAGTGCGGGAATCTACGTCGCGTCCCACCTCGGTGGCCATCGTCACGCGTCACTGACGCCGCGCGTGCTTCTCGGCGCCACCTGCCTGTGCGCCATTGGCTTTACGGTTCCGCTGCTATTCGCCGGAAATCTCTTCGGCAGCGACAGCGCCACGTATAGTGCCTTCACCGTCGGGTTACTTGGTGCGTCAGTTATCGGTTCGGGCGTGGGAGTGGTCCTCCTACGACGCGCCACCCGCTGAACGGCTGAGTCGACGACTGCGTACGCACAATTGTTGAAAAGACGGGGCCCGTCAGGTCGCTCATCCACCCCACGTCGTCGCGTTCTATTCTCGTGTCATGGTGAGTGACGCATCGCGCGGTGACGACGTTCTGGCAACGTTGCGCGAGCACGCCAAACGCATTACGGCCCCCAAGCGGGCCGTTGTCGAGGTCCTGGTAGGTGCCACCGACCATCTCACGGCTGACGAAGTCACCCGGCGAGTGCAATTACTACGTCCGGACGTCAGTCCTTCGACGGTGTATCGAATTCTCGAGGAACTCGAGAATCTGCTGCTCGTGACGCACTCGCACGTCGGTCACGCCGCGTCGGTCTATCACCTCGCGGGGCAATCGCACGGCCACGTCACGTGCCAAGTGTGTCACTTCACCTTCGAGGTGGAGTCCAGCATCTTCAATCGTCTCGCCCGTGATCTCATGTCGATCAATAACTTCGAACTCGACCGTCACCACGTGGCCCTGTCGGGGGTGTGCGCCGCGTGTCGACGCTAAACGGGTGGGCAACCTCTCGCGCAACATCTGACCCGCGATCTCGCGACGGCTCGGTAGAGTCGCCAGTGAGCCTATGTTGAAAATTGAGCATCTCTCGAAGCGCTACGGCGACACGCTCGCGGTGAATGATCTTGATTTTGAAGTGAAGCCCGGCGTGGTAACGGGCTTCTTGGGCCCGAATGGTTCGGGGAAATCCACGACCATGCGCGTCATCATTGGCCTCGACCGGCCGACGAGTGGGCGCGCCACGATCAACGGCACCACGTACGGTCACTTCAAAGCGCCGCTACACGAAGTGGGTGCGCTACTCGACGCCAAAGCGCTCGACCCCGCGAGGTCGGCGCGTAACCATCTGCGCGTCCTGGCCCGGGCCAACCGTATCCCCTTCAAACGCGTTGACGAGG
This sequence comes from Acidimicrobiales bacterium, assembly GCA_036509795.1. Taxonomy (GTDB): domain Bacteria; phylum Actinomycetota; class Acidimicrobiia; order Acidimicrobiales; family RAAP-2; genus RAAP-2. The sequence continues at coordinate 96,965 of DATCEX010000002.1, forward strand.
TCCTGGAATTCGTTGGCGTCGCGTCAGTGGCCGATAAGAAAGTCGGCGGCTTCTCTCTCGGCATGAGCCAGCGTCTGGGCATCGCGGGTGCCCTCTTAGGTGATCCGGGAATCCTGCTCTTCGACGAGCCGGTCAACGGACTCGATCCCGAAGGCATCCGCTGGATCCGCGAATTCTTTCGTTCCCTGGCCAAGGAGGGGCGTACCGTCTTCGTGAGTTCACACCTCATGAGTGAGATGGCCGTTAGCGCCGACCAAATCATCGTGATCGGTCGCGGAAAATTCATCACGTCCGGCACCGTGGATGAGCTCACGTCCACCGCCACGGGCACGATCTTCGTCCGCAGCTCGGACCCTGCGAAATTGGGGCAAGTACTGCGAGACGCGAACGGCGTCGTCGAGCCACTTCACGATGCGGGACTGAGCGTCGCCGGCCTCACCACGAACCAAGTGGGCGACGCGGCCTTCAACGCCAGTATCCGGGTCTACGAATTAACGCCGCAACGCGCGTCACTCGAGGACGTCTTTATGGACCTCACGGCCGACTCCTTGGAATACGGCCACAAGGTCACCGAGGTTCCCTCGTGAGTGCGACGCCGACTCTCCTCGACACCACGCGCTCGGAGTGGCTCAAGTTCCGCACGGTACGCGCGTCGTTCATCGGTGTCGCCACGTTCTTCGTCCTAACGATCGGACTGGCGGCGCTGATTACTCTGGTCATCAAGAGCAACTGGTCCCAACGCAGCGCGATCGACAAACTAGCCTTCGACCCGGTAACCACGAGCTTGGTCGGGGTCTTCTTCGCCGAATTCGCGGTCGGCGTAATGGGCGCGCGTTTCGTGACGTCGGAGTACGCCTCGGGCTCGATTCGCACCACGCTCGCGGCGGTTCCGCGACGAGTGCACCTGGTGATCGCCAAGCTCATCGTCTTGTTCATTACGTTCGTCGTCCTGAGTGAGATCGTGGTCTTCGCGGCGTTCGAGCTCGGCCAGGCAATTTACAAGTCCGGTCACATCCCCTTCGCGACGTTGTCGAATTCAACTGATTTGCGCGCGGTGATTTTCGCCGGTTTCTATCTCACGTTGTTGACGATGGTCGGCTTTGGGCTCGGACTCATCTTGCGCACAACGTCCACGACGATCAGTATCTACGTCACCTTGTTATTGATCGTGCCCATCATCGTCGCCTTCTTGCCGTCAAGTTGGCAAAACGACATTTCGAAGTACCTGCCGTCCAATTTGGGCCGTTCGATGATGTCACCGGACCTGGCCTCGCAGTCCTTCTCGTGGGGAATCTCCACGATTCTGCTCACGCTCTACACGGCGGTCATCGTGGGCGCCGGGACGTTTCTGTTGACGCGACGCGACGCGTAGGGCTTCGCCGAGGGCAACAAAACGTTTACCGGTCAGTTACCCGACGAACGTCGCGTTACCGGCGAGTTACTTTCGCGGAACGAGAACGTGAAAAACCACTGTGCCATAATTACTCTTCATGATTGAATCCACTGAAAATAGTGGCGCGTCCCACGACGAAGATTTCGACAATATTTTCTTCGGCGAGGGCCACCCGGTCGGACTTCCGACCTTCGAGCCCGAGGTCGGCGCGCACCTTCGTAACCGACGAAAAATAAACAGTCCCGGAGAGTTGCTCAAGCTCCAAGAACTCGTGCACTTCAAAGCCAGCCACGGTCGCTGGAGTATCGGTAAGGACCTCATCGGACTCATCCGTCGCGGCCCCGCCGGCGAGCGCGACGAATCGTACTTCGACAAATTACGGCGCGAGACCGGGCGCGGAAAATCCGAGTCCTCCACCTACGGACTCGCCACGTTCGAAGGACACCCGGTCGTCTTATACGCAATGAACTGGGATTTCTTCGCCGGATCACTCGGCGTCGTGTCGGGCGAGACTTTTCAGGCGGCCGCCGATCTCGCGATCTCGAAAAAGCTGCCCTTCGTTAGTGTCTACGTCTCGAGTGGAGTTCGCCAGCACGAGAACTTCGCCGGCCTGACGCAAATGACGCGCATGGTCGAAGCCATTCGTCACTACAAGGAGAAGATCGCACTCCCCCAGATCGCCGTTCTCTTGGGCAACGTCTGGGGCGGGGTCTCGGCGAGCGCAGTCCCCAACGCCGATCTCATCTTGGCGACCTCGGGAACCGACTACGGTTTTGCGGGTCCGAACGTCATCGAAGCATTCGAGGGAAGTGCCGTTCCGTCGGGTTCTCAAAGCGCCGAAGCCAATTTGCTCGACCGCAATATTGACGTCGTCTTGCACGACGTGAATGAGCTGGTCACCTACGTCGGTAACTTGCTCGCCTCGACGGCACTCCCCGACCGCCAACACCACCTCACCTCAGAGACGGTCCCGGCCATTCGCAACGTCAGCGCCCCTGACGCGCGCCGCACGTTTGATTTCGGACCCGTGGGCATCCAGGGACCCTCCTTTGACATCGCCAAGGACGCCGAATTGGTTCGACCGTCACCGTCGCGCACCGCGTCGTCGGACCCGGCGGACGCCCTCGTCGAGCGCTACCAAGACCTGATGACCGACGCGAACCGCATTGACCTCGAATTCATCGTTCGCTATGCCTTCACCGACGCGACTGCCGTCTACAACTTCGTCCAGGAACTCGATTACCGTCGCTACCCGGCGATCGTGGGAGCCTTCGCCAAGATCGGCGCCCAGCCCTTCGTCATCGTAGGTACCCAACCCTCGTATCAGCGCATTGGCGACACGGTGGTCAAGCGACCGTCGAATCCGGCCCCCGAAGACTTCGCCTTCATGGAGCGCATGCTCGACATTGGCGAACGCCTACACATACCCGCGGTATTCGTCACTGACACCCTGGGCGCCAAACCCACGTTGGAGAGTGAGCGCCGGGGTCAGAGTCGAGCGATTGCGCGCTCCATTCTCAAGGGCATCGACTACTCCGAACCGGTGATCACCGTTGTCGCCGGGGCTCTCGGTTCGGGGGGAGGCCTGGCGACCACCCCGATGGCCGACCACGTCATCATGCTCGAAAAGGCCATGGCCTTCGTCGCCGAGCCCCGTTCCGCCGCATCCATCTTGTACAAGACACCCACACCCACGCACGAACAAGTCAAGATGACCGTCTCAACGATGCGATCGACCGCTGCCGATCAACTCGACCTCGGACTCATCGACGAGGTGGTGCCCGAAGATCCTAACCCCTTCGTCACCGTGGAACACTTGCACGAGGCGATTCTCGCCTCCTTTGTGGAACTGTCGGCGCTCACTCAAAAGAAACGTCGTGCCCGACGTCAAGAACGCATTCGCAACCTTCGCGCCTTCGAACTCGTCCGAGAATAAGCGCCTTCATTCCTTCGAGGCCCGTTGTGCGGTGACCCCGTGAGGGCCGCACGTTGTTGGATGCCGCGCCTAGGCGTTCGCAACGTAGCGAGTGAGGTGGATCGCCACGTCATCGACGATATCCATCGCGTCAGGAATGACGTGTCCCATACGTAAGAAACCGTGCAGCATGCCTTCAGCCTCGAGTACTTGTACGGATACCGCAAAGTGCTCGAGGAGACCCGCGTACGCGATGGCTTCGTCGCGCAGCGGATCGCATTCAGCCACTACCACGATGGCCGGTGGCGACCCCGTGAGGTCGTCGATGAACAGTGGCGTCACACGAGGGTCGGTGTGATCCGTCCATTCGCCAAGATATTGGGCATAGTCATAGCGCAATTGATCAATCTCCAGGATGTACCCGCTCGCGTAGCGGTGCGACGAATCGGTGACCACTTCTGGACCGAGTGTGGGATAAATCAGCACTTGTCCCGCCAAGGTGAGGTCGTGACGCGTGGAAGCGCACGCCACGGCAACGAGTGACGCTCCCGCCGAGTCGCCCATCGCGATCACCTTGGTGCCCGGAGTCGCGAATTCTTCAACGTGTTGAGAAACGTAACGAAGGGTTTCAATTGCGTCGTCGACGGCCGCTGGAAAGGGACTCTCGGGGGCGAGACGATAGTCAATGGCGAGAAAGCGCATCGATGTGTCGACACTGAGGCGTCGACACAGGGCCTCGTGAGTGTCGAGGTCACCGAACACGAAGGAGCCTCCGTGAAAGAAGACCACGAGTGCGCCGCCGCGCTCGTCGTGCGGGATTACGAGCCGGTACTTCAACTCGCGCCCCTTGAGGGGCACGACTCCGTCACGAACCTCGGCCACGTCCTCGAGCGGACCGCGCTGGCTCAGCGCTCTGTCGCGGTACTCCTGACGACGTTGTGCGAGCGAAAGCGACGAAGGGTGCGCCACCAACTCGGGTAGGGTGTCCAAGTAATTCTCGTAGTCAGGATGAATCATGACGTCCCCTTGTCAATGGGTCAGCCTAGACAAAGTTTGTCCGTTCCCGCGCCGTCAGCTAAGTCCCTCGTCGAGGCCTACAGGACCTTAGATAGAAAGCTTCGCAACCTCCCCGAGCGAGGACTTCCCAACACGTCCGCCGGCGGACCCGATTCTTCGATGACACCCTGATCGAGAAAGTAAACTGTGTTGGCCACCTCACGTGCAAAGCCCATCTCGTGGGTGACGACGATCATCGTCATTCCACTCGTGGCCAAGTCGCGCATCACGTCTAATACTTCGCCGACGAGTTCTGGATCTAACGCCGACGTCGGTTCATCAAACAGCATGAGTCGCGGTTCCATTGCCAGTGCGCGGGCGATGGCCACGCGCTGCTGTTGCCCTCCACTGAGTTGGGCGGGGTAGTTCTTCTCTCTCGACTCGAGGCCCACGCGCGCGAGCAGTACTCTGGCGCGCTTCTTCGCGTCGTCTTCTTTGACGCCCTTAACCTTCATCTGGCCGATGGTGAGATTCTCCAAAACTGTCAAGTGCTGAAACAGATTGAACCTCTGAAATACCATGCCAATATTCGCGCGCGCGGCACAGATCTGCTTATCTGAGCTCTCGTAGAGTTTGCCGTTATGGAGTTGGTAGCCGACCAAATGCCCTTCGACGAGAAGCTCACCAGCGTCGTGCTTTTCGAGGTGATTGATGCAGCGAAGAAACGTTGATTTTCCCGATCCGGAGGGTCCGATAAGGCACGTCACCTCACCTTGGGACACCGTGAGGTCCACTCCTCGCAACACGGGGACACTGCCGTAGGACTTGGTCACGCCTCGCGCCTCGACCATGGTCGTCATCGCGTCACCGGAGCGTGTCGGGTGTAGCCACGAACGATCTTGAGGTCGTGACGTAGCCGCTGGATCGGCGTCATGGGTTGGGTCCGGAGCGCGCCTCTCGCGAAGCGCCGTTCGAGATAGAACTGGCCGATGGACAGGACGGTCGTCAAGAATAAATACCACAGGCTCGCAGTAATGATCAATCCAATGATTTGATAGTTGCTCGCGTATATGTTCTGAGCTCGACCAAAGAGTTCGAGTACGCCAATGGACGCCGCAAGGGATGTCGTTTTCAGCATTGAGATCACCTCGTTCCCAGTCGGCGGAACAATGACCCTCATCGCTTGAGGGAGAACGACGAGTCGCAGTGCTTGTCGTTTCGTCATACCGAGTGATGTGGCGGCTTCGACCTGTCCCTCGTCTACCGAGATGATGCCCGCTCGGGCGATCTCGGCCATGTAGGCCGCCTCATTGAGTCCGAGACCCAGGATGGCCGCGATGATTCCTGTTATCACCGTGGACGGCGCGCTTACGAACGTGACGGGTAAGAACGGAAGCCCCAGAGTCAATCTCGGGTAGAGCAAGCCAACTTCGAACCAGAAGAAAATCTGAACATACACCGGCGTGCCACGAAAAAACCACGTGTAAACCCACGCCGGACCCGATAGCAGTCGATTACCGGACAATCGAAGAATGGCGATTATAACGCCGAGCACAATACCGATGGCCATCGCCGCGGCCGTCAGTTCCAAAGTCAACAAGATCCCGTGGAGTACCTCCGAGGAGAACAGCCACTGGCCAACGACGTTCCATTGGAATCGCCACTTCGTCGTCGCGTGGCACACGTGCTTGCCAGCCGTCGTTACACACACGCTGAGACCAGTGGGAATACGCGAGAACAGAGTATGGATCACCATCGCGATGGCGATGAGCACGACGACGGCGCCCGCCCACCGACCAACGTGGCGAACAGGAACGACCTCTAAACCTGAGTGTTCCTCTTTCGACATCGCTGATCACGCGATGGGATCGGCGGACCTACGACTTCGCGCCGTTAAGTACCATTCGCGACGCCGTTACCGCGCCCGAGGTAACGCCCCACTTCTTCAGAATCGCCCCATACGTCCCGTTGGCTACGAGCGTCCTCGTCGCGGCCTGAATCGCCTTGGCCAACTTCAAACCGTTCGTCGTCTTGGGTGTGGCGATACCGTAAGGGAAGACGTTGACGGGCTTTCCGGTCAGCTTAAAGACACCCTGAGCCAGCGACACAATGTATCCGGCCACTTGACTATCGACGAAGCCGGCGACTGCCTGGCCCGACTGGACCGCCGCGTTTGCCTCGGTCTGAGTACCGAAGGAGAGAACCGTCACCTTCTTGCCACCGCCGCACTTGACAGCCTGCGCGTCCGTCTGCTCGGTGGTTCCCGTCTCGACGGCCACCTTTTGTCCGCAGAAACTCGTCAATCCCGTAAAGACGAACTTTGAGGTGCTCAATTTGTACACGCCCTCACCAGCCTGGAAGTAATCGACGAAATTCACCTGCTTCTCGCGCGACTTGGTGTCGGTGAAGGACGAATTGCCGATTTGATAGCGACCACCTTGAATACCACCAATGATGTTGTCGAAGGTGACGTTATTCTCTTTGACCTTGACGCCCAGAGTGGTAGCAATTGCATTGATGAGGTCGACGTCAAAGCCGACCATCGTCGAGCCCTTCATTGATTCATCCGGTGGGTACGTCGCATCAGTCGCAACGGCCAACGTGGTCCCCTTGTATGCAGAAGGCACGAGCGAAGCATCCGTGGCGTTGTACTTGCCGGTCATGGTGCTGGCACCAGCGGTCACCGCGGTAGAAACCAGCAACGTGGCCGCTCCCACAATGACAACGGCGGAACGCAAGCGGATTGATTGCTTCATGAAGTCTCCCCTATTTCGCTGTGGTAACTACAACTGCAAAATCTTGGAGCGGACGACCGGGCTCGAACCGGCGACCTCGACCTTGGCAAGGTCGCGCTCTACCAACTGAGCTACGTCCGCGTGGTGACCCAGTGTAGCCGATGTGGTGGCGTCGTCCAAGCACTTCAGGTCCCTTCCCCCTACCCCAACTGGACATATTGCTATCTTCCCGAGCTCCCAAATCCGCCGTCTCCGCGCACCGAATCCGGAAGTACGTCAACCTCATCGAACTCCATCCTGGGCGTCGCCAGGATGACCAATTGAGCGATCCGGTCCCCCGGCTGCACCGCATACGTGAGGTGCGCGTCCAGATTCACCAGGGCGACTTTGATCTCGCCGCGATAGCCCGCGTCGATTAATCCCGGCGCATTCGCGCACGTCACGCCGTGTTGGGAGGCCAGCCCACTACGCGGCAGTACGAAGCCTGCGAAGCCGTCGGGAATCGCGATGCTCAGGCCCGTTGACACCATCGATCTCGCGCCAGGAAGAAGCACGCACCCTTCGATCGCCACGAGGTCGCCCCCCGCGTCGCCGGGATGTCGGGGCCAAGGAATCACGGCGTCAGGGTGCAGTCGGCGAATCTGGATCTTCATGGTCGGCACACTATCGCTGCGGGTCGGCGCACTTGACTAGTCTCACAAGGTGCTTGCTTGGATGGACTTGGAAATGACGGGACTAGAGCCTCGCCGCCACGTCATCGTTGAAATAGCCACGATCATCACCGACGATGAGCTCAATATCATCGCCGAAGGACCCGACCTCGTCGTCCACGCCTCGCCCGAGGAGTTGGCCCAGATGGGCGACTTCGTCACCGAGATGCACACGAAATCAGGCCTCCTGCCCGCGATCACCGCGTCGAGCGTGTCGGTGCGCGACGCCGAAGTGGCCACGCTCGACTTCATGAAGTCCCACACTATGGAGCCGCGCAGCGTGCCCCTGTGCGGGAACTCGATTGGAACGGACCGTCGTTTCCTCGAAGAGTACATGCCCGAGCTCGAGGCGTTCTTTCACTATCGCAACGTCGACGTGTCGACGATCAAGGAGCTCGCGCGCCGCTGGCACCCGGAGGTTCTCGACGCCAAAGCCGAGAAGGTAACGTCACATCGGGCGCTCGACGATATCCGTGAATCCATCGACGAACTCGTGCACTACCGTTCCACCCTCTTTCCACCACGTGGCATTGAGGTAGCGTCGGACTGATGCCCGCAGCACATCGTTCCTTGTCCGAAATACGCGCGGAATTGATGGCACCCGGTCAACCCTTTGAGATCGCTCATGTTGAACTGGACGGGGTCTCGTTTCGCACCTGGAAGAACGCACCCGACAATCTTGTGCAGATCCTTGAGCGGTCACGGGCTTTCGCCGACCGCGAATTCATCGTGCACGAGGGCCAACGCGTCACGTTCGCCGAACACTATTGGCAGTCCCTGACGATGGCCCATCGCCTCATTGACTTCGGGGTCCAACCGGGTGATCGTGTGGCCGTCGCCGCGCGGAACTTACCCCAAGTGGTGGTGACCTTCTGGGGCGCCCTCGCGGCGGGCGCGGTCGTGGCACCGCTGAACGCCTGGTGGACGAGCGAAGAATTAGCCTTCGGTCTCAACGATTCGGCAGCCACGGTGCTCGTGGTGGACGAGGAGCGTCTCGCGCGACTGCGCAAGCAATTCAATAACCTCGAACACCTTCGCCACATCGTCGTCATAAGCGATGACCCCACCCACGCCGCTGATCTTGGTAAACCCCACGACGTCATTGCGCTGCGGGGTTTTAGCGAATTCCTCGGGACTATTGATCGCCACGCGTCGCTGCCCGCCATCGAGATCCCGGCCGATCATGACGCCACCATCTTCTATACCGCCGGCACCACGTCACGACCCAAGGGCGCCGTCGCCACGCATCGCAATTCGGTCATGAGTGTGATGTCGTTAGCCTTCGCCAATCGGTGTCGCGATCTCGCCGCCGGGGTATCGCCCGACCCCCCTCGTGAGGTGACCCTGCTCAACATCCCGTTGTTTCACGTCACGGGTGCCCTCGCGGGTCTCGTCGCGCACACCGCGACGGGCGGAACCCTCGTGACGATGCGCCACTTCGACGCGGGTCGCGCGTTGTCCCTAATCGAGCGAGAGCGCATCACCACGATCGGCGGCGTGCCGACCATCGTGCAACAACTCCTCGCCCACCCGGACTTGAAGAGGACCAATCTCTCCTCGGTGCGCTTGGTGAGTTACGGGGGCGCTCCCGTTCCCGAAGATCTTCCCGGCCGAGTGAAGGCCGCCCTGCCGCGTGCCCTGACGAGCAACGGTTACGGACTTACCGAAACATCGGCACTCGTGGCACAGATCAGTGGCGACGACTACCTCGCGCATCCGACGAGTTGCGGACTGGCGGTACCGGTGTGTGAGATTGCGGTCGTTCCCGAATCGTTTGACGGCGTGGAACCCACGTCCGTCTGTCACTGTCCGACGAACGAAGCGGGCGAGCTATGGGTGAAGGGAGCCAACGTCGTGCGCGGCTACTGGCACAAGCCCCAGGCCACCTCGCAGTCGTTTTCGCGCGGCTGGGTACGCACCGGTGACATCGCTCGCGTTGACGAAGATGGGCTCATCTACGTGGTGGATCGCTCCAAGGACATGATTATCCATCGCGGCGAAAACGTATACCCCTCGATCGTCGAGACCCAACTGACCCAACATCCAGCGATTGCCGAATGCGCCGTGATCGGACTACCGGACGAGGCCGACGGCGAGGAGGTCGTGGCCGTGGTGGTCTTACGTGAGGAGGGTCTGGCCAGTAAAGATGACATCGCCGAATTCTTGCGACCACGGGTGGCCAGCTTCGAAATGCCGTCACGTTTTTATCTGCGCCCCTTCGCCCTCCCGAGGAATGCGCAGTTAAAAGTCCTCAAGCGCGAACTGCGCGACGCCCTCACGCACGAGAATTTTTAAGTTCGCACAGCACGACGCCCGCTCCGCTCACCCGGGAGTGAACGAAGCGGGCGGGTGATTACAGGTTGGGCTGCGGCGTAGTGCGCAAGTAGGGCTTGACCTTAGTGAAGCCCTTGGGGAACTTCTTCTCGGCGTCTTCGTCACTTACGGAATTAGCAATGATGACATCGCCACCGTTGGTCCAATTGACCGGTGTGGCCACGGAGTAGCTGGCGGTCAACTGTAGCGAGTCGAGCACGCGCACGATCTCGTCAATGTTGCGTCCCGTCGACGCCGGGTAGGTCAGGGTCAACTTGACCTTTTTGTCCGGTCCGATGATGAAGACACTGCGCACCGTCAACGTGTCGTTCGCGTTGGGGTGGATCATGTCGTAGAGGTCCGCGACCTTATGACCTTCGTCGCCAATCAGGGGAAAGTTCAATTCGGTGCCCTGTGTCTCACCGATATCCGCCTTCCACTTCTGGTGCGACTCGACGTCGTCAACCGAGAGTCCGATGATCTTGGTGTTGCGAGCGTCGAAATCGGCCTTGCGCTTGGCAAAGCCGCCCAATTCAGTGGTGCACACCGGAGTGAAGTCCTTCGGGTGCGAAAACAAAATGCCCCAGCCGTCGCCGAGCCATTCGTGAAAATTGATAGTTCCTTCCGTGGTCTCCGCCGTGAAGTCCGGGGCCACGTCGCCAAGGCGAATCGCCATTTTTGCTCCTTATATGAACAATGTCAGTCCCTCGACTGATCTTCGCCAGTCTAATCACCTTTTATGAATTGTTGAATATCTCTAGTGGATTTGTAGATTATTCGAATAGGCGTCGACGTATTCCTGTGAAACTAGACACATGACCTCACCTCCCGTCGTCGCCGCATTCGACCTCGACGGCACCTTGACCGAAGGGGGCAGTGTCTTTCACTGGCTGCGTTTCATCGCCGGTGATTCGACGGTGGCGCGTGCCGCCCTCCCACTTCTTGTGCCCCTCACCGTTGGCGCAATTCGATCGGGCCACTGGGCGGACTCGGCCAAGGAACGCCTCTTTCGCGCCGTCCTCGCCGGCCGCGACCTCGATGAGGTCACTGCGACCTCGAAGGAGTTCATTGTGCACCACCTACGTGAAGAGGGTCGAGCACCGGTGATCACGCGTCTGAATTGGCACCGTGAACTGGGTCACGATGTCGTTCTCGTCTCGGCCTCACCCCAGATCTACGTCGACATCCTCGTCGACGAGTTCAAGATCGCCGGTGGTCTGGGCACTCGCCTCGCCGTCGACACTCGAGGCAAATTGACCGGGAGTTATCTCGGCAACAATTGTCGCGGCACGGAAAAAAAGCGTCGTCTCGACGAATGGATTGAGGCACGTCACTACCCCGAGAAACCAGTCATTTACGCCTACGGCAACTCCCGTGGTGATCGTCGACTCTTGGCGGGAGCCACTCACCCCTTCGACGCGGGGAAAATGGGTCGGTGGGGAGCACTGCGCGCCTATCCGCGACTGCGCGACGAAATTCCCACGTCACGCGACGAGGTCTAGGTCCCGTCGCGCCCGCGATATTTCTTGGCTAACGCCAAGCATTTAGCGCACTGGGACGCTTTCTCAACAAACCAACAAACGTCAAACGGTTTACGAGCAAATGGTGAAATCGCGCTACTTCTCACCGATATTCTGGCATCGAGAAAGGTGGTGATGGCGTGTCGGAGCCCATGAACGGTGGATTCTCGCACCCTGACGGCCTGAATCGCGACCCCGCGCTCGAGAGTGTGAACGCCGGACCTCCCGCGATGGGCATCGAAGAAGTCGAGTATCTCTCATTGCTCGACGCCGTCGGACGAAACACCACGGACCTCATCGCCATCGTCGACGCGGAGGGCCGCGTCGTGTACGGAAATCCGGGCGCCCAAAAGGTCTTCGGCGTCACCACCAAACAGGCCGTCGGGACCCAGGCGCGCCTCTATTTGCACCCCGACGACCTCAAGCAGAATCTCAAATTCTTCGCCGAAGTCGTTGCGACGCCCGGCTCCTCGGTCCGCCAAGAGATTCGTACGTCGTCGCCGGCGGGTGAAGTCCGTCAAATCGAGGTGGTCTGCACGAATCTGCTCGACGACCCGTCGATCCACGGCATCGTCATCAACGGCAAGGACGTCACCGAGCGTAACGAGTACGTCGCGCAGTTGCAGGCCCTCGAGGAGCGTTTTCGCGTTGCCTTCGAAGAAAACATGGCGCCGATGAGTTTCACCGACGTCAACGACTGCATCCTCGACGTCAACGACGCATTTTGTGAAATGGTGGGCTTCTCACGACTCGAACTTTTAGGTCACGATACGACGCCCTTCACCGTCCCCGACGACATCGGCGTCACCGAAGAGACGCATGATCGCGTCGTCAGTGGTAAGGCCAATCGCGTGCGTTACGTCAAGCGCTACCAGCGCAAAGACGGACGCGTCATTGACGTCGAGGTCTCACGCTCGCCGGCCCGCGACGCCAACGGCAAAATCTTGTACTTCGTCTTCTCCGAGCGCGACATCACCGAGGAGCGCAAGCTCACCGCGCAGCTCTCTCACCAGGCACTCTACGACTCGATCACCGGTCTACCGAACCGATCACTCATGGAGAACCACTTGGCCAAGGCGCGCGCCAACGTCCTGCGCCACGGCGGTCTCAACGCTCTGTTTCTACTCGACTTGGACGACTTCAAGGGAGTGAACGACACCCAAGGCCACCCCATCGGCGATGAACTCCTGATGGGTGTCGCTCGGCGTTTCGAGGGCGTCACTCGTCCCACCGATACCTTGTGCCGCTTTGGCGGGGACGAATTCCTGTACTTGGCCGAAGGTCTCGAGTCGCTCACCGACGCCGAAAGCATCGCGCGCCGACTCCTTTCGGCGCTCGACGCTCCTTTTCATTTCCTCGACATCGCGATTGAACAGCGCGCCAGTGTGGGGGTGGTGGTATGGGGCGCCGAGGACTCCACCGATATCGACCTGTTGCAAAACGCGGACGTTGCCCTCTACGAAGCCAAGCGCCTGAATCGCGGCGGTTTCGCCATATTCGAGACGTCCATGCACGAAGAAGCCAGTAATCGCTTCCTGCTCATCCAGGATCTTCGAAATTCTCTGGCGCGCGGCGACCTCCAGTTGTACTATCAGCCCGTCGTGAACTTGCCCGACACGTCGGTAGTCGGCTTTGAGGGACTCATTCGCTGGCACCACCCCGAGCGGGGTTGGATCTCTCCCAGTGAGTTCATTCCATTGGCCGAGCGCAGTGACACGATCTTTGATATTGGTTCCTTCGCCATCGAGTCCGCCGTCGCGACGGCGAGTTCGTGGGTACGAAAGACCTCCGCCGAGGACGCGCCCTGGGTCAGTGTGAATCTGTCGGCCAAACAGTTCCACTCCCCGGGTCTCGTTCCACTGATTGAAGCGACCCTCCGCCAGCACCACCTGCCGCCATCCAAGCTCATCCTCGAGATCACGGAAGGCGTCGCCATCTCCAATATTGGTGAGACCATGAAAACGCTGAACCATCTTGATCGCATTGGTGTGGGCCTCGCCCTCGACGACTTCGGAACCGGCTTCTCGTCACTGTCGTATCTCGCCAAGATCAATCCACGCATGATCAAGGTTGACCAGTCCTTCGTGCAGCTCGCGAGCGCCAGCGCGCGCGACGCGACGTTGCTTGAAGCGATCGTCACTCTCGGTCGCAACCTCAACGTCACTATGTTGGCCGAAGGAGTCGAGACGCGCGACCAATACTTACGACTCGTGGGCCTTAAGTGCAAACTCGCGCAAGGGTTCCTCTTCTCCCCTGCGGTTCCCGCCAACCGAGCGTCACTAATGGTGGGAGGTAGCTTCGAGGCCAACCTCGCTCAGACACGGCTCTTTTCGAACTCCCAGAATCCGTAGGACGACTCGAGCGTCGACCGACAATCGTCGGCACCCGACATCATCGTCACGACGACCTAGAAATGTCGAGGTCGCGACCTAGGCCTGGCGAATGGTGGCGTCGAGTTCAACGAGCCCACCGTGGCGTCCGCCGTAGGTGACTTGCAGTGTCGCGACTTTCTCGCCCCACGCCTTAACGTTGGAGCCGCGAGGATCAACGATACCGACATTCACGTCGAAGACACCGTCGAGCAGCGGAATGTTCGGGAGGTCAATCCCGATCGTGTTGGATCCGGGCCGCAAATTAATCGGTGCGCTCTGCCCATCGGAACGACTGACGAGTACTCCGGAACGGGTGAAGATCTCCAAGACAAAATTCCCGCTGTAGGCAGTGGCCGACGTGATGTGGACATCGAAGTGCATGCTGGCGCCGCTCTGGACGTCGAACGAACCCGTCGGTGTCGTCACCGAATCAATATGCACGTCGGCACTGTGGTGATCATTGACGACGTTCGAGGGGGTATCGCTTAACAGGTGTTCACGAAATACGCGTAGAGCGTCGGCCACCGGGCCGTTGGCGATCATGTTGCCGGACTCGAGAACGATCGCGCGACTAGCGAGTGCACGAATCTGGTCCGCTGAATGCGTCACGAGCAGAATCGCTCGACCTTCTTGTTGAAAGCGACGAATGCGATCGATGCACTTGGCCTGGAAACGTTCGTCGCCCACGGCCAGTACCTCGTCGATGACCAGAATGTCGGGATTGACATTGACCGCCACCGCGAACGCCAGTCGCACGTACATGCCGCTGGAATAGAACTTCACCGGAGTATCGATGAAGTGCTCAATCTCCGAGAACTCCACGATGTCGTCAAAGATCTGATCGATACGCTTCTTCGAGAAGCCCAGCATCGTTCCGTAGAGGTAGACGTTGTCGCGCCCGGAGAGTTCCAGTTGGAAACCCGCGCCGAGTTCGAGGAGCGCGGCCAAAGAACCACGGAGTCGGATCTCACCGGTCGTGGGTTGCAGCACACCACAAATGCACTTCAGCAGCGTCGACTTGCCCGAACCGTTGTGGCCGATAATGCCGACCGTCTCGCCCTCTTCCATCTGAAACGAGATGTCACTCAGAGCCGAAAAATCCTCGGAGTGCCCGGTCTTGGGATGCAGCAGTCGTTCTTTCAACGACTGGTGGCGTTCGTAGTGGATCTTGAACGACTTCGAGACGCCCGCGACGTCAACAACGGTTGCCTTCATTTACAGTTCCGATTCAAAGTTACCCTCAAGCCGACCGAAGATAATGAGAGCGAGCAAGAACAGTCCGACCATTATGACCAACATGGCAGAGTTGAGATACAAGAATGACGATGGAGCCCACGAGGGAAGCATGTGAATCAGCGGGTGGGTACCGGTGGTTTGATGCACCAGCGTCTGGACGTAGAACGTTCGCTGAAACGTCAAGACCAGTAGCGCCATGGGATTCATAAAGTAAAACCACTTGAGGTGGTGTGTCGCCAACTGCACGGCCAACGAATTCGAGTAGGAGTACACCACCGGCGACGTCCAGAACCACAACTGCAGCAGCACTTCCATGAGGTGCTTCATGTCGCGCATGTACACCGTGAAGGCCGCCATGACGATTGACACCGATGCGGCGAAGAGGTAGAGATTTGCGAAGGTAATGGGCAATATCTCGAGCATGTTCCACTCGGGCGCGTGATGAAACGCAAACAAGAAGATGATGAGGACGACTAATTGGATCAGGAAGTAAATGACCGCAGATCCCACGCTGGCCAACGGCAGTATCTCTCGTGGAAATGAAACCTTCTTCACCAGTCCCGCACGGTCGACGATAACGCCCGTCGCCGAGAAAACCGCGTTTTGGAACATATTCCACACGATGAGACCTGAAAACAAGAAGATCACGTAGTTGGGATAACCGTTCTTCAAGACCACCGAGAAGACTAAGTAGTAGATACCCAGGGTGAACGCGGGGTTGAGCATCGACCACAACAGACCGAGTGCCGACCCTTTGTACTTGATACGGATGTCCGAGATGACGAGATTGCGAAGGAGTTCTCGACGACTTCGTAAGTTGACGAGTCGAGTACCCAACTTGACCCGAGCACTCATTACTCGAACTGGGGCGTGCGAAAGCCCCTCGTGGACCGCCTCAGCCGAGGTAGGGTCTTCCATTACACCCCTTGGCGCAGCGCGGATCGATCGATGACGGCGTCGATGAAGCCGTACTTCAAAGCTTCTTCAGCGGTAAACCAACGGTCGCGGTCAGAGTCGGCCTCGATACGCTCGAGCGGCTGACCAGTGTGAAACGAGATGCGTTCGGCGAGCATTGACTTCATGTAGACAATCTGCTCCGCTTGGATAGCGATGTCCGACGCCTGACCCTGCATGCCACCCATCGAGGGTTGGTGCATCAAGATGCGGCTGTGCGGAAGTGAGAAGCGCTTGCCCTTCGTGCCGGCGCAGAGTAAGAACTGTCCCATGGACGCAGCCATGCCCACACAAATCGTGCGGATATCACAATTGACGTACTGCATGGTGTCGTAGATGGCGAGACCGTCCGTTACCGAACCGCCGGGTGAGTTGATGTACAGGCTGATGTCCTTGCCCGGGTCCTCGGCTTCGAGGAGGAGTAACTCCGCGCAAATACGGTTGGCCGCACTCTGGTCGACTTCAGAACCCAAAAAGACGATACGTTCGCGCAGGAGGCGCTGGTTGAGGTCGTTGGCACCGAAGGTGTCCGACATAGAAGAGTTAATCATGCGTCCAATCTACCGTGCCTCCCCTTGGAGACGGACTCATCAGGGCCTAGACTTCGTAGGTTGGCGGGCGTGGCGGAATTGGCAGACGCGCTGGTTTTAGGTACCAGTTCTTCGGAGTGTGGGTTCGAGTCCCTCCGCCCGCACCAGATCGACAGGGTTTCTGCAGCCACCGGGATGGACAAAACTAGTTCGGTCGTTGTTGCAACTTTCGGTTTCAGCCTTCTCCGGCACCGGCTCACGAACCTCACCTCATTCGTCACAAATCCGACGACAAAGTTCGGGAAAAATTGATTCAGTGATGACGCCGACGACGCCGGTAAATCTGCTTATACGACGACGATGTCGACGCCAACACCGTGAAAGTTGGTAGACTCAATGTGCGCGATGCGGGCGTTGATCAGTATCGACATCAGATCGTTACGTGAAGTGTGTTGCTACCACTTTGCGAACCTGCTAGCGTTGTCTTCGCTGTCTGTGCCGCATTTCGCGGTGGAGCCGATTCGACTGTGACATATCGAGTTGGGCTCATCTCAACTTGTAGGAGTCATATGTCCATGTCCTTTGCCGACCTCGGCGTGCCGTCGAACCTTGTCGAACGCCTCGCCGCCCGCGGCATCACCGAAGCTTTTCCCATCCAGGAAGCAGCTCTTCCCGACGCGCTCGCCGGTCGCGACGTCGTCGGTAAGGCCGTTACCGGTTCGGGCAAAACCCTCGCCTTCGGTCTCCCCCTCATGGCGCGACTGGGCAAGGCCCGTCCTCGCAAGCCGCTCGGTCTCGTCCTTGTACCCACCCGCGAACTCGCGGCACAAGTACAAAAGGAGCTCGCCAACCTGACCGACGACCGCGGTCGTCGCGTCATCTGCATCTACGGTGGCACCTCGTACAACGTGGCGCGCAAGGCACTGAACTTCGGTGTTGACGTCGTCGTGGCTTGCCCCGGCCGCCTCGAGGACATGCTCGAACAGGGTGCCTTCGACCTTTCTGAAATCACCACGGTCATCGTGGACGAAGCCGACCGCATGGCTGACATGGGCTTCTTGCCCGCCGTTCGTCGCATCATGAGTGCGACCCCTCGCGACCGACACGTCATGTTGTTCTCCGCGACAATGGGCCCCGACGTGAAGTCCTTAGTCAAGGAATTCACTAACGACGCCGTAATCCACGACGTGGTCGGCGAAGAAGCGCCCAGCGACGTGGACCACTACTTCTGGCGCGTCCCGCGTGAGCAGCGTCCGCAGTTCGCCGCCGACATCATCGAAGAGTACGAGCGCGCCATTATTTTCACGCGCACGAAGCACGGTGCCGACCGCCTGGCGCGTCAACTCGAAGAGCGCGGCATTAGTGCCGTCCCCTTGCACGGTGACCGCACCCAAGCCCAGCGCGAGCGCGCACTGCGTAGTGTCAAGAACGGTCAGATCAAGGTTCTCGTGGCCACCGACGTGGCCGCTCGCGGGATTCACATCGACCTGCTGCCGGTAGTCGTGCACTACGACCCGCCCGCCCAGGCGACGGACTACTTGCACCGTTCGGGTCGGACCGGACGAGCCGGCGCCACCGGCACAGTCATCTCGCTGGTGGGCGAAGACGCCATCGGTCAGGTCAAGCGCCTTCAGCGCGCCCTGGGAATCCCGATGTCCATCGAAACTCGCGAAGACGCCCCGGCGATTCGCCTCGGCGCCGTCGACGACGCCGTAGCTTCGGAGCGTATTGACGACCGCGGAGGCAAGGGTCGCATTGAGCGTCCCGAGTCACGCGAGCGTAGCGACCGCGGACCGCGATCATTTGAACGTCGTGACCGTCCGAGCACCGAGCGTAGCTATTCGGATCGTGGACCGCGCCCGGAGCGTAACTTCGCGGATCGTGGCGATCGTGCACCACGTCCCGAGCGCAGTTCCGTTGATCGTAACGAACGCGCGCCGCGTCCCGCGCGCACCTTCGCGGATCGCGCGCCGCGCACCGAGCGTAGTTTTGGTGACCGGACAGAGTACTCTCCGCGCACCGAGCACGCCAATGACCGTAACGATCGTGCACCACGTCCCGCACGCAACTTCAATGACCGCAACGAGCGCAGCGTCGCCGGCGCCAACGTTAAGGCGGGGAATCGTGAGGCCGTGGTGAGTTTCTTTAACGACTCCAAGGGATTTGGTTTCGCCAGCGACGACAAGGGCGACGACCTCTTCATCCACTTCTCGAGCATCCAGGGCGACGGCTTCAAGTCACTGAGCCAAGGTCAGAAGATCACCTTTGAAGAGGCCCAGGGGCCCAAGGGTCGTGAGGCTCGCAACGTTCGCGTCGTGGGCGGCGGTGGCCGCCAGCGTCGTTACTAAGGTCGGTCGCCGTGTCTGACAAGCCACTCGTCGAACCTCATCTCGGTGACCTCCCGAGCGAACTCCTCATCGAAGACCTCGTCGTGGGCACGGGCGACGAAGCCGCCACTGGTCAAACCGTCGTCGTGCACTACGTGGGCGTCGGCGTCACCAGTGGCGAGGAGTTCGATGCGTCGTGGAACCGGAACGAACCCTTCGCCTTTCCCCTCGGTGCCGGTTACGTCATCAAGGGGTGGGACGAGGGTGTGAAGGGGATGAGAATCGGCGGACGACGCCGCTTGGTCATCCCGGCACATCTCGGTTACGGCGATCGCGGCGCCGGTGGCGTCATCGCGCCGGGCGAGACTCTCATTTTCGTCGTCGACTTACTAGAACTGCGCTAGGCCGTCACGCGAAGGGCGTCGGGGGCTCGAGGGCCAGCATTCGCTCGTAGTCCCCGTATCGTTCACAACAGATTTCCACCAGCAGGCGCAGTCGCTCATTGGGGTCACTCAACGAAATCACCTTGAACTGATCGAGTAGCGCCATGGGCGTCATCGAACACAGTTGCCAACTACGGATCCAGGGGTCCTCGGCCATCGCACAATTGGTAGCGAATACCTCGTCCGCGGCAACTTCACTCTGTAAGTGGCGAAGGGCTCGCACCGACGACTCAGCGAGTTGAAGGAGGTCCGGATCGATCATGACGTCATCGCAACACCGCTCTTCGGCGATCGCGCGCGGATAAGGCTCGTCGTCCAACCAACTTTCGATGGCGAAGCATGACACGCCCTCGGCGACGACCAGAATCTTTCCGTCGGCGATTCGCTGTTGTCCACGAATGTTCAACATGGTGCCGACGAAGGTCCGCTCGTCGCCACCACCGACTTCACAGCCGCGCGCGATGAGACACGTGCCAAAGCGTTGAGACTCATCCACGTCGTCGAGGAGTTGCTGATATCGCGATTCAAAGACGCACAGGCCAACGACCTGATGAGGAAAGACCACCATCCCCAAGGGGAACATGGCTACCTCGGCGTGCGTCACCTTTCCAGACTAAGGGTGTCGACGCCCTAGGACGACGCTTTTATCACTTCGACGAGATGACGAAGAGCGAGGGCGCGATGCGAAATGTCGTTCTTCTGCGCCGACGTTAGCTCCGAGAGAGTCCGCCCGCCGTGGATCGACAGTTCGAAGACGGGATCGTAACCGAATCCGTTGTCGCCGCGCGGCGCGCGAGTGATGTGGCCTTCGAGAACGCCTTCGGCACTTCGTGACTCCCCCGAGGGGTAGGCCACGGCGATCACCGTACGAAAGCGCGCACTGCGAGACTCGCGGTCCACGTCCTTCAATTCCTCGAGCAACTTGGTCACGTTCTCGGCGTCACTCGCATCCTCCCCGGCGTAGCGCGCACTGAGGACTCCGGGGCGTCCTTCGAGTGCGTCAACGAAGAGGCCCGTATCGTCGGCGATGGCGGCGAGGCCGGTCGCGTCAACGAGTGCGCGCGCCTTGAGTAACGCGTTGCCCTCCAACGTCAACTCCGTTTCCTCGACGTCGGGGACGTCACTCGGTCGCGGAATCAACGTGACCGAGAGTTCGTCGAGCACGGCACGCATCTCCTCGGCCTTGTGCGCATTGGCCGTGGCGAGCACGAACGTCGTCACGGGCGTGCGAGGGGGGCGACCGCGAGCACGTCGCGTTGGGCCACGTGAATCGCCGCGATGCCACCGGCCGCCAAGTCCAATAATTCATTCAGTTCCTCACGCGAGAACGCTGTCAATTCTGCGGTTCCCTGGACTTCCACGAACCCTCCCGATCCGGTCATCACGACATTCATGTCGGTGTCGGCACGAGAATCCTCCTCGTAGGGAAGATCCAGCATCGGTACGCCACCGATGATGCCGACCGACACGGCGGCGACCAAATCGGTGAGGGGATGCTCGCGCAAGGCACCGCGCTGGACCAGTCGACTCAGTGCGTCGTGCAGGGCTACGTAACCACCACAAATCGACGCCGTGCGAGTTCCTCCGTCGGCCTGTAGGACGTCACAGTCGACCGTGATTGACACTTCGGGCATCGCCTCGAGTCGCGTGACCGTGCGAAGTGAGCGTCCAATGAGCCGCTGAATCTCTTGTGTGCGGCCCGACTGTTTTCCCTTGGCGGCTTCTCGCGTCGCGCGCTCGGGCGTCGAACCAGGCAACATCGAGTACTCGGCCGTCACCCACCCCTTGCCGGATCCGCGGAGCCAGCGCGGGACGTCTTCTTGCACCGACGCCGTACACAGAACTCGCGTCCGTCCGAAACTCACGAGAACCGAACCCAGGGCCATCTCGGTGTAGTCACGTTCAAAGGACAAGGGCCGCGCTTGATCCGGGGTGCGCCCGTCGGCGCGAAGTTCAGACATGATTCTCCTCAATGGTCATCCGACCGACAACGGTAGTGGAGATTGCGAGGGATCTTTAGAAGTAGATGATCTTCTTGGCCCGTTCGACCACGTCGTCGATATCATCGCTCCACGCACCCGTCGACAAGTACTTCCACCCGTCGTCGCACACGATGGTGACGATGGTGGCTACCTGTCCCGGCGGAATCAGCAACGCGCACTTCACCGCGCCCGCCATAATCGCTCCGGACGAGATCCCGACGAAGAGTCCGACCTCGGTCATTCGACGAGTCCACTCAATGGACTCCTTCGGACGGACCACGACTTTTCGGTCCAGCAAGTGCGCGCCGTCGTTATCAGTGAAAATGGGCGGAATGTATCCGTCGTCCAGATTGCGCAGACCGTCGACCATCTCGCCGCTCGGCGGCTCGACCGCCCAGATCTGCGTATCGGGCTTGTGCTCTTTCAGGTACCGCCCGACACCCATCAGGGTGCCCGAGGTGCCCAGTCCCGCCACGAAGTGAGTGATCTCGGGAACGTCGTCCAGAATTTCGGGCCCCGTGGTGCGGTAGTGCGCCAGAGGGTTGTTCGGGTTGGCATACTGGTAGAGGAACGTCCACTCGGGGTGTTGCGCGGCGAGGGTTTGGGCGAGGCGAACCGCTCCGTTGGACCCCTCGGTGCCGGACGAATCGATGATCTCCGCTCCCCACGCCAACAACAATTGACGTCGTTCGGGTGAGACGTTCGAGGGCAGAACGACCTTGAGGTGATATCCACGAAGTCGACACACCATGGCAAGCGCAATACCCGTGTTACCCGAGGAGGGCTCGATCAAGACCTGGTCAGGTTTGCCCGGCACCAAGATGCCCTCGGCTTCGGCGGCGTCGACCAGGGAGAGGGCGACGCGGTCCTTGACGGAACCCGCCGGGTTACGACCTTCGAGCTTGGCGAGAATCGTCACGTCGGACGAAGGTGAGAGCGCGCTTACGTCCACGACGGGCGTCTGACCAATCAGGTCGAGGACCGACGCGTAGCGCGTCACTACCAGGCTCCTCCGGCCACCGCGGGAATTAACGTGATTTCGTCAGTGTCGGTCACCACGGCGTCCACGCCACCGAGGTACCGTACGTCGTCGTCGTTCACGTAGACGTTGAGGAACCGGTGCAGCGTTCCGTCGTCGTTGAGGAGTTGTCCCTTGACGGCCGGATACTTCTGCGTCACGTGGGCGAGGACGGCGCCGATGGTCGAACCATCGACCACAATCGACGACTCACCCCCCATGGCGGGGCGCAGAACGGTAGGGATGCGTAGCAATGCCGACATATGTTCACTTTCGACGAGGAATCAATTCCTGACCAACACCGTCAACTTTAATCGTCCGCGCGGGACCGCGTGACCGCCTCGATCCGTACCACTTCCTCAGTCACTTCCTCGTCGATAATCGAGTAACTGCGCACCTCGATCGGCAGGGTCGCCAGGGACACCACGACGTAGTGCCACGTCGGGTCGGGCGCCTGGCGTACGTCGGTCGCACTGGGGTAGGCCGCGGAATGGGTGTGGGAGTGAAACACACCTATTACTTCGAGATCTTCGTCGTCGGCGCGACGATACGCCCGCAGGAGCACCCGAGGGTCGATCTCGTAGACCTTGGCCGACGCGGCCACGTTAGGGCTGGCCACCACGTCGACGACGTCGCCGTGAGTCGTGCCCAGCAGGAGTCCGCACCCCTCGTCGGGGAGAGCGCGGATGCACGTCGCGACCATCGCGGCGCGATGAGACGACGTCAAGGTGAGCACGCAGACACGATAGTGAAGTCACGGCGACGTCGCTCTCGGTACGCTGGTCAGGTGGCCCGAGCCAAACAAATGCAAGAGCGCCGGGCGAAGGCGAAGTCCGAAACGCTGAACGGCGACCGCGTCGTCGCGTCCAATCGACGAGCCCGCCACGATTACGACATTCTCGAGACACTCGAATGTGGTCTGGTCCTCACGGGTTCCGAGGTCAAATCCCTTCGCGAAGGAAAAGCCCAGATTGCCGAAGCCTACGCGCGAGTGGACGAGAACGAACTCTGGCTTTTCCAGTCCCACATCCCCCCGTGGTCCTACTCCGTCGGATTCGGTAGCCACGACCCCGACCGCAAGCGCAAGCTCTTGGTGCACCACCACGAATTAATCCGTCTGATCGACAAAACCAAGTCCCAACCGCTCACTATTGTCCCGCTCAAGATGTACTTCAAAGACGGACGAGCAAAAATTGAGATCGCCCTGGCTAAGGGCCGCAAGCTCCACGATCGCCGCCAGGCCATCGCCGAACGCGACGCCAATCGGGAAATGGCCCGCAGCATTCGTAACGCCGAAAAATTCGGCTGATCTTCACCAGCAATTCCGCGGTATAATTGATTGTCAACCAAATTGGTTGAGGGAACATGGGGATGATTGGTTTCGACGTCTGACGTTGAGGTGAGAGAAGCGAGCCGTGGTCTCCGGAACCACGTAAAAGAGCCGGAAACAAAAATAAACGCCAAGCCTCAGCTTGTGCTTGCTGCTTAGGCAGCAACGTCCACCTGTGCCCAGTCCCGCGGTGCAGATAATGGGCGTCAAAAAAGTGGGACTTACCTTCGACACTCGTTAGTGGTGACGTCGGGACAATTTAGCTAAATACGGATCACTTCTGGCGCACACGGTGGTGGTGATCTCGACAATTTCCCGTGAGCTGCGCTCGGAGAAGGATCACTAAAAAGCAGACGGACCCGGGTTCGATTCCCGGCATCTCCAAGGATTACCGAAGCATGGTTCGGTGGTCGTTGGAGATGAAATCATCCGGGCTGGTCATCCAATCGCAAGATGGTGACTACCCCCGCACCTCACCAAACTTCGAGTGGCGCTGACCAACAGCGATTGACTTCTTCAAGGGTCGCGACGGCGGGACGCCTCACGCACTTGTGTCATGTCCACGACTGTGTGACTCATCGTTAGATCGACTGACAACCAAATTGACGTCTGACATGGCGACGTCTGGACAACCGATCGGGAAGTTGGCTTTGCGTCCGCATTGACACGAGAAAATCTTTCATCGCGACGAAAAAATATCGTCTTGACGTCACATCGATACCGCCCCGACCGATCATCGAAAGTCGAGAGTAACTCAACCAATTTGGTCGCGGTTGTGAGCAACCAAATTGGTTGAGTTCTCAAACTCTCTGACATCGCGTCCCAACGATCGACTTGAGGGACAACAGCAAAACTTTGGTCAAATTCGAGTGGCGTTTGTGTTACATTTTGCACCACTCGGCCCCAGCGACCGATGATCATTTCATTATTGAATTGCAGACGGCTCGGTTGTTCGGGGGGACATTGAGTATTTTTTGGATCAGCCTTGGCCAGGGTCTGGCCGTCGCGGCAATTCTGGCCCTGTCATCGGTGGCATTCACTCTCGAATACGCCGTCAGCCGCGTGGTGAATTTGGCGCACGGAGAGATACTCACCATCGGGGCGTACGCGGCGTACGTCTGCGAAACGACGTACCACCAAGACATCTACGTGTGTGCGGTAGTCGCAACGATCTGTGGCTCGCTGGCAGCGATAGCGATCAACTTCATCGTGATCGAGAATTTTCGAAATCAAAAGCCTCTCGCGACACTCATCGCTACCCTCGGAGTCTCGTTAGTACTTCAAAACGTTCTGCTCATTATTTTTGGCGGTGCCAGCGACTCATACACGTTCAACCAAGGGAGCTTGCTGCACGTCGGACCATTCCTCTGGACCACCCTCACCATCGAAGTCATGGTCGCCGCGATCGTGGTGGCAGTTCTCATATATCTTCTGTTACAGCGAACTCGGCTGGGTAAGGCGCTGCGTGCCGTTTCGCAGAACCGCGAACTTTCTCAAGTCAGTGGAATACCGGCACGACGCGTCGTCATGCAGACCTGGGGGGTCGCCGGCGCCGTCTCGGGATTCGCTGGCTTTCTCTATGGCGAAACGATTGGAACCATTACGCCCACGATTGGTAACGGCTTCCTGTTGTTGTCGATCACTGCCGCCGTCGGCGGCGGTCTCGGTCGACCCTACGCCACGTTGGGGGGTGCGGTAGTCCTCGGACTCGTGATGGCGGCCGCGGGAACTTACGTGTCGTCGGCCTACCAATTGGTGATCGCTTTTGGCTTTCTCGTAGTGATGCTGCTCATCAAACCCAACGGGATGTTCGTTCGCGGTATGGCCCAAACGGTACGTGCCTGATGCTCCAATACTGGACCGCCATCTTGACCGAAGCCACCATCTTCGCCATCCTCGCCCTCGGTATCGACATGATTTGGGGTTGGGCCGGCGATTTCGACTTGTCCGCCTACGCGTATTTCGCCCTGGGTGTCTATATGACGATCGTCATGACGGTCGGTAAACCCAAAGCGCCCGTTGTGTACATTCTCGGTTGGCACTTGCCTTACCTCATCGCGGTTCCAATCGCAGTGGTAGTCGTGGTCGCATTCGCTTCGATAATTGGCGCGATTGCGTTGCGCAGCTTGCGAGAGGTTTATTTTTCAATTACGACATTGGGGGCCGTGTGGGCTATCTACTACGCCGTCGAGAATTACACGCCACTGTTCAACGGCTACAACGGTGTCTACGGCCTCTTTGATCCAATGGGTGGCAGCCTTTCGTACAACAACTATCACTACATATTCCTCGGATTCTGCCTGCTTGTTCTCTTCTTGATTTACCTCGTCGTCCAGCGGCTCTCTACCAGCGCCTTTGGCCGCATGGTGCGAGCGGTCCGCGACGACGAACGCGCCGCCGCAGTGTACGGACGCAACGTCTTTTGGGCAAAGTACCGCACCTACCTTTTCGGGGCCGGATTGGCGGGTCTCTCGGGCGGCCTCTTTGCCGCGTACATCGGCGCGTTCAATCCACTGGATTGGAAGCCCACGGAAATCTTTGTCTTGTACGCCGCCATCCTGGTGGGTGGTCGGGGCAATCCCAAGGGCGTCGTCCTCGGCTCCTTTATCGTCTACGTGGGCTTCGTCGAAATGACGCGCTACATTCCGTCCCCCGCCGCGCGCCCAGAATTAGGTCCGGCCCTTCGTCAAATTCTGATCGGTCTCCTCATCATCCTCATGATGAAGTTCCGACCAAGCGGATTGTTGCCCGAGCAACTCGGCAGCGATGGCACCGTGGCGCGTCGATCGTGGCCGGAACGACTCCTTCGCTCAACCCCCGCCACGAATCACCCCATTGCCGCACCCGACGACGAATTCAATGAGGACGTCGCGTGAGCACGGCGCTCCTAGAGGTCGAAAATATCTCCAAGTCGTTCGGTGGCGTCGTGGCCGTCACGCAGTGCTCCTTGGTCATCCCCGAAGGATCGGTCGTGGGTCTCATCGGACCCAACGGCGCCGGCAAGAGCAGCCTCATCGACTTGGTATCGGGATTCGAGCGACCCGATTCAGGCAGTGTGCGATTCGCCGGAACCAACATCATCGGTCGACGTCCCGACGTTATCTCGAGGATGGGGCTCATTCGAACCTTCCAGACGCCACGTGAATGGCGCGACCTTTCGGTGATCGACAACGTGCGCGTGGGGCGCTCGGCGCTGGAACGCGAATCGATTTGGCGCGCGCTCGCGTTGTCGCGCCGACTACGCCGTGAGGAGTCGTCCGAACGCCAGGAACTCTTTGATCTCATGACGCACTATCGACTCGACGGTGTTCGAAATGAACGTGCCTCGGGACTCAGCGGTGGACAAAAACGTCTGCTCGAGTTCGCGCGCATCGCTGCCGCCAAGCCGCGTCTCACGATTCTCGACGAACCAATGGGCGGAGTGAATCCCGTCTTGGGCGAACGTATCGGCGAGGCCATCCGAGAACTCAAGCGCGCCGGCAGCACGGTCGTCGTCGTGGAACATAATCTTCCCTTTATCGAAAAGACCTGTGACGAGGTCGTCGTGATGGACCTGGGTTCGGTCATCGCCCAAGGGCACTTCGGTGATCTGCGCGATAACAAGCGTGTGGTGGACGCCTATTTGGGAAACGACGACGAATGAGCGAAATGATCTCCTCCCCGCCCGTCGTATTACGTGTGGTCAGTCTCACCGCCGGCTATGGCGGAGCTCCCATCATCGACAACGTGTCACTGGAAGTGCGAAAGGGAAAGATTACGGCGATTGTCGGACCCAACGGAGCGGGCAAGTCGACCTTGCTGAAGGCGATTAGTGGCGTGATCAAGGTCACCAGCGGTCAGGTCGTTCTCCTGGACAAGGAATGCACCAACACTGCGCCCGAGAAACTCGTACGACTCAAGCTGGCCTATGTTCCCCAAGTTGCCAATACGTTCCCGGACCTCACCGTGCGCGAGAACCTCGAGATGGGTGGATACATTCGCCGCCACGGTGTCAACGAACGTATCGAGGAGTTGTGCGTCCTGTTTCCCGACTTGCGCCAAGCACTTCGTCGAAAGGCGGGCGCCTTAAGCGGCGGTCAACGCAGCATGCTCGCGATGGCGCGCGGGCTCATGCTGGACCCCGAAGTGATGTTGCTCGATGAGCCGAGCGCCGGACTCTCTCCCATCTTGCAAAAGGCACTATGGGAGCAGATCGAGATGGTTGCCGCCACGGGGGTGGGAGTCTGCGTCGTAGAGCAGAACACGCGACGTTCCTTGCGCCACGCGCATTGGGGATACGTCATGGTCCTGGGCAAGAATCGGCTCGACGGACCCGCGAATGAATTACTGCACGACCAAGAGGTCATCGATCTGTACGTCGGGCGAATGTCGTAGGTACTCAGCGGATTCTCATAAGAGAGATGCATCAAACTAAGGGGGGAAGAAAGTGGGAAAGAAGAGCAGATTTATTTCAACTCGAGCCGTTACCGGTGCACTCGCACTGACGACGGTGATTGGCACCGGCATGACTTTTGGTTTCAGCGCGAGCGCAGGGGCGACGTCGGGGAGCATTTCCTACGGCGTCTTGTCGTGCTTTACCGGACCACTGGCCAGTTTGGGTGAGGGTATCTACCAAGGTGCACAGATCGCCCAAGCGCAAGTCAACGCCGCCGGCGGAGTTCTGGGCAAGAAATTGCAGATTCCACAAGGCGATACCGGCTGTGACCCGGTCGAGGGCAAGACGGCGTTGCTCAAGCTGTTGTCGGGCGGAGGGGTCTCGGGCATCATCGGGCCGACGACCCAGGAGATCAACGCGGTCGAACCAGTGTTGAAGGCGAACAAGATTGTTGACGAGTTCCAAGGTGGCGACGTCGGTCGAGACCACCAGACGGACTCGTACTTGTTCCGTGACAGTCCGTCGGACTCTCAGCTCGGCGTGGCCATGGCGACGTACGCGCACATCAAGGGATACAAGAAGGCAGACTTGCTCTTCTATTCTGACGCTGCCGCGCAGACCATCGTTGCTCCGGTGAGGTCCACCTACCTCAAGCTGGGCGGAACTGTCATTCACACGTACATCATCGCGGCGGATCAGTCCTCGTATACCAATACCGTTGCACAGGTCATCTCCGACAAGCCTCAAGTGATCTTCTCCCAGACGGATGCGCCAACCGTGGCGGTCTTGTCAACGGAGTTCAGTCAGTTGGGTTCGAAGATCCCGTGGATCGGTACCGACGTGACAACGAGTAGTGACTACATCAAGGCTTTTGGAGCGGCGCGAGCGCATTCGACGCTCACCTCAGTCATGGGAACCTCCGTCACCGGACAGGCCAACAACGTATTCATGGCGGGATTCACGAAGATGTTTCCGAGCAAGGTCGCGGCGGGTCCCCTCTCGGGAGCCAACTACGCCTACGACGCGGTCATCTCACTCGCCCTCGCGGACACGTACGCCAAAACATTCAGTGGAACCAGCGTCGCGGCCGACATGACGAAGGTGACGAATCCTCCGGGAACGGCGTGTTACTCCTACAAGCCATGCTTGGCGTTGCTCAAGGCGGGTAAGAAGATCAACTACGAAGGAGCGAGTGGGAGTATTGACTACAACCAGTACCACAACACTTTTGGCCCCTACGCGCCGTTCATCGCCAACGCCTCGACGGGAAACGAAGTACAAGGGTCACCTCTCTCCGCCAAAGTGCTGGGTGACGTGACGAACTGCACCACCACCTCAAGTTGTCTCGCGCTCCTCAAGGCCGACGGCATCAAGTAAGACGTTTTGCGCCCGGGGAACGCTACGGTCGGAGGTATCCGGCAGCAGCGTTCCCCGGGCGGCCAAGAAGTCACGCACACGCATTGACCCACCACGAAGAGAGCGGCACCTTGAGTCTTGAATCCTCGCCACCTGTTGAGGAGCGTCCTAACGGACCCCTGGAAGGAATTCGCGTTCTGGACCTCTCGCGCGTTCTCGCCGGACCGTACGCCGCGATGATTCTGGGCGATCTGGGCGCCGACGTCATCAAGGTGGAACAACCCGGCGGGGGTGACGACACCCGTCAGTGGGGGCCCCCTTTTATCGAGACGCCCGAGGGACGCGAAAGCACGTACTTCCTCTCGGCCAACCGCAATAAGCGCAGCGTCGCGATCGACCTCAAGGACCCCAACGAACGACGCTTCGTCGAAGAGCTCGTCCGGTGGGCCGACGTCCTCATTGAGAACTTCCGCCCCGGGGTAATGGCGCGACTGCGGCTGGGGGACTCGGACCTCGCGGAGCTCAATCCCTCTCTCGTTCGATTGTCGATCAGTGGCTTCGGTGACGACGGGCCCGAGAGTGAGCGCGTCGGCTACGACCTCATCTTGCAAGCGGAGGGAGGCCTGATGTCCATCACCGGCGACGTCGAAGGTCCCATGGTCAAGGTCGGAGTCCCCATAGCCGATATCTCAGCAGCACTCTTCGGTGTCATCGGCGTTCTCGGAGGACTGATCGAGCGCGGTGTCAGTGGACGCGGCCAACGTGTCTCGACGTCGCTCTTGGCGGGCCAAGTTGGTATCCACACGTTTCAAGGAACGCGATTCTTAGTCGCTGGCGAGATCCCACCCCTCTCGGGTAATCACCACCCCACGGTGTGTCCCTACGGTGTGTTTAGCGCCCGCGACGCACCACTGGTCATCGCCGTGGGAAATGACGCGATTTGGAGCCGCTTTGCCCCCTTAGTCGGCATCGATCCGGATCTCGAGAAATTCTCCACCAACGCCGACAGGATCGCTCACCAAGGCGAACTCCATGAGTTACTCGCACCACGTCTCGCCGAACACACCGTGAGCGACTGGCTAGCTCGATTTGACACTGCGGGGGTTCCCGCCGGTCAACTCAAAACTCTCGATCAGGTGTACGCCACCGAGCAGGTACGCCAACAGGACCTGGTCTGGTCAACGACGCACACGAACCTCGGTCCGATTGAACTGCCCGGAAGTCCCTTGCACTACGGACGTAGCGACGTGTCGGTCCGCCGTGCACCACCCACCCTCGGCGAACATACCGACGAAGTACGCCACGAAATTCTCCCCAATGAATAAAGTCAACTTCACGGACCTTCGCGAAATGTCGTGTCCGTGAATTCGCCGTACCGTCCAGAGAAGAGGTCGTCGTGACCACCGTGACCCGCGTTGGCCGAGCATTCTCGCTGAGTCGATCTCGTCTCGACGCTCGTTGGCGCCGTTCTTCAAAGTGGTTGCGAGCAAGGCGCCATCCGCGATTGACCGTACCCCCCGCTACTCCGGTGCAGGCGGAACAAGTCATCGACGGAGTCTTTGAGATTCGACTTCAGGCGGGCGAGCGCCGCAATGTCCTCGGTCGTTCCACTATCAACCGAATCGAAGAACTCGTCGCCGCACCGCCGCACGGTACGCAGGTGATTGTGATTACGGCCGAGCCACCCGATTTCTGCGCCGGTTATGACCTCGTCGAGGCGTCACGGGGACGAGCCGACGAACTGATAGCTCACGAGAGCAACTTCGAGACCTTAAAAACGTCGATAATCCCCATAATTGTTGCGCTGCATGGCAACGTCATCGGTGGCGGACTCGAACTCGCCTTGTTGGCGGACATCCGCCTCGCGACCCCGGACACTAAGTTCGCCATTCCCGCTGCCAAATTAGGTCTCGTTTACTCCGAGTCCGGGATCCGGCTCGTTCGCGACGCTATGGGTGAAAGTCTTGCCCGCGCCATGTTCCTCGGTGGTCGTGAGGTCTCTGCTGATACCGCGTTGTCATTAGGCGTGGTTACCGAAATCGTGGGGCGCGAACAAATTCGCACCCGGGCCCTCGAATACGCGACCTCCGTCGCCTCGTGGTCGTTCACCGCGTCCACGGGGAATCGTCAGATTCTCGATTCCGTCGCAGGACGAACCATGGTCGACGCCAATGACTTGCATCTCGCAAGTTTCGCGGCCCACGGCGACCTGGCCCGCAGTATTTTAAATTTCGTGAAACGTCGAGCGCAGGCACCGGGCGGTCTCGTCGATAAGTAGTGATCCAGTGCCGCTCGCGCGCTCCCCCAACGAGAACTGGTGCGCGCTCACTAAATGTCCTTACGAGGTTCGCCGAGAGGCGTGCGCTGTGGTCTCTCCGGGCGCTTGGACCTCACTCCCACCACGTAGAAGTAGATAAGACCAATCTAATCTCCGTGTCACACGCGTCACGATTAACTGGACTTGACGAGAACAACGGGCGCGCCGCACCTCGTCCATGCGAATCGCAATTATTTTTCGTCATTCGTAAAATGTGCACGAATTATTGACTTGAAATCACGGTCGGTCGTGAAAGAAGTCCGTCGCATGTTGCCCCCCGAATTAATTGGCGTGCGCCGGTAATGAGCGTCTCTCGAGGAGGACGCGTGAACCCGCCGTGAAGTGGCACAACGAAAGTAGACAACGAGGTTTTGGTCACGACAGTGTGATTAATCGGATCCAGAAACTGCTCCCGTAAATCTAGTCCCCAAATTGTGAATTCGTTGATAATCCCTGATACCTGGGCCTGCAAGGCTGAGAATCAACGACGCAAAGGCAATTGCTAGTCAATTTCATTGCTCGTTGAAGTGACGCCACCAACTTGAAGATTTCCAGGAGATTAGTGGAGTGAATACGCAAGAAACCCAGGCGGACATCCAGGTCGAGGACCTGTGGGCGCAGTACTTTCTCACGCGCTCTAGCGACGACCGAAACCGTCTCGTGCTCTACTACGCCCCCCTCGTTCGATTAGTGGCGAATCGCATTGCTCCCCGCATCCCCTCCTTCCAATCCGTCGAAGAGTTGTGCTCCTGCGGCCAGTTCGGTCTCATCAACGCCGTGGAGCGGTTCGACCTGCGGCGGGCTTTCAGTTCGCGACCTACGCCACCGTGAGGATTCAGGGATCCATCATTGACGAACTTCGCCGCGACGATATTTTGCCCAAGCGCATGCGCGCCAAAGTCCGCACCTTTCAGGTGGCGCGCGAGTCCCTCGAACTCGAATTTCGCCGTGCACCAACCCTGAGCGAGGTGGCCACGTACTTGGGAGCGACGCTAACTGACGTACGAGAATATGAGGACCTCGCGGCGATGTCGAGTGGTCTGGTGTCGTTGTCAATGACGGGAGAAGATCCCAGTTGGTTGGTGCTGCGATCGAACATTGACCGCAACGAGGACGAGGACGTAATCGCGATGCGCGACGCGGTGAAGGCCGCTCTATTGTGCCTGACCCAGCGCCAGCGCGAGGTCCTCGTGATGCATTACCTCGAAGGGTTTCACAAGAGTGAGATCGCCGACGTCCTGGGGATTGATCGATCACGAGTGACTCAACTCCTGCACCAAGGTCTTCGCAATCTGCGCGCGCAAATGGGTGCTTCACCCATCGACGGTATTGGATCCCCAGCGACGGACTGACGAAATTCAACGAATCATCAAGCCTGGTCCGACTCCGTTGACTGGTCACTAATAGAACTATGGCCGGCTCATCGTCACTCAACGGGCTTGGTGGTGATGACTACATGCACACCACGAGTGTCACTCGTCGCTCTTTGCTCGCGCGTTGGCGCGGCGAGCCCCGTAAGAGGCCCACGCGGCGACGTCCGCCGTCGCTCCGGACGCGGCGTTGGCGGAATCGACGTTTTCCTGGCGAATACGATCCAGCACCTCTTTTCGATCGATGCGCACTTGCTTGGGCGCTTCGATGCCGAGTCGTACCCGTCCACCCGGCGACACCGAGATCACGGTGATCACGACGTCATCGCCGATGACGATCTGCTCTCCCACTTCTCGCGTCAGGGTTAGCACGAGAGCTCGGACGTCTCGGAAGAAGGAAACGGAGTGCTCACGGACCACCCGAACTCTTGCTCGTTTGCGGCGGGCACTAACTGCGTCGCTACTCCCGTGCCACGATGAAAGACGATAGGCGAATAGAGATTGGCGGTGGACGCCGTCACGGGCTCGCGCGGATGCACGATAACTAGCAGCACGGCGTCCTCCGCGTCGCGAAGGTCCAATTCCTCCACCGTCGTCTCATCCAGATGGAGTTCGTAGTCTGACCACAAGGCTCCCGGCGACATGACCAGGAAGGACAAGCTCTCCAGAGCCTGATCACCACTCAGGTAGACCGTGTCCGTGCAGCGCAGTCGTGCGAACATGCTGATTGAATCGTCTCCCAGGGGTTCCACCACGAAGTGCTGAGCCCCTCGAAATCCCGGTACTTCACGGATAAAGGTCAGGTTCGCCGCCGTCATAGTAAACGGTGCGGTCGCGATGGACATAAGGCTCACTTTCTCACGTTGATTCATCAGAACGACATACCGTGGGCGAACCGTCGGTTGGCGCCGGCATTAGAGGAACTTGACGAGTGTTTCGGGCAGCGTTTGCGTGGTCGCCCACAGCGCCGCCTGATAATTCGCGTTCTCCGTAGCGAGTTGCGTCGTCGCAGTCGCTACGTTCACGTTCTCGAGGTTAGCTTGACTGGTTTGGATGCTCGCCAACTGCGTCGTCAAGGTCGCCGCGAGACTCGTCACCTGTTGGGAGGATTCGCCGAGCACCGCGCTCGCCTGTTGGGCCGTCGTAATGTTGCTCGCTAGAGCACCCGACGCGGTCGTGATCTGCGTCAACGACGGCGAACCGGACAAGAGGGCGGTCACCGCCGTCGACAACGTGGCGAACACATTGGACGCGCCCACGCCAAACATCGACGTTCCCGCCACCGACAGTCCCACTGTCTGACCCGCGCCCGCTCCCGGTCCGATGACCGTCGTGGGAACGTCTGAGTTGCCTAAGTAGTTTCCCGTCGCGTCGTAGGCCTGGGCGGACGCCGAGGTGCCGGCGAAAAGTGCCCGGCCACCGAATTGAGTGTTCGACAAGGCCAGCAGATTGCTGATCACACCCTTGAGCTGGTTTCCCAGTGCTTCGTACGTGGTCGCACTCTGGACCCCTTGATTGGCCGCTTGCAGTAGCAACGACTGGGCCGTCTGCATTGAACCGAGCACGCTGTTGGCGGTGCTGTTGGCAGTACCGAGCCACGACGACGCGAGTTCGGAGTTGGATTGCCAACTCGACAACTGACTCGCTTGGGCCGAGAAGGACAGGACCTGCGTGACCGCCGCGGGGTTGTCAGACGGTTGGTTCAGCGCCTGACCACTAGCCATTTGCTCTTCCAACTGCGCGAGGCTGTTTTGCTGCGCGGTCAATTGACCCGTCATGGTTTGCATGAGCGCGACTTCCGATATCGACATGTCACACCGCCTGAAGAAGAGATTGGAAACAGCTGGTGATCGCGCTCACCACTTTGGAGTTGGCCTGAAAGGCGTTTTGGGCCTGCAAGATATCGACTTCCTGGGTATTTTCGTTGACGCCCGACGTCGACGACAGATTGTTCGACGCGGTCGTGGCTTGTGTCGTGGCGACGGTCGAGGCGTTCAAGGCGTTGGAGGCTTGCGTCCCGAGGGCGCCAATGAGCGACTGATACAGACTGTTGGGACCAGGGCTCGAGGAGGCCAACGACGCCATCAATTGGGCGTTCGTACCGTCGAGCGTGGGGGTCCCGACGACATTCGAGTTCCCCGCGCTTGGTGCCGCGGCAGTAGCGACCTGCGTGGGATTAGCCAGGAGTGCCGCCGACACCGTTATCGTGCTGGCGGAGTTGAATCCGGCGGAAGTCGTCGTGTAAGTGCTCGCCGAACCGCCATTGACAAAGACGTTGGGCAAGACGGTACCGGTACCCGGCCCAGCGACGGCCGATCCCGGATCACCGTGTGCGTCCAGCCCGTTGGCTTGGAGAGAATTCACGCTGGTCGGCAGCGATGATGGAGGACGTATTCAGCCCTGATTCCAGTCCGCCGAACGTAATTGGTGCCGTCGACATGTCTCACCCTTCACTTGTGACGTTCGTCACGGTTTGATGGTCGCGCGCCCCTCGAGTACGCCTCCGTCGCTTAGGACGTCGAGGACCACCCGAGGGGCGCGTCAACCTACATGTTCTGGAGCAACTTCGAGGCGAGGCTCGGCAACTGCTGCGCCTGCGACAGCACCGACACACCCGACTGCAGAAGAATCTGGTCGGACGCGAACTGCGACGTCTCTTGAGCCACGTTGACATCCACCAGGTTGGCGTCCGCCGCCTGGATGTTCTGCTGCGCCGTGGTGAGGTTCGCCGCCAGCGAGGTGATCTGGTTCTGGGTCGCACCCACCGTGGCCGCGTTACCGGCGGCGGTCGCAATCGCCGTTTGCACCGAGGTCATCGCGGCCTGGGCGCCTGCCGTCGTCGCGATGGTGGCCGTCGACAGTCCCAAGGCGGTCGAACCCGAACCAGCGATCGTGACCGAAATCTGGTCGTTGGTCGTGGCGTAGGGGCCCACCTGGAAGACACCCGTGTAGGTACCGTCCAACAGGGCCGTTCCGCCGTAGTTGGTGCTCGAGGCGATCTGGTCCAGCTCCGAAGAGAGTGACGCAAACTGGGCCTGAGCCGCCGCTTGACTGGTGGCGTCCTGGACGCCACCGTTGGCCGCCTCGGTCGCCAGACTGTTCATAGTCTGAAGGATTGAGGCCTCCTGACCGAGGGCGCCCTGAGCGGTTTGCAGCACCGACACGGCACTCTGGGTGTTGCTGATTGCCTGGGTGTAGCCGTTACCTTCTTCTTGCAGGTACTGGCCAATCACGTAGCCCGACGGGTTGTCGGCGGCGGACTGGATCTGCATTCCTGAAGACAGTTCGCCGACGGCTTGCGAGAGCGCGCTGTTGGCCGCGTCGAGGTTGTTGTACGAGTCAACAGCCGCGGCGTTGTAATTAATTTGTAGTCCTGACATTTCTTTGTCCTCCTGATGACGTTGGTACTTCCCGAGGGAAGTTGGAGCCTCCGTGCTCCTCTCTCAACTACGGACCGCAACACCCGAAAGTTGAGAGGTACGACAACAAATTCACTGAGCGCTTCGCTCCGGTGTCTGGCCACCACTTTCAACAGCCACCGCGCGGCGTAGTTCATCGATGTCCGCGAGACGATGCTTCATCTGGCGAACGGCGTGCGGAGGCGACAGATGACGACGCTCGCGTTCTTGTGCACTCCGGGCCTTGCTCGCCGCCAACACGGGCTCACGCATCACTTGGCGCATCGCGCGCGCCGCGGCCTCCAGGTCGGGTTCGGCCCACTGGGCTTCGGAGTTGAGTTGCTCGACGCCCAGCGGGACCGACGTCACGAAGAAGGGGATCTGGAAGCTATCGCGCTCACCTTGATACTCCGCACCAATGGAGTGTCCCGTCACGATCGTCGGTATTCCGGCGGCCATGGCGCGCGAGGACGAGACCCGTCCCCTCGCTGCGGTGCAGCGAGACAAAACATGCGTCGCCAGTCGTGCGACCAGCGAAGACGCGGCCTCCGACCCCTTCAGGGTCGAGCACCAGTTCGATGTCCTCGCGGTCACTCACCGCGTCACACAAGGTCGCGTATTGCTGCGGTGACCTCTCCCAGTGGGCCGCTTCAATCACGAGTCGCGCACCCTTGCCGGGCGCAAATGCGGTTCGAAATGCCTGGACGACACCAAGTGGATTCTGACGTTCGAACCCTCTGGCGAAGTCAACGCTCGTCACGAAATGAAATCCCTCGCCCTCATGCGCGCCACGGTCGTGCGCGAAGTCAGTACCGACCGGAAGGGAAATCCGTACGACCGGACGAGTCGAGATCTCCGACAATGCGGCGGCGGCGAAACGCGACGGCGTCCAGATTTCACGCACCATCAGAGCCGGAGCGGTCAACTTCGACGACGATCGCTCGAAGTCCCACAGCCACACACCGATGCAGTAACGACCCCCGAAGGGTCCCGCGCCATTGTCGAGGACGTAACTGACGAGGTCGTCAGGCGACATGACGAGCAGCGTCGTCTCAAAGGGCTGATCGCCCTCGTCGCGATGATCCCAGGGCCTCGTACCGTTACGACCATCGGCGTGGTACGACGTTGTCGAAACGGCGACACCTCGACTTCGCAGTGCCGTGGCCACGATCCGCGCCACGTCTCCCTCGAGGGACGTGCTTTCGAAGGGACCGACGATGTTGACTCCCCCCGGACGGGGCTGCGGCGCCAACACCATCAACGATCGTTTGCGCGCTGATTGTCGTGCGGCGCGGGACGCTGTGGTGGCGTCAACATCGGGGACCGCGTGGTGAGTCGAAGTGACGTGAACCGCGTCCAGTAGTCCCGGGGCAAGACGACGGATCTCTTCGTTGGACGTGGCGACATCGAGGGGCGAGAGGAGATGGCGCGCCTGGTGGAGGCCCTCAACGACTGCGCACTCGGTGAAACTGCCGTAGGCGGCAGCTGCCGCAAAGATGCGGACCCGCGGATCGAGTCGCTCGTCGTTGACCATCGCCACCAATGGACACGCGCTGTTGAGACCGCGCGCACGCAGGCGCGAGGACCAGACCAGTGCGCGAGCGACTGACAGACGTGGCGCCACTTTGGCGGCCGCCGCGAGTGATTCCAGTTCGTCGGAGTGCTTGAACCAGCGTGCCTCGAGAATCTCGTCGGCCACCAATGGTGAGAGTCGAACCACTTGGCCTAAAAAGGCGAGGAGATCAGGCCCCTCGATGACGTCCACCAGGTGCGACGGCGGTCGCCGCGCAGTCGCAAGCCAGGAGACTAGTCCGCCCACGTCAATGTCGCACAGACCCTCACGGCGTACGGCGTCCAGTACGGTGTCCGCCGCCTCGTGGTGACGACCGAGCGAGACCAGAACGGCACTGCGCAGATCCGCGATGGTGTGGGCCGAGTACTCGATTCCTTCGTCGTCGCGTCCTCGAGGGGGAACCCGTGCCATAACCACCAGCGCGCCGTGGTCGTCGCCCATCGCCAACCTCGTTCGCGCCTCGGCGATGTCGGCGGCGATCGGGCAACTCGATATACGACGGAGGTGATCCACTTCGTTCAGCGCTTCTTCAAAACGACCCAGGGCCCCGAGGAGCTCAATGACATTTCTGACCGACATCTGCTGGACTACTAATCGGTCGGCCACCGCCGCGGCGCGCTGCAGTAGCGATACTGCCTCTTCACGCTGACCCGCCATCGCCAGGGAGCGACCGTAGTTCATCAAGACGTAGCTCGGATTCTCACCTTCGTCGTCCAGGACAGCGCGCGCCAAGAGAAGATTCCGTTCGGCTTTTTTCGTGACGTCGACGACTGACGGGTCGTAGCCCCGATGGATGATCCGAGCGGTACTCAAAAAGCCGACGCGTAGTCCCCGCTCGGAGTCCTCACGCGCCACGACCTGTTCGTGGAGGCGGTGGCGCCAGACGCCACTCGTACGGCGAAAGATTCGCGTCGCCGTGTGAATCGACGAGGGTGTCCCCGCACCCGCCAGATTCTCGATAGTGACCAGATACCCTTCGAGAGTCGGGCCGGACGTCTCGAGGAGATGACGCAGCGCCGGCGCGTCGCCCTCGAACAGCTCGTCGGCGTCGAGCGTCACGACCCATTCGCCGTGCGCGTGCGCTAAGGATGCGTTACGCGCCCGCGCGAACGAATCATCCCAGTAGCCCTCGACCACTCGCGCGCCCGCGTCGCGAGCGATCGCCACAGTGCGGTCACTGGACCCAGTGTCGTACACCACCACCTCGTCAGTGAGCCCCACCGCCGACGCGAGACACGACGCCAGCATGTTCTCCTCGTTCTTCACGATGAGACACAGCGACACGAGACACGTTGATTTTCCTTCGAAAGCGACGGTCTCTTGAACGTTGCACGAATCGAGACGGTGCTGCTCGGTGATCGCCCCGCGCGGGAGGTGACCCGCACCCTGAGAGTGCGCAACGCGAAAGTCGCCATTGAGTGCGCGACTCGCCACGCTTCGTGTATCAACATCGCCGACGCCATCGAACGAATTCATCGAACTGTCCCGTTGGCGGCGCAAAGGATCCGTTGATCGGCAGGTGACGCCCACCACGACCCCACTAGGCGCGTAGGGGGCGCAACTAACCGGGTTCGGGCGCCGAGCGGGACTGCCACTCGAGGACCCTTCAGTTCAGAACTCACCCCATATATAACGTCTCATTACCTCTATGAATTGAGCCCGAAAATCTAAGATTGTCCACAGACAACTTTATTAGCAAGGGCGTAACATTTTGTTCGTGGTCAATTCACTACAAGACATCGATTCGGTCCTCGAACAGGTAAACCACGTCGACGAGACCGTTTCGACCACGGATTTACGGCAGTGGCGTAGTGAACTTGTTCGTTCGTCGGTTTTCGTGTCGTATGCCGTCAGTGTGTTGTCACTAGACATCGAGGTCTTAAATCGATGCCGTGGCACCTCCAGCGCGGACATTGTCCAATCTCTCGTGGACGAACTTCCCGACGTGCTGGCCACTGCCTGGGTGGGGGGTGGCTGGTCGCTCTCTCCCGACGCGTCCTCGTCGGTCGCCGCCGCGGCAGAATTGACAATGGATCAGGCCGACGGACTGCTCGGCCTTCACGCCCAAATGGCCGGGAGCGATTTAAGCGACCGCACCACGATCAACGAACTCTTGGTGCGCGTCACTAAAGAGCGCGACACGCTGGTCGAAACGAGAGTACGACTCGAAGAACGAATCCGCAGCATTCAGTCGGAAATCAAGCATCGTTACAGTACTGGTCGCACCACCGTCGACGAGTGGCTCACCTGAAATCATCGCAGACGTCAAGCCCACGATGTGCCGATGCGATTGACGTCGGCGATGAAAGCGCCCATTCGCATAGTGCGCTGCGCGTCGCGCGACGTTAGAGGTCGTTACCGGCGTAGGAGAGATTAAAACTCTTATTGAC
This sequence comes from Acidimicrobiales bacterium, assembly GCA_036509795.1. Classification (GTDB taxonomy): domain Bacteria; phylum Actinomycetota; class Acidimicrobiia; order Acidimicrobiales; family RAAP-2; genus RAAP-2. The sequence goes on from DATCEX010000002.1 coordinate 137,518, forward strand.
TAAGGGAAAGTCCGGCACGATGGTGTCACTCAATGCAATCGATAGTGCCGGCCAATTGAAGAAGGAGGGATCCAACGTTCGCGCGCGCGACACGGCGCCGCGCTGGTCCAGCTCGACTCGGTGCGTAATCGTGCCGCGCCATCCCTCAACAATCCCCAGGCCCGACAAGCGCGGCGCCAGATAGCCTCGACTCGACGCATCACGGTCCGTCACGCGTTCACACTCACGAGCGACGAGGTCGAGGGACGCGTGAAACTCTCGCACGCGTTGAGAGAATCGAGCCATGACGTCGCCTGCTTCGTGCACCACGGTACGAAAGTCACCATCCGTAAAGGGATGAGCAACGCGCGCATCGACCTCCACGCCTGAGGCACGCGCGACAACGCCGAGGGTTCCCATCGCAACCGCGTCGGCCCTCGAGAGTACCGCGGTACCCTCAAAACGGTCGACCACGACCGAGTTAGCCAGGGCCAACCGCACGACGTCCTCGAACGCCTCAGCGATTTCACGAAGTTCCTCAGTCGAGGGTAGAGCCAGCACGCGGGTCCAACCCACTCCAATGGCGCCGCGCAACAGGCGATGCCCGGTCATCTTCTCGTTGAGACGTAGGAGTCGCTCGCGCACGACGAGCGCGCGGGCGTTGGCCACCGAATAACTCACGTCGTTGCAGAGCGCGCCGATGTCACCCACGTGGTTATACAGACGCTCCATCTCGAGCAACAGCGCACGTAGGTGGTGCGCGTCATCCGAAACGACCAGGCCCATCGCTTCTTCGACCGCCATGCAATACGCCAGGGAGTGACCGATCGCGCTGTCACCCGAGATCCGCTGCGCAATCTCGACACCCTGGTCGACGTCGACCCCCTGGAACATCGCCTCAATACCTCGGTGTACATACCAAAGGCGCGCGGTCATCTTAAGAATCGTTTCGCCCACGACCGAGAATCGGAAATGTCCGGGTTCGATCATCCCCGCGTGCACTGGTCCAACGGGTATTTCATAAACCCCTACCCCTTGAACTTCGATGAAGGGGTAGGGAGCCGCGTCGCGTCGCGTCGCGGGCATCGGTCCCGCACCACGGCGTAGAGGGTACCAACCTTCGGGCCAATGTTGATGTCGTACCAACGGTCGCAAGAAGGGGTGCCCCACCGGCTCAATTCCAAAGTCATCGTGCAATTCTCGCTCGAACCGACTCGCGCTGAAGGAGAGGTCGCTCAACGTCGCCACGCTCGGTCGATCGCGATCAATACGAACAACCAACTCGTGGCGTTCGTCGGGTGGACCACTGGTGAAGACGTAGACGACGCGCAGGACATCGCCGTCGTCGTGTCCGGCGACGAGAGCCAACCGGTGGCCGAGTGCGAAGTGTCCGCCAGCTCGCGCGCGCAACTCTGGCGCAGCGATCTCGTGGATCTGGCGTGTCGGCAGGGTCACGGCATTGCCCCGTGCGCTGCGTGAGCCAGCAGTGATTGCAGCGGCCACGAGACCGTACCCAGCACCGCGCAAATCACCAGGGCGCCAATGAGGGGTACTGCTACCGATCGGGCTGTCGTTGCACCCACTTCGGTGCCGGATGGCGTACCGGTCAACATCTGGCGCGCGTGGCGCGTTAATGAGGCAAAGATAACACCTAGACAGCCCAAGGAGATCGCCACCACCCACCACAGCCCCGCGTCGACTTCGGCACGCGCCATCGAGAGTTCGCTGACGAAGAGGCTGAATGGCGGGAACGCAACGAGTGACATGAGGGCGAACCCGAAAACCCCGCCCAGCACGGGACGACGACTGAGCAGGGACGACAACTTCGCGATCTCGGTGGTGCCTTCGAGGAAATAGATCTCGCCGGACGATAAGAACAGCACGGCTTTCGTGATGCCGTGGCCCAACACGTGCAGCAGTACAGCGGCGATCGCCAGTGGCGTTCCGACCGCGGCGCCGATGACCAGTAATCCCATGTGTTCGATACTCGAATACGCGAGCATCCTCTTGAGGTCACGTTGAGTGATGAGCATGGCCGACGCGAGCAATAGTGACAAAATGCCCGCCACCAAGAGTAACGTCCGCGGATACGTGGTACCGAGCGCTGCGACGGCGATCGCGCGAAATCGCAGGAGACCGTAGAAGGCAACCGTGAGTAAGACTCCCGACATCAATGCGGACACCGGGGCGGGTGACTGACTGTGGGCGTCGGGCAACCAGCTGTGCATCGGGACGAGACCAACCTTCGTGCCGTAGCCCACCACGAGCAGAGCAAAGGCCAGGCGCGTGACATTGGGATTGAGATGGTGCGCCACCGACATCACCGACGTCCAATCAAGCGACGAGCTATGCGCGCTCCCCCCGACGTGTAGCTCGGCGTAGTAGATCAAGACGGTCCCGAGGAAGGCCACGGCGATGCCCACCGAACACAGGAGCAAGTATTTCCACGACGCTTCGAATGCTCCGTCCGTACGGCGGTGACTGACCAGGAACGTCGTCGCGATGGTGGTCGCTTCGATTGACACCCACAGCACACCGAGATTGGCGCTCACGACCGCTAACAGCATGCAGGTGATGAATATCTCCATGAGCACCACGTAGTGACGCGCATAGCGCGCACTCGTCACGCCTGACTGCATCTCTTGGCTCATCGTGCGCGGCGTAAAGAGCGTGGCGAGGAGCGACACGGTGCCAATCACGACGACCATGAAGGCACTAAGTGAATCGGCGCGAAGTGCACCGTGCAGCGCGACTTCGGGGGCCTTCATCGTCGCTACACACAGCGCGACACCGAGACCCAATACGGCCGCGCTGGCGGCCGCGCTGGCCCACCCCACCCAGGGGTGCCACGACACACTCGCGGCCAGGAGGGTCATTGCCACGGGGACGAGGAGTATCGCCAGTATCAGCATCAGTCGTGCAAGGCTTTCATCTCCGTGAGTTGCTCGGTGTCGGAATGGTGAACCATCGAGACCATGAGAAACTGCAGGACGACCACGACGAGCAACACGTCCAGCGACGAACCCAATTCAACGATCAGCGGAACGCCCGAGGTGAGGAGGAACGTCACCAGGGCGATGCCGTTGTCGACCAGAATCAACCCGACAATCTTGGAGACGGCGCGACGCCGAGTGACCAGCATGAAGTAGCCCACCAGTACCGTGGCCACACCAATGGGTACGAGACGAGTCGCGTCGCTCGGCGCCAGGGACGTGATTCTCGAGGTGACCACGTAGGACAGCACGATCAGGAGCGCCGCAATCACCAGCGATGCGGGAACGTTCACGAGCGGGCGCGACTCTCGTGAACGAGGGTCCAGTCGCGCCACGCGACGCAGAACACCCGGCACCACGAGGCCCTTGACGACGAGTACCAGTCCTCCCGTGACGAACAACGCCGCGTCGTGTTCGTGCCAACCCAGGACAATCGCTGCTGTCGCGAGAGCAATTCCCTGGAGACTCAACATCGAGATAATGGAACGCACGTTACGGCGCCATAACGTCATCACCGCCGAGACGAGCACTGCCCCGGCCGCCAGCTCCAACACCGCGACGTACGTGGTGTTCATCTCGTTACCAGGCCCGTCACGACGGCCAACACCGAGAGAACGAATCCACCCGCGAGTAGTTCGGGCAGTCGAAAGAGCCGTAACTTAGCGCTACGTACCTCGATGAGTGCGACCGCGAGCGCCACCAACGCGGTCTTGACTACGAGAGCGCCCACACCCACGACCAACGCGAGTACCGAATGACCGGTCGCCACGCCCCACGGGAAGAACAGCGTTGCGACCAGCGAGAAGAGGAGCGACACGCGCATCGCTTCGCCGAGATGATACAGGGCCAATTCCGGTCCGGCATATTCCAGGATCATCGCCTCGTGCACCATGGTGAGTTCGAGGTGCGTCGCAGGGTTGTCCACGGGAATTCTTCCCGTTTCGGCGATCACGACGATCCCGAGCGCACCCAGGGCCAAGAGGCGCGACGGACCGAAGACCCAGTCGGGGTGGGCCAGCGTGGCCGAGACGATCGTCGTGAGGTTAGAGGAGCTGGACTGGATCGACAACGCGATGACCGCCACGAGGAGGGCGGGCTCTGCGAGAGCGCCGATGGTCATTGCACGGCTTGAGCCCATTCCCCCAAACGCGGTGCCCGCATCAAGACCTCCCAGTGCTGCCGCCACGGATCCCGTGAGCAGTAGGTACACGATGACGAAGATGTCGGCACTTGAACCAAGAAGGGGACGAGTGCTCACGAGGGGCGAGATCCCAACTGCCACGGTCGTTGCCGCGAAGATGACCATCGGAGCCAGGGGCAACATCACGCTGGAGTGTTGCGCGTGCAATCTCTCTTTGCGCATCAACTTCCTCAGATCGCGCAGTGGTTGAACGATCGGTGCGCCCACTCGCCCCTCGGCTCGGGCCTTCACCTTGGCCATCAGTCCGATCAGCAACGGACCGCCGGTGGCGGCGAGCACGACTTGCACCAACGTCACGATGACGCTGTACAGGGGAGACGTCATCGTCGCACTCACGCCAAGACCACGAGGATCACTAAGAGCGCGACGAAGCCGAAGGCGAGGTAACGATGGATACTGCCGTTCTGCAAGCGTTGAGCAAGTCGTCCGGCCCGGAGCACCAAGTTGATGACGGGTCGATACCCTCGCTGTTCGAGCACGTCGTTGACCCGATTGTCATACATCAGTGATTGTTCGTAATATCGCGATTCAGCAATGTGTGTGACTTCGACATCGGTGTCGGGGCGTAGGACGTCGGCGAACACTCGTTGTAGCGGTTCGGCGAAGGACGTCGCGGTGTACTGCATCCGAGCGGTCTGTACATCTCGCCCGCCGCCCCACGCGTCCACTCGCCGAGCTCGGCGCTGTTCGAGCAGCCGGTTCGCGGCGCTCACTAGTAGCAAGACGCCCACGACACCCATAAAGAGCTCGGCGGGTTGGACGGCGCCGCGCAGTTGGGCCAATACCAATCCGGTGCCATGATCGAGTGGTTCCAGGGAGGTCTTTCCCAGGGCTGACGACGCCGCTCGGTTCACCAGACCGACGAACTCTCCAGGCACCAGTCCCAACACGACACTCGGCAGGACCAACCAGAGCATCGCGATCTTCATTGTTGGGGGCACTTCAATCGCCTGAGCAGCGCCGGTGGATCGGGGTTGACCAAGGAATCCGATACCAAAGGCCTTGACGAAGGCCACGGCCGTAAGTCCACCGGTCAACGCGAGGGAAATGACACCTAGGAGCATCACAATCATGGCGGGCGTGGACGAATCGTTAAAGCCATGTAAGAGCCCCTGGAGTAACAACCATTCACTGGAAAAACCACTCAACGTCGGTACCGCCATGATGGAACACGCCGAAATCGCCACCACGAACGCTGTCACGGGCATCGTGTGAATGAGGCCGCCGAGTCGGTCGAGGTCTCGCGTACCGGTGGCGCGCTCGACGGCGCCGGCGCTCAGGAAGAGTGCCCCCTTAAAGCCAGCGTGAGCCACCACGAGCATGAGCGCAGCCATCATTGCCAGGTGAGCGATGAATGGTTGACCACTGTCCCCGAGGACGCCGGCGGCGCCGACGCCAATGAGAACGAGCCCTTGAATATCAATCGTCGAGTACGCCAATAAACGCTTGAGGTCAGTACTGGTAGTCGAGTGCAACGCGCCGTAGAAAGCTGAAACGACACCAAGGGTAACAACCGCGACCCACCACCAGACTGTCCCGCCATGCAGGAGTCCCTGACCAACACGAATAATGCCGTAGACGCCCATGGCGACCATCGAGCCCGACATCAAAGCCGAGACTGGACTCGGTGCAGCCGGGTGTGCCTTAGGAAGCCACACGTGCAGCGGTACCGCACCGGCCTTTGACGAAAACCCCAGGAGCACCAAAACAAAGGCGAACGAACGAACGTTGGGTGAGAGTTGCGCCGCGTGAGCAGAGATCGCGCTGAAGGTTGATGCGCTCCCCCGCGACGCCAGCAAAAGACCCAGAAGGATGGACGCTGCACCCAGCTGCGTCATAACGCCGTACCAGAGAGCGGCACTACGCGAGTCGTCATTGCGCGATTGGTCGGTGAGGATCAACAACAGCGAGCTCAAAGCCATGAGCTCCCACACAAACATGAAACTGACAACGTTCGACGCCGCGGGGACCACGAGCAGCGTGAGAACAAAGACCATGAACAATGTCATGGCTGCGCGAGACGCCATGGGGCCGTGGGCGTAGCTGACGCAATATACGCACGCGGCGACGCCCACCAATGACGTCGCCAGGATAAAGATCGCACCGAGTGGATCAAGGGTTAATGAGAGACCTGCGCCGGGCAAGAGGTGGCTCGTGTAAAAGGTCGATGTCGTCCCCGTAATCAGGGTAACGAGAGCACTGGCACCGGCCAGAAGACACCCCAGGGCGCCCAGCGATGAAGAGACGACAACGCGAGCGCGTCGCGCCAGGAAGGCGGCGGCCATGGCCGCAACCGCGCAGAAACCCGCCGCCAACCCCAAGAGTCCCATTGACTAGCGTCCGCTGACTCGTCGCAACGCCCTCACGATGTCATCGGGGTGCGGCGGACACCCTCGTATGACCGCGTCAGGAATGACGACATCTTGGAGAATTCCACTCACCCCCGGGGCAGCGCGAAAGATTCCGCCGTCCACCGCGCAGTCACCACAGGCGACGATTACCGTGGGCTGCGCGAGTGCTGCCAGTGTCTGGCGCAACGGACCGTCCATGTTGTGTGTGATGACGCCAGTGACCAATAGACCGTCGGCGTGGCGCGGTGAGGCTACCAAGCCAATTCCGTATTGGCCGGCATCGTAGTGGGGGGCTAGTGCCGAAGCAATCTCGACTTCGCAACCGTTGCACGAGCCCACGTCCACGTGGCGTAGCTGTAGTGACCCGTGGAGATGGACACCCGCAACCTGGGGGGGTCGCTCTTCGCGCGGCTCGGTGACCGCTCGCGAGAAGAGGAGGCGAAAGGGTGAGGGCACCCGCGAGCGTCGCGCGAAGATCATCGTGGTGCTTCGAGCGATTCCAGTGCGCTGCGCGTACGACCCAAAGTGGACGAGAGCACTGCTCGCGCCGAAGCGAGGAATTCCTTCACCGACGCGTCCGTCACTTCGTAGGTCACGCCGTTGCCCTGGCGTCGCGAGACCACCAGACCCGTGTGCTTCAGGACGTTCAGGTGCTGGGACAAGGACGAAGGTTCGACGTGAAGTTCACCGAGTAGCACACTCACTGGTTTCTCGCCATCGACGAGTAACTCCAAGATACGGATGCGCACGGGATGGCCCAGCGAACGAAAGAGTTCGGCTTTCGCGACGTACAGGGGTTGACTCGTACGGGAGTTGTCCATGGACCAATCTTATCCATGGTTTTAGAAATACCGAAATTACTAAAACCTTGCGGGGCTCCTCGCGCTGATGAACGCGGGTTTTAGTCGACCAATGCTCGATCAGCCGTGAACTCAAGCGTCAACCACAAATCGTGCGGAATGGTTTTGAGCATGCGAAAGAGCACCTGGCGAACCTGATCGGACTGTGCCGCCGTCCACCCCGGATCGACGACAAAGTCAATCTCTACATAGAATTTTCGTCCAATTTTCGTCATTCGCATGTGTCGATCAGTCAGGGAGAATTGAAACGCCACGTGGTCGAGGGCGAGTTGCGCGGCTTCTTGAAGTTCGCTGTCGGGGCTTCCTTCAATCAGTTCGATAAATGTCGTGCGCACCATGCCCGCCGGCGGAATCACGAAGAGACAACAGGTGGCGATGACGAGGGACGGGTCGACATATTTTGCGCCTAATGCCCAGCTCGTTCCCACCATCAGTCTGGCGGCGACAAAGGCCAGAAAGATTGCGAGGCCGAGTCCCGCTCCGGCGAGCCACTGCGTCGCTTCCGCTCGCACCAATTCGGATTTCTGGGCGACTCGACGCAGACGCCACCAAATAAACGCGGGAATGACCAGGGCAATGACGGCGTAACTGAGACTCCAGCCATTGGGCACTTCGCTGCCCCCGCCGATAATCGACAGCACGGCGTTGAAACTCGCGTACGCGCAAGTGACGAGTAACGCAATACCTTCGATACCGATGATCAGCGGCACCAGGGCCTCGCGACCATAGGGGTAACGAATGGTCGGGCCCACTTCGACCAGGTGTGACACACGCATGGCCATCCACGTCAGGCCGATACCCAAGAAGGTGTAGAACCCGTCAAAGAGAACGATCTGCGAGCCGCCAATAATTCCGATCGAAATTCCCACGACGGCGAGCGCCATGCCCATGACGATGGAAAGACTGAGGGCGCGGCGCTCCTGGCGAAATTCCTTTGATTTCGCCAGTTTCTTCGACGAACTCACCGTGCGGTCCCTCTCTGTCGACTCTCCATCTCACCAGTCTCCTTCAGGGACCTTCACTGGTGGCCGATACTCGCTGATGCAGCCCGTGAACGGGGACACCACTAGACGAATACTCAGATCAAGACGACACTGCAATTTCGTGGAGTTCTCCGTCGTGTCGTTGCGCAAGATCTTCACAAATTACGAGGTCAATAGATCGCCGAGCGCCCCGAGAGACAATCGACGCACTCCCCAGATGGCAATGACGACGCCGACCAACATGATGCTCGCGCACACCACCATCGCCATGGGTGCCGATATTCCAGGACGACCGACAACTCCCGAGGCAAAGAACCAGCTGGCGTGTTGGGCGATCGCGATCCACCAGACCAGCGTCGAGACGAAGATCGCGACCATCGCCAACATCGCCATCGACGCCGCCATCGACACGTACCGACGTTGACGGGTGGAGTAGTCCAGTCGCAACACCACCCGACCGATGGTCACGACAACGGTCCCCAGACACAGCACCAATAGTGCTGCCCAACTGAGGGCGAACACCCCGTACGGTCCGGCGGCATTACGATTCGTCGCGCCAAGGTGGTGGGCCACCACGACGATGACGGCGGTGGAGAGCACGGACACCACCACCGCCACGACGGCGGGGCGAACGCGACGCAGAACCGGTCCTATCCCCTCTCGTCGCGCGAAACGCCAAAAACTCGGCCACGAAATGAACGCCGCGACGACGCACGTCGCCGTCGCCACGTAGGCGGCTCCCTGCACGATGTCAAAGGCGACGGTGGGCACCAATTGATCCGCGTGCGGCGTCACCGCGGACCAGTGCTCGCTGTATTTCGCGAAACCCGAGCCCGCCACCACGAAAAGGGACCACGCAACGAGAATGATGAGTGCACCCCCGCGTACTCGGTCATCTCGCGGCGGCGTTGCCCCGACCACTCCCGCGTCGCGACAACGTTCATTCAGGCCCGCGCAAACGATGGCCCAACGCGCTCGCACCGGTAGCGGCGTGTCACCGTACGTATCGTCGAGCAGGTCGATCAATTCGTCGCCGTAGCGCTCACGCCACGACGCGGGATACCAGCGCAGTACTCGGCGGTGACCCGTCGCGTCGCTCCTCACGCTGGCCTCCAGGTGAGGGTCTTGAGTCGTTGCGTTCCCACCGACGCGAGGTGCGTCATGTCGGCCAGCACTTCGGCCAGCGCCGTCGAGCCCGCCGCGGTAATTCGATAGGGATGACGACGATCGACTTCGGGCTCGGGTTCGATAAGTTGACTCTCCTCGAGTCGCGTGATCGCCCCGTAGAGCGTTCCGGGACTCAGCACCACGCCCGCGAACTCTTCAATGTCCTTCGCCAGGGCGTAGCCGTGCTTGGGGCCCTGCGCCAGGCTCGTCAAGATAAGGAACGACGGATCGTTCGACCGTCGCAGTCCCGCTGATATCGCACGTTTCTTCATGGGATCACTCTACTACGTAGAACGTAGTAGATAGCGACAAATTCAAAAATCTTGACGGGCCCCGCTGCACTCTCGATGGCCCAACCGGTGGCGATGCCCGATAAGCGCGATGTCGCCGTGGGGCCACGCATCGTTACTGAATAATTCAACGCCGTCGTCACGCCCGTCGCCACTCACTGTTCCATGTAGGCAACCTAGTTGCCTAAAGTACAGTGGCGTATGGACGCCTCTACGCGCGAGTTGGTCTTCGGTGACGCGCTTGCCCAAGCACGACGGCGCTGGGTGCAAGAATCCCAGCGCCGCGTGAGCGCCTTCGGCTACGAGCACTTTAAACGTAGTGACACCGTGGTGCTGCGTCGCCTGCGAAGTGGTCCCGCCGCCCTGGTCGATCTCAGGGACGTGATCGGTATCTCACGGCAAGCGACGCGAAAGATTGTGGAAGGACTTCACAAACGCGGGTACGTGGAAATGACGCGCGACGAGCACGATGCGCGCAGAACACTGGTCGTTCTGAGTGACGACGGACAACGCTACGCCGAAGTACTGGTGCGAGTGGCGGCGGCTATGAACGTCGATGTGGCGCGCGATGTCGACGAAGTACAGATGAGCGCCGCCCTCGCCGTACTCAGCGCCGTGACCGGTCGCTGGTCGGCGCCGTTGTGACCCCTCGATTGATCGCCCCTCATCACGAATATCGCACCCCACCGTCGATACGCCCCTAAGACCCACGGCGCGTATCGACGTGGCGCGACAGTGGGTAATTTGAGATCGGAGGTTCCATGACACTCGATGAGAACGAAGGATCGACGCTCGACGTGCTCACGTCACACCACGCGCAGGTGGGGAGTTTTACGGTGCGTCGCGCACTTCCCCAGCGCGCTCGACGAACCGTCGGTGCGTGGTGCTTCGCCGATCACATGGGTCCGGCCGACGTCACCGAGGGCAGTGGACTCGACATCGGACCACACCCGCACACCGGACTTCAGACCGTCACGTGGCTCGTCGACGGGCAGTTGCTGCACCGCGACTCGCTAGGGAGCGAACAGGTCATCAGTGCGGGCGAGCTGAATTTGATGACCGCCGGACACGGTGTGTCACACGCCGAAGAAGCGACCGGTCACTACCGTGGCGTTCTCCAAGGAATTCAATTATGGATTGCCCAAGACGACGCCACGCGCGAAGCGGCTGCGGGCTTTGAGCATCACGACGATCTCCCACGAGTGGAAGTAGGGGAGGCCACCGCCACCGTATTGATCGGCCGTTTTCACGACGCGACCAGCCCGGCACGAACCGACTCGCCGCTGGTCGGCGCGGACCTTCGTCTGCGGGGCACGAGCGAGTTTTCACTGAACACCTCCTTCGAATACGGGGTCATCGTCCTCGAAGGACTCATCGACATCGACGGCCGCGAACTCGGACCCGGCACGATGGGATACGTGGCGCCGGGTCGCGACGAACTTCGTCTGGACACGCGACGTAGTGCGACGGTCATCGTGCTCGGCGGCGAGCCCCTCGATTCCCCGATATTCATGTGGTGGAACTTCGTAGCGCGCACTCGCGCCGAGATCGATGTCGCCTACGAATCGTGGCGCGATAACGACGGACGCTTCGGCAAGGTCGATTCACCTCTCGCGCGCGTGGAGACGTCGGCGCCGTACTGGCAAACTCGCGAAAACTAGTTTTCGCTCATCCGCTTGAGATGACCCACTCATCTTCGAGCATTGCGAAGATGAGTTCGTCGCACCATTCACCTTTGACGAACTCATTCGACACGAGGTGCGCCTCGTGTCGAAACCCCAATCGCTCCAATAGGTGGCGCGACGCGTCGTTGCGAGCGTCGAGGCGCGCGATCACCCGGTGCGCGCGCAAATCTCGAAAGGCGACATCGGTCATCGCGCGAGCGGCCTCGGTGGCGAAGCCCAGGCCCTGGTACTCCGGGAGAAAGACGTAACCCAGCTCGAAACTTCGGTGAACGGTGCTGAGCGTACCCAGTCCCACTTCGCCAACGTAGACGCCGTCGTGCTCGACGGCGAGATTGCACCATGCTCCCTCGATCGGGACACCGTGCCACAGCCGACGAGTCAGGTGAGCACGTAATTCTTCGGTGGTCATATCCGCGTCGTAGAGGTAGCGCACCGCGTCGGGATTCGAGAACAGTCGTGCGTGGTTCTCTAGATCATTCTCGGTGATCTCGCGCAGGACGAGTCGCATCGTCGTAATGGGAGGAGAAAAGGTGACGTCCACTGTCCGACAGTTTGTCAGTTCACGTCCGGCCGAGTGAGACGTTGAGAATCCGACGGCGTACGGCAGTCTCGTCGCCGGGATTTCGGTACCGACGGCGCTGGTGATTCTCGAATTCCCCCGTTTTGTAGCGCTCGGAGAAGCGTTCGCACATCGCGGACGTCGATCTAGCGGGGTCCAGCACCCTCGCGGAGGGGTCCGCGCGCCGTAGCGAGGATTTCGTCGCGGTACGAAAAGGCCGAAGAGACCTGGCCATCGTCGGGGTAGAAACGTAGTTCCGCGTCAGGGATATACTGTACCAACCACCGCGCGTGTCCCGGCGGGACGTTGCCGCCGAGGCCCCCTTGCAAGATCACGACCCGCAACGTGATATCCCTCACGTCGAATTCCCACGGTGAGAGGTGCGAACTGTAGTCGTCTTCGAGGCAGCGCCAACCAAACGGCGCTGTTCGCTCCATCGACGTGCGCACTTTGGCCATCGCTGTGGTGATCATCGCTACGCGATCGGGCTCCTACCATTGTCACCGAGACCGCCAGCCGACACAATTTCAACGAGCTCGCCGATGTCGCGAAGAGTTACGTGGTATTCCTTCACGTCACCCGTCTTCATCTCCACGTAGAAGTCGAGGCCTTCGAGATCGTTCCCGGAGGTTGCGCTCGTGTTCGCAGCCTCTCTACGGGCGCGGCGCGATACGCGGGGCCCGAACCTCGTACGCATCGTGATGAAGCCGTCCACGCCAGCCCTTCCATCGAAACCCGTCGACTGAGTCGACTCCGTGAAGAAGCACTCGACGAGCCACGACTCCCTTCACGGCCTTCGCGTCGTGACCCGCGACACCGGCGCCCCCGTGGCGCAGAAACGACACGGTCACGAGACGATCCTCCAACTTCGTCGACTGCGCGATGGCCGCCGCGTGCTCTTTAGGCAAGAGACTGACGAAGGTGGCATTGGACATCGCTTCAAGGACACCCGTCACGCAGGGGCGCCAGAAGGTGGCGACGTTGCCGACGCCGGCCAGTCCCACGTTCATGGAGAGTCGATAATCCGCTATTGCGTCGGTGGCACAGGAGAGTCCGTAAATCCCCGACGGGACCAAAACGCGACGGCGCGTCTCGTCGTCGAGCGTCGTCGCATCGAGGTGGGACCAGACAACACCGCTATAGCGCTGCCACGCCGGCAATAATGCTGCGCTCCCGTCCGCGAGGCGTCGAGTGGAGTCGAGGGCGCGCTCGAGCAGCGCACCGCGAGCCTTCATAATGCGACCCACCTCGAGCGACGACGCACCCCGCACCAGTGACGACAACGCCACAAGTACCTGCGCCCGCGGCTCCGCGAGCGAGTCGTCAAAGAGACCCGGCTCCGCACCGGGGCGGCCGCCGGGCTCTTTGGCTTCTGAGGGCGGCAGCAAGACGTACGAGGGGCTGCTCACGCCACCCACGGTAGCGGCGTTACGCGGCCAGTACTCCCGCTTTCACGCCGAATGTCTCCAGGAAGTGACGAACTTTGATGACTTGGTCCTCGGTCAAATCCCGAGTCCTCGTCGAGCCGAAGGAGATGGTCTCCCCCTCCACAGTCACGGCCCAGTTACCGCGGTGCGTTTCGTGAACTTCTCCGAAACGACCGAGTAATGAACACACGTCAATCCATTGGATGTTATGGCAAAGAGGGTGTGCGAAGAGTTTCTGGGCGGTAATGCGGTGGTGGTGATCCAACTTGAACGACATAGTCAACCCCCTATCAACGGGTGCGAAAACATTCCGTCCCCGCCTTCACTTTCCACCCTCTAGGCCACGAAGTCAAGGACGCCGACGACCTCCACGTGTTCAGTCAGGGGGAACAGATCGAATACCCGCAGGTCACGCAGGACGTAACTCGAACCTAAGAAGACACTGAGATCTCGGGCGAACGTCGCCGCGTCGCAACTGACGTAGACCAAACGACGTGGCGAACGTCGAACGAGCGCCGCGGCCACGCCTTTGGCGAGTCCGCTGCGCGGCGGGTCTAACACCACTACGTCACCGGGAGACACAGCGTCGTTGATGGCGCGTGGGGTCACGGACCACTCTCGCACACGCATTTGGCGGAGGCCGTCACCGTTGGTGCGGGCGTCGCGAACGGCGTAGGGCGAAGATTCGACCGCCACCACTTTGCCGCCAGGGCCAACTCGCTTAGCGAGGGGAATCGAAAATAACCCGACGCCGCTGAACAAGTCGACCACATGGTCCCCCGCACTAACGTCGGCGAACTCGAGAACGGTGCGCAGCAGCGTCTCGGGAGCCTCGCGGTGCGATTGCCAAAATGATCGCGGAGATACCGAGAAATAGTGTCCGTCGACCGCGACGCGTGAATGCGTCGAGGGTTCCACGGATCCTCCCGACAGAGAACAGAGCTCAAAGATCGTGCCGCGATCGGTCTGACGACGTACGTGCGCAAAAGGTTCACCGTCACCGATCGCTCGTAGTTCGACTTCTTCAGCCGAGTGCCACGGCGTGTCAAACGCCTCGGTGAACCGTTCATCGGCCACCTCACAACTGGCGATGGTCACGAGTTCGTTGCTGCGCGCCTGACGCAGTGCCAGGTGGCCTTCCGCGTCGACCGCGCAGCGAAGGCGCGTACGAGTGTGCAGACCCTGGGACAAAGTGATCACCTCGACGTCGCGCTGAACCCCAGCAATTCGTCGCAGGTGCTCACTCACGAGCGCACCCTTCCAGGACACCTGGGCCTCCAGCGAGGCGTGTTGAAAATCGCACCCGCCGCAACCGCCCGGGTGTGCGTAAACGCAGCTGGGCGTTCGACGTTGCGCACTCGCTTCAAGTATCTGGACCGCGTCACCGCGGGCAAACTTGGACGTCTCCTCCGTGACGGTGACGCGCACTAACTCGTCGGGCAGACTGTGGCGCACGAAGACGACACGTCCGTCGCTCAGGTGTCCGACGCCGCCGCCGGCGGCGGGACGTTCAATTCGGACGCTCTCGAGGTCGTCGACGGGGTAACTCACCGAACCAGCCTAGTAACTAGGCCATTTTCACTCAGATCGTCCGAGATTCGACACCGGCAACGTCGGCGCGCTGGAGGAAGAGGTCCACCAAGGCGTCGACACGCGGCCGAGCCATTGGCGAGAGTCGCGCCGTCTCTGCGAGGAGTTGAGCAATGTCGTGGCCGAACTCGCGCGCACTGTCGGCCGCTGATTCCAACCAATCTCGCAGTTGCGTATCGTCGATCTCGGGGTGGAATTGGACCCCCAGATTGCGGCCCACCGCGAAGGCCTGGGTTGCCCGGGGGGTCGTGGCCAGCAACGTCGCGTCATTGGGCAAGGTACAGCGATCAAAGTGGAACTCGAACCAAGGTCCCGGAACGAAATCCACTCCGGGCTCAATATCGATCTCGTACCACCCGATTTCGGGTTGCGTCGACGGCGCGACACTACCGCCGTGAAACAAGCACAACGCCTGGGCGCCGAAACAGATCCCCAGCACTGGCACGCCGAGTTCTCCAGCCTGGCCGATGAGGCTGAGTTCCCGACCAAACCACGCCTCTTCAACGTCGCGGTCGTAGACCGCGCTGGACGATCCGAGTATGAGCAGAGCGTCGTAGCCCTGCACGGACGGCGTGGAGGACTTTTCGTTCATCATGACGACGTCGAGTTCGAATCCTCGATCAGTGAAAGCGTCGCCCACCAGACCCGCGTGATCCTCGTCATGGTGACGTATTACGAGGACCCGAGCCATTACTTCAGACTTTCGGCGAAAGCGTCCCAATTCGCCTCGATGGCCTGCCCGGCCTTGTGCTCGATCAAACGCTCGAGGTTGTCCAACGCGAATCTCAAGGTCTTCAGTGAGATTGGTTCGAGAGTCTCGACGCCGTCCTGCTCGATGAACTTGGCTGGCGCGCTTTGTAGCACGAAGTCAAAGCTATTGACGGTGACACCGCCGCAGTTCGCCCAGATGCGCTTGAGATCGGTCAATGAGCGGATGCCGTTCGTCGCCGAGATGGTCGCCACCGCCGCGTTCATGGGAATTCCGACGATGGAGTTGCGCGGCAACATGGGGCGACTCGCCCAGTCCACGGCATTCTTCACGAGGCCCGGCAACGCGAAATTGTATTCAGGGATAGCGAAAAGGACGCCGTCGGAGCCGCGGACCGCGTCGCGAAAGTGGCGAACGACCGCGGGAGTGTGCTCACCTTCCAGGTCGCCACTGTAGAACGGCAACGTTCCGATGTCGAAGAACACTGCGTCGTAGCCTGCGGGCAATTCTCGAGCGGCCACCCGGGCCAGGCGGGCGTTGAGGGAATCCCGACGCAGTGATCCCACGAGGAACAAAATGGTTGTCATGTCATCATTCTACGGGCCACGTCGAGCGCGTCGATCGTCACGAGTTCGGTAACGACCAGCCCAATCCTTCGGCGATTTCTCGACAGGTCGGGCAAATCGGATACTTCTGTGGATCGCGTCCCGGCACCCACACCTTGCCGCACAGTGCCGTCACCGCACTCGAATTGATGATTCCCTCCACGACGGAATTCCCCAGCGCAACGAAGTCACCTTTTTTTGGGGTGTAACCCTCCAGAACGATGTGGGTGAACCGCTCGTGGTCTCCTTCGTCGACTTGCGAAACGGAGGAAACTTCGATCTCTTGGTCGATTTGCGTACTCACGTCCACAACTTTAACGGGCCATTAGGTTTACATGTGATGAAACAGCGCCGCCGCCGACCCGCGATATCCTCGCCTTCCCTGGGCGCTTTGGCCGGCCATTTCACCAAGGAGGGTGGCGCAAAGAAGAGTTATCGCACCCAGGCGGAGGCCCAGAGCGCGGCACAATTGGTCTGGACGCTCAACGGTGTGGACCTGTCCAGTTACCGTTGCGACCACTGCCATCAGTGGCATATTGGGAAGCGATTCCGCGAGGATTAGCGCGTCGCGCCCCCAACGCGGCAAGATAGTGAGACTCGAAGTGAAAGGTTCTCCCATGTCGGTGCAGGCGTACATCTTGATTCAGTCCGAAATCGGTTCGAGCGAAGCGGTGGTGTTGGCCACTCGAGCGGTCCCGGGCGTCGTCGAGGCCTTCGAGGTGACCGGCCCGTACGACGTCATCGTGCGCTGCGGCGCCGACAGCGTCGACGATCTCGGCAAATTCATCGTGGGCGCCATCCAAAAAGTGCCGGGCATCACTCGTACCCTGACCTGCCCTGTCGTCAATATCTAAACGTCGTCAATACAACGCGCTAATCCCACCACAAGTCGTTGGCGAGGACGCCGCGGCCAATGAGGCCTAGCTGCACCTGCGACGTACCTTCAACAATCGTGAGCTGGCGCGCGTCGCGGTAAAACATCTCCACCGGATGGTCCTCCATGTAGCCAGCCGCGCCGAGGAGTTGCACTGCCAGTCCTGACGCCTTCACCGCGACTTCACTCGCGTAATACTTAGCCATCGACAGTTGGGGGACGAATTCCTTCGTGAACTTCCCCTGGTCAGCCAGCCACGCCGCGCGATAGGTAAGCAGCCGCGCAGCTTCAATCTCCGTGGCGCACTTCGCGATTTCCCATTGAATGCCCTGGAAGTCAGCGATCGTCTGACCGAACGCGGGACGAATCTTCACGTACTGCGTCGCGTACATCAAGGCCCCTTCGGCCAGTCCGATACCGCGCGCAGCCACGAGGGGACGCATCGCGTTGAGCGACTGCATGATGAGACGAAAGCCCCCACCGATGACTTGCTCGGGGCCCACCGCAACGTTCTCGAAGACCACGTCGGCGGTGTCGATTCCTTTGACACCCATTTTGCGATCAACGCGTGGACGGCTCACGCCGACTTGATCCGTTTCGACGATGAAGCATCCGATGTCATTGTGGTGACGAGACGCTACGTCGCCTGTTTTGGCGAAGACCACCAACCAGTCAGCCTGCATCGCCCCCGAGATCCAGCACTTGGCGCCGTTCAGGAGAAATCCCCCCTCCACGTCAGGATCCGACACGGCGTGAGTAGTCATACCCGCGACATCGGAACCTGCTCTCGATTCCGAGAGACAGAACGAGGCGCGTTGCTCGCCCGAGGCGATCTTTGGTAGATAACGCTGCTTTTGCGAATCAGTTCCCGCAATCATGACCGGACCCGTTGGCAGCCTCGTCAACAGCAACATCAACCCGAGGACGTTAGAGTATTTGGTGACCTCCTCGATGGCCAACGTGAGACCTAAGATGCCGGCTCCCGAACCGCCGTACTGTTCGGGTATACACAGCCCGAGCAAACCGGTTGCGGCGAACTGCTCGAAGATGTCCTGGGGGTACTCGCCCGAAAGATCAATGTCACGTGCCCGGGGCTTAATCTTGTCCTGGGACAGTCGACGAACCACCATCTGCAGTGCCGACAGCTCATCGTTGAGTTCAAAGTCCATGTGGCCCAAATTAGCCCAGTTGCCGAAGTCGTCCCCGGCCGGAAGGCGCCCGAACGAGGGCTACTTCAGG
>DATCEX010000003.1:0-269266 GCA_036509795.1 Acidimicrobiales bacterium
AGGGGTCCTTGTCTTTTCTTGGACACCCCACCTTGTCATCGCCACCAGCGACAACGCAACCACCAACGGTGCACTAACTCATCATCACGGTCAGTGGCGTTTCAGCGGGCGTTGCTGGTCATTGAATGCGTCGCCCTACAATTACCGATGCTCGCGCTCCATCACTTGGGATCCAGTCTGGCATCACCGCGACGCGCCGAATGTTTGCTTTGACGCATTTCCAAACCAACGGTGAGTGGAGCGGATCGGAATGCATGGACTTGTTCGTGACGTCAATGAAACCTTCGCAATTAGACGATCAACTAAGTACACCGCGATCGTTTACCAAAGCCATATTCCGGGTAGGCTATCTTCGCAAGGAGCCCAGTCGGGGCTTTGCAACTCGACTGGCTTCAATCACTTAGCTGACCGGTTCCCAGTAGTTGTCAGGCCATCCAAGCGATTTGATCCGGAGCATTCTTTTCCCCAATGGGAATGCCAGCCTCGATTCGCAGTCTGGTTCAACGAAAGCCGTGCTGACTCAGACTCTTCTCGCCCTTGGAATTCCGCGGTGTGCCGCAGAGCACCTGTTGGCGCCTTCAGGTTAGAAAGTGGTGTTGTGGGTTTCTTTGCAAAACACGAACGGTTGCAAGTGCACGGTAAATTGGACCCTCAAATCAGATGCGTCTTCAACCTCAATTGAATTTTGGTCACGGGACCAACCTTCATCTGTTGGTACACAATTTTGTGTCACAACGGATACTTGAATGAAAACACATTCTCGACTTAAGACGTTGAGAATGACTTCATACTGTTGGCTCCGTTCGAGGCCGTATTTGCGTTAATCCTGTAAGCGACGGGAAAGGAAATCATCGGCAGAGTGTTTTCGCTGACCCTCAGGGCCCTCGGTGAAGGAAGTTGATTGAGCGCGACGCATTGATCGTCCGTCGTATCCCTCCACGACAGTCGGTCCCGCTTTACTCTCTCCGACAGTTCCTCAACAAACTCCGGTGCTTCAATCGGACGGCGAAGGCGAAATAGCAACATCACGGTCTCTGGATCACCAAACGCGGTGACATGCTCACCCAGTAACCTCACTTCTCCCCTACTGTTCTTCGACACTGCTTCTCCTCCAAATACGACCCCTGTTATCCAAGGAAGTCTCATTTGGCCCACAAGAAATGTGCCTGCGGCATCACGCGATGCCTTCATATTGGAAATCTTCGAAGCTGCAGTGGTCAGTAAAAGTTGATTGCCGAAGCCGTAGGCGCTGGATTTCCCGCCCTGGACATAATTTCCAGAAATTGCAACCAACCGCGAATCTGTCAAGAAAACTGAACCCCGAATCCCTGGGTAGTCCCGACGATTCGCCGGTGCACCATGGGTCCAACCAAGTGACTCGATCTCCCATTGCCGCACGTCACCGTCTCCCAACTGCCAATCCGGGGTACCGTCAACCTTGAGTGATGGATAAAGCCTCTGATCGCCCCCGGAGGCAACTCCAATGACCTTCAGTGGAATGTGTTGATAATGAGCAGGACTCAACGAGATCCCCCAATCCTTTGGATTGACCCGCCTCCCTTATTGATAGCGTGAAGTTCCTGCTCTAACGAGCTCAAGAAGTTCAGGTACGTCGACTTCCCCATCAATCGCTTTGGACCCACTGGGATAAGGAAGAACCTCGATTGAAGAGAAACATACTTCTCAATCTTTACGATTACTTCAACAGTCTCATTGGCACCCGGCTTCAGCGCAATGCCGACCAATGGTGACACCTTCGAGAGTTTCTGAACCATCCCCGGATAGATCTTGACCGTAACCTTCGCAGAAGCGGCACTGGCCTGAGCGTGAGTACCAAGTACGTTCGCTGCATTCAGACACGCTTCAACGACTTGGTCGCGAGGTGCATTGAGAGTTGCTCGAAGGCCTATTGAGAGATCATCGGTAAGGGCCATTTAGTCAACGTCCTTTTCGACTTGTGATTGGCGCTGTTCTCTCAAGAACTGGCCTCGTTGTTGGACCGCGCTTTTCTGTCGGTATTTCTTATACGCGGAAACTCCAAACGCGATCACCACCAGGACAATCCAAACCGACAAAGGCATGCTGACTCCTCAATGGTTATAGGCACTTCGGCGTAAGTTAGCAGCATTTCCCAGTGCTTTGCTACTCCATATGGTGAAATGCGAGGCGGTAATTGTCGCCGTCGTTCAAGAGCTGGTCAACTAACCAGCACTCCGCGGAGGTGGTCCACAATGACTGAGCGTCCAAGAGTTAACGTCTTTGGTGGCACGAGCCGATTCGATGCCGGTGACGAGTCCTGAAACCATTCCCGCAATTGGATTCAGAGGGCGGTTTCAACCGGTGAGCGCAACGAGTTCGGCGAACTTCTCTTCTGGTTTCAAATATCCTAAGGTCTTGCGTGGTCGACCGTTGAGACTTCGCTGAATGCGTTCCAGGTCCTTCTTGGAGTGCATCGACAGGTCGGTGCCCTTGGGCATGTATTGACGAAGAAGCCCATTCGTGTTCTCATTCGATCCGCGTTGCCACGGTGAGTGCGGATCACAGAAGTACACGGGGATGTCGGTGGCGATGGTGAAGTCCACATGTCGGGCCATCTCCTTTCCCTGGTCCCAGGTGATGGTGCGGGCGAGCTCACTCGGCAAGGTCCCAATGGCCTTGCGCATTGCCCGCTCGACTTCCTCGGCGCTGTGACCGTTGGGTAGGTGCAGCAAGAGAAGGTAGCGAGTTGATCTTTCCACCAGGGTGCCCACCGCGCTGGCGGTGTTGGCCCCGATGATGAGGTCTCCCTCCCAGTGTCCGGGCACGGCCCGGTCCTGCACCTCTGCGGGACGCTCGGAGATCATGATCATGTCGGGGATCTTGCCGCGACGCTCGACGCGCCCCTGGGAACGTCGTGATGTTCGACCCGAGCGCAGGCATCGCGCCAGTTCGCGGCGCAGTTCACCGCGTCCTTGAACGAAGAGGGACTGATAGATCGTTTCGTGACTCACCTGCATCATCAAATCGTCTGGGAACTCCAATTGCAAACGCGACGAGATCTCCTGGGGACTCCAGAGCTCCTCGAGCCACGCGCTCACCTGCTCGACGAGCATCGGGTGGTCCAATTTGGCGGGCTTGGGACGACGCACCTGCGCCCTCGCGCGACAGTGCGCTCGCCACGCTCCATAGTTCTGCGGCCCGCCGTTTGCGGCGACCTCACGAGTGATTGTCGACGGTGAACGGCCCAAGCGACGAGCGATGGAGGACATCGACTCCTTGTCTCTGAGACCCACCAGTATTTCTTCGCGCTCCTCGGCGCAGAGCCGTCCCGGTGACGGCGACCACTCGTCGGGCTTTCCCACAACCTTGCGATCATCTCGCAACGTCACGTGAATCGTTTGGGCGACGTAGTTCAGCTCACGAGCAATCTCGTTGATTGAGAGACCCTTGGCCCTCAATCGCCGGACCATCTGTTTCTGGGTTTGGGTCATGTGAACGGTCACTGGCGATCTCCTCGGTTAGGGCAACAAGCGTTACCTATTCACCGAACCGTTGCGGTGACCCCTTGAATCCGCCACCTCTTTCCACCTAGTGAATGTTGCGACCGTTGGGTCTACGAGCGTGAACGTTCAGACTCTGATGGTGGGCCGCCCGGGTCTCGATCCCGGCACCTTGAGATTAAAAGTCTCCTGCTCTTCCCGATGAGCTAGCGGCCCTGTGCACGGAGTTCAGCGCTGAACGCTGCTCAAACCCCGGACAATTGACATTAGTTGATGTCGCGCATCGATAGGTTGTCGCCCAAGCCTTCTCTGGGCACTCACTTTGTTGTGCTGACCGAAAGTTACTTACTCAACATGTCACGAACGAGCGGAATCACACGTTCGCCGTAGAGTTCGATGCTGTGCATGAGGAGGGGATGAGGGAGTCGACCCGAACTGTACTTCATGTCGAATCTCGCCATCCCCAGAGTCGTAGCGGTAGCCGCAATCTTTCTGGCGACTGTTTCGGGTGACCCCACGTACCAAGAACCATCTGGCCCCGTGTCTCTCTCGAATTCTGAACGCTGTATGGGACCCCAGCCCCGCTCGGCTCCGATTCGATCACGCATCTCCTTCAAGTAGGGCCACAGTTGATCCTTCGCTTGCTCGTCGGTATCGGCGACGAAGCCTGGCGAGTGGATTCCTACGGGGAGGTGGGGTGATCCCAAGCGATCTAATTCGCGGTAATAGAGGTCGATGAGTGGTTTGAAACGTGCGGGAGCTCCGCCGATGATAGCCAGCATGAGCGGCAGGGCGAATCTTGCGGCGCGCGCCACTGATTGGGGGCTACCGCCGACGCCGATCCACGTCGTGAGACGTCCCGATTCCGTCGTGGGGTAGACCTGTTGATGCTCCAGTGCTGATCTAGTCGTGCCGCGCCAAGTGACGGGCTTCTCGGAGAGCAGCTGCGCGAAGAGTCCGACTTTCTCTTCGAATAAAATCTCGTAGTCCGCGAGGTCGAAACCGAAGAGTGGGAACGACTCGGTGAAGGAACCCCGTCCCAGGATTATCTCTGCTCGGCCAGCGGACACCGCGTCGAGAGTGGCGAATCGCTCGAAGACGCGAACCGGATCGTCCGAACTCATTACCGTCACTGCCGAGCCGAGGTGGATACGTGATGTGCACCCCGCAATTGCTGCCAAGACGATCTCCGGTGACGACACTGCGAAGTCGTCGCGATGGTGTTCACCGACACCGAAGAAATCGACGCCAAGTTCGTCGGCGAGGACTGCTTGCTGCACCACCTCACGAATCACGCGCGCGTAGTCCGATCCACTTGCGTCGGACGAGTCCGTCACGTCACCAAAAGTGTCGAGACCGAGTTCAAGCTCTT
The DNA here is from genome assembly GCA_036509795.1 of Acidimicrobiales bacterium. Classification (GTDB taxonomy): domain Bacteria; phylum Actinomycetota; class Acidimicrobiia; order Acidimicrobiales; family RAAP-2; genus RAAP-2. The sequence continues at coordinate 4,852 of DATCEX010000003.1, forward strand.
GATTCATGTACGACTTTCTGTTGGTTGGTGTGCACTCATTATGTGATGAGGCGACTCGTGGTGATGGCGTTGCTCCTTGGTGTGAACAAGTTCACGAAGCAGGTTATGGGCTGACGGGTGCGGCGCGTTATTTGTGGTCATCACGTAAGTTCGCGTGGCAATAGTCGACCCGCAATTATTGCGACCCGGCGACCTGCCGGATCACCGCACTGTATGAATGACGAATTACGCGGCATCGGACGTCCATCTTGGCGGGTCGGCCCGTGATCTCAACGTCGGCGAAGAGAGATTCTTGATCATCAGTCCACTACTTCGTGCAACTGGGGCATCCAACGAGTGAGGACGTCTGGGGACTCACATTTGACTGGCGCCTGATTTATGCAACGTCACTGTGTGAGGACTCTTTCGCGGGATCGGTCGTCACGGTGAGATTGGGCAACGTCGTAACCGGCAGGCTGACGGACGGTGTCTCCTCCATCGGTGATCGCGGAACCGGATTGAGCGCAACTTGTAACAGCGTGGTCGTGGAGACTCGACTCTTCGGGTTGGGAGTGTCGACGTCTCGCCGGCTGTCGAGGTACACGACGGGCTCGTCCTCAACTCCAATTTGATTGATTAGCATGGGTCACTCCCTTCTCGACTTTTCGCGGGCAAACTTCCGTCAGTACGCCGCCACTGCAGTTGCGCCGCCCCACATTCTTTCAGTGCCGCTACCTTCACGCTACGTGGCGTAGCTAGGAAACGTCCGCAACTTCCCCGCTGAATCATCGTGTAGCGCCAGTCCCTGATCACGACGTGGTTAGTTTACCGCGTGTCGCTCGGGACGTTCGATGAAGAGATTGGCGAGCGACCCCTTCGTCCGTGAGTGAGGGGTACCTCGAAGTATTGTGGAGGCAATGTCTGAGTTCAATAATGATTCCGTCGCCGCCATTGAGACCACGCTGAACGACGTCGACCGCGTGTTGGAACGACTTCGGGTGGGGACCTATCGCGTGTGCCAAGTGTGCCAAGCGCCCATTGACGAGCAGACGTTGATCGCGACTCCGCTTTTGGCGAATTGTCCTGCGCACCCTGAACTGGGGTAGTGAGTCACAAGAACACCGCCGGCAGGAATTCCCGCCGGCGGTGTCTGTTGTAGTTGGCGACGTAATAGCGCCAGGTTGGTCGCCAGAGTCGTTACCGTCACGCTAGGCCGCGTGTTCGTACTCCTCTTCGTACACTTTTTCGTGCTGGTGGTGCGATTGGGCGTTGGCAAGTTGCTTGTCTGTCTTCTCGGGTCTGGTGCGAGCGTCGTGTTTCATACCAATGATGAGTGGCACGACCGCCGCGGCGACGCCAAGTACGGCGAATGGAATGCTCAGCAGATAGATGTTCATATTGTCCTTCGTCGGCGTGTCCTTCACACCAACTTTCCTCCTCGCCACCATCTAAACAAGGTGAGTTGAAGGGACCATATGAAGGGGCTGAAGCGAACGACAGATGTTCCTCAACGTTCGATAAGGAATCATCGTGAACCACCTGAGAGGAGGCGTCGAAATGACGGAGAGGCGACGCCAGGAGCAAGAAAAACCCCGGTGGCCGAGCCTCCCGGGGTTTTTCCTACTTTTCGAATCGCCTTACTTCTTGGTGGCCCAGAAGATCTCGGCGATGGCGTCAATCTCGCTTAGGAGCTTGTCGGCCACGGCTACGTCGTTCGTCTTCTTCGCTTCACCGGCGGTTTTCGTCGCGGTCCAGAAGAGCTCGTGCAGGTCGGGGTGCGCTTCCAGATGGGCGGGCTTGAAGTAGTCCGTCCACAGCACCCAGAGGTGGTGCTTCACGAGGTCACTGCGCTCTTCCTTGATGAACGTCGCGCGCACTTTGAAGTCGACGTCGTCGGAGGCGGCGTACTTCTCCATGCAGGCTTTGACCGCTTGGGCTTCCAGGCGAGCCTGGGCGGGGTCATAGACACCGCAGGGCAAATCGCAGTGGGCCGACACACTGAGTGGAGTGCTGACCGAGTCCAACAGGTTGTTAATGCGGGAAAGAAGCGCCATAGCTTCACCTTTCGATAGACGGGGTCTCTCGCAGACCATTTCTCTTGTGGTCAGGTTAGTCAGAAGGTTCGTCTAGCGTTCACGGGCGTGACCGGATTTCTTCAGTCCGTGGTGCGCCGTATCAGGGTCGAGGGATACTCCATGATGCCTACCTACGTCCCCGGCGAACTCTTGACGGCGGTACGGAAATGGCGGCGAGTACGCGTGGGTGACGTGGTGGTGGTCCGTGACCCGCGCGATTCGACACGTTGGCTCTTGAAGCGGTGCGTCACACGCCAGAGATCGTTGCTCGATCTGCGTGGTGACAACGAGCGTGCCAGTACCGATTCGCGTACTTTCGGTCTTGTTCCCAGTTCCGCAGTGGCCTACTTAGTTCTCGACTCACGGAGGACTCGACCAAATCCTGAGTAGATTTATCGGGAATAGCCGGTAGGCTCTCCTGGTGGCTCGTCTCGCCGTTCTGTCGTATCACACGTCTCCCCTGGCCCAGGCCGGAACTGGAGACGGAGGGGGTATGAACGTCTACGTTCGCGAACTCGCCAGCGCGGTCGCGCGCCTCGGCCACGAAGTTGACGTCTTCACTCGGCGCGATTCCATTTCCTCACCCGCAACGCAACTCGTTGAACCCGGATTTCGGGTACATCACGTCGACGCTGGACCTTCTCGAGCGCTGGAACGCCACGAGCTCGCTGATTACGTGAAGAACTTCACCGACGAAGTCTCCGCATACTTCGACGTGCACGGTTCCCCCGACGTCATTCACGCCAACTACTGGCTAAGTGGTCTCGCCGGGCACCGGCTGAAGCACGAACTGGACATTCCCCTCATCATGACCTTTCACACCCTTGAGCGGGTCAAGGCCGACCACTTCGAAGGCGAGTCCGAGGACCGTGCCCACCAGGAGGCCGCGATCTTCGCCTGCGCCGACGCCGTACTGGCCAGTTGCGACGTCGAGGCCGCGCAGTTCGTCGAGTATTACAACGCTGATCCGGCGCGCGTGCACGTGGTGCCTCTCGGGGTCCAGCACGCATTCTTCGCACCGGGCGACCAGCGCGCCGCGCGCCAAGCCCTCGGTCGAAACGAAACTGAGACCATGTTGTTGTTCGTGGGTCGTCTCCAGGCACTTAAGGGTGTCGAGCTCGCCCTCGAGACGCTGATTACTCTGCGCCAACGAGGCCGTGACGCGAGCCTCGCCATTGTCGGGGGGCCGTCTGGCCCCGATGGCAGGACGACGTTGGCGCGGTTGCATCAACGCGTGCGCGAAGCGGGAGTGATCGATCACGTGAGTTTCGTCGCGCCTCAGAGCCACCAATTGCTCTCCACGTGGATGCGAGCCGCCGACGTCACTCTGGTTCCCTCGCGGTCGGAGAGTTTCGGATTGGTGGCTCTTGAGTCCTCAGCCTGCGGCACACCCGTAGTAGCGAGCGCCGTGGGTGGTCTCTTGACCTTGATTGATCCAGGTGTCAATGGTGAACTCGTGGCTTGCCGTGACGCCGACGTGTGGGCGGACGCAGTCGACGACGTCGTGAGCGCCAATGTGAATAGCGCGGTGTCGAATACCGCGGTGCTCCTCGCTCAGCGCTATACGTGGCTATCGGCGGCCGAGTCGCTCGAGACGCTCGTGAGCCATTTGATCGCAGCAAGTCTGGTCCGCTGCTAGGGGTATTGAGGTTGCAGTTGACCGTCATCTTTTTACGAAGGCGCCCACGGCAATCGTCGAGGTCAACCTCGAGCGCCCTTTTAAAGTTCGAGTATGGCTGGTTGTGGCGACGAGTACTTCTTCGGACGTGACGACGATAGTACGTCGCAAATCGTGAGCAGGGGGGTACGACGGCTGTGGCGTATACATCGCTCGTTAATCAACTTCGAGTGGCTCTTGTAACGTACGTTCATGTCGTTTGAACTCATTGTCATCGGTGGTGGGCGCATGGGCTCGGCTCTCATAGAGGGGCTACTCAGTGCGCAGTGGTGTACGCCCAGCGCGCTGGCTGTCGTCGAAAATTCTGTGCAACAGCGACAGGTACTGAGCGAGCACTTCGTCGGCGTGACCGTGCTGGCGTCGCTCGAACTCGAACACGTCGGGCCCGAAACTGGCGCGATCCTGTGCGTGAAGCCCGACTTCGCCGACGGCGTCGCGCGGACAGCGGCGACTTGCGGCGTCGCGCGTGTTTTATCGGTCGTGGCTGGTCTCTCCACGAGTCGAATCGAAGCTGTGTTTCCCGGACCAGTCGCGGTGGTGCGCTCCATGCCCAATACGCCGGTATTGATCCGACAGGGAGTGAGTGCCATCGCCGGTGGTTCGAATGTCACCGCAGCAGACTTGGAATGGGCGGAGTCGATTCTCGGTGCGGTTGGCACGGTGGTGCGGGTGACGGAGCGCAATCTGGACGCGGTCACTGGTTTGTCGGGATCGGGACCGGCGTATTTTTACCTCGTGGTCGAGGCCATGATTGAGGCCGGGGTGCACCAGGGCTTGTCGCGAGACGTCTCGCGACAATTAGTAGTCGGGACGTTCGAAGGTTCAGCCGCGTTACTGGCGCAGTCGGGCGAAACTCCCGAGGAGTTGCGTTCGCAGGTAACCAGTCCGGGCGGCACTACGGCCGCAGGTCTGCGAATGCTCGAGGGTCGGGCCGTACGCGCCGCGTTTCTAGAAGCAGTGGCCGCCGCGGCGGAGCGCTCGCGTCAGCTTGGGCGTTAGGTTGCTACCAATTCTTACTTTCATTGGCTAGCGTTGGGCGATGGCGTCCCCCCGTCTGCGTCCTCGAAAACTTTCTGAACCGACGATTTCTCGACTTCCCGTCTATCAACGCATCGTTGAAGGTTGGCAGCGACGCGGCGATACGAACATCGACTCGCGCCAGATCAGTGAACTCGCCGGCGTCACTGCCACGACCGTGCGCCGCGACCTCGCCGGCCTAGGATCGCTCGGCACTCGCGGATCGGGTTACGAGGTCGACGTACTGGTGCAGCGAATCGGCGAAGCCCTCGGTCACGATCGTTCCTATCAAGTGGTCGTCGTGGGGATGGGCAACTTAGGTCGAGCTCTAGTAAATTCGTCGAACTTCCTGATTCGTGGGGCGAATCTCGCGGCGCTCTACGACACCGATCCGTCATTAATCGGAACCGAAGTCGCTGGTCACGTCATTCGCTCCATGGACGACGAGATGGTGCCGGCCACCGTGGGGGTGATCTGTGTGCCCCCCGAAGCGGCCCAGGGCGTCGCGGACCGACTCGTCGCGGCCGACGTCCACGCCCTGTTGAACTTCGCGCCAGAGGTTCTCAGTGTGCCGCTCGGAACCGCAGTGCACTACGTGGACTTTTCCATTGAACTGCAAATACTTATGTATCACCTCAATAATGGGACCGGCCCCCTGGGCGGGGGGTTACTGCACTCCTTGGGAATCGCTGCGACTCACCCGCTGCGAACCCCGTAGAATTGAACGGGTGAGGCGAGCACCATGGCATTGATTGCGGTCGGTCTGGACCACGAACACGCCAGTCTGGACCTTCTCGAGCGTGCGACGGTCCTCGAGCACGAGTGGGTGAAGGTACTGCGCACTCTGGTGAGCCACCGCAACATTCACGAAGCCGTTTTCGTTTCTACCTGCTTGCGCACCGAAGTGGTGGCGGTGATCGATCGCTTTCATGGCGCCATCGAAGAGATCACGACCACCTTGTCGGACGCGACCGGTTTGGCACCGAGTGAATTCGAGGCAAATCTCACGGTGCACTTCGATCGCGGCGTCGCCAATCACCTCTTTTCGGTGGCGGCGGGTCTCCGTTCGGTGGTGCCCGGTGAATTTGAGGTCCTCGGCCAATTGCGTCGAGCGTTGGAACTGGCCAGCGACGAGCACGTGGCGGGCCCGCTCCTGACTGATCTCTTTCATAAGGCGCTGACCTCGGGGCGGCGCGTCCGCAATGAAACGTCCATCGCGCGCGGGACCACGAGCTTTGCGCACGCGGCGGTGGAGGCGACACTCGAGTCTTTGGGCGCCGACGCCAGCGGCGCGATGGTCGTGGTCGTCGGAGCGGGTCAACTCGCCGGGGGCGTCGTACGCAGCCTGCTCGCCGCCGAAGAACACATTGGCCAGGTGCTGGTGTGCAACCGAACTCTCTCGCGAGCGGAGGACCTGCGCCGCGCGGTGGCCGACGAGCGGATCTCGGTGGCGGAATTGGACGAATTGGTCGAACACCTCGGACGAGCTCATGCCGTCGTTCTGGCCGCCGAAGTCCCCGAGCCGCTGATCACGACGGCCATGTTGGCCGGGCGCGTCGCACCGCTGCTCGCGATGGACCTCGCCGTGCCGCACGGGGTCGAGCGCGACGTGGACTCCATTATTGGCGTCACGCGCATTGACCTGGGCACCTTGCGAGAGCGGGTGGGCCAAGTGCTCGATGATCGTCGCGACGCGATTACCGCCGCCGAATCGATTGTCGCCGACGACGTCGAAAAGTACTTGGAGGACCAGCGCGCTCGCGGCGCGGCCGCCATCGTCACGGATCTTCGCACGCACTTCGACGCTCTCGTTGCCGCGGAATTTTCCCGACGATCTTCGGAGATCGAGTCGCTGGGTGAGACGGAGGCCGAACTCTTACGATCGGTGGTTCGTTCGGTCGTGGCCAAGATTGCCCATCGTCCGACGACCGCGCTCAAGGAGTCGGCCGGTACGGACCAAGGAGCCCGACTCAGCGAGGCCGTTCGCACCCTGTTCGACGTCTGATGGTCGTTCGACTTGCGACGCGGCGTTCGCCCCTCGCGTTACTCCAGGCTCGCTACGTCCAGGAACGATTACTGAGCGTCGACGTCGAGTCGGAACTGGTCTTGGTGCAGACCAGCGGCGACGTCACGCTCGACGTGCCCTTGTCGAGCCTGGGTGGTCAGGGCGTCTTCGCGGTGGAGGTGCAGCGCGCAGTATTGCTCGGCGAAGCCGACGCGGCGGTCCATTCCGCGAAGGACCTCCCGAGCACGACGCCCGAGGGATTAGTGCTGACCTGCGTCCCAGAGCGCCGTGACCCCGTTGACGTCTTGGTGGGCCGATCGCTCGCCGGTCTGGGACCGGGCGCCACGGTAGCGACGGGCTCACCTCGTCGTCGCGCCCTTCTTTTAGAACGCCGACCCGATCTGCACATCGTCGAACTGCGCGGCAACATGGCGACGCGCCTGGCGGCGCCACAACGGGACGGTATCGACGCGGTGATCGCGGCGGCCGCGGCGCTGGAGAGACTGGGCGAGACGTCGCGCGTGGCCGAACGTCTCGACCCTGAGTGGTTCGTGCCCCAGGTGGGCCAAGGGTCACTGGCCTTGGAGGCCCGTCGTGGCGACGACACGACCACCACGGCACTGGCATTGATCAACGATCTCGATGCTTATGGGGCCCTCGCCGCGGAGCGGGCCTTCCTACGTGAACTGGGCGCGGGATGCTCGGTGCCCGCGGGCGCATTCGCGACCTGGCAGTCAGGCGACTTGACGATTTCGGGCGTCATGATTGGGGTCGACGGAAGTCGGAGCGTTCGTCACCGTTTGACCGGCCGTGATGGTGAACAGTTGGGAAGCGAGTTGGCGCGCACGCTGCGCGACGAACTCGACGGAGCGTCACTGCCGGGCTGGAAGAATTGACGTGTTGGTCGCGCTGACTCGTGAGCGCGGTCACAACGCCGGGCTCCTTCGACTCGTCGCCGACAGAGCGACCGTCGTGGAGATTCCCCTCACCACGACACGTTTCCGGCCTCTTGAGGACGTCTCCAAAGAGATTCATTCGTCGGTCCACTTCGGGTCGTTTCTCTCGCTCGTGGCGTCGAGTTCTCGCGTTGCTCGCTACCTCGACGTCGCTCGCGACTCCATGGCGACCGGCTTTCATGTCTTCAGCACCGGTGTCGCCACGAGTGCGGTCCTCGCCGAACACGCTTTAGTAGTGACCCACCAGTCGTCGGACTCGGCTCTGCAGTTGGCCGACGTGATCTCTGAGGGGCCGGTCCTTCTACTCGGGGCCGTCAACGGCCGCGACGAACTACCCGACGAGTTGGTGCGGTGCCACCTTGATCCGGTGGTGATCGAGTGCTACGAGACGATCCCGGCCGACTTAGACGACGAGTCGGTCGATCTCTTGCGCCGCGCCGACGTCGTTTTTATCGGTGCCCCCTCTGCGTGGCGCACTGCGCAGCACCTGGTCTCAGCGGACGCGTGGGTCCTCGTGCCCGGTACGACGACGTTGGACGCGGTCCGGGCCACGCACGAACGCGTACTCGTGGGGTGGGGTCGAGCGTTTGAAGCAGCCTGGGCGCACGTCGAGGAATCAGTCTCCTAGCGCACTCGGGTAAAACTTGAGTGAGATGGCGCAAACTCATTGCAATAGTGCGCGTACGGCTCTACTATTATCCGCTGCAGCGTCGTATGACAACAGGGGGCGTCCATGGCCGAAGTACTCGATACCGCTGACTTTGATCAACCGCGACCACCGCCGCGACCCCAGATCCAGATTGTCCCACTGAAGGGACTGCCCATCGCGGTGTTGGCCGTGATTTTCGTCTTCGTCGCAATTGGCACCAACTGGAAGTGGATGTTGATGTTCTCCCACGTCGTGGGTGGAGGACTGTGGACGGGGATCGATCTCTTCGTGGGCCTCGTCATCGGACCGATTTTGGGCAAGATGTCGATTCCCGCCCGCGCGGAGTTCTCCGCCAAGTTCATGCCCATGATGTTGATCATCATGCCGACGGTGGTGACCATGACGTTAGGCTCGGGATTTCAAATCGCTCGTCAGCTGGGCAATTTGAATACCTCGAGCCCCAACCATTCGTGGCTGATCTTCTCGATGTGCGTGGTGGGCGTCATGGCCGTGGTCGCGTTGGGCGTGCTCGAGCCCGCGAACGTGGCCGTCCTCTTCGAGATGAACAAGCCGGTGCCCAACGGGGAACGCATCGGACGGCTGATGAAGCGATTCATCTATACCGCCGGACTGACCGGCGCGATGCAAGTCGCGACCCTCGTCATCATGACCCGGGTGGCCACCCAATGAGCGCGATGGCACGGCCCGACGGTGACCGCGTATTCCCACCCATTGCGTGGCTCACCACGGCGTCGCTCGCGTCGGTCGTTGTCGGTGGCATCTTGATGGCGTCGTACGCGCCGCGAAAGGCGCCGCTCGGTGTCGCGACCGCGCTTCTGGTGTTGGCGGTGATCTTGCTAAGTATTGCGGCCGGACTCCTCAGCCACGTGAAGGACTTCGCCTGGTCGACCTTTACAAAGGTCTTCAAGTGGGCCCTCCTCGCCTACATCGTTGAAGCTGCCATGATCGAGTTCGCCTTCGTGCGCAATCACACCAGTGGTTCGTCGCTGCTCATCATTTCGGCGATGTTGGTGATCTTCGGGGTCAGCGTGCCCACGACGATCGCCTTCACGGTCGCGAGATACGCGGACGCCTGACCCGAGTCATTCGAGCGTTTATACACCTCAAGACTTGCGCAGGTCACCAAGACTTCAAGTCGCGAGTACCTGGCACGTGCCCATTTCGCCCACGGGTGAATTTTTCTCACCGCTGATCGGTCGTCGACGCGTCGAAAATTGACTAACTTCGGTTCCCTAGTCGACTTTGGGGGATGAAGTGATGACGGCTCTTTCTACTTTCAATCGTGCCGCGCCGCCCACGACTGATCTGCTCTTGTCCCAGCGTCCAATATGGGGTTCATTCATTAGCGGATCCTTCATCGAGGACGAGGGTGACGTCTTCGAAGTGCTCGAGGCGTCGACCGGACGTCCACTGGCGCGCGTCGCCAATGCCAGTCACGACATGGTCGATCGAGCGGTCGCTGATTCGAGACGCGCGTACGAAGAAGGTTGGCGCGACATGTCACCGCGCGAACGTGGCGCGCTGATGCGACAGGTCGCCGCAAAGATTCGTGACCACGCCGACGAACTCGCAGAGTTGTGCGCGCGCGAGGTGGGTAAACCCAAGCGTGACGCGCTGCGAGTGGACGTCGTCTCGAGTCACACTAATTTTGACTACTACGCCGGCATCGCCGACACGGTGCACGGCGAGCTGATTCATCAAGGCCCCGTCGAAGCTCGGGTCACGTACGAGCCTTATGGCGTCGTCGCGGCGATCTTGCCGTTCAATTGGCCGGTGCAGCATCTCGCGAAGAAGTGCGCACCCGCGCTGGCGGTGGGTAATACCGTCGTCGTCAAGCCCGGTGAACAGGCGCCTTTAGCAATCTTGCGACTTATCGAACTGGCCAACGAAATACTTCCCCCCGGTGTCCTCAACGCCGTCAACGGGATGGCCGCGGGTCCGGCGTTGATCGCCAATCCCCGCATCGAACGTGTGACGTTCACCGGATCCACTGCGACGGGTCGTCGCGTCATGCAAGCCGCGAGCGAACACCTTACTTTCGTCACCCTCGAACTCGGCGGTAAGAACGCGTTGATGGTGCTCGATGACGCCGACGTTGACGCCGCGGTGACGGTGGCGATTGAGGGGATGTTTTATAACAACGGCATGGCCTGCACCTCGACGTCACGGATTCTGGTGCACGACTCGCTCTACGATGCGTTTGCCCAACGATTCGTCGCCGCCGCGGCGACGCTCACAATTGGTGAGCCCCTCGACCCGGCGACTGATATCGGACCACTCGTGGACCGGCGCCAGCAGGAACGCGTCGAGGGGTACGTCGCCACTACGATCGCCGAGGGTGCGCCGCTGCTCTTTGAGGGAACACTTCCCGACAATCCGGAGTGGCGCGATGGTTTTTGGGTCAAGCCGCGCATTTTCGGCGAGATCACCCCCGCGAACACCATCGCCCGAGAGGAGATCTTCGGCCCGGTTGCGGCGCTCATGCGCTTCTCGAACGACGACGAAGCAGTGCGGATCGCCAATGACAGTGACTATGGTCTCACCGCCGCGATTTGCACCCGTGATGAGACGCGCGCCGCAAGGTTGGCGACGCGCCTCGAGGTCGGGATGGTCTTTGTCAATCAGTACACTCGGCGTACGTTTATTGGCTCACCCTTTGGTGGCGTCAAGGGTTCGGGATACGGACGTGAGTACAGCGCGGAGACCCTGCACGAATTCGTTCGAGCGAAGAACGTACGCTTCCCGTCGGGTCACGGTGACGTTCCGACCTGGCCGCCCAAGGGTTAGAGCGTGACCGACGACATCACCATCGGAACGTTCACGCCGTCATTTCTCCTCGAGCTCGCCCAGCGTGACGGTCGCTTCACCGACGCGGGGCTACGCGTGACGGAGACGGCGGTCACATCATCGCCTCAGCAATTTCGATCGCTAGCGGCGGGCGAGTACGACTTGATCTTTACTAACCCCGACAACGTCATCGCGTACCAGTTTCTCTCGGTGAATCCCTTGGGTGAAAAACTGTCGCTACGGGTACTTGGTGGTGTTGACCGCGGTCTCGGACTGGGACTCTTCCGTGGACCCGCCGTCGTGGGTACCCCACTCGTCGGGTCATTGGGTGTTGACGTCGCCACCTCTGGGTTCGCGTTCCTCGCGTACGAGATGCTGACGCGACGTGGTGTTGCCATGAGCGACCTGACGATCGAGACCCTGGGCGCGACCCCCCGGCGAGTGCAGGCCCTCGTCGAGGGGCGATGTGACTACACGATCTTGAACGCTGGCAACGACCTAGTGGCCGCCGGGCGCGGGTGCACCTTGGTGGCACCGGTGAGCGAGATCGGGCCCTACCTCGGGACGGTGCTCGCAGCGATGCGCACCGGTGACGCGCCGCGAGTGGACGCACACAACCGATTCCGTGACGTGCTGGACGACACGATCACGAGTGTGTTGTCAGGTAATCGCGACCACGACGTTGTTACCGCGCTCCAGTCCCTCGTGGGTCTCGACGACGAGGGCGCACGCCAGCACTTGCAGTGCGTGAAGGACCTCGCGACTGGTTTGGTCCCCGGTCTACGAGTCGACACGGCGTCGATCGCGACCGTCGTCGCCCTGCGTGAAAAGCACCTCCCGAGTGACGATCTCAGCGTGGTTTTTGAGTCGCTGGAGAGTTTCATCGACGCGAACGTGCTCGAATAGGGTCCCCCTCACATGGTGCTGCAACCAGGCCCGACGTTGCCTCTCGTGTCGCGCGCCGAGCGTGGCGTCGTAGGCTGGGGTTGTGTTTCCCGCCGAACGACCCCGTCGACTTCGACGCACCAGCGCCTTGCGTCGCCTGGTCGCCGAGACCACTCTCGCGCCCGCTGACCTGGTCGCACCCTTGTTCGTCGCCGAAGACCGTGACGAACCTCGATCGATCACGTCGTTGCCGGGTCATTTTCAACACACCCTCGACAGCCTGACGAGTGAAGTACGTGCACTGCACGCCGCCGGCGTCGGTGGCGTCATCCTCTTCGGGGTGCCCACCACCAAGGACGAACTCGGCTCGGGAGCCTTCGACGACGACGGCGTCGTCCAGGTCGCCCTGCGTCGGCTGCGAGACGAGTTCGGCGATGAGTTAGTCGTGATGGCCGATTTGTGCTTGGACGAGTACACCAGTCACGGGCACTGCGGCGTGTTACGCGCCGACGGCACGGTGGACAACGACGCGACACTTGACCTCTACGGGCGAACTGCCGTCGCCCAGGCCAAGGCCGGAGCTGCCGTGGTGGCGCCCTCGGGAATGATGGACGGCCAAGTGGGCGCGATTCGCGAGGCGCTCGACTCCGAGGGCTACAGCGACACCGTGATCATGGCCTACGCCGCAAAATTCGCGTCGGCGCTCTACGGACCGTTTCGTGAAGCGGTGGGCGTCGAGATTGCGCACGGGGGAGATCGGCGTAGTTACCAGCAGGATTACCGTAACCGTCGCGAGTCGTGGCGTGAGGCGCGACTCGACGTCGACGAAGGCGCCGATATCGTCATGGTGAAGCCCGCTATGACGTATCTGGACATCCTGAGCGACTTGCGCAGGGAGGTCGACGTTCCCTTGTGCGCGTATCACGTCAGTGGCGAGTACGCGATGATCAGGGCCGCCGCCGCCAACGGATGGATTGATGGCGACGCCGTCGCCCTCGAGCAATTGACCGCGCTGCGACGGGCGGGGGCAGATTTTATTCTCACTTACTTCGCCCGTGAGGTGGCCGAGGCCTTCTCGTCATGAGCACGAACCAGGAATGGTTCGACCGCGCGCTCGCAGTGATTCCGGGCGGCGTTGATTCGCCGGTGCGATCGTTTCGTTCCGTGGGCGGAACGCCGTACACCGTGGTGAGTGGCGCAGGCGCCTACGTCACTGACGTCGAAGGTCGCACCTACGTTGACTACGTCCAGTCCTACGGGGCGTCGCTCCTCGGGCACGCGCACCCCGCCGTGGTGGAACGTCTGCGTTCTGCCGTCGGTCACGGCACCACCTTTGGCGCGCCGACCCCGGGTGAGGTGGAGTTGGCCGAGATCATGACGGGTCGGGTACCCGGACTCGAACAAGTACGACTGGTCTCGTCGGGGACCGAAGCGGTCATGAGCGCCGTACGGGTCGCGCGAGGTTTCACGGGCCGTGACCGGATCGTGAAGTTCGATGGGTGTTACCACGGACATTCCGACGCGCTGCTGGTGGCGGGTGGTAGCGGCGTGGCGCAATTGGGATTGCCCGGCTCGGCGGGGGTGACCGCCGGCGCCGTGGCCGATACCGTGGTCGCGCCCTACAACGTCGTGCCGACCCTTGACGAGTCCATCGCGGCGGTCCTGGTGGAACCAGTGGCCGCCAACATGAACATGGTGGCGCCGCGCGCCGGGTTCCTCGATCAGTTGCGCGCGGAATGTGACCGGGTGGGGGCTCTGCTCATTTTTGACGAGGTCATCACGGGATTTCGCCTCGATTACGCCGGCGCCGCCTCGTACTTCTCGATGACCCCCGACCTCTACTGCTTCGGCAAGGTCATCGGAGGCGGGCTGCCCGTCGGCGCCTTCGGCGGATCGCGCGAGGTGCTGAGCGTCCTGGCGCCGGCGGGTCCGGTCTACCAGGCCGGGACGCTGTCGGGAAATCCCCTGGCGACCGCGGCGGGCGCGGAAGTTTTGGGTCGGGTACAACCCGAGGACTACGCCCACCTCAGTGCCCGTGTGGCGGCGTTCGCGGCCCAACTGAACGACGCCGTGCGCGGCGCGGGCCTCTGTGCTCGCGTGCCCGTACGCGGGCCGTTGCTCGGACTGTACCTGTCGCGCGAGGACTTCGTGGAGCCGGAGAACTTCGACGAAGCGCGACGACTCTGCGAGAACGGGCTCTACCGCCCGTTCTTTCACTCGATGCTCGACCAGGGAATTGCGCTCGCGCCGGGGGCCTACGAGATACTCTTCGTCTCACTCGCCCACAGCGACGACGATCTGGCGCGCACCGTTGAGGCGGCCGCGGTCGCGGCGCGGGTCGCTCGCGGCGCCGACGTCATCTCGTGAGTGCCGTCCGCAGCGACGGGTGGATCGTTCGTCCGAGTTTCAGTCCCCACGGTCCGACCGCGCCGGTTTCGCTGTTGTTCGACGAGGTCGGCATCACGCAACTGGCGGGCTCTCCCGAGGTGGCGTGGCAGACACCTTGGAGTGAAGTGACGCACCTGCGTCTCGTGCGCCGGCGCGCGAACGTCACCATCGTGGCGGTGATCGCCAACGTCTTGTACCAGTGGCGGCGCACCTCACCGGTGTCACGCGCTCAACTCGACGAGCTCGCGGTCGTGGTCAACGCCCACGGGGGTCGCGAGATGCCGCGGTCGCGACGAAACGCCGCGCTGGCCGTGGCCCTGGTGGTGAGTCTGGCGTCCTTCGGTGGGTACTTTGGCAGTCTCTTCAACACGACGTCCACTCCGGGCGCGCTGCGAGCCCTCGAGGCCGTCAACCTCAGCGCTCGCGACGTGTCAGGCACGTGGGCGGCATCGAGTGCGTCGGCAACGTCGGAGTTGAATACCGTTATGTCGCCACCCGGTCAGGTGATCTACAACAATCCCGCGACGTCGACGACCATCGGGTCCCAGAACTCGGTGTTCTCCGTCGCCGCCACTCACTTTCAGCGCTGTCTGGGGATCTCCAACGTCGACGACCGCGTCTACGGCCTCGCCGGTCGCGCGCCGACGTACCAGGTCAGTTCTCCGGTGTTCTCGTCCTCCAATTTCGGCGGGGTGCAAGTCGAGTCGAGTGCTCAGTACTACGCCTCCACTCAAAATGTCGCCGACGATGTGGCCGAAATGTCGCGCCCCTCCTTCGGACGGTGTTTCGCCAACTCCACGGCCGACTTGATGATCGGGCAGAGTTCCGCCGCGGCAGCCGATGTCACGTCGGGAGTGAGTCTCGCGACGCCCACCTTCGTCAAGGGGTGGCGTCGTGCGGGCGCGGCCCTCATCTCCCTGCCTCAAATCGGCATCACGCGGGCCAACTTGGTCGTGGTCGTCGAGGCGTCGGGTCACTACGAAGCCACCTTGAGCGCACTGGTGGACAATCTGGCGTCGGCTCGCGCGACGATCAACGATTTGGCCAATGCGCTATTGCTACGCGTTACCTCGACCACGGCGGTGTCGGCCTAACGCCAACTCCTTGCGTGGAGATGCCCTCGATGTGCCTACCGGCGTCCGCTCACAAAGCGACTTCAACGCGGGTTTTTAGTCGTTAGTGTCGCCACCGAACAGCATGCGAAAGGCCCGTTCGGGCATCGCGTGCGCCAGTCGCACCATGGTGCGATAACCCACCTCGGCTGGACCCTGATTGTCGTTACTCATGAGGTTCGCCATAATCGCCAGGAGCTCATTCATGAGCGGCGTGATCCGCAGTCCCGCACCGACACAGACCGAGAGGATCTTCGGTTCCGAGATCAGTCGCACGAAGGCGCGCGCCACTCTGTAGTAATCGCTGTACGCGGCGTCCATTCGCTCGTCGTAGAGCTTCAACGCGCTCGCGTCGCTCGAGCGCAGTGCCTCACCGAGAGCTCCCGCGGCCAGGCGTCCCGACTCGTAGCCGTAGGCGATCCCTTCGCCGTTAAAGGGATTCACGGTCCCCGTCGCGTCGCCGATCACGAGAGTATTGGCACCGATGCGCGGACCCACGCTGAGTCCCATCGGCAGGCGGCCCCCGGTGGGCGGCCCCTGGGAGGTTTCGTCGCTGAGGCCCCACGCGTCCGCGGTCTGAGCGACGAAGTACTCCTGCAGTTTGGTCGTGTTGACACCCTTCCAGGCGCCCCCGGTCGACAAGAGTCCCACGCCGACGTTGACCCGACCGTCACCCAAGGGGAAGATCCACCCGTAGCCCGGCACCACGGTGCCTGAGGTGTCGCGGATGTCGAGGTGCGAATCGATCCAGGGTTCGTCGTGACGATCGCTCGTGTAGTACCCGCGTAGCGCCATTCCCATGGGCCACTCTCGATTGCGAGTGGTGCCGAGAGCTCGACCCATGCGCGAATTCTGTCCGTCCCCCACGACGAGGTACCGACCACGGACCTCGGCGGTGGTGCCGGTCGCCTTGTCCTTGACGATGACGCCCGCCGCCGCATTGAGGGCGCCGGTGTCAGAGGGAACCGCGTCCACGAGATCGATGGCCTCGACTCCCGTGAGCAATGTGGCGCCGTGCGCGACGGCGTGTTCGGCGATGAGTCCGTCGAGGTTGAATCGGGTGATCGTGTAGCCGTAATTGGGAAAAATGGGGTGCTCGGGCCACTGCATTTCGAGCGAGGCGCCGAAGCCGAAGGAGCGTAGCCCTTGGAATTTGTGCGCGTGTTTGGCCACCTCGGGTTCGAGGCCCATCTCGATAATTTGATGCACTGATCGCGGCGTGAGACCGTCGCCACAGGTTTTTTCTCGAGGAAATGTCTTCTTCTCGATGAGGCACACCGACCAGCCAGCCTGAGCGAGCCAGTAGGCGCACGCCGAGCCGCTCGGTCCCGCTCCCACGATCACGACATCAAATTGAACGGACCGGGTGGTGGCTTCTAGCAGAGTAGGCATCGTGACAGATTACGTCGTGTGTCGGAGGCGCCCGTCTCGAAGGGCCCCGTCAGGAGTGATAGAACTGATTTCGTGAACCAGTATTTACCGATACTGGGACTCCTGATTCTGGGAGCGATATTCGCGTCGGGATCGTTTGTCGCGTCGGCCATGCTGGCACCGCGCAAGCGACCCACTGACGCCAAAATTGCCCCGTACGAATGTGGGATCGTCCCCGAAGTCGAACCGCCCCAACGCTTTCCGGTTCGCTTCTATCTCGTGGCGATGATCTTCGTGATCTTCGACATCGAAGTCGTCTTCTTGTACCCCTTCGCCGTCGTCTTTCGCCAACTCGCGGGCTTCGGCCTCGTCGAGATCGTGGTCTTTTCCCTCACGGTCTTCGCGGCCCTGCTGTACCTGGTGCGCGAGGGCGCCCTTTCGTGGGGTCCGACCCAGCACTTGACCGTCGGCATGCCCGAGCGCACGAGTTCCTCCACCATCGTGCGCATCGGCGCCGATCCCGAAAGGGCGGCGTAGTGGCGCTCGAAGACCTGCAGCACAGTTTCTTAACCGCGCCCATCGAGGACTTGGTCCGGTGGGCGCGACGCGCGTCGGTGTGGCCGGCGTCCTTCGGATTGGCGTGTTGCGCGATCGAGATGATGGCAGCGGGCGCGGCGGACTTCGATCTCGCGCGTTACGGCATGGAAGTGTTTCGCAACTCGCCGCGCCAAGCTGACTTGATGATCGTGGCCGGCCGGGTCAGTCAAAAGATGGCCCCGGTGCTACGCCAGGTCTACGACCAGATGATGGAACCCAAGTGGGTCATCTCGATGGGCGTGTGTGCCTCTACGGGCGGACTCTTCAACAACTACGCCATCGTGCAAGGGGTCGACCAGATCGTGCCGGTCGACGTCTACGCGCCGGGCTGTCCGCCGAGCCCCGAGACGCTGATGCACGCGATCTTGACGTTGCACGAACAGATTCGCACGGGCGAGATCATGAAGCGACGCCACGACGGCACTCCCACGCACCTGGACAACGCTGGCGGCATCTGGACGCCCGAAGTGCCGGTGACCGTAAGGATGGGCACGCCGAAGTGATCCCCCTTCCCCCCTTGGCCCCCCCAGGCGTCCTCACCGATGAGGCTCTCGCGTGCGACGTCGCGTGCTTTCCGACGCGCGAACAGTACGTCGAACTCGTCGCCGCCTTTCGCGACGACGGATTCGAAATGTGCCTGGACGTGTGCGGCGTGG
Source organism: Acidimicrobiales bacterium (assembly GCA_036509795.1). Classification (GTDB taxonomy): domain Bacteria; phylum Actinomycetota; class Acidimicrobiia; order Acidimicrobiales; family RAAP-2; genus RAAP-2. The sequence goes on from DATCEX010000003.1 coordinate 23,028, forward strand.
ACTACCTCGAGCACTTCGATCGCTACGTGCCCGAGGGCGTGACGCGCACGCGCTTTGAGGTCGTCGTCAATCTGTTGTCGCTCTCGAAGCGTCAGCGCGTGCGTATCCGCGTGCAGGCGGGCAACGACGCACCACGCGTGGAGACGTTGTTCCACGTCTACCCCGGGAGCGAAGCTCCCGAACGCGAGACCTTCGACATGTTCGGCATCCTCTTTGACGGACACCCCGACTTGACCCGTATCCTCATGCCCGAGGACTGGGAGGGTCACCCCCTGCGCAAGGACTACAGCGTGGGTCACGTCCCGATCCAATTCAAGGAAGCGCCGGGGCCACGATGAGTGACTTCACCCGCGTCGCCGAACGGCCCGAGCGCCTGACCGGCGAGACCTCCGAAGGCGCCCAGGAGCTCACCCGACGAAGCGACACACCCTCGGATCAACTGGGTCGCGAAGTCGGCGCCGTCTTGCGCCTCGACGGCGTTACGTTGGACCCGCGCCAAGTCGACTACGAACGTCACGACGACGAAACGATGATCATCAACATGGGTCCGGCGCACCCGTCGACCCACGGTGTGCTGCGACTGATGCTCGAACTCGACGGCGAATTCGTCCTGCGCACCAAAAACGTCGTTGGTTACTTGCACACCGGGATGGAAAAGACCGGCGAGACCTTGAGCTACGTCCAGGGCGGCACCAACGTGACGCGTATGGACTACCTATCGCCGGTGATCAACGAACTGGCCTACTCCTTGACCGTCGAGAAGTTACTGGGCGTCGAGATCCCCGAGCGCGCGACGTGGATTCGCATGCTCATGAGTGAGCTCAACCGTGTCTCCTCACACCTGGTGTGGATGGCCACGAACGGGATGGACCTCGGTTCAACGTCCATGATGATCTACGGGCTACGCGAGCGCGAGCTGATCCTGGCCTTCTTCGAGAAGACGACGGGACTGCGCCTGAACCTCAACTTCATCCGCCCCGGGGGTGTCGCCGCCGACTTGCCCGACGGGTGGGAGGACGACGTGGACGTCATCTGTAACACGATCGACGAACGCACGTACGAATACGATCAATTACTCACCGGTCAGCCCATCTTTCGCAACCGCCTCATTGGCGTCGGGGCGATCACCGCCGAAGAGGCCCTCGCCCTCGGACTGACCGGACCGCTCCTGCGTTCGACGGGCGTGCCCTGGGACTTGCGACGCACCATGCCCTACCTCGCGTACGACCGGGTGGACTTCGACGTCATCGTGGGCACCTACGGCGACAACTTCGACCGGTACGCGATTCGCTTGAACGAGATTCGCGAGTCGATTCGCATCATCCGTCAGTGCGTTGAGCAGATGCCCAAGGGTGACTACCGTAGTCAGGACCCCAAGGTCACCCCCCCGCCGCGGGCGCGTATCGACGAATCGATGGAGGCGCTTATCCACCACTTCAAGCTCTTCACCGAGGGCTTCCAAGTGCCCGCCGGCGAGGTCTATTCCGCCGTCGAATCGCCGCGCGGTGAGATCGGCTGCTACATCGTCGCAGACGGGGGACCCAAGCCCTACCGCATTCACGTGCGCGCGCCGAGCTTCACCAACCTCCAGGCCATGCCGCTGCTCATGCGCGGCGCCTCGGTGTCTGACGCCATCACCATGATCTCGACCGTCGATCCCGTCTTGGGCGAGGTGGATCGATGAGCCACTTTCGCGCCGAGATCCGCCAACGCGCCGACGACCTGGTGTCGCTGTATCCACGCAAGCGTTCGGCCATGTTGCCGCTCCTTCACCTGGCCCAAGAACAAGACGGCTACTTGAGCGACGAGGGTATTGCCGAAGTGGCCGCCTTGACCGACACGACACCCGCCGACGTGCGTGGGACCGCGACCTTTTACGAGATGTTCCACCTCGAACCGGTCGGCAAGTACGTGGTGGGCGTGTGCACCAACATCGCGTGCCTGCTCGCTGGCGGTGAGGAGATGCTCGAGCACGCCGCCAAGAGTCTCGGGTGCGTTGTGGGCGCCACGTCGGCCGACGGACTCTTCACCCTCGAAGAGACGGAGTGCCTGGCCGATTGCAACCTCGCGCCCTGCGTCCAGGTCAATCACCGCTTCGTGCGTACGACGACTCCCGCGACCTTTGACACGATGGTCGAGGATCTGCGCGAGGGACGACTGGATCACGACGTGCCCCACCACGGGACGCTCATTCGAGTGAAGCGCCAAGGCGGGCTTCGCGTGAGTAAGGACGAGGTCGCCGCCGAACGTGCCGTCGCGCTCGCGGCGAGAACCGCGCGCGCCGAAACCGCGGCCCAGGCCGCGGCCGCCCGGGAGGCCAAGTAATGGCGATGCTCGACGCCCCCGCCATCGTCTCGTCACGGCGCGACTACGACGATTCCTTTACGTTGGCGCGCTACCTCGACACGGGCGGCTACGTCGCGCTACGTCAGGCGCTCACGATGTTCCCCGAAGCCGTCGCTGCCGAAGTCGATGCGGCGTCGTTACTCGGACGCGGTGGCGCGGGTTTTCCCGCCGGCCGCAAGTGGTCGATGCTGCGCCGCTCGCCCATCTCGTACCTGGTGGTGAACGGCGATGAGTCTGAACCCGCCACTTTCAAGGACCACTACCTGGTCGAGCGTGATCCGCACCAGTTGGTCGAGGGCGTCATCATCGCCGCCTACGCCTTGCAGGTCAGCCAAGCCTTCATCTTCGTGCGCGGCGAATTCGCCCTCGGACTCGAGCGCGTGCAACAAGCGATCAACGAGGCTTACTCCTACGGCGCCCTCGGATCGAAGATCTTCGGGTCCGACTTCTCCATCGACGTGGTGTTGCACCCGGGTGCGGGCGCCTACATCTGCGGCGAGGAGACTTCCTTGCTCGAGGCGCTCGAGGGCAAGCGCGGCTTTCCCCGGATCAAGCCCCCGTTCTTTCCGGCGGTGACCGGCCTCTACGGTGAACCGACGGTGGTCAATAACGTCGAAACCATGTCGAACTTGCCGTGGATCATCAACCACGGGGGAGCGGCCTTCGCCGCTCTCGGTGCCGGTCGTTCCACCGGAACGCGCCTCTTCGCGTTGGCGGGCGACGTGAAGAATCCCGGTGTCTACGAGCTCGAGATGGTGAAGAACACCTTTCGTGATCTGATCTTCGACCCCGCGCTCGGCGGAGGACTGCGAGATGGCCGCACCGTCAAGGCCTTCATCCCCGGCGGCGTCTCCGCCCCCTGGTTCGGTCCCGAATTGCTCGACACGCCACTCGGTCAAGACGAAGTCGCCGGTCTCGGCTCGATGCTCGGATCAGGTTCGGTGGTCGTGATGGACGACGCGAGCTGTGTCGTGCGCGCGACGTGGCGCATTACGAAGTTCTTCTCGCGAGAATCCTGCGGCCAGTGCACGCCCTGTCGTGAGGGCTCGGGCTGGATTGAACGGATTATGTATCGACTCGAGCACGGCGGCGGGCGCCTCGAGGATCTCGATCTGCTGCTCGACCTGTGCGACAACATCGCCCCCGGACTCACCTGGCCCCCGCAGCAGACCACCATTTGCGTGCTCGGGCCCTCCATCCCGTCTTCGGTCCACTCGGCGATCAGCATGTTTCGCGCCGACTTCGTGGCCCACGTGAACCACGGAGGTTGCCCCCATGACTGACGTGATTCGCACCAGCGTGACCATCACGGTCGACGGCCGTGAGATCGCGGCCGCGCCGGGAGAGCTGATCATCGAGGCCGCCGAGCGCGCCGGGTCGTACGTCCCGCGTTTTTGTTATCACCCGCGAATGGAGCCGGTCGGCATGTGTCGCATGTGTCTCGTCGAGGTGGAGGGACCGCGCGGAGCGACGCTGCAACCAGCGTGCTACATCAAGGTCGCCGACGGCATGAAGGTGATCACCGACTCCGAGAAGGTGAAGAAGGCCCAGGACGGTGTCCTCGAATTCCTCCTCGCCAATCACCCGCTCGACTGTCCGGTGTGCGACAAGGGCGGCGAGTGTCCGCTCCAGGATCAGACGCTGACGCACGGTTCGGGCGAAACCCGCTTTGTCGAGGAGAAGCGGCACTTCGTCAAGCCCGTCGCCATCGGTGAATTGGTCCTGCTTGATCGCGAGCGGTGCATCCAGTGCGCGCGTTGCACGCGCTTTGCCTCCGAGGTCGCCGGCGACACGGAGATCGCCTTCTCCGGACGCGGGGAGCGTATCGAAGTGGCGACGTCGCCAACCACGCCCTTTGACTCGGTCTTCTCGGGCAACACCGTTCAGATCTGTCCGGTCGGGGCCCTGACCGCCAAGCCGTATCGATTTAGTGCACGACCCTGGGACCTCGAACAAGTCGAGAGCACGTGCACCACGTGCGCGGTCGGGTGTCGCGTCGCGGTCCAGTCCTCCGGGAATCGACTGACGCGCGTCTTGGGCGTGGACTCCGAGCCAGTGAACCACGGATGGCTCTGCGACAAGGGACGCTTCACCCTGGACTCCATTGACGCCAACGCCGAGTCGAGCGACGTCTTGTCGCCCGCTACGCGGATCACCGATCCCATGGTGCGCGTCAAGGGTGTCCTCACCGCAGTTCCCTGGGGCGAGGCCCTCGCCGAAGCGGCCCGACTCCTGCACGACGCGGGCGACGCTAACGCCATCGGCGCCATCGGCGGCGCGTCGTTGACCAACGAAGGCGCCTTCGCGTGGGAAAGATTCCTGCGCGGGACAATCGGCACCGAGAACCTCGACGCCCAATTCGGCGACGGCCTGGATCCGGTCTTGTTGCAGACGCTACCTCTGGCCACCATCGACGACGCGGCGGCGGCCCCCGTGGTCGTGACAATGACCGGAGACCTGCGTGAGGAACTTCCGGTCTTGTTCCTGCGTCTTCGCGACAGTTTCGCGCATCGTCAGCACACCCTCATCGAGCTGTCGAGTGGGCCGAGTGCGCTGCGCACCTTAGCGACGCACGCGGTGCCGGTGCGACCGGGGGAGACGCCCGCCATTGCGCACGCCCTCGTCAGTGGACAGGTGCCCATTGGCACCCTGGTCACCGAGTCGGAACTCGCCGCCACGCGCCGCGCACTGGGCGACGGCACCGGGGTGGTCTTCGTCGTCGGACGGGCCAACCTGGCCGAAGATCAGCGCCTCGTCGACGAAGCGGTGCAGATTCTCGCCGTCGGATTTCCGCGCGCCACGTTCCTGGTGGCGTTGCGTCGTTCGAACGTACGCGGTGCCCTCGACATGGGACTGGGACCGCGTCTACGCCCGGGTCGCGGTGTTGACCCCTCGGCGTCGGGTCGCGACACCCCGGCCCAACTGGTGGCGATGGCCGCCGGTGAGCAACGGGTGACCGTGGTATTGGGCGGCTGTCTTCTGGGTAACGTCGTCAATCAGTCGCTCGCGAGCGCCGCGTTGGCGTCGTCCAGCGTCATCGCCGTCACCGGACACGGGGGCGCCACCTTGGCCTACGCCGACGTGGTCTTGCCCGCCACGGTGCAACACGAACGCCTGGGCACCGTCACCAATCTCGAAGGCCGCGTGACGGCCGTGGCACCCAAGATCGGTGCGCCCGGCTCGGCGTGGTCCGACGTCGCCATTGCCTCGGAGCTGGCGCTGGAGTGGGGCCAGAACCTCGGACTCGATTCCGTCGAGCGCTGCGCCCAAGCGATCGAGGAGACGACGGGGTACGCCGCGTTGTCGGTACTTCAGGACCAGGCCTTTGATGGCGTGGTCATGGGCCTCGCGGTGACGCCCGTCGCGCGTCACGCGATGGACCCGATGGCCTTTCCCGGCATTCGTTCGACGAAGACGGCGAGACTAGGCGAGTCCACCGGTACGACCACCTTGCTCGACGTCACCAGCACGACGACGACGAACTCGGCGACCCCGGCCGACATCGCGCTCGCGCGCGTCGACGCTCCCCTGGCCGACGCCTACGCGTTGCGACTCGTCCTGGCGCGCCGGCTCTACGATCGCGGCATCGCGATGCAGGGTTCGCCGGCCATCGCGGAACTGATCGGCGTCACCCGTCTCACGCTGCACCCGAGTGACCTCGATCGTTTGGGCGTGGCCAGTGGCGCGAAGTTGATGGTGCGCGCTCCCGGCGGAGACCTCGAGATGGAGGTGGTGACCGACGAAACCGTCCTGCGCGGTACGTGCGTGGCGCCCAACGGCACCCTCGACGCCCACGGCGCGAACGTGATTGCCCTCTTGATCGACCCGTCGAGTCCCGTCACCCAAGTGCGACTGGAGACGCGATGAATCTCGCGACCGTCGATCCGCTCTTTAACGACGGAGTACACGTCACGATCGCGATCTTGATCATCGTCCTGGTGAAGGTCGTCGTGGGATTTGCCGTCATCATGGGCGCGGTCACGATGATGATCTGGTTCGAGCGCAAGGCCATCTCCCAAATGCAGAGTCGCATCGGACCCCAACGGTGGGGCCCCTTCGGACTGTTGCAGACCTTGGCCGACGGCATCAAACTCTTCGCCAAAGAAGACCTCATGCCCGCCGAGGCCGATCGTTTCGTCTTCAAATTGGCGCCGTACCTCGTCTTGATCCCCGCCCTCATCACCTTCTCGGTGATCCCGGTCGGGGGCACCGTGACGGTCGCCGGGCACGTCATCGAGTTACAGATCGCCAACCCGCCGATGGGCATCTTGGTCATGCTGGCCATGTCGGGCATCTCTGTCTACGGCGTGATGCTGGCCGGGTGGGCGTCGGGTTCGAAGTATCCGTTGTTGTCGTCAGTGCGCGCCAGTGCGCAGATGATCTCCTACGAAGCCGCCCTCGGGTTGACCATCGTGACGGTGGCGTTGGTGACCGGATCACTCTCGACCCACGACATCGTGACGAGCCAAGCGGACGGAATCTGGCACTGGAACCTCATTCGCCTGGGCATCGTGCCTTTCGTCGTCTTCGTCATCGCCATCACCGCCGAACTCAATCGACCGCCCTTTGACGTCGTCGAGGCCGAGAGCGAGTTGGTCGGTGGCTTTCACACCGAGTACTCCTCGATTCGTTTTGCACTCTTCTTCATGGCCGAGTTCATGAACACCCTCACGATGTCGGCCTTGATCGTGACCCTCTTTCTCGGGGGACCGGCCGGGTGGGTGCCGAACATCCCTCACCTTCGCTGGCTCTTTCCGATCTTGTGGTTCCTCGCTAAGACCACGGGATTTGCTTTCGCCTATATCTGGTTTCGCGCGGCGCTACCGCGCTTTCGCTACGACCAGGTCATGGATCTGGGCTGGAAGCGCCTCATCCCGCTGTCGCTCGGGTGGATGCTGATCGTGGCGGGTTTCTTGATCCGCACGGCCGACGGATTCGCCATGGCCGCCGCCGTGATCATCGCGTGGACTCTCCTGAGTCGTGCGTTCGAACTCGGCGGCGAGCGTGCCAGTGGCCCCGGGGCCCTTATGCCGGTCGTGGGTGAACGCCCGCTGCCCGGTGACGTCATTCGCGCGATCAGCGATTCGCTCGACGACGAAGACGAGGAGGAGTAATGGCCGGTTGGACTGACTTCTTCGGTGGCTTCAAGTTGACGTTGGCGCACATCGCCAAGCCGCGGGTCACGAATTCGTACCCGAAGGTCAAGCGGCCCAAGCAGCCGCGTCAACACGGGCGCCACGTGCTGAACCGCTACGAAGACGGCATGGAGAAATGCATCGGCTGCGAGTTGTGCGCCGGGGCCTGTCCCGTCAACTGCATCTTCGTGCGCGGTCTCGACAACCCGCCCGACCACCCGGTGTCGCCTGGCGAACGCTACGGCTACATCTACGAGATCAACTACTTACGTTGCATCCACTGCGACCTCTGCGTGGAGGCGTGTCCCACTCAGGCGATCACGGAATCCAAGATGTTTGAATTCTCCTTCACGAATCGAGCCGACGCCATCTACACCAAGGCGCAGCTGCTGGTGGACGATGAGGGCTACCCCCAACGTCTGCCGTGGGAGGACTGGCGTCCGGGCGAGGCGGCCATGACCGGCGGTTGGATGCGCGCCACGTCACCCTCCGGCGACGCGGCCTTCGAAGGTGTCACGCAGTGGAGCGGAGATCTGGGCGTGGGCGTACGCGCCGCCGAAGGTGGGCAGTCGCGTCACCGCGACGACGACGCCACGGGTTCGAAGCAATTGCGTGACGTCTTCACCCGCCACCTCGAGCCCGACGACGTCCCCCTCGATCAGCGCGGCCTGCAAGGATTGCTCAAGACACTCGAGGAACGTCGTCCTCGTCGTCGCACCAAGGGGGAGAGTTGATGTTGGCCACGACGTACGCCTTCACCGACGTCCTCGTCTTCGCCTGCACGGCGCTATTGATCCTGGTCGGCGCCATCGGCGTCATCGCGATGAAGAATCCGGTGCACAGCGCACTGAGCCTGATCCTGTGCCTCTTCGGCGTGGCGCTGGCATTTTTGGCCCAGCAGGCCGACTTCCTGGCCGCCGCCGAAATCATCGTCTACGCCGGGGCAATCGTCGTCTTATTTCTCTTCGTCATCATGTTCTTGGGCGTGGATAAATCCCAACACCCCCACGTCGAACCCCTGATTGGTCAGCGGTGGCTGGCGGCGCTGGGTGTCGTGATCACGATGGCCGGGCTCATCACGTTGATGGTGAGCTCGCACTGGGTGAGTGGTGTCATGTCGGTCTCGACCGGGGGCGTCGCCCTCGCGGGCGGCGCGGGAAACATCACTCAACTCGGCGACTCGGTCTTCACCACGTACTTGTTGGCATTTGAAGCGACGGCGGGTCTGCTCATCATCGCGGTCGTCGGCGCGGTCCTGTTGGCGCGTCGTGATCGTCCCGCCGAGGACGACGAACCGCGTGACGAGGGTGACCAGGGCACCGACCCGTGGCGTTCGCTCGACGACGCCGACGACAACCAAGACGTCGACGACAACCAAGAGGTGTCGTCATGACTATTCCCGCGGCCTGGTACCTCGTCTTGGCGGCGGTGCTCTTTGGTATCGGTGTCTTCGGCGTCCTGACGCGGCGCAGCGCACTGATCATGTTCATGTGCATTGAGCTCATGCTCAACGCCGTGAACCTCACTTTCGTTACCTTCGCGCGCTCGATGAGCGACATCGGCGGTCAGACGACGGTGTTCTTCGTTATGGTGGTCGCCGCCGCCGAAGTCACGGTGGGACTGGGCATCGTCGTAGCGATCTTTCGACGTCGCTCCTCGACGTCTGTGGACGAACTGTCGGAGTTGCAGGGATAATGAACCACGTCGCTCCACTCATCATCGTATTTCCCCTCGTGGGGTTCCTGCTCGTCGTGATCAACGGCCGTTCGTTGAGCAATCGACTCGTGGGAACCATTGCCACGAGCGTGGTGGGATTAAGTTTCGTCGCCAGCGTGATCACCTTCGTGCTGTTGTTGCACGATCGCTCGCGAGAGGTCACGGTGCAACTCTTCACGTGGATTTCGGTCGACACGCTGCACGTGCCCGCGGCGTTATTGGTCGACCCGCTCTCGATCACGATGTGCCTCTTCGTGACGGGAATCTCGACGTTGATCCACCTGTACTCGACGGCCTATATGGACGGCGAGACCGATTTTCGTAAGTTCTTCTTGTACCTCAACCTGTTCGTCTTTTCGATGCTCACGCTGGTTCTCGCGAACAACCTCGTGCTGACCTTCGTCGGCTGGGAGGGCGTCGGGGCGTGCTCGTACTGGCTGATAAGTTTCTACTTCGAACGCGACGCGGCCGCGTCCGCGGGCAAGAAGGCCTTCATCTACAACCGGGTGGGTGACGTCGGGTTGTTGTTGGCGATGTTCTTGATCTTCACCCACACTCACATGCTGACCTACGTCGGCATCTTCTCCTCGGCGTCGCTGCTGTCACCGACGATCGCGACCTTGGTCGTGCTGGCCTTGTTGCTCGCGGCGACCGGCAAGAGCGCCCAGATCCCACTCTTTAACTGGCTCCCCGACGCCATGGAAGGTCCGACTCCGGTGTCCGCGTTGATCCACGCCGCGACGATGGTCACCGCCGGGGTGTACCTGCTCGTTCGGATGTCGCCGATCCTGGCCTTGTCGTCGTCGGGGCGCTTGTCGATCGCCATCATCGGTGGGGTCACGGCGTTCGTCGCCGCCACGATCGCCACGGCCCAAAAAGACATCAAGAAGGTCCTCGCCTTCTCGACGGTGTCACAAATCGGCTACATGGTGCTCGCGGTGGGCGTCGGCGCCTACGGCGCGGCCATCTTCTTGATGGTGAGTCACGCCTTTTTCAAGGCCCTGCTCTTCCTCGGTGCGGGTTCGGTGATTCATTCGCTCGGCGGGGAACAAGACATGCGCAAGATGGGGGGACTCGCCAAGTGGCTTCCCCTGACCTTCCCGACGTTCTTGGTGGGCTGGTTGACCATCTCGGGGGTCCCACCCTTCGCGGGATTCTGGGCCAAGGGTGACGTCTTGACGAACGTCTACGCCCACGACAAACCCCTGTGGGTGCTCGGTGTGCTCACGGCATTCTTGACCGCTTATTACATGAGTCGACTCTTCGTGTTGACCTTTCGTGGGACGGAGCGCTTCCGCGAGGTCACCCACCAGCACGACCCGCACGAGTCACCCCTGGTGATGACCGCTCCCCTCGTGATCTTGGCGGTGCTCAGTGTGTTCGGTGGAGTACTCGACTTGCCCTGGGCGCACGGATTCTCGCTCACGCATTTCCTCACTCCCACCTTTGGCGTCGTCGCGGCGATCCCCGCACAAAGCACCGTCCTACAGACTGGTCTGGCGGCGGTGGACGTCGTGGCCACGATCATCGGACTCATCGCGGCGTTCACGATCTGGCGCGGCCGCGTCGAGTCCTCGACGTACGAGTTGCCGTTCTTCGAACACGTGTGGCACTGGGACGATGCCTACGACGCGGTGCTCGGACGTCCGCTGGAACGCGTCGCGGTCGTGTCCAACGACGTCGTCGAAGATCGCATCATCGACGGCGCGGTCGAGGGTCTAGGAGGCTCCGTGCAGCGCAGTGGTGAGGGAGTTCGCAAACTGCAGTCGGGCATGGCGCGCCAGTACGCGCTCGCCATGGTGCTCGGGGCGACCGTGATCGTCGTCTATCTCGTCGGTCGGGTGAGGTAGCGATGCATTCTTCTTGGTGGTTAAGCGTTCTTATCGTGCTGCCCTTGTTGGGTGCGGTGGTGGCGATGCTCGTTCGAAAGATCCCCGGCGCGTCCTACGCCGTCGGCGTGGGAGTGGGCACCGTCGAAGTCGTGGTGTCGTTGGTCGTCACCTCGCTGTACTCGAGCCACGTCGCTTCGGCGCAGGGTTTCGATTTCTATTCTCGCCACGTGGTCTCCGCTCCGCTGGGACTCGCCTACGACGTCGCCCTCGATGGGCTGTCGTTGCTTATGGTGGTACTAACCGCGCTCGTGTTGCTGCTGTCACTTCTGGGGGGACGTGATAAGCGCCGCGAGCCGGCTTTCGTTGCTTGGTTACTGATTCTGACGGGTCTGACCATGGGGTCGTTCGTGTCGCACGACGTGCTCGAATTCTTCATCTACTTTGAACTCACGCTCGTGCCGTGTTACTTCATCATCTCGGGCTGGGGCGGCAAGGAACGCTCACGCGCCGCGCTTAAGTTCTTCTTGTACACCTTTACCGCGTCGGCTTTCTTCTTGGTCGGCATCTTGTACATGGGCTTCGCCCACCAGCACCAGAACCCGGGGTCGGCACTGACTTTCGCCTACAGTGCGATGTCGGGAACGACGATGTCGCACTCGACGGCGGTCTGGCTCTTCGTCTCTTTCGCCATCGCCTTCGCCGCGAAGGCCCCGATCTGGCCGCTGCACACCTGGTCGCCGCTCACCTACGCCGAAGCTCCCACCGCCGGCTCCATCGAACTCTCGGCGCTGCTCGCCAAGCTCGGTACCTATGGGCTCTTGCGTTTCGCGGTCGGACTCTTGCCGTTGGCGCAGGTCAGCGTGCGACCCGTCATGTTGACTTTGTCAGTGATTGGCATCTTGTACGGCTCGATCCTCGCCTGCGTGGCCACGGACCTCAAACGACTCGTGGCGTACTCGTCGCTCGCCCAGATGAGCTTTATCACCCTGGGAGTGATGTCGGGTTCGACCGCGGGCGTCACTGGCGCGGTGTTATTGATGTTCAACCACGGCATCATCACGATTGGCTTCTTCCTCATCATCGGATTCCTCGAACGGCGACGTGCGAGCATTCAGATTGCCGATTTTGCGGGTCTGCAGCGACCGGTGCCGGTGCTCTCGGCGATCTTCACGGTGACCATGATGGCCTCCATTGGACTACCGGGACTTTCGGGGTTCGTCTCGGAGTTCTTGATCCTGCTCGGTACCTTCACGACCCACGCGTGGTGGGCCGCCGTCGCGTCGCTCGGCGTTCTGGCGTCGTCGGTGTACCTGCTGTGGCTCTACCAGCGGGTCTTTCACGGCCGGGCCGAGGGCACCAACGCGCAGATTCCCGACGCGTCGCCGGCCGAGCGCTGGGTGCTGGTGCCCGTCGTCGTCCTCATCGTCGTGCTAGGAGTCTTTCCCAAGCCGGTCCTTGACCGCATCACCCCCTCGGCGCACGACCTCGTGACCCAAGTCGCCACCGCCGGAGCGGCCAAGTGATCGCCGCGACGACCCTACGGGTCTCGATCCACTACTTGGCGATCTTGCCGGTCCTGATCTTCTTCGGCGCGGCGTTGGTACTGCTCGTCGCCTCGGCGATGTGGCGTCGCACGATGCCGACCATCGTGGCGACCACGGTGAGTGTGGCGACCTCGGTCGCCGTTCTGGTCGTGACCTACTTCCAGTGGCGCTGCATTGACAAGAGCGGCCCGTCAACGGCGGTGGTCCACGCGGTCGTGCTCGACGGATTTTCGGTGGTGGCGACCGGGATCATCGCCCTCTCAGTAGGACTCGCGGCGCTGGTCGCGCACGACTGGGCTCGACGAGAGAACGTCCGTGGGCCGGAGTATTCGATCTTGGCGCTCGCCTCGACCGCCGGTGCGGTCTTGATGACCCAGGCCAATGACCTGATCGTTATCTTCCTCGGCCTCGAGATCTTATCGCTGGGACTCTACGTCCTGGCGGCGATCGATCGACGCAAGAAGGACTCGGCCGAGGCGTCACTGAAGTACTTCATCCTGGGTGGTTTCGCGTCGGCGATCTTCATTTACGGTGCCGCACTCGTCTACGGAGCGACGGGGTCGACGAACTTGTCGAGTATCTCGTACTTCCTCGGTTCGAACGTCCAATTGCATCCGGGTCTGCTCTACGCCGGTGGCGCCCTCTTGTTGGTCGGCTTCGCTTTCAAGATCGCCGCGGTGCCCTTTCACATGTGGAGTCCCGATGTCTACGAGGGGTCCCCAACTCCGGTCACCGGGCTCATGGCCTCGATCGTCAAGGTCGGCGCTTTCGCCGCGTTATTGCGCGTCATCATTTCGGGACTCGGGACCGAATTGGACACGTGGCGACCGATTCTGTGGGTGCTCATCGTTCTCACCACGGTCGTCGGGGCGGCACTCGCGCTACCCCAACGCAACGCCAAACGCCTGTTGGCGTACTCCTCGATCAATCACGCCGGCTTCATCCTGGTGGGTGTGTGGGCCGGTACCGCGCGCGGCAGTGCGGCCACCTTGTTCTACCTCGCCACTTACGCGCCGACCGTCGTGGCGACGTTCGCCATCGTCACGGTGATGGGTGGTGTGGGTGACGAGCGTCACTCCATTGAGTCCTATCGTGGACTCGCGCGACGTCAACCGTGGCTCGGCGCGTCGCTCGCGGTGTTGTTGCTGTCACAACTCGGCGTGCCCCTTACGTCGGGTTTCTACGCGAAGTACTCGGTACTGGCCGCGGCCGTGGACGCCAACGGCGTGGCCCTCGCGCTCGTCGCCTTGTTGAGCGCCGCGATCGCCGCGTCGTTCTACCTGCGCTGGACGGTCGTGCTGTACGCCGAACCCGACGACGCCGTTGACGCGAGTCGCGTGGTGGTGCCACGCGCCACGGCGATCGTGATCGGCATCGGCGTTCTCGTCACGTTGTTGTTCGGTATCTGGCCCGGTCCGTTGGTGACCCTCGCCCAGCACGCCACTCTCTACTTCACCCCGTGAGTCGTGTCGCGATCGCCACGTCGCGCTTCGCTCAGCCCGGAGCGCGCGGTGGTCTCGAAGTGCACGAGGACGTCGACTCCCCAATGGTCATCAACGCGCTGCGTGTGCTCGGAGTCGAGGCCCGACTCGAGACGTGGGACGACGAGGACGTCGACTGGGAGTCCTACGACCTGGTGGTCGTTCGTTCGACCTGGGGCTACGCCCGCGTCCGCGACCAGTTCCTCGCCTGGGCTCGCGCGCGACCTCACCTCGTCAATCCCTACGACGTGATCGAATACTGCACCGACAAGCACTACCTCGGTGACCTCTTCGATCAGGGTTTACCCGTCATCGCTTCGACGTACTGTGAGGTCGGCGACGAACCGGTCTTTCCCGACGGTGACGTCGTCGTCAAGCCCACCGTGGGCGCGGGTTCCGTCGACGCGGCGAGATTTACCTCGACGCAGTTGGACGCCGCGCGCGAGCACGTCGCGCGACTACACGCCGGGGGCCGGTGTGCGCTCATCCAGCCCTACGTCCATTCGATCGACGATAACGGTGAGCGTGCGCTCGTTTTCATCGACGGCGAGTTCTCGCACGCGATGACCAAGCGCGCGATGTTGAACGTCGCGCCCGAGGACCGCGACGGCGACTTTCGAAACCGGCAGATGTCGCCCGCGCGCGGCGAAGCGGGCGCCATTGAGGTGGCGCACCAATTCCTCAGTGGTCGCCTCGCGGGACTCACCTACGGGCGCGTGGACCTCGTCGCGACTCCCGAGGGGTGGCGGTTGATGGAACTCGAACTCGTCGAGCCGGCGCTCTACCTCGGGTACGACGACCGCGCCACCGCGCGTCTGACGCGCGCCATCGTCGCTCGGCTGTAAGTCTGTTTAGACACTCTCGTCGACGCGACGCGCGGCCTCGAGCACGTCCGGTGGCACCACCGTGCCGGGACGGTTACTGGGATCGTTGGTGAGAAAGCGACCCAACATGGGCAACTCGGTGATCGACTCGGCGCGCAGGATCGCCGCGACCACGGGCACGAAACTCTCGGCGGCCGGGTACACGATGTAGCGCGGGAGCCAGCGCGGGTGGTACTTGGCATTGAAGAGCCACAGCGATTCGATCGGTAACACGCCTGAGAGGCGCTTCAGGGTCCAGCGCTCGACGCGCGTGAAGGTGCCCTCACCGCGTTCGCCGTCGAGCACCGAGCGAAAGGCAGCGAAGTTCAAGCTCAAGCCCTGTGAGCCTTGGGCCTTCAAGTGCGCAATCGTCGAACACAGGGCGTAGTCAATGAGTCCGTTGGGGTGGTCGCCGGGGTCACGACGCATGAGGTCGAGGGAGTACCCCTGGATCGCCGGCGAGGGAACGAACTGGCACGCCGCGGCGGGTTTACCGTCGGGCCCAAAGACGAGGGTGAGGAGAAGCCCCTTGTCCTTGGGGTCAAAGAGCCGCCCCAACATCATGGAGAACCCACGCTCGTCTTCCCCGCGGCGCAGCATCGAGATCAGTTCCAACACGCCGGTGACCTGGGCGGGATTGATGATGGCGGGATCGAAGAATTCGACGGTATAGCCGTGGCGCGCGAGACGCGTGCACGCCTGGCGCAGCCCCTTCATCTTGCCGCCCTCGAGGCTGAAGGTAGGGCAGTCGACAATGGCTTCGTCACCCAAGTAGAGGTAGTGCATGCCGGCGGCGTGATAGGTCGCGAGCCACTCCGTACCTGCGCCCATGACGGCCATGGTCCAGCCACGCGCCTCGCAGTGGACGCGAAAGGCGTTGAAGACTTCGGTGCGTTCGGCGTCGGGACCAATCGGGTCCGGCGAGATCAGCGCCACCCCGCCGTAGACCGCGTAGGCGACCAGGGAGTCGCGAAAAAAGAAGAACTGCTTGTCGTCGCGCAACGCGAAGTAGTCGAGCGTCCCGCGCCCGTGACGGCGCACGATGTCGCGCGCGCGTAGTTCGCCGACGCGTCGCTCCGCGTTGGTGTTGGTGGTCGAGAGACGGCGATCGACCACCGGGCGCGTCACGACGTAGAGCGCGATCACCACTAACGACACGCCAATGGTCAAGAGGACCGGGTCCAAGAAATCAGTGGCCCGATCGGGCAAAAAGATGTTGTACTGGCCGACGAGTCGCTCCAAGCACGCCACCAAGACGACGCCGTAATTGGGCAACACGTAGTGGCGACCACTCGCCGCCTCCAGACCCGCCGACGCGGCGAGCACCGCGAGGGCCGCGATAATGACGAGGCGCGGCAAGATCGAGCGCGCGGTGGAGCGGTCCGACGCCGCCAAGAAGTGGCGGCGTTGCATGATGAGCCACGTGGCTAGGCCGGCGGCCACCAATGAGGCCACGACCGAACCGCCGCGCGCCAGGTGGGCGACGACGGTGGTGGCGAGCGTCACGAGGGCGAGGAACCACGCCCGACGCTGGCCTCGGCGCACGCCGCGCGCCAACATGATCAGGACTACACCGGCCACCGCGGTGATGACCGCGGCCGACTGGACGGCGCCCAGGGGCAAGAACTTCAGCACCGTGTGCAACCGGTAGCGCAGGTGCGGTGATGCGGGCACGGCCACGTTGATGAGTCCGTCGACGAGCAAGAGGCCACTCGCCCATCGACGCACCGATCGTTGGCGCCGCGACGTCGCCAGACGGTCTTCGCTGAGGGGAAAGGGCGCGCCCAGGGGCCACGAACCGAGCGTCGAGGTGCCCGGGGGCGGACCGGCCTGGCTGGGACGCGCTCCCACCAGGCGCTCGAGGAGTCGCGAACGAGCGAGGGAGGACTGGCCGCCAATGAGACGCACCTGGACGTCGCTGGCGGCCTCGATCTCGACAATGCCCAGACGCGCCACCGAGGAGAAGACCGGGGGGAGTCCGAAGCGCCCCTCGCGTTTGACAACCACCGTTCGCGAAGGTCCCGGCACGGCGCACACGCCGCGGTCTAAGAACGCCAGGGCCGGGCGCGGCGCTCCACCGATGACGGCGCCGACGCCACCGCGCTCGACGATGCGCCGGGCATATTCGAGGGCGTCCTCCTGGTCGACCAACGTGTTGGCGAGCGGCTCACTCTCAGCGTCACCGTGGTGCGAGCGATTGAAGCGTCGTCGTACGACGAGACCCGCGGCGGCGACCACGATCGCTTCGGCGACGACGAGGAACAACAAGTTCACCACGAGGTTGCCCCAGAAGCTGGTGGTGTGCGGGGCGTGGACCTTGTAGAGATGGTGCGTGAAGTGTCCGAACAGTTTGGCGAGCGAGTTAAACAGATCGAAGGCGGCGACCGCCGCGAACACCACCCAGATCCACGGGGCCAGGCGACGATAGAGGATTCGCGACGCCACGAAACTCGCCAGGGCGGCCGGGTCCTCGAGTCGGTCGGCGTCGGCCCGGTCGGCGACGTCGACGTGTTGGACGTCGACGCGGTGCGAACCCGCGGCGATGGCGAGGTCGCGCACGCCGTCGGCCGAGGCGACCTGCAACACCAGGTCGCTCGCGACGACCACGCCGAGATCCTCTACGAGACGTCGCGCCGCGTCGTCGGTGGCGAGCGCCGCGTCGTCGGATCCGGGCAGAACGTACACCTGGTGCGTGTCGTGGGCGACGAAGTCACGTAGTGCGCATACGAAGTCCGGCAGGTGCGCCAACGTGGCCGCGATGGCCTCGGAGAGGTCACCTCCGGTGCACGGGAAAAAGAGATTACCGGCGACCACGACGATGGCCGGATCGTCAATGTCACCCAGGAGCGCGGTGAGTTCCACGAGCGGACGGCTGCGCACCTCGGTGCGCAGCGACAAGGAGAGGTCGCTGACCACGTAAACGTGGTGACCGTACGGAATCGGTAGCGTGTGTCGTTCAGTCGCTCCCATCACGTCTAGTCTCGCAGAGATTGTTCCGTGTAATTCGTGAGAGCCCATGACGACGACTAACCCCCAAGAGCACTGGTATTGGCGCCGTGAGCCGGTCGTGACGGGGCCGGCGGTCGTGGTCGACATCGACGGGGTTCTCGCCGACGCCTCGGGACGCCAGCATTTACGAGGCTGGGGCGACTGGCGCGCGTTCTTCGACGCCTGCGACCAAGATCCCCTCATCGACGAGACCGCTCGATTGCTCGACCTCCTCGACCCCGCCGTAGCGGTCCTCCTGGTGACCGGTCGCCCCCGTCGAGTTCAGTCCAAGACGGTGGACTGGCTCGAGCGTTTTCACGTGCGCTGGGACCTCTTGGTCACGCGCGATTTTGGTGATTACTCGGGCGTCGCGGAGTTCAAACGTGACGTCTTGCACGACATTCGCGCGTCGGGATTCGACGTGCGCCTCGCGTTCGAGGACGATCCGAACAATCACGCGATGTACGTGGCTGAGGGAGTGGCGTGTCTCTACATCCACTCGGGGTACTACCTCTAGTTGGACTGCGACGCGGCCAGTAGATCGAGCACCTCGCGCGCGGCGCGTCGGCCCGACCCGATGCTCGCGGGAATCCCGACCCCGTCGTAGGCGTTGCCCGCCAGACGAATCGCGTGAGGTGAGAGAGCGTCGCGCGCGCGAGCCACGAGTTCGTTGTGTCCGACGTAGTACTGCGGTAGTCCCTGGGGCCAACGCTGTACCCGCACCGCGACGGGCGTTCCCACCCGAGTGAGGAGCGTCGTGATCTCGCGCTGCACTCGTTCGACCAGGGCGTCGTCGGTCATGACGTCGCTGCGTCGATCGTCGATGCGCCCGACGTGCGCGCGCACCAGGATCTCGCCCTCGCGGCGAAGGTGCGCCCACTTGCGATCGAGGAAGGTCAGGGCGGTCGTCATCATGATGTCGTTATTCCACGCCGTGGCTAGCGGCACCAGGACGCCCGTGCCCGTCGGGGGCAACGTGGTATCGCTCTCGTGAAAGACGAAGGTCACCATCGTCGCCCCCGCGCTGTCGACACTGTGCAGACGCATCAGCGCGTCGCTCACCGCACCGGCCAGTTGTCCCGCCACGGGCGCGGGCGTGGCCAGGACCACCGCACCAGCCCCGGTGGTGGTCGCGACGGTGTCGACCTCCCAGGGGTAGAGGCCCGACGGCGTGGGGCGAAGAGCGGTCACTACCGTCGACGTGCGCACCACCACGCCACGCTCACGCAGTTGACCGCCCAGTTCGACGATCATCGAACCAACGCCTCCACGCAGGGTCATGAAGAGGGGGCCGAGCACGCGCTGGGCGACCGGACCAGTGGCGCCGGTCCCGGCGGCGAGGCCCTTCATCAGCGATCCGCCGCGCTGGGCGGCGTCGTACAGTGCCGGAAATACCGCCGCCGCCGAGAGTTCGTCGACGCGGCCGGCCTGGATCCCCCCCACCAGGGGTTCGATGAGCTGGTAAGTGATTTCACTGCCCAGTTTGGTGCGCAGGATCGAACCAATACTGACGTCCTCGGTCACCTTCAGTTTTCTCGGGATGTGCAGATCGCGCCACGTCGCCCAGCGTGCGGAACGCGACAGACCCCTCAGCGCTTTGATCGACGCGGTGTTCGTGGGCACGCCCTGGACCGTGCCGGCGGGCAGGGCCTCGAGGACACCCTTGAGCCAAATCCAGGCGCCCGAGGCGTCAATGGCTTCAAGTTGATCGCCGAGCCCGAGTTCGGTGACGAGCGTCACCGCTTCGGGGCGGCGCGCGAGGAAACCGTCGGGACCAAGGTCAATGACGCGTCCTGCTAAGTCACCACTGACCAGGGGCCCGCCCAGGCGATCGGTGGCCTCAATCACTTCGATACGCGGAGTCGTCGCCGACGGTCCGTCCTGTCCCCCGGACAGTTCCCAGGCGGCGGCCAAGCCGGCGATGCCGCCACCGACGACGACGACCGACGGGCGTGCACTCACGCGGCCGTCATCACGACGTTGGCCAGAACCGAGATGAACGCGGGGTCATCGTTGAGCGACGCGGTGCGAATCAGATTGAGCCCGAGTTCGTGGGCCAGGGCCTGCGCCTGGATGTCGATGTCGAAGAGGACTTCGAGGTGATCCGAGACGAAGCCAATGGGACACGACACAACGTCGGTCAGACCCTGTGCTTTCTTCGTTCGCAGTACCTCCAAGATGTCGGGGCCAATCCAGGGGTCGGCGGTACGCCCGGCCGATTGCCACGCGACGTCCCAGTTGGAGATGCCCGCGGCCCTCGCGGCACCTTGGGCGCTAGCGCGCAACTGTTCGGGGTAGGTGTCGCCGCTCGCGAGAATCCTCTGAGGAAGTGAGTGCGCCGAAAACACGACCTCGGTACTGGCGAGTCGCTCGGGGTCGATGGTCGCGAGGGCGTCGTTGACGCGCCCGGCGATTAACTCCACGAAACCTGGCGCGTCCCACCACGCCCCGATCTCGACGAAGGTAACGGAGTCGCCCAGTGCGTGACGCGCGCGTTCCATGTACTGGTCCGTCGACATCGACGAGGAGTGCGGCGCCAAGACGAGGCCAATGACGCGCGTCACTCCGTCGCTCGCGAAGCCGGGTGCCACGTCTTCAATCAGCGGCGGCTCGTATTTCGATCCGTATCGCACGTCGTAGGTCCCGGGCGCTCGCGCGTCGAGCGCCTTCGCCAACGCGGCCACCTGGGCGGCGGTGCGCTGAGCCAGGGGCGACGTTCCGCCAATCTCGCGGTAGCGGTCGGTGAGCTCCGCCAGAAGCTCAGGGGTGGGCGCGTGACCGTGACGGATGCGGGTGTAGTACGCCTCGACGTCCTCGGGCGTCGTGGGCGTGCCGTAGGCCATGACGAGGACGCCGGTCCTCACGCCACTCCTGCCAGACCTTCGTCGTGGACCACCCGCACCACGCTTTCGAGCACCTCCGGGTCCGTCGAGGGCAGGACGCCGTGACCCAAATTGAAGATGTACCCCGCGTCGCGTCCCGCGCGCACGAGGACCTCGCGCGCCGCGGCGACGCCCAACTCGACGCCACCCAGACAGCGCGCGGGGTCGAGATTGCCCTGGACTGGCTTTTTGGCCCGACGACGCCCGTCGTCGAGGTCGACGTGCCAGTCAATGCCGAGCACCGCGGAGCCGGCCGTGCGCATGAGGGTGAGAAGTTCGCCGGTGCCGACACCAAAAAGTATGGTCGGCACGTCGAGGTCGGCCACGCCCGCCACAACCCGTTGGGTCGCGGGGAGTGCGAAGCGCTCGTACTCGTCGCGCGTCAGGGCGCCCGCCCAGGAATCGAATAACTGCAGCGCGCGTGCGCCGTGGGCCACCTGGGCGCGAAGAAACGACACCGTGATGTCGACCAGGCGGTCTAACAGGCGATCAAAGAGCTGGGGGTCGGCGTGCATGAGGGACTTGATCACCGCGAAGTCCCGGGTGGGAGCTCCTTCGACCAGGTAACTCGCCACAGTGAAGGGCGCTCCCGCGAAGCCGATTAAGGGTGTCTCGGTCGCCGCCAACTGCTCGATCACGAGGTCAATCGTGGCCGTCACGTGCGCGATGTCGTCCGCGGTGAGATCACGCAGTCGTTCGAGGTCGTGTTCATTGCGAAAGGGCTGGGCGATGACCGGCCCGCGCCCCGGGACGACGTCGACGCCGAAACCAATCGCGTGATAGGGCACCACGATGTCGGAGAACAAGATCGCCGCATCCACGCCGTAGCGGCGTACCGGTTGCATGGTGACCTCGCAAGCGACCGCCGGGGCACCGATGGCCTCGAGGATGGAGCCCGTGCCGCGCAAGGCGCGGTATTCGGGGAGGGATCGGCCCGCCTGGCGCATGAACCACACCGGGACGTGTTCGACCGCGTCGCCGCGACAGGCTCGTAAGAAAACGGGGTCAGACACACGGCTCCTTTTCCGGCCTTCAGCCTAGGTCGGCTAGTCCAACGAGGGACGAGAGTCACCCGTGCGCTGCGTCCCCTAGACTCGTCAAACGCGATTTGCGAGTACCGGGAGAGGTTCGATGGCACACGAGCGCGAGATTTGGGAGGAACAAGAGTTCCTCGACCGCGCCCTGGACGCGCTGGACCACATGCGCAACGAGGCGCGTTCGTTACGTGACTCGGCCGCGGTGGCGACGATGCGCGGCGCGGGCGACCTCGTCGAGCGTGACGTCGTGATGGGCACGGCCCTGCAACGCCTAGACCAACTGGCAATTGGCGATCAACCCCTCTTCTTTGGTCGTATTGACTACTTGGATAAGAGCGACGGTCCCGGCGACACCTATCACGTGGGTCGTCTGGCGGTCTCGGACGTGGAACTCAATCCCTTGGTCGTCGACTGGCGCGCCCCGGTGGCCGAGGCGTTCTATCGCGCCACGGGCGTCGAGAGTCTCGGACTCGCGCGCCGGCGTCACGTAGCCATTCGTGGGCGTGAGGTGCTCGGTGTTGAGGACGAATACTTCGCCAACGAACTCGGTGAGTTGCAACTCCCTGACGGCGACGAGCGCGACGCGACCGACGAGGGGCTCGTGGACGGGGGTCTCGCCCTCGGCGGACCCGGTGCGCTCCTGGCCGCGTTGGGTCGAGCGCGCACGGGTCGCATGGGCGACATCGTCGCCACCATCCAGGGCGAGCAAGACCAGATCATTCGCCACCCCCTGGCCGGTGTCCTCCTCGTCCAAGGCGGTCCCGGGACGGGTAAGACCGCTGTGGCGTTGCACCGCGCGGCCTATCTCCTCTTTACCTTCCGGGCCACGCTCGAACGTCAAGGTGTGTTGGTGGTCGGACCCAACCCGCTGTTCTTGAACTATATCGAGAACGTATTGCCCTCGCTCGGTGAGTCGGGTGTCACCTTGTCGACGATCTCGGGACTGGTGACCAACGTTGACGTGCGCGGACGTGACAGCGAAGAAGTGGACCGTCTCAAGGGTGACGTGCGCATGGCCACGTTGTTAGCGCGCGCCCTGCGCACGCGTCAGCGACCACTGCGCCAAGAAGTCTCGATCCCGGTGGGTCGCGCCATCATCGTCGTACGACCCGAGGACACCGCTGACATCGTCGAACGCGCCCGACGTCGTCCGGGAAATCACAATCAGCGTCGTTCGGCGGTCGGACGAGAGCTCGCCGCGCGCTTGGCGGCGCGCTACCACGACCGTTTCGTCCGTGAGAGCAGCGAGGAGACCGGCGCGCTCAACGAGCTGGCCGATCAAATTCGCTCGACCTTCGAATACAAGCAAATGTTGCAGCGCATCTGGCCGCGTCTGTCGGGCCAGGACTTGCTGCACGACCTCTTCGGCGCGTCGGCGCTCCTGCGCGCCGCGGGTCGGAATCTATTCGACGACGACGAAGTCGCGCTCCTCGAGCGGCCGCGCAGCGAGACCCTCGACGAGATTCGTTGGACCAAGGCCGACGCGGCATTGATCGACGAGGCGAGAATCCTGCTCGGCCCGCGCAAGCGTCCACGTTCGCTCATCAAGCCCGTCGACACCGGTGTGCTGGACGGAGTCGACCTCGATTCGTTCTCGGGCGACATTCGTGCGGCGGCCCTGCGTGAAGCGCAACGACTCGCGCCCACGATGACCGCGGAACTCGACGAAGCGGAGTTCGTCACGTACGGTCACATCGTCGTCGACGAAGCCCAGGACCTCTCACCGATGGAACTACGAGTCCTGAAGCGCCGTGACCTCACGGGCTCCATGACCATCGTGGGGGACATGGGTCAAGCCACCACAGCCTCGTCTTCCTCCTCGTGGAATTCCGTCCTCGAAGTCCTCGATCCGCGCCGCACTCCCACTCGCGTTGATCTGACGGTGAGCTACCGCACGCCCGAAGAAGTGCTCAACTTTGCGGCGCCCACCTTGCGCGCGGCGGCCGTGGACCTCGAGCCGCCGCGTCCGGTTCGCCGCGCGGGATTCACTCCGATCGTCGAGGTCGTGGAGACGAAGGACTTCGCCGCCGCCTTGGTGTCGTCAGTTCGCCGCGAGGTGGAGGTGGTCGCTCCGGGTCGCGTCGCGGTGATCGTAGCGTCCGCGCGCGTGGAGGAAATCGTCCAGCTACTTATCGATGGCGGCATCACTGCGGTCGATCCCCGCGATCAGGATTCCAAGGGACTGAGTGCCGACCTGGTAGTGCTCGGCGCCGAAGGGGCCAACGGTCTCGAGTTCGACGCCACGGTGGTGGTGGAACCCGGCGAGATCGCACGGCGTGGCGCGAGCGGCGACGAAAAGGTGACGCCCCGCGGTCTGCGAACGCTCTACGTCGCGATGACGCGACCGACTCGTCGACTGGCGATATTGGCCGTCGGCGAGCTGCCAGAGACCCTTCGATAGTCGGTATTCGTGAAGAACGTCACAAGGCCATCTAAATGTTTGGTAGAACTTAAGGCGTGAGTCAGGCGATTCCCCTCGAAAGCCTGGCGAAGCAAGAGAAGATCGTTCATGATCGTCCGCCGATGCTGGCCATTGGTGTGATGATTTGGCTCGGTAGCGAGCTGATGTTCTTCTCGGGACTCTTCGCCGCGCTGTTTACAATCCGTGCACACCTCGTGGCGTGGCCCCCCAAGGGCACCCACCTCGACGTACTGCAGTCCGGCATTTTCACGATCGTCTTGATCGCGTCGTCGTTCACCATGCAATACGCGGTGTGGTTGATCGAGCATCGTCGACGCGCCGAAGCGCGCCGCTGGGTGCTCATTTCGATGGTGATGGGCACATTATTCGTGTCCAACCAAGCCTACGAATGGACGCATCTCACCACTCGTTGGTACACCAACTCCTACGGCTCGGTGTTCTACATCACCACCGGTATCCACGGTCTTCACGTGTTCTTGGGTCTCGTGGCGATGGCGTTCTTGTTGTTTCGTATGCGCGGTACCGAGGGCGACCCGGGCGAACTCTCCACCTTTCAGGGTGTCAGTTACTACTGGCACTTCGTTGATGTCGTCTGGATCGGGCTGTACTCGGCTCTGTTCCTCTTGAAGTAGGTCGTGATGAAGAGTCGTCGTTCTCGAGTGCCGTTTCTTTGCGTTGCCGCGCTCGTCGTCGCGGGACCGATCCTGAGCCTGGCCACGGTTGCCGTGGCGTCCACGACGACGCACACGCCCTATCAAACGGGTCGCGCCAACGCGGGGACGCCGAACTCCACCACCGTCGTGAGAAACACCAAGACGGGGGCCATCGTCAGTTACGGCGATAGCGCCATCACGTACACCGCGCCGTCGCCCTCACTCGCGGTGCTCGGCCAGTCGTTGTTTCTCGAGAACTGTGCGTCGTGTCACGGCACCCAGGCCAATGGCGTTCCCGCCAACGGGACCGCGGGCGCGTTCCCGAACCTCGTGGGACTCGGACCCGCGACCGTCGACTTCTGGGTGGAGTCGGGCCGCATGCCCGCGGCGGATCCTCGAGCGATCCAGGCCAAGCGTCGCCCGCCCCGCTTGGACCAGGCCCAGGCCCTGGCCATTGCCGCCTGGATCAATTCACTCAGCCCGAGCTACCCCGACATCCCGTCGCCGAACTTGACCAACGCCAATGTTTCTGACGGCGCGGCCCTGTTCGCATTGAACTGCGCGGCGTGTCACACGATCGAAGGTGACGGCGACGCGTTGGCGAACGGGACCTTCGCACCCTCGCTGCGCAACATCCCCGCCTACCAAGTGGTCGAAGCCGTGCGCACCGGTCCGGGCAATATGCCGCGCTTCACGGGAAACTTGAGTGACGGCCAGGTCGCCGACATCGTGAAGTACGTCACCACCGAGATCGAGCACCCCCAGAACCCGGGTGGTTTCGGCCTGGGAGGCTTGGGTCCGGTGGCCGAGGGCTTCGTGGGACTGTTGTTGGGCGTGGGACTGCTGGCCCTCGTCGGATTTTGGGTAGGAGAGCGCCAGTGAGCGAGCACGAACAACGCACCCCGGTGATGTTGAGCACGGTGTCCTCCGACGATCCGCGGTTGCAACCCGCGGCGCGTCGTCCGGAGTTGGTCGAGAAGGTCATCGCCGTCACCTTCTTCGTTGGCATTCTCTTCGTCGCCGGATTCGGTGCGTGCTACTGGGTGAACGCCGCGCCCTGGACGCTGGGTGCCACCTTCGGCGGCGGTCTGACGTTCCTCGGCGTGGGACTCATTGCCTGGGGTAAGTACCTCATGCCGCGCGGGCCTTTCGTGGAAGAGCGCCACACCTTGGCCAATTCCCCCGAGGACCGCGACGCGTTCGCCGCGGCCATCATCGAGCGCGGTGGCGGCGTCGTCAAGCGTCGCAAGGTTCTCGGCGGGTTGCTCGGGGCCGGTATGGGAATTTTCGGCATCGTGGCCGCATTCCCGCTCGTTCGTTCGCTCGGCCCATTGCCCAAGGGGACGCTCTTTCACACCGACTGGACCAAGGGCACCTACCTCGTGGACATCACCGGTCGTCGCGTCCACCAAGACGATTTGGCGATCGGATCGATCATGACGGTCTACCCCGAGGGTCTCCAGAACACTGACAACGGCCAGGCCGTGGACCAGACAGTGCTCATTCGTATATCCAACGAGAACTTCGTGACGCAAAAGGGTCGTGAGACCTGGGGCCCCGATGGCTACCTCGCCTATTCGAAATTGTGCACTCACCTGGGTTGCCCCGTCGGGCTCTACGAGCAGCAAATGCAGTTGCTGGTGTGCCCGTGTCACCAATCGATGTTTGACGTGACCAATGGCTGCATTCCGAACTTTGGTCCGGCTCCTCGACCCCTGCCGCAGCTGCCCCTGCAGATTGACTCCGCCGGGTACTTGCAGTCGCAGTCAGACTTTAATCAGCCCGTCGGACCGGGATTCTGGGAGCGCTCATGAGCCAGACCGTCAACACCAAGCGCACGCAACGCGAGAGCGAGGGCCCCTACGGCAAGGTGGGGAAGAGCCTCAACGAACTCGATGACCGCCTGGGCCTCGCCAAGGGCGGTCGGACGTTCATGGACAAGATCTTCCCCGATCACTGGTCCTTCATGCTGGGCGAGATCGCGCTGTATTCCTTCGTCGTGTTGTTGGTGACGGGCGTGTTCCTCACGCTGTATTACATTCCGAGCCAGGACCTCGTCACCTACCACGGCAGCTACCTCCCCCTCGACGGCCAGCGCGTGACCGAGGCCTTCGCCTCCACCGTGAACCTGTCCTTCGCGGTGCGCGCGGGGCTGTTGATGCGACAGATGCACCACTGGTCCTGCGACATCTTCGTTGGCGCCATTGTCTTGCACATGGGCCGCGTGTTCTTCACCGGGGCTTTCCGCAAGCCGCGCGAGCTGAACTGGACGATCGGCACCACGCTGTTGATCCTGGCGATCGTGAACGGTTTCCTCGGGTACTCGCTGCCCGACGACCTGGTCTCGGGCACCGGTATTCGCATCGCCTACTCGATTGTCTTGTCGATCCCGCTGGTGGGAAGCTACGCCGCGTTCTTCCTCTTCGGCGGAAATTTCCCGGGGACCGACATCATCCCGAGATTCTTCATCTTGCACGTCTTGATCATCCCGCTAGTCATCCTGGGATTGGTCGGGGCGCATATGGGTCTGCTGGTGCGCCAGAAGCACACCCAATTCCCGGGCAAGGGTAAAACTGAAAACAATGTTGTGGGTTCCCCGATGTTCCCCGTCTTCATGGCCAAAACGACGGGATTCATGTTCGTCGTCTCGGGCGCCATCGCGCTCTTAGGTGCCTTCGCGCAGATCAACCCGATCTGGCAGTTCGGCCCCTATACGGCGTCGCGCATTTCCTACGCCGTGCAGCCCGACTGGTACATGGGATTCCTCGACGGCGCGCTACGCATATTTCCATCGTGGTCGTTCCATAGCTTCGGCTATAACATCCCACTTGAAGTGACGATTCCCGCGGTCATCTTCCCCGGCATCCTCTTCAACGCCGTCATGGTGTGGCCCGCCATCGAGCGTCACTTCACCAAGGACAACGACATGCACAACTTGCTCGATCGACCGAGCAATCGCCCCAAGCGCACCGCTGCGGGCGTGTCGGTGGCGGTCTTGTTGTCCATGCTCTTTATCGCGTCGTCGACCGACGTCATCGCTAACTTCTTGCACTTGTCGCTCAACACGGTTCTGTGGGCCATGCGCATCTTGTGCATCGTGACGCCGTTTATCGCGTATCCGCTGACCTACAAGATCTGTCGTGAGATGCAGGCCTTCGCGGGTGCGGGAAAGCGTAAGACGACCAACGTGGTGACGCGCACCACCGAGGGCGAATACGTCGCCACTGCCGCGCCGGTCTACGTGGACGACGCGCACCACGAACTCGACGCCATGCCGGTCCCGACGTTCGTGCAAGAACCCGACGTCGTCATCGAAGAAGCTGGCGTTCGCCGCGTCCTGCGTTAAGTCGTTCGCCGTCTCGTTTGTCGGCATCAACTTAAGGTGGTCACAACCCCCGTGGTGGACGCTCGAGCAATAGTGATGTTCGAAGTTCCCCGTGCTGTGATGCAGGTCGTCACGGCGTTGATCACTCTGGTCCTATCGACGTCGACAAACTTCCTTGTGTCATCCGCGACGAGAACGCCCACACCGCGTACTGCGGTGTGGGCGTTCTCGTCAATGAGTGGACTTAGGCGTCGCGTCGCACCATCACCACCGCGCTGATGATCAGAAGGACCGCAGTGTAAATGGCCATTATCAAGAGACCAACCCACGGCGAGAAACCATTACCCTGTTGACCCGGCCCAATGGACAAGATGTTTGCTCCAATTCGTGACGGGAGGAACTTGGAGACGTCCTCGTAGATCGAGTTGGGTAGCGGCCGCAGGACGTTCGGCAGAACCAACAAGATGCCGACGAACGTACTGATCGCTCCGGCGGTGTGTCGGATCACCGTGGCCAGTCCCAGTGCGAACAGCCCGATCAGTCCCAAGAAGAGCCCGGTGCCGACGATTTCACGCAGGGCGCCTGGAGTGGACAAAGTCGCGTGAACGGCGGGCGAACTCAACAGACCCTGTCCCAAGAAGAAGGAGAGGAAGGAGGTCACCATGGCCACCACCAATGTCACCACACCAAAGACAATGCCCTTGGCTACGAGGACCAGTGGACGCCGCGGTGAAGCCGAGAACGTGGCTCGAATGGTCCCGGTACCGTACTCTCCGCTCATCACCATCACGCCGAGGACGCCGATAATGAGTTGGGCGACGTACACCCCGGCGAGACTGAGGGACGTCGGATCAAATCCGACGTGGCTCTGCGGTTGCGAGAGCCAGTGCGTTCGAGTTTCGTAGGACGCGATTGCGCTAACGCCCAGTCCGACGAAGACCGTGAGGCCCAACGTCCACATCGTCGAGCGGACGCTCAGTAGTTTCGTCCACTCCGAGCGCATGAGGTCGGTGAGTGAGTACCGACCCGCAGGGATCCGCTTTTCGCGAATAAGTACGGTCGAGTTGGTGGTCATTGTTGGATTTCCTTTTCTAGCTGGGGGCCGGCGCTGGCTGCACCGTGATATTCGATACTTGCTTCGGTCAATTCCATGAAAGCCTCTTCCAAGGATTCAGTCTGGGGAGTCAGTTCGTACAGCACGATGGAGTGCTGAGCGGCGAGTTCGCCGATCTCCATGTTGTTCTTGCCGCGCACGCTGAGCGAGCCGTCGTCGTCCACGCTCGTGGTCGCTCCGTTGTCATCGAGGACTCGACGCAGGCCGGCGAGATCGGGCGAACTGACCCGCACTGATTGGCGCGACCCTTGAGCGAGCAATTCATCTACGGAGACTTGCAAGATGAGTCGGCCCTTACCAATAATGACCACTTCTTCCGCCGTGAGAGCCATCTCGCTCATGAGGTGACTCGAGACGAAGACCGTGCGACCCTCCAGGGCGAGGCTCTTGAGCAGCGTGCGCACCCAGCGAATGCCGTCGGGGTCCAGACCGTTGATGGGTTCGTCAAACAGCAGTACCTCGGGATCGCCGAGTAACGCTGCGGCGATACCGAGACGCTGACCCATGCCGAGTGAGAATTTGCCCGCGCGCTGGTTGGCGACCGAAGTGAGACCCACCACTTCCAACACTTCGTCCACCCGGCTGGGCGCAATGCGATTGGCCTGGGCGAGCATGAGGAGGTGTTTACGGGCACTGCGCCCCGGGTGGATGGCCTTGGCTTCGAGGAGCGCGCCCACTTCATGCAGGGGCCACGCCAGGTCACGATAGTGGCGACCGTTTATAGTGACGTCGCCCGCGCTCGCGCCGTCGAGACCCATGATCATTCTCATCGTGGTGGACTTGCCCGAACCGTTCGGTCCTAGGAAGCCCGTGACGACGCCGGGACGTACGTTAAAGCTGAGTTGATCTACTGCAAGTTTGTCACCGTAGTGCTTTGTTAATCCTTTGGCCTCAATCACAATGTGTCCTCGTCTCTGGGTCGATCGTTACCGACGACTTCCAGTGTGGCTGGGGAGAGGAGAAAAATCGTCCCCCCAGCGACCCTTCTTTGCCTACGTCGACGGGCGTACGTTGGGTCGTGTCCGCGCACCCCATCTACATCTCACGATGTACGTCGGTTGCGTCGGCGGTCTGATGCGCCCGCCACGGGCGATGAGTAGCGTCAAAGAGTGACCTCTCGTGATTCATCGCAGCGAGGACTGCGACCACCACTCCTACACCGCGCGACGACTCAGCAACTGCAAATGATCGACTACGTGATCGCGGGTCTCTTGATTCTGTTAGCGGTGTTAGGAACTCACTCGGCGTCCCCGCAACACGTTGGGGGGAACAAACTCCAGGGCGTGGTCTGGGGTTCCGCCGCGCTCGGGATCATTCTTCGTCGACGATTTCCCATGATCGCACTCGGGGTGCTCACCGCCTCCACCGGTGTCGCCCTCGTGGCCAGCCAGGCGGCGTCGGCCGACCCGTTCATTGCTTTTCCCATGTACCAAGTGGCGTCAATTTACGAACGCCGCCGCTCGCTTCCCGCGCTGGCCGTCGTCTGCTTAGTCGTCATCATCCCGAACATTTCACATCTCGTGAGTAATTCCAGGAGTAACGTCAACTTGACTGAACTGCTGGTCGCCGTCGCGGCCTGGTTCGTCGGCGACAGCGTGCGGGTGCGCCGTACCTACGTCGCCGGGTTGGCCGAACAGGCAAACCAACGTCAACGCGAGATTGTGGAGCGCGCCCAACGTTCCGTGGCCGAAGAGCGCCTGCAAATTGCGCGCGATCTGCACGACGTCGTTGCACATAGCCTGAGCGTCATCGCAGTCCAATCAGGGGTGGGGCGCCACGTCATCGACGAGCACCCGGGTCAAGCAAAAATCGCCTTAGCCGCGGTGGAAGAAACCAGTCGAACCGCACTCGTCGAACTGCGCCGCATGCTGGGCGTGCTGCGTCACGACGATCAGCAACCGGCAACGTTGACCCCCGCGCCCGGGGTGAGCTCGCTAGGCCCTCTGGTGGAACAAGTGCGCGCGGCGGGCGTCGACGTCGTCGTGGAACTGCGCAGTTCCCTCGTGACCGAACTCTCGCCGACCACCAATCTGGCAATCTACCGCATCGTTCAAGAGGCGCTCACCAACGTGGTGAAACACGTGGGCTGTGGCTCGGTCATCGTTGAATTGCGCGACGAGCCCGAGGCGCTCGTGCTCGAGGTCGTGGATGATGGCGGGGGCGGACTGCCCGTCTACCCCAAGTCGGTCGAGGAGGACGGCGCGCATCACGGAATTGTGGGGATGCGCGAACGTGTCGCACTCTTCGAAGGTTCTATGGTCGCCGGCGCGCGTCCCGAAGGTGGCTTCGGCGTCGTCGTGCGCTTTCCACTTTCGTCCCTGGGGGTGTCATGATTAACGTCCTGGTCGTCGACGACCAAGCACTCGTTCGCGCCGGCTTCTGCTTTTTGGTCGACGCGTCGCACGACCTGCGGGTGGTCGGCGAGGCCGCCGACGGTCGCGACGCCGTGACGATCGCGCACTCGACGCATCCCGACGTCGTCTTGATGGACATCCGAATGCCCCACCTCGATGGCATCGAGGCCACTCGTCAGATACTGAGTGATCCCGACGCGGGTCACACCCGAGTATTGATTCTGACCACGTTTGATCTCGACGAATACGTCTACGGGGCCTTGGGGGCGGGCGCGAGCGGCTTCTTACTCAAGGACTCACCTCCCGAAGATTTACTCGAGGCCATCAGGGTGATCGCAGCGGGTAACGCCTTACTCGCCCCCAGCGTCACTCGTACGCTCATCGAACAGTTCGCCAGTCGCGCCTCGACCTCGAACGTCGATGCAAAGATCCTCGACGTCCTGACGCCGCGCGAACGAGAAGTGTTACTCGCCATCGCGCGCGGTCGCTCTAATACCGAGATCGCCGAGGATCTGCACATGAGCTCGGCCACGGCAAAAACCCACGTCAGTCGGATTCTGGCCAAACTCGGTGCCCGTGACCGAGCGCAGTTAGTGGTCATCGCCTACGAAACGGGCTTCGCGCTGTCCTGGTGACGTACGCGTCGCCCGGTGCGAATAACCCACCGTCCGAGGTGCGTCGGGACACTCGCGTGAGCACTGGGGCGTCCGCTGACGGTTCGTGAGATGCGTAGCATGGGACCGTGGTGAATGCCCCGGACCCCCAATGGCCGTCGGCCGCGTCACTGCTAGGCACGGACGGCGGGCCCGCGCCGGAGCGTCGAGGGGTGGTGTCCCTGCTGGGTGCCCATACCTACACCACGTCGCTCACGCCGCGCTCTAGTGAACCGACGCCAGCCGCGGTGCGCGCGGCGTTAGCGCGGTTCTCCACCTGGTCGTTCGAGGATCAGAGTGATCTTCTCGACTCGGTCGTCGTGCGCGACCACGGCGACGTCGAATTTCCCGACACCGATGAGGGCGCGGCCCGACTGGCGAACGCCTTTGACACGTTGTTCCCCACCTTTTGGATCCTCCTCGGCGGCGACAACGCCCTGACGTGGCGAGCGATGACCGCACTGGCGCGGGGAAGTCTCTCTGAATGGGGTCTCATCACCCTCGACGCGCACCTCGACTTGCGCGAAGGTCAGTCGAACGGTTCGCCCGTGCGCCAACTCATCGCCGACGGACTGCCGGGTTCGCAAGTGGTCCAGGTCGGCCTCGCCGATTTCTCGAACTCCGCGGCCTACGCGCACTTCGCGGAGGACGCCGGAGTGAGGGTGATCGCGCGCCACGAGTTGCGCCGTCGTAGTATCGCTGACGTCGCCGAAGAGGCGCTGAACTTCGCGGGAGCGGGTGGTCGGCGCATCTACGTCGACGTCGACATGGACGTCTGTGACCGCAGTGTGGTGCCCGGCTGTCCTGCGGCAGTCCCCGGAGGACTCAGCGCCGACGAACTGCGCCAGTTCGTGCGCATCGTGAGTGCTCATCCCCAGGTGTTCGCCCTGGACGTCACCGAGGTTGACGTCACGCGTGACGCATCCGACGAGCGCACCGTGCGACTCGCGGCATTAGTCGTCCTCGAGGCGCTGGCCGGCTACGTGCGGAGACAGCAGTGACGATCCGACTAGAAGCGAAGGGGTTGACGCGGGCTCAGTTCCTGGACGTGACTCGCGGCGCCCACGAGATCGTCATTGACGATGCCGTCCTCGAGACGCTCGCGCGCCAACGCGCGGCCATTGAGAAGATGGTCTCGAGCGGCGTTGCGGTCTACGGGGTATCGACAGGATTTGGCTCGCTGGCAACGACCTTCGTCGCGCCCGATCAGCGACGCGCCCTGCAGCGAGCGCTCATCCGTTCCCACGCCGCGGGGGTCGGCCCCGAGGTCGAAGTCGAAGTCGTGCGCGCGATGATGGTGTCGCGTCTCACGACCCTGTGCTCGGGCGTTACGGGGGTGCAACCCTCGACGGCGACGGCCTACGCCGCCATGATCAATGCTCACATCACGCCGGTCGTCTACGAATACGGATCCCTGGGCTGCTCGGGCGATCTCGCGCCCCTCGCCCACGTAGCACTCGCCCTGATGGGAGAGGGTGACGTGCGCCTGGCCGACGGGACACGCTGTGGCGCCGCGCAGGCGCTGGCGGCGGCCGGCCTCGAACCCGTCGAGCTCGCCGAGAAGGAAGGGCTGGCCCTACTCAACGGTACCGACGGCATGTTGGGGCAACTCATCATGGCGATTGCCGACGGTGAGGCGCTGTTGGCTCTCGCAGACGTATCGGCGTCATTATCGATTCAGGCGTTGTGTGGCACCGATCGTGTCTTCATCGACGAGCTCCAGGCCCTGCGGCCCCACCCCGGTCAGCGCGTGAGCGCGGCAAATCTCATGGCGTTGCTCGCCGATTCGCCGATCGTCAATTCGCACAGCGAGGACACCACCCAGGTGCAAGACGCGTACTCGTTGCGCTGTGTCCCCCAAGTCCACGGCGCGGCGCGCGACACCTTCGCACACGCCGCCTCAGTCGCCGACGTGGAGCTCGCCTCCTCCATTGACAACCCGTCGGTACTGGCTGACGGCACACTTTCCTCGAACGGTAATTTCCACGGCGCTCCCGTCGCCTACGTCCTCGATTTCTTGGCCATCGTCCTGGCCGACGTGGCGTCGATGTCGGAACGACGCACTGACCGATTGCTCGACGTGCACCGCAACTACGGTCTACCCCCGTTCCTTGCGCACCAGGCCGGCGTGGATTCGGGCCTCATGATCGCCCAGTACACCCAGGCCGCGATGGTCTCGGAAATGAAGCGTCTTGCGTCGCCCGCGAGTGTGGACTCGATACCGTCCTCGGCAATGCAAGAGGACCACGTCTCGATGGGCTGGCACGCGGCGCGCAAACTTCGTCGCTCGCTCGAGGCCTTCGCCGACGTGTTGGCCATTGAACTCGTCGCCGCCTCACGCGCGATGGCGCTACGCGCCCCGCTGGCTGGCTCGCCGGCCACCACCGACGTCGTCAATCAGGTCAACGCCGTGACGGGTGGACCCGGACCCGACCGCTGGCTCTCGCCGCAGTTGCAGTCCGTGGGACGTCTCGTGCGCGACGGAGAGATTCTGGCCACCGCGCGTCGGCGTGTCGACGTGTCGACGTTCACTAGTTAAGGGAGTCGCCATGGAAGGTGCACGACCAGTCCGCGCCGCTCGCGGGAACACCCTCAGTACGCGCGGGTGGCCCCAGGAGGCGGCCCTTCGCATGTTGCAGAACAACCTCGACCCCGACGTGGCCGAGCGACCCGACGACCTGGTCGTCTACGGAGGAACCGGTCGCGCCGCGCGCGACTGGCGCAGTTTCGACGCACTGGTGCGTACGCTCACGACCTTGAAGGGCGACGAGACGATGCTCGTCCAGTCCGGTCGCCCCGTCGGCGTCTTTCAGACCCACGAGTGGGCGCCGCGCGTGCTCATTGCCAATTCCAATCTGGTGGGGGACTGGGCGACGTGGCCCGAGTTTCGTCGTCTCGAGGCCCTCGGGCTCACCATGTACGGCCAGATGACGGCCGGTTCGTGGATCTACATCGGTACCCAGGGGATCCTGCAGGGGACCTACGAGACCTTCGCCGCGGTGGCGGCCAAGCGTTTCGGGGGCACGCTCGCGGGGACCTTGACGTTGACCGGTGGCGCCGGTGGCATGGGCGGGGCGCAGCCCCTGGCGGTCACGATGAACGACGGCGTGTGTTTGTGCGTCGACGTGGACCCGACGCGCCTGGAGCGTCGAGTGACGCAGCGCTACCTCGACGAATGGACGCCCAATCTCGACGAGGCGGTGCGTCGCGTCGTCGCCGCGAAGTCCGAACGGCGCGCGCTGAGCGTGGGTGTGCTCGGCAACGCCGCGTGGGTCTTTCCCGAACTGTTGCGCCGTGGCGTGGAGATCGACATCGTCACCGATCAGACGTCGGCGCACGATCCCTTGAGTTACCTGCCCGAGGGCATCGATCTCGCGGACTGGCACGACTACGCCGACAAGAAGCCCGAAGAATTCACCGATCGCGCTCGTCAGTCGATGGCCCGTCACGTCGAGGCCATGGTCGGGTTCCTCGATGAGGGCGCCGAGGTGTTTGACTACGGCAATTCGTTGCGCTCCGAAGCCCAACTCGGCGGGTACGACCGCGCCTTCGCGTTCCCGGGTTTCGTGCCCGCGTACATCCGCCCCCTGTTCTGTGAGGGCAAGGGCCCCTTTCGCTGGGCCGCGTTGTCGGGTGACCCGCGCGACATCGCCCGTTCTGACCGGGCGGTCCTCGAACTGTTCCCCGATAACGAACCCCTGCACCGATGGATCACCAAGGCCCAGGACCGCGTCGCCTTCCAGGGGTTGCCCGCACGAATCTGTTGGCTGGGCTACGGCGAGCGCGACCGCGCGGGCGTCGCCTTCAACGACCTCGTCGCCTCGGGCGAGATCTCGGCGCCACTCGTCATTGGACGCGATCACCTCGACAGTGGTTCGGTGGCCTCCCCGTATCGCGAGACCGAG
The DNA here is from genome assembly GCA_036509795.1 of Acidimicrobiales bacterium. Taxonomy (GTDB): domain Bacteria; phylum Actinomycetota; class Acidimicrobiia; order Acidimicrobiales; family RAAP-2; genus RAAP-2. Next base: position 59,278 of record DATCEX010000003.1, read on the forward strand.
TCCATGTTGGATGGTTCCGACGCCATCGCCGACTGGCCGCTCCTCAACGCGTTGGTCAATACCGCCTCGGGGGCCTCGTGGGTGTCGATCCACCAGGGCGGGGGCGTCGGCATGGGCCGGTCCATTCACGCGGGCCAGGTGTGCGTCGCCGACGGGACTCCCCTGGCGCGCGAGAAACTACAGCGAGTGTTGACCAACGATCCCGGGATGGGCGTCATCCGCCACGTCGACGCGGGCTACGACATCGCCGAAGACGTGGCCGAAGACCGCGGCGTGCGTATCCCCATGCGTGAGGAGTGATGGTCACGCGCCTGGTGACCAATATTGGTGAACTACTCACGAACGACTGCGAACTGGGTGACGAGACGCCGGTGGGGCGCCTGCGTAACGCCGCGTTGGTGGCCGACGAGACGCGCATTCTCTGGGTGGGACCCTCCTCGCAGGCCCCCGCGGCCGACGAACGCGTCGACGTGGCGGGGGCCGCGGTCGTTCCGGGCTTCGTGGACTCGCACACGCACCTGATCTTCGCGGGGGAACGTTCGGGGGAATTCGAAGCGCGCATGGCCGGGGCGCCCTACGGCGGCGGCGGTATTTCGCGCACGGTACGAGCGACGCGCGCGGCGAATGACGACGAACTGCGTTCTCAGAGCGCGACGCGCTTGGCGACGCTACGCGCCGGAGGCGTCACCACGGTCGAAGTGAAGTCGGGCTACGACCTCACGGTGGAGGGCGAGGCGCGCCTGGTGGCGCTCGCCGCCGAGATCACCGACGAAGTGACCTTTCTGGGAGCGCACGTGGTGCCCGAGGAGTACGCGCGTGACCGTGACGGCTACGTCAACCTCGTGGCCGGAGAGATGATGACTCGCTGCGTCGGTGCGAAGTGGACTGACGTGTTTTGTGACGAGGGGGCCTTTGGCGTCGACGAGGCACGCGTGGTGCTCGAGGCGGGGCGTCGAGCGGGCCACCAATTGCGACTGCACGCGAATCAGTTACGCGACATCGGGGCGCTGCGCTTGGCGATCGACATGGACTGCGCGAGCGTCGATCACTGCACGTACGTGAGTGACGAGGACGTCCGACGACTCGCCGCGTCCGACACGGTGGCCACGTTGTTACCCGGGGCGGAGTTCAGCACGAAGTCGCCCTACCCCTCGGGGCGACGCCTCCTCGACGCCGGGGTCGTGGTGGCGCTCGCCACGGACTGCAATCCGGGGACCTCGTACGTGACGTCGATGTCCTTCGTGATCGCGCTGGCCGTGCGCGAGATGGGACTCAGCGTCGACGAGGCGCTGTGGTCGGCGACGCGTGGGGGAGCGGCCGCCCTGCGTCGCGGCGACGTGGGCCACTTGTCCCCGGGCGCCCGCGCTGACCTGGTCGTGCTCGACGCGCCACGCGCCGCGCACCTCGCGTATCGCCCGGGTTCACAGCTGGTGAAGGAAGTGTGGCGCAGCGTGGCCGGGTGACGTGAGCGCGTCGGGCCATAAGTTGGGTGCATGAATTCACCCGTCGTCCCCACCCATTTTCCCACTACTTTGGCGGGCTTGCGCGCCGCCGGTTTCGTTGCGCGCAGCGTGCGCGAGGAGATTCGCGCGAATCTCGAGGAGCGTTTGCGTACCGGTCAGGCGTTGACGTCGAGCGTCCTGGGCTATGACGACACCGTCCTGCCCCAATTGGAGACGGCGCTGTTGGCCGGTCACGACATCATCTTGCTCGGTGAACGCGGGCAGGCCAAGACGCGCGTCATCCGGTCGCTGGTGGAGCTGTTGGATGAGTGGCTTCCCATCGTGGCGGGATCGGAAGTTCGTGACGACCCCTTCGCCCCGTTGTCGGTCTACGCGCAAGAACTGGTCGCCGAACGCGGTGACGAGACGCCGATCACCTGGGTGCACCGCAGCCAGCGCTTCGCCGAGAAGTTGGCGTCACCCGACACCTCGATGGCGGACTTGATCGGTGAAGTCGACCCCATCAAGGTGGCCGGTGGACTGTTCCTTGATGATCCGCGGGCCCTGTCCTTCGGCCTCGTTCCCAAGTCCAACCGTGGAATCTTCGCCATCAACGAACTGCCCGACCTCTCCGAGCGGATCCAGGTGGGGCTCTTGAACGTCCTCGAGGAGCGCGACGTGCAGATTCGCGGACACCTGGTGCGCCTCGAACTCGACCTCCTTGTGGTGGCCACGGCCAATCCCGAGGACTACACGAATCGCGGACGGCTCATCACGCCCCTCAAGGACCGCTTCGGTTCCCAGATCCGTACGCACTACCCCTTCGAGGTATCGACGGAGATCGCGATCGTCCAGCAGGAGGCCCAGCTTCCCACCTCCGACCGTCCGATCGACGTCCCGTGGTTCATCGAGGACATCGTCACGCGCGTCAGCCACGTCGCGCGCCAGAGCCACGTCATCTCCCAGCGCTCGGGGGTCTCGGTGCGCCTATCGATCGCCAACTACGAGATCGTGGTGGCCAGCGCCCTGCGACGTACTTTGCGCACGGGTGACGCCGCCGTCGTGCCGCGCGTGAGTGACCTGGCCGCCATGGTCCAGTCGACGCAGGGCAAGATCGAACTCGACACGATGGACGACGACGACACCGACCAGGTGATCGCGGCGTTGATATCGCTGGCCGTGCGCCAGAGTTTCATGGAACACGTGGTCCTCGAAGAGGCGAGCGCCATCGTGGAGGCCTTCGCCTCCGAGGCGGTCGTACACACCGGTGACGACCTGGCCGACCAGGACTACCTCGACGTTCTGGCGGTGATGCCAGTATTGCAATCGGCCGCACGGCGCGTGGCCGGTGACGACGCGAGTGACGGTGTGCTGGCGTCGGCCACGGAATTCGTCCTCGAGGGACTGCACCTCACCAAGCGCCTCGCGAAGGACGCGTCGGGTGCGAGGGCCCTGTACCGTTCGAGGAATCGGTAGTGGCGATCCGTTACGGATTTCGACGTTTCCGCGACGATGACGACGATGACGACGTCGACGTTGACGAGTTCTTGCAGTTATTGGCTGACGACGTCATGGAGCACGGCGACCTCGATGCGGCAATGGATCGCGTCCTGCAAGAGGGGTACACCACGAGTGACGGCGAGCGTATCGAGGGGTTGCGCGAGTTACTGGAGCGCACCCGCCAACGACGCCAAGAACTCGAGCGCCAGGGCGACCCCGACGGAGAGCTCCAGCGGTACCGCGAATGGCTCGATCAGATCGAGGCCACCGAGGAAGCGGCCGGACGGGATCTGTTGATTGAGGCGCAAGCGTCGGGCGACGAACGTCGACTCGACGTCACTCGCGACCTGGTCGACCAACTGGCGATGCGACGAGAGTTGATGGGCGAGCGCTTGGGTGATCGACTGCGCGCTTATCAGGACTACGAGTTCATCTCGTCGGAGGCCCGCGAGGAATACGAACGCTTGGTGGCTGAGCTCAACGAGGACCTGCTCTCGACCTACTTCGAACAGAGCAAGGAGATGTTCTCGAACCCCGACGGCGCCGAACTCGAACGTCTGCGCAACATGATGGACGCGTTGTCGACGATGATCGAACAGGACCGTCGTGACGAACCCGTCGATCCCTCCTTCGAGGATTTCATGGAGAAGTATGGTGACTTCTTCCCGGGCGCGCAGTCACTCGAGGACGTGGTGCGCATGATGGCCGAGCGTGCCGCCGCCGCCGAAGCCATGTTCAACTCTCTCTCGGGTGAACAGCAGGCGGAACTACGCGCGATGTTCTCGCAGATGATGCAAAACATGGACCTCGAATTCTCCTTAGGTCGATTGGTCTCGAACTTGCGTCAAGCGACGCCCGACATCGACTGGCAGCGCGCCCATCGTCTGCGCGGTCGCGACGGTGGCTCTTTTTCGGACGCGACCACGGTGGCCGAGCGATTGGGAGAATTACAGGGTCTCGAGAATTTTCTCGGACGCACCGACGCCGCGTACGGACTGCCCGAGGTGGACATCGAGGCCGTGCGCCAGCACCTCGGCGACGACGCGGCGCGTCACGTGACCCGCCTGCAGCGCGCCCTCCAGGCGCTGAAGGACCGCGGCTTCGTGGACCGCGATCAAGGGCGTCTCGAACTCACCGCCAAGGGGGTTCGACAGATCGGTCAGCGCGCGCTCAAGGACCTCTTTGGTCAACTACGCGACTCGCCGACGCTCGGGGGGCACCGCACGGCCACCGTGGCGCGCGGGGGTGACCGCGAAGAAACGGCAACGCCCTGGCAACCGGGCGAACCGTTCTCGCTGCACCTGCACCAGACGCTGCGAAATGCGCTCTACCGTCAGGGTCCGGGTACCCCGATTACCCTGCATCCCGACGACTTCGCCGTAGAAGAGTACGAGGCGGCGCGGCGTTCCTCGACGGTCTTCGCGATTGACCTGTCGCTCTCGATGGCGATGCGGGGCAACCTCGTCCCGGCGAAGAAGATGGTGCTGGCGTTGACTCAGTTGATCAGCTCACGGTATCCACGCGACTTTGTCGCGGTGGTGGGCTTTGGTGAGACGGCCCAGGAGCTACGCATTGAAGATATTCCGGCGCTGACCATCGACTACAACTACGGCACCAACTTGCAGCACGCCCTGGCGCTCAGTCGCCATCTGATGCGCAACGAACGCGGGGAACGCCAGGTCGTGGTGGTCACCGACGGCGAGCCCACGGCGCACCTCAGCGACAACGGTGAACCCTTCTTCTCGTGGCCCCCGGTGGCCGAGACGTTGCAGCGCACGATGGCCGAGGTCCTGCGTTGCACCAAGGCGGGAATCACGATCAATACGTTCGCGCTCGACATCGAGCGAAGTCAATTCCCTTTCGTCGAGCAAATATCGTCAGTCAACGGTGGGCGCACGTTCTACACCTCGGTCGACGAACTCGGCGTCTACGTCCTCGACGACTTTGTGCGCTCGCGTCGAGCGGGATAGCTCGAAGCGTCCCTTCAAACGGGCGACAGCGCGGTTCGCGTCAACTCGAGGAAGTTCGCCAGGTCGATAGCGTCGTCACTCGCCGTTTCGTCGAAGCTGGGCAGGACGCTCAGGACGATCACGCAGGGTCCCTGGGCGAGCGCCGACTGGTCCTCGATCTCGTCGGCGGCGTCGGCGAGTTCTTGGGCGAGGTCCAGCGCGTCGTAATGCACGTCGAAGTGATCCTCGGAGCCCACTTCAGCGACGACGACCGCGAAGGTGGGTTGGTCGTCGACGCCGTCGGCGAAAAAACTTAGGCAACCGAGGGACTCGAGGTAGGAGCCGGACGTGACGAGGTTGAACGTCGCGCCCACGAGTTGGTCTTGGCGGATCGACGTGCACGTGACGAGTCCGGAGGCGTCGAGGGCGTCGGCGATTGTGACGGTCGTCTGGGCGAGGTTGGTGGTGGGTGCGAACTCGACTTGATATTGACCCAGCGTCACGGGTTGACCGGTGAGACCGCCCCACGACCGCGAGTTCTGATCTCGCACCATGGTGGTTTCGATGAGCCCGACGCCGTAGGAGGTGTCGACTTCGATGACGTGGCACTGCACGAGGCTTTCGATGCGAGCCAGTGCGTCAAAGGCGACGTCGGCGCGCTGGGCGGTTTGTTCGGCGGCCCCGCCGACGAAACGCTGGTGGGCGTCGTCAAGGTCAAGTCCCAAGTCGCGACCGATAAAGAGGGTGGCCTTGAACCACGACTCCCACGGCACGGTGTTTTCCTCGGGGAGGAGTGCGTAGGCGTCGAGAGCGTCGGAAATCGAGCGGAGCGATCCACCTCGTCGCGCGCTGACCGCGCGTCGACGCGCGAAGAGTAAGAGTAGGTCGCACTCCTCGTCATCGAGTTCCGAGCGGACCTCCTCGCGGCGATCGTCGAGGGCGTCAAAGAGCGACCGCACGGTGGCCGAGAACTTCTCGTCGATGGAACTCTCGCGGAACCGCACGAGGTCGTCGTCGTGGTCGTCGTAGCGCAGTCCGGCGAAGGGGGAGAGGAGACTCATAGGTCACCACAGTAGGTGGGGCGTGAGGTGACGACGGTTGCCACGTTGCCTCAAGGAAATTTTCGCATTCGATTTGCAATTTTGGAGGAATTCCGACACAATGACACTGTTGTAATTACATGGGTGGTGAGAGCCCCCAGCGGGGAGGAAAGCTTCATGGAAATCGTCAACGTGATGATTGGAATGGAAGATCGTGGATGGCAGGCCCGGTCCAACTGCATGGGTGTCGATCCCGATTTGTTCTTTCCGGAACGTGGCGCATCCACTCGAGAGGCCAAGGAAGTGTGTCGCGGCTGCGTGGTACGAGAAGACTGCTTGGAGTACGCCCTGGACAACGGGGAGAAGTTCGGTATCTGGGGTGGGATGAGTGAACGCGAACGCCGCCGACTGCGCCGCGCCCGCGCCCTCGAACGCCGCGCCCAAGCGAGCTAGGACGCCGTCGTGTCGCGCGGCGTAATGCGCGACTCGATGGTCGTGAGTTCACTCAGGTCCAGTTGCGTCCAACGCTGAGGGTCCTCGCGCTCGAGGAGCGACCGAGGAATCAGCCCCACGAGTTCGGCGCGGTCGATGATGCCATGCTTCGGTAGATGCTCTTCCACCAGGTCGTACACCAGTGAGGGTGTGGCCTGGGCCAGATTGACAAGATTACAACTCACCTGCACCTCGTCGCCCACCGCGAGACCTAGGGCGCGTACGCCCGGTTGGCGAACGAGTTGGGCCAGGCGTCGCGCGTCGTCGAGACTCACGTTACGTAACCACAGGTTCCAGGCGACCAAGACGTCGCGTGCCCCCACGACGACGGCCCCGTGATGGGGATCCGCCTGAGTCGGTCCAAAGTCGGGCGCGAGATCTTTGAAGGCGTTCGCTCGCACGAAGGGCAGCGTTCGTTCGCCGCCGCCGAGGGGACCGTAGAGAAAGACCGGGACGTTCTGAGAGGTCGCCAGCCACTGGGCCGTGGCGTCGCGCAGCCGCAGCGCGGCGGATGCGGGTTCGGGCGCGAGCGCGACGAAGGGCACGACGTCGACAACCCCGAGTCGTGGGTGTACTCCCTCGTGATGTGCCAGGTCGAGCGTGTCGAGCGCCAGCGTGATCAGTCGCCGGACGTCGTGCAGGAGTTCGGGAGTGGTGTTGATCAGCGTAAACACGCTGCGATTGTGAACGACGTCGCTGTGGCGATCGCGCAGCGAGACGCCGCTCGCGACGGCGAGTCGCTCGAGCACTGCGTCGTCACGACCCTCGGAGATATTGATCACGCACTCGATCACCATTCGACCATAGACCCGGTGGGGGGCGTTATTTGCACCTGCGCCCGGTCGGCGAGGGGCTCAGGTCGAAAAGGTAGACTGGAACTCCCGTAGTACGACGTTCTCTGAAGGAGTCCCGTGAGCCAGGTACCCACCACCGAAGCCACTGAGGTCGTCGACCCCGTTGGTCACGTACAAGTCGTGTACCTCGGTCCCGTGGCGCCGCACTGGGAGTGCCGCATGGTGTTCGGCGACGAGGAGCAGATTCAGGCCTTCGTCGACCGCATCGACGCCCGACTACGCTTCTTGCCCCCGCACGACCCGCAGTTTCGCCGCAATCGCGAACGGGTCAATCGTGACGCCGAGCGCGAGAATCTCCTGGTCGAGTGGAACCTCGGCTACGACGAAGAGTCTTAGGCCAACGGCGAGTTCGACACTCGCTCGTACCAGCTAGTCGCATCGTGGAGTTCGGCGTCACTGGGGAGACCGTCGACGCGCAACAACGCACTAAAGGCACCGAGCGTACGTGCCTCGGCGATTTCGGCCACGAACGTGCGGGCGAGTTCGTGATGTGGTCCCTGGTTCGAGATCCCAAAGAGCGCTGCGGCCGCGTCCTCACCGCGCGCGTCGCTGAGGCGATGACGGCGCCACGCTTCGACGAGGGAGGGTCGTGGGCCCATCACCGCCGTCGTAATCTCCTCGGCCGCCGCGTCGAAGAAGGCGCTGAGCACCGCTGCGGCGGCGTTGATCGCCCGCGTGGCGTCGGTCTCTCCGGGTAGTTCGATCTCGTCGAGGAGCGCTTCGGGGTTACTCATGAACGACGCCATGTTCTCCGGGTTCATCATGCCCTGCAGACGCTGTAGCAAGTCACCCTGCGCGGCGGCGGACTCTCTCACCGCGTCGACCAGCAGCGCGCGCAGTGCGTCACCGGTTCCGGGCTGGGACAAGACGAGCGTGGCGACGAATTCGCGGCTGAGTGCGAAGACGTACACCTCGTCGCGCTCGAGCGACCACTCGTCGGCGAAGGCCACCAAATTGTTCACTACGAGCAGACGCGTCGCGTCCTCGCGCGGTAGGGCGAGTGCCGAGAGCGACCAGGCTCGTTCCGAGAAGTGCCCGGCCACCGACCCCATCTGAAATCCCAAGAACAGTGGACCGAGTGAGCTAGCGAGCTGGGCCATCATCTCGCCGCCCTCGACCTCTTCGAGGTCTAGCTTCGACGTCGAGGTCGCCATGGGAGAAATGAGTGGTTTCCACTGGTTCAGGGCCGCGAGGGTGAGCCCCGCACGGTTGACGGCGGTGACGTCGGTGAGCGACGACACGCCAAAGAGGGCGTCGACGTGACGCCCGACGAGGGGAGCGAACTCTTCCAGGCGCTGGCGTTCTCGTGGTTGGGGGTTGGGGTCGCCATCTTCGCCACGCGCCACGTTCAGGGCCAGTTGAGTAGCTGTCTGGAACCAGGCGTCGGGGCCTTGTTGACCCAGCATCTTGAACATATCGCCGAACATGTCGCCGAGGGGGTTGTCACTCACTCCTCCAACTTATGCGAGGTGGCGGCGATGCTGTCAGGGAGCGCTCGCGGCGCGCGACCTAACATCGTTAGCCATGGCCACGGACGTCGCACTCGATATCGGCACGGCCCGAACGCGCCTGGCGACGGCGGAGCGGGGCATCTTGTTCGACGAGCCCACAATGGTCGCCATCGACACCACCTCGGGTGAAGTGATGGACGTCGGCCACGGCGCCATCGACCTCATCGGGCGCACGCCGCGACATATGGTGGTCTTTCGTCCCCTGTCCCAGGGCACCACGGTCGACTTCGACGTGACCGCTCGGCTCATCGCCGGGCTCTTCGAGCGCGCGGGGGTCTCCAAACTCAGTCGCGCCCGCGTGGTGATGAGCGTGCCATCACTGGCGACGTCGATCGAACGCCGCGCCCTTCGCCAGGCCGCCATTCAAGCCGGTGCTCGCGAGGTCAGCTTGATGGAGGCGCCGATCGCCGCGGCGATCGGGCTCGGACTCCCGGTGCAAGACCCCGTGGGCTCGGCGGTGACGGTTCTCGGAGCCGGCGCCTCGGAGTCAGCGCTCATCTCACTGGGCGGCATCGTGTCGTCAGGCGCGCGTCGCGTCGGCGGCAACGACATCGACAATTCCATCGCGACGTTGTTGCGTCTTCGCCAGGGAGTCGTGGTGGCCCCATCCATGGTCGAGGAGCTCAAGATCGCCATGAGTTCGGCCCAGAGTCGAAGTCACGGTGAGTCACGCACGATCACCGCGCGCGCCATCGAGGACGGAAAACTCGAGACGGTGGAGGTGCGCGCCGAACTCGTGAACGCGGCGCTCACCGACGTCGTCACCTCGACCCTTCGTTTAATTCAAGAATGCTTGGCCGATGCGCCGCCCGACCTCTCCCAAGACGTCAGCGCCCAGGGAATGGTCTTGGTCGGTGGTCACGCCCAATTGACGGACTTCGCCGAACTCATTGCCCACACGACGGGCGTGACCGTTCGTGTCGCGGACGATCCCGGCACGGTCATCATTCGAGGACTGCAGATGTGCCTCGAGGAGATGTCCTCACTGCACAGCCTCTTTCGCCAAGTCGACCGCTAAGGACTCAGTCGTCGCCGCGACCGAGTTGGTCGACCGCCGCGCGGACTTGCCAGTCGCGGTCGTCCTTAGCGCGCTCCAGCGCGGCCTCGATGTCGGGGCCTTCGAAGTTCGAGAGGGCGACGATGGCCCGACGGCGAATGGCCGGCTTGTCCTCGAGGGCGGCCAAGATCGCGGGACGGGCTCGATCATCGCCGAGCGCGCCGAGCGTCGCGATCGCCGACTCCCGGCACCTCGCGTCTTCGTGCTGCGTCGCGACGACGATGAGCTTCTCGACCGCGGGTTGATAGAGGTGTTCGCCCAGCGCGAAGACGGCACCGTCGACCACCAAGGCGTCGTCGTCGTCCAACGCCGCCAGAAGCAACCGGTACAAGGAATCATCGTCGATGACGGCGGCGGCGATCAGCGTGAGGGCCTCGCGGCGCACGGCGACGTCGTCGTCGCCGAGCGCGCGATGCCAGTCATCGTCGACGGTAATGGCGCGTCGATTGGCCGCCCGTAGGGCCAACACCCGCCGTCGCGGGATGGAGTCCACGAGGTGGTCGCGTATAAGTACGTCGAGTGAGCCGTCCGTCTGGTACCCCGCCGTGACGAGGAGGCCCTCAACGTCGTCCGGTAGCGTGGATTCATCACTGTGCACGAGACCATCTCACCACCTCCTCGACGCGCGCGTCGATTTTCACGATTTTTGATTGCCCTGGTGGTCGCGGCCGTCGTGGTCGTGGGGCTACGCGCTTGGTCGACCAACGAGTACGCCATCACGCCTGGCAACGCCACTGACGTGGCACCCTTAGTCACCATCAAAGGTCTGGCCACGAATTCGGCGGCCGACCGGATCATGCTCGTCGACGTCTATTTGCAACCGCTTTCAGAGTTGCAGTTCTTGTGGATGCACTTTCAGTCCCACGTGCAGTTCGTGACGGCGTCACAACTCCTCGATCCGGGCATCCCGGCGAGCGAACTCGACGCGCAGGGCTTCTTGCAGATGAGCGATTCGCAAGAGTCGGCCGAAGTCGCGGCGCTCAGGGCGCTGGGGTGGAAGATTCCCGCGACGATGACGGGGGCCGTCATTACCGCCGTCGCGAATAACACGCCGGCCGCGCACGCCAGCCTGCACGTGGGTGACGAGATCACCGCCGTCGACGGTCGTGCGGTGACGTCGGCGTGCACGTTGATCGGCAGTTTGGAGCACGTGGCCGCGCATACCGTCGTCCACGTCACCCTGCGGCGAACCACGTTCAGCACGACGGGTGTGTTGCGCCGCGGTGGACTCGTGACGCTCAAGGTGACGACGGCGGCGTCACCCGACGCGCACGCGAGGACGGGCTGCGCACAGTTTCCGACGAGTGGGCCGTCGTTTCTCGGTGTGGTCCCCGAAGACGGGGCGACGTTCGACTTGCCGGGCAACATATCGGTCAACACGGCCAATATCGGAGGCCCGTCGGCGGGCCTCGCCATGACCCTCACCATCATCGACAAGCTCAGCAAGGGCTCCTTGACGGGACATCACGCCATTGCCGCGACCGGCACCATGGACCCCTACGGCGACGTCGGCGACGTCGGGGGAGTCGCGGAGAAGACCATCGCGGTTGAAAACGCCGGGGCCAAGTATTTCTTCGTTCCCCAGGTGGAAGTCGCGACGGCGCGTTCGGTGGCGAATTCCAGCCTCCATATCATCGGCGTGACCACGCTGCACCAGGTTCTCACCGACCTTCGCAAACTTGGTGGCGCCGCCCCGGTGGCCCTTACGGCGCCTCGGTAAGCCATTTTTAAGGCCCGCGACGTCCTAGGCTAAGGAGAATGGAAGAACGGCGAATGCTCTCGACGACGCGTCAATCATCGACGGAAATCGCCCGGACGAACTTCAACACGGTGCGAAAAGGCGGGTACGATCCCCAAGAGGTGCGTTCGCACCTCGACACCGTCTCTCGCGAGGTCGGACACCTCGAGAGTCGCATCCGCGACCTGCAAGAACAACTGTCCGAGGCGCTGCGCCGCGCCGCGAACCCGACGCTCGATGAGGCTACCTTGGCCAGCGCGCTCGGCGCCCAAAGTGCGGCGATTTTGCGCTCGGCGCACGAAGAGGCCGGCCGCGTCACCGCCGAGGCCCAGGAACGCTCGGCGCAGCTCTTTACCGAGAGCCAGCATCGCGCGGCGGGCCACCTGATCGAAGCCCAGGAACGCGCCGCGGCAACGCTGACCGAGGCCGAACACACCGCCGCACAGATAGACGAAGAGGCGCGCCTGGCCGCGGAACGACTCATCGAGTCGGCCAAGGTGAACGGTGACGCAATGGTGGAGCGGGGTCGCGAGCAGGGTCGCGCGATCGTGGAACAGGCCAACGAAGCTCGGCGCAACATCTTGAACGACCTGGCAGTCAAGCGCAAGGCACTGCACATTCAGATCGATCAGTTGCGCGCCGCGCGAGATTCCATGAATACCTTCGTCTCGAACGTCCGCGAGCACATTGACGGGTTACTCGACAACATCAACGGATCGGACGAGGCCGCGCGTCACGCCGCTCTGGAGGCACTGCGCGTGCGTCCTCCGGTGACGGACCCGACCGAGGAGGAACTCCTCGCCGGAACCCCGTTGCGCCACGTCCCGGAGGCGCAGTTGCAGTCACTTCCCGCCTCGAGCGCGGTGAATCACCTCGAGCCGGTACCCGCCGCGCCGCCAGCGGCGCTACCACCCTCGGCCAAGCCCCCCCGCGCCGATTTACGCGACACCGAGACCTTCGTCGAGGAGGACGTCGCGGGCACTGACGTGGTCAATGAGATCTTCGCTCGCCTGCGCAAGGCGACACTCGAAGAGCGTGGGGCTACCGCGCCCGCGCCGAAGAAGGCCCCCGCCCCGGTCAAGGCCGAAACGCCCCTGGACGAACTGTTCGCGCGACGCGACATTGCTATTAGCGAGTCGTTGGCGGTGCTGACCCGCAAAGTCAAGCGCGCCCTCCAAGACGACCAAAACGTGACGCTCGAACGCTTGCGTGACGTCAAGGGGCCCATCACCGACGAGTTGGAAGATGAGTTGGAGCAGCGGCGTCGCTACGCTGAGACGGCCGTGGACGCACTGGCCGACGCGACCGCCGCCGGGACGCAATTCGCCTTGGACGAAGCGGGAGCGAGTAGCGAGACGAGTCCGCGAGCGGGGATCACCGACTGCGCGGCGGACCTGGCCGTGACGATCGTTCTCGCGCTCCGCAAGCGAATTTTGGCCGACGGCAACGGTGACGCGAGCGAACGCGCGAACGCAGCGTACAAGGAATGGCGCGGAGCTCGGGTGGAGCGACTCTGTACCGACGCGGCGCGCCGAGCGTTTCACCTCGGCGTCGCGACGGCGTCCAGCGAACGTAGTCTTCGCTTCTATCCCGCTCCCAATGACGCGCCGTGTGATGCCTGCGCCCTGGACGCGGCGGCTCCACCGCGCGCGGCGGGCCAAGCGTTCCCCAGTGGTGCGGCCTACCCGCCGTTGCACGCGGGCTGCGCGTGCACCGTGGTCCCCGTCTAACTTCTGACCTAGGCTCGGCACTGTGCGTTCACCGTCGGATGTAAGTCCCCCTCGTCGCCTTGGACGCCCATCACGGCGATTTTGGATCGCCGGAGGAATCTTTGTCCTGATCGTGTTGCTCGCGTCGCTTCGCACGCTGGCGGTGATTTGGACGGACCAGATGTGGTTCTCCCAGAGCAGCTACGGCGAGGTGTACAACACGCTCTTAGCGACCAAGGTCGGACTCGCCGTAGTCTTCGGACTGATCTTTTTCGCCTTGATGTGGGCCAACTTGATGTTGACCGACCGCTTCGGCGCGCGCGACCTGAGTTTCGAACCTGAAGACGAGGTGGTGCGGCGTTTCCAGAACGCGGTGCGCCCCTACGCCGGTCGGATCTATGCCCTCATTGCGGTCATCACCGGTTTTATTGCTGGGCTCAACGCCTCGGGCCAGTGGAACACGTGGCTCCTCTTCGTGCACCGCCAGTCCTTTGGCACCACCGACCGGCTGTATCACAAGGACGTTGGTTTCTACGTCTTTGACTTACCCTTCATCTCCTTCATCGTCACCTGGACCCTGGTCTCGCTCTTCATCATCTTGATCGTCACCTCGGTGATGCACTTTTTTAACGGGGGGATTCGCACCTCACGTCGTACGCCGCGCGTCGCGCCGCGCGTCAAGGCGCACCTGTCGGTAATCGGTGCGGGGATTGCCGTGATGAAGGCCGCTGGCTACGTCATTGCTCGCTGGGAACTCGTCAACTCTACCAACGGGGTCGTCCAGGGAGCGGGGTACACCGACGTCCACGCCCGCATGCCCGCGCTGACTATCTTGATCTTCTTATCGCTGGCGTCGGCGTTGATTCTGCTCGCCAACGTCCGCTCTCGCGGTTGGTCCCTGCCCGCCGTGGCGGTGGGATTATGGGCCTTCGTAGCGCTCATCATCGGCGTGTTGTACCCCACGTTCTTGCAGACCTTCAAGGTCAGCCCCGCCCAAGCGACCCTCGAGGCGCCCTACATCGCGCGCAACATTCAGGCGACGCGCCAGGCCTACGGATTGACGACCGTCCAGTACCACTCCTTCGCCGCGGCATCCACGATACCGGCCAAGGTCTTGACGGCCGACGCCGACACACTCAACAACATCCGTCTGTGGGACCCCGATCCGAGTATCGCTCTAGCGACGGTGGCGCGTCGACAGTCGATTCGCGCGTATTACACCTTCACGACGCTGGGCGTGGACCGCTACGTCGTCAACGGCAAGTTGACCCCGGTGTTAATCGGCGCCCGCGAACTAGCCGAGAGCAACCTGCCCGCGGCGAGCTGGGTCAATACCCACTTGCAGTACACCCACGGCGTCGGCGCCGCGGTACTCGCGGCCAACGAAGTGGACCAAGCGACGGGTAACCCGATCTTCGACGTCGCTAACGTCCCGCCAGTGTCGACAGCCGGCATGCCCGCTCTGACGCAACCCGATATCTACTTCGGCATTGGCGACACCGGTTGGGTCGTGGCCAACACCAAGCAGGCTGAACTCGACTACCAGACCAACGGTGGCTCGAATGTCGAGACGCACTACGCCGCTAAGGGTGGCGTGGCCGTGGGCGGATTCTTCAGTCGCTTGGCGCTGGCGGCGCGCCTGAGTGACTTTAACTTCTTGATTTCGAACCAGATCACGTCGAAGTCGCGCGTCCTTTTCGTGCGCGACGTCACGCAGATGGCCCAAAAGGCCGCGCCGTTCCTGTCCTTTGACTCCCAGCCCTACGCCGTGATCGCCAACGGGTCGGTCAACTTCGTCCTCGACGGGTACACGACGTCGAGTCAGTACCCGTATTCGCAAAACGCCAGCAATTTAAACGTCAACGCTGGCGGGCTGCCCTACAGCTTCAATTACGTGCGCAACTCGGTCAAGGTGGTGGTCAACGCCTACACCGGCAAGATGACGTTCTACATCATGGACCCGAGCGACCCGATCATCAAGGCCTACGCTGCGGCGTTTCCCGGAATGTTCCAGCCGTTGAGCGCGATGCCCATGGACATTCGCACTCACCTTCGCTACCCCCCGGACCTCTTCTCGGTGCAGGCCGCGACGTTGGGTCGCTATCACATCACGTCGGCCAGCGCCTTCTACGACGCGTCGGACCGCTGGGAAGTGTCGCCGTTGGCGGGTGCCGGACCGGCGACCCAGGCCTTGGCTGCCACGACGGTGACCGACGTCAACGGCGCGGTGACATCGACGAACCTGTCACCGATGGCGCCGATCTTCCAAGTGGGATCTCTTCCGCAGGTCAATCACCAACAACTTCTCGAATCGGTCGCCTTCGTCCCGGCGGGAAATTCGTCGACCGTTCAGAACTTGTCTGGTTTCATGGTCGCCACCAGTGACCCGACTGACTACGGGCAACTGAACGTCTACGAGACGCCACGTGGGCAGTCGACCACCTCGCCTGCTCAGGCCGACTCCGAGATGTTGCAGAGCGCGGCAGTCTCGTCCAAGGTGTCACTGCTCGACCAACACGGTTCGCAAGTTCTGCTCGGCAATGACCTCATGGTGCCTCTCGATCAGAGCGTTCTCTACGTTCGCCCTCTGTACGTGACGTCGACGACGAACCCCATGCCCCAGCTCAAGTACGTGATCGTGGCCTTCAACCAGCGCGTGGGATTTAGCACGACGCTGTCGGGCGCGATCGCTAGCGTGCTTGGCGGAACGGCCCCCACGAATCCGACGACAGGCAATTCGGGCAGCGGTAAGAAAGGTGAGACCGCCGCACAGTACTTGACCCAAGCCAGCGCGGATTACACGGCGGCGCAGGCGGCGCTGAAGGCCGGCAACCTCGGGACCTATCAGACCGACGTGCAGTTGATGTACGCACAGCTAGCGCTTGCGCAAAAAGTGCTGGGTTAGTTCGTTCTCGCGTCTTCGGCGTGTTTCATCGAAATGCGTGAGTTGAATCGTCTGATAAGATGGAAGTCCGCAACGCGGGGTGGAGCAGTCTGGTAGCTCGTCGGGCTCATAACCCGAAGGTCGTAGGTTCAAATCCTGCCCCCGCCACCAAGGGGTTTGTACCGAAGCTGGTCAAACTCAGTACCGAAGTCCCGGTCCGTAGGTCGAAGTTAGACCTGGGCCGGGATTTCTGCTTTCCACGAGACTTTCGCGGCGATCGTGACTTCGCCCACTACGAAGAATGCCACCCCGAAGGGTGGCTGAGAGGTTTTTGAGATGAGAAAATCCCGCGGGCGCGGAGAGCGGTTGATTTGCGAAGCGTGATTTACGTAGCCGGTGGCCCCGTGCTTGACGCTGCCACGACGACCTGGGAGTACGTGATGAGCGACTGGCGACGGGGACGTCCGCGCTTGGCCTTCTTCGGCTTGGCCACCTGCGCATCCCAGCGCTCGGCCAGGCGTAGATTCGTCGCCCCGAGGATGACCAACGTAGCGAGCCCGGTCTTCATCCCGCCGCGCATCCGAATGACGCCGCGTCGTAGATTCTCCACTGCTTCATTCTTCGTGTTACCAAAAAAGCCCTCGACGCGGTTACGCCGCGCGCAGGAGAAGAACCACTGCGCCGAACCGTAGAGTTCGCGCTGGGCCAGTGGAATGTCCGTTGCCGCGAACGTAGTGAACGCGTGCGCACAAACGCTGTCCACAACCACGTTGGTCGGGTGCGAGTACACCCGTAACGTGCCGCGTTTCACGACGCCATGAGGCGCACGCAGTGGACACTTCAGTTGACCCGCTGAGGCGGGGCACTCGTAGGTTTGTTGGGAGTCGGCTTTGCGACTGCCGTACGGTTTCATCGCGTACACCGCTCGTGCAGCTATCTTGGCCTGGTACGTCAGGCGCTCTTCGATGGTTGCATTCACCGCGGGCACTTTGATGTCGTGAAGGGCTGTCGGCAGGCTGGGGCTAAACGGTTGGCCGTCGATGATAAGAGCACCGCGGCGAGTTCCGCGCCCCCCTCGTTGGTTCTCATCGAGGTCAAAGATGGGCTCTCCGCCCAGGGACCGGACGGGCAAGATGAAGTCACTCCCGTCGATGTTCTTGGTGTATTCGCGGTCGACCAAGACGTCGCCGAGTTGCTCTTGGGTCTTTGCCACGGCGCCAGTCACCGAAAGCGCCATCTTCACGGGCGTCGTCGTCGCGGGACGAAAACGCATCGCCAACAATGCCATCGGTACGTTGTCTCCGTCGATGTCCTTCACACGCACCGCTCCCGTGATGTCGTAGCCGAACACGGGCCTCTTCCACGATTCCTTGGAACGCCCACGCCAGTGGGCGTCGGGGTCAGTGGAGATTCTCTCCACGATGGTCGTGCCGTCGGGACCCACGACGTTGGTGCGCCGGCGTGTACCCCAACTGGGCATTGTCGTGCCGTCGATAGCGATGGAATAAGCGTCCTTGGTCGCCGCGTGGGCGGTGGCCCGCAACAAGTTGTCCGCCAGCTCGTCGAGCAGGCCCCACCGCGAGTTGCCGTGACGTCGACCCTCGGCCTCGACGGCTCGCGCCATGGCGCCGTAGAGTCGCTCTATCTGACGACGAGTGATGCCCCCTCTCGGTCGACGCCTAAGCGACGCTGGGTCGATGGACGCAGCGTGTGCAGTAGTCGTTCGACGCGAATGAGGTGAAGACGACCGTCGGTTCCAAGTACCAACAGAGCCACCAATTGTGTTCGCACGCTGAGTTCGCGTGGTCGCCCCGCTTTGACGCGATTAGCGGTGAGGGCGTCTTCGATTCGAGGTACGAGATCGGTTGAGTCGATGATTCGCTCGGCTCGTCGCACCAGCCCTTCGACGTCAAGGGTCGAGTTAGTAAGAAAGTGGACGACGCGTCTGGTCTCTTGGAGGGCACGGCAGGTACGACCGTCATTTCATGAACCCTCCGATGAATTGCCTAAGACGAGGAGTGATTTGGATGATCGAAGTGGCACGAACTTCGAGCGTCCCGCCGCAGCACTCGACCATGGTGAAGGCAGAAAAAGGCTTCGGCAGATTGATCCATGATTGCGGCCCCGCAGAAGCGGAATTACCACAATTCGATGAAATGGATCCGGCTTCACAGACGCATCAGATCAGGGCACTTTATGTCCGCTTGACGTTACATTCCTGCCCTACATTGTCGCCATTCAGTCGTTGAATTTTGTGGACCGACGAGTTTCAACTTGTGATCGAAGGGAGTCGTGTAACCCCCTGTGTACCCAGGGCGTGAAAGGATTTCGATTAGGTATTTTGGGTGTTGTCGAAGTCGCAGAACGGATCCAACCAGAGTCCCCGCGCCAACAAGAAGTAAATAAACGGCTCTTCGGATTTCAGCGGGGTCTTGTGGTCTGGCCACTTTCGTACTCGCGACAGTTACCTCGCACGAAACGGCACTTCCACGCGTGATTGCAACCACCAGAACCCGCGTACTAGGGCGCGCCAGTTGCCTCAAACCGTCGACCCGCTCTGAGGTCCCGTCAGGTCGCGTCGAACCGGAGCACGCACCGTCGGGGCAGACCGCCGTACAGCGAGCGTCAACCGGCGGCGCTGCGGACTACACCTGAAGATATCCGGCGAGATTCGCCAGGGACGAGTTCAGTCCTGCGGCGTGGTCTTCCGGGGACACCGCATCAGGTACGTCGTCGGCTGTGATGTCGACGCGCGTACCCCCATCTACACCGGTCATCTCCCAGGTCATCGTCATCGTGCCGGCGTAAGCAGGGTCGCCAGAGACAAAGTCGACCGCCTGCACGACCCTTACGCCGGGGACGATGTCGACGAAACGAGCTTCGACGATATCGGAGTCGGCCGTGGCTTTGCCCCCTGAAGCAGGGGCGTCCCCGTAGGTCAACACCATTCGATAGGACCCTGCGGGACGTGGATCGAATCGTTCGAACCTGCCCGACATACCCGCAGGAGGCAACCACGCCGTCAGGGCACCTGCATCGACGAAAGCGGCATAGACCTTCTCCGGCGGGGCGGCGATCACCCGTGATCCCTTGTCGGTACGAGGCATAAGAGGATGTTACACACACCGCTGTGCCGACCGACCCCTGGTGCCCCTGATCGCTGATAGGCATGGGGCGCGTTTGGCATCGAGTGTTCACCTTTGCGATTTGCGTACCCCGCGGAAATCCGAAGAGCCAAATAAACGAAGTCAAAGGCCGAGGAAAACCTTGGGCCTTCGTCCTCTCCGGGGTGCAACCGGGACACGGATGTGTTCAGTTCTGCCAATAACCCCCCCGTGCAGTTACACGTGCTGCACACTCCTGCACACCCCCACCATTTCATCCTCTTGCCACCTCGGCCTGTATCACCAACCCGACTCGCCCTCATTATCGGCTGAACTCGTCGCCGCATCCGGCACGCGCCCCGTCTCGGCTGATGGGTTCCCGCCTCTGCCGAGCGGTACCGCAGCGGTGGGGATGGCGTTGTCGACGAGGACGGTGGCGATGGCGGTGGCGGTGGCGAGGGTCTCGGTGTTGAGGACTCGGCTGCGGGCCGAGGCGCCATCCAGCAGCATCGCCAGTTGTTCGCCGAGCTGTTCGGGGTTGTTGGCGCCCGCCTCACGGGCGGTATCAGTGAGCCGCGCGGCAAAGGCTTTCTTATAGTCGCGGGCGTAAACGCGTGCCGGGTGGTCCGGCTCGGGGATTTCGACAGCCGCCGCGATGAACGGGCACAGAGGCGCGTGGACGTCGAAAGCGGCGAGGAGTCGTTCGCGAGGCGCGAGGTCGGCGCGGTCGAATACCTCAGGCAGGATGTTGGGATCGAATCGGCGTAGGCACTCAGCGATCAGCTCGTCCTTTCCGCTGAAGTGCTGGTACAGCGTGCGCTTAGACACTTCGGCCACTGCGCAGAGCTGGTCGATACCGGTGTTGTTGATGCCTTGATCGCGGAAGAGTTGTTGTGAAGCGCTGACGATTCGCTCTCGTGCGCCCCTGCCGCGGCGCATCCCTTGCGGCCCCTTCTCCAACTTCGTCACCCGCCCAGCGTAGCCCCATCGGGTACCGACCGGTGTGCATAACTTGCGCCCCACGTCACCGGCTGCTACATTAAGTACACAGATCGGTGTACATAACACCGGCAAGGCACGTGAATGGAGTAGTTATGGGAAAGCTTGATGGCAAGGTCGCGGTAATCACGGGCGGGACAAGCGGTATGGCGCTGGCCGGTGCGCAGCTGTTCGTCGACGAAGGAGCTCACGTCTTCATTTCGGGCCGACGGAAGGACGCGCTGGACGAAGCCGTCAAGCTGATCGGCCGGAACGTGACCGGCGTGCATGCCGATTCGGCCGACTTGAACGATCTGGACCGTTTGTTCGAGACCGTCAAGCAGGAAAAGGGCGCGGTCGACGTATTGTGGGCAAGTGCCGGCGTGGGCGAACACGGCGGCCTCGGTGAGATCACCGAGGAGCAATTCGACGCCGCCTTCTCGCTGAACGCGCGCGGCACGCTGTTCACGGTCCAGAAGGCGCTGCCGCTGTTCAACGATGGAGGCTCGATCTTCATGACCGGCTCGAACGCTTCGCTCAGGGGTTACCCCAATTGGAGTGTGTACGCAGCGAGCAAGGCCGTGCTACCCGCCTTCGCACGAGTGTGGGTGGCCGAGCTGAGGGACAGGAAGGTCCGAGTCAACGTGCTGACCCCCGGCCAGGTCGCCTCCCCGATGCTGGAGGAGGTGATGGACGAGGCGATGAAAGCGCGGTTCGAGTCCGTGATTCCGCGGAGAAAGATGGGTCGCCCCGAGGAGATCGCTTCGGTCGCGTTGTTCCTCGCCTCGGACGACTCGAGCTACGTTAATGGCATGGAGCTTGTTGTCGACGGCGGCAGCACAGTTATCTGAGCCCCTAAATGAGATCGTCAGGCATACGCGAACCTTCGACGCGCCAAGCCATTACAGCAACTAAACCTCTATCAAAATCCCTCATTCAACTACAGCAAAGGAATACGCGACATGACCACCATCACCATTATCGGCTCGGGCAACATGGCCTCCGCCATCGGTACCCGAGCGGCGAAGCACGGCCACACCATCGAGTTCATGAGCCGCGACACTGGCAACGCCCAGGCACTTGCTGACCAGATCGGCCGCCAAGCCACCGTCGGCGCGTTCGGCGCAACGCCACAAGGTGAGATCGTCTTCCTCGCCGTTCTGTACACCGGAGTGATTGAAGTGATCGCGAAGTACGGCGATGCACTGGCAGGCAAGATCCTCGTCGACATGACCAACCCGTTCAACGCCGACGCCAGCGGGCTCGTGACGACCGCGGGTGACTCAGCGTCCAAGCAGATCGCCGCCGCCGCCCCGGAGGGCACTCACGTCGTGAAAGCGTTCAATACAATCTTTCGCGACGTCCTTGCTCAAGATAAGTCCGTGGACATATTCTTCGCCGGCGACAACGCCGAGGCGAAGGCACACGTCGCGGCGTTTCTGGAAAGTTTGGACATTCGGCCCCTGGACGTAGGTGGGATCGAGATGACCTCGGTCCTTGAATGGGCCGGCATCCTCTTGGTGGGCGTGGCCAGCAACGGCGCCGGCTTCGACATCGCCTTGGGAGCCAAGACGGTCTAGACATTTTCTTGAGACGATTACTTTCCGCCGTTGTATTCATCGACAGGCTCGAGCCGGCGGACAGTAGGCGCGACGCTCTAATCGGCCCGCCACTCGACTTCGCCGAATCGATTAACGCCGACCCGGAATGCCTCAAATATTCGGTTCACGAGCCGATCGATGGCGAGGCCGCGCCCTTCGCCATCATCCAGGCCTACGAGTCGGTCGCCGTCGTTACCTGTCACTGCAGATCGCTACGTTGCCCAAGATGAAGTCTTCAATGATTGTCGATAGAACCGTCGCTTCGGTGATTGGACCAGGTCTTTTGGCGGGGACCGAGATCACTGAACCGACGCAACAGAAGTCCCCCCCATCAGTAAAAGTGCAGATCAAGGCCGGTGCGAAGGCACCGTCTCTTGTCTCGCGTTGGACCACGGTCACATTTTGGCTGCAGAACCCTCCCCCGTTCGCTGGCCCATCCCCTGCCCCAGCCATAGGAATGCGACTTTTCGGAGAGATTGGGCGCCCGGCGCAGAGGTCAAAGGTCCCTACATGAACCCTTATCCGAGAAACCTGTCCTCTTGGTGTCCATTTGCTGTCGCGCCGACTGAGCTCGAGTGCAGATTTCTCCTGCGGCGCATCGTAGAGATCCCAGGCAACCATTGATCGTCTAATCGTCGCTCACTTCCGGGTGGATTCCCGGCTTGATACATAATCGGCAATCCGCTCGTAGCAGGGCGTTTCTCGACTGGTGTCCTAGGAATGCTCGACGTGGTTAAGTCGGACCATGTCCAACATTTTGGACTTGGCGACAGCCACGCTGGCAGTATCGACCATCAACGGAACGCGAAGGTCGGCAATCGACGACGTCTCACTGTCAGTCTTTCCAGGCGGCCGGCTGGGCGGGACATAGAAATGTGTGCGGAATTTGGGCGGAGACCAGTTCTCGTTGTGTCGAACGTTATTTGGAGGCGCAACAATTACTCAATGAGTATCAACCCTCGCGATAAACGACAGTTCCGCTGCTGTTTCTTGCGCCTTGTCCCGGGACTCACCTGCAAATGAAGTCCGTGGAGCGTCAAGTTAATGACGACGCGATTGGATGGATCGATGCTCTGGTTTCGTTAGCTCGTAGTGCTCGCGAGGACAATGTCGACGACGTTCTTCGTACTGTCGTCGAAACCGTCCATTCGACTGCGGGCTTTGAAGTAGTGGTATTCAACAGGTATCGACCAGCGTGGGACGACTATGAGGTCGTGTTGGCGATCGGACCAGCAGAAGTGCAAGCGCTCATGCACACCCGGGAAGGTCGCGGGACGTTTGAAGAGCAACTTCTGACTAGCGAATATGAAATACAACCGGGGACTTACTTTGTCCCGGGATCATCCGAAGTGTGGACCCATGTCGATGGATTCGTGGTCGTATCTCCTGAGCGACCCACAATCCCGGGTGGATGGGATCCGATGGACGCCCTTCTCGTCCAACTCCGCGATTCCAAGGGCGAGCCACTCGGGATCTTGTCAATCGACGAACCTCGATCCGGGCGAATGCCGGACTTGAGCGAACTGCGCCTCTTGCGAGCGATTTGCTCGCACGCTGAGCAGTCTCTCGAGAATGCCCACGCCAGTGCTAAAACTGAACGACATCGCACCCGATTGACGCAACTGCTTGGAACATCAGCGCGATTCTCCGAATGCCAATCTCAACGCGAAGTTCTTGAGATTGCGTGTGAGGCGCTGGTCCCTGGTCTTGGCTTTGAACGAGTGGCTATATATTTTGGGGAAGGCGATGATTCAATTCCACTCGCGATATCGACCTTCGACGAGTTGGCGATCGCTAGATCGCTGGAACTTCCCTTCTTCGAACTGTTTCGTGATCGCACTCGTGAGGTGGGTGGCTGTTGGATGGCGCCAGCGCAAGCCGTTCACGGATCAGATCACGGGGAGTTGCGCTCGAGGCGCAACGGGGCGGGGAAAATTGGTTGGTCTGACGACGTTCTGCTCGCGCCCGTATTCGACGGAGATGGAGCGCCCCGACTGGTATTCGCGATTGAGGACCCGATCAATCATCTTCGACCGACAGAAATTGAATGCGAGCTCCTCCGACTGTTGGTCGAACAAACTGACGCCGCACTTGAACGCGTAACGTTTCGAAGCCGTCTTGAACACCTTGCTGATCATGATGCGTCGACGGGATTGCTCAATCGACGGGCTCTCGATCGCCTCCCTCGCGAAGCACGAGTAACGGCAACTCTGATGATTTGTGATCTCGATCACTTCAAAAATGTGAACGACACGTACGGACACGACGTCGGAGATGCCGTCATCTGTCGATTTGCCGATCTTCTTCGGTCTCTATCGCGAGAGGAAGATCTCGCGGTTCGATTGGGGGGCGACGAGTTCATGGTGATTTTGCCCGGGACGAATTTGCAGCAGGCCCGATCGGTAGCTGACCGATTGCGTGTCGCGCTCTCTCCGTTGATGTCGTCATTGGTTTCCTCGGAAGTCACCGTGTCGATCGGTCTCACGCAGACGGACGCAGGCGAACACCTCGTCGAAGCAATGCGTCGCGCTGACAGCGCACTCTATGCGGCGAAAAAGAACGGGCGAAATCAAATCGCTTCCAACTAAAGCACAGAGTAGACCAGTCCTCCTCAATTTGAGCGGGGTTCGAAAGATCGTGCTCGAATTGATTCGGTCTCTTTGCGTCCGGTGTGTGGCCGGTTTTACACGAAATCCTCAAGACCTTCAGGTTGGTGGGGGATTAACCAGATCACGATGACCAACACTGGCGTTGTGGGTTTCACAGCTCACGAATCTCAAATGCGTCTTGGTTTGATTGCGCTCGCCAGAGATGCCACCAACACACCCGCCTCGATGACCAGCGCACGAAGGTGTTCATCCGTGGTGGGGCGTACGACGACCCATTCCTTCATGGGTCGTCTCCGTCCTGCATCGAATGGCCGTCTTGCTTGGCCCGCCACCAAACGGGCCTCGAGTTCGTCGCAGTAAAAAGCGACGTATGCAGTCGAGGTTCGATTTATCTCGTCCCCAGGGTGGAGGGCCGCGACTATTTTTTGTTCGCCGTGAACGCCTGCTCTTGCTGTGCGACGTCGTGAACGAGATTTCCCAGCGTCAAGTTGATGTCGTCGAGGTGGAATCCCCAGGCGGGACCGAGAGTCTCGGTGACGACCGGTCGTGTCCCACGCGTTTTCGGTGTCGTCGTCACTTGAAGCCACGAGGCACCCCCGGAGTTGTGGCAGCTCGCGCCGTACAAATTCGGATACGTAACCCACGGAGTGGTCACGGCCGGCGGTGGCGGCGACGTCGTTTTGGTCAGGAAGTAGGGCTCCAATGTGCCGGGCCCGTTGGAGAGGTTCGCGGGGTTCACGCACGCCACTTGCTCTCCAGTGCGGGTCGTTTGGCCTGATTGGAGGCTGATCCCTTGGCCGGGCCGTCCGAAGTCACTGTTCGACGGCGGGAGTCTCGGAAAAGTCGAAAACGCAATGACGCACGAGGTCTCGATGTTGGAGGTACATAACGGGAGGTGTTGGAATGTCGAACCCACGTCACGTCCCGTCGGGACCGTTACGTTCCCTCCCACAATGATGGCAGACACCGTACGGGCCCGCAGTTGCGTGCTGGGATCAACCTGGCTGGAGAGTAGTCGAATGAGCATCGCCGCGCCCTGGGAATGCCCGATGAAGATGATGGGTCGACCGTCGTTGTAGTGCGTCAGATAATCGCGCCACGCCGCGAGGACGCTCCGGTAGGCGACGTTGTTGGCCGCGGGATCACTGCCCAGACCGCTCAGGAGCGAGAAGATGGTTCTCTGACGGTACATCGGCGCCCATACTCGGCACAACGTCGAAAAAGGTGACACTTGATTGATCGCGACGGCGACCTCGGCCCGCTGCACCGAGAGGTCCGCGTTGTCGGAGAGTTCAGTGCTGACGGTGGGATAGACGTAGAAGCAATCGAAGGGCGCGCTCGCCGCCGGCACGGGCGCGCTCGTCGTTCGTGCTCCGCTCGCGGGGATGGACGTGGTGCGCAGACTGCTCGTGCACGGGTCACCAGCGATTCCCGGTCGACAGAGCCACACGATGCCAGCCGCGTCGGTACGCGAGACGGTACTTGACGCCACCGACGCTGACGCTGCGCCAAAGGGTGTGGCGACGAGAGCGCACAGCGTACTCACCACCGCGAGAGAAGAGATGACGAATCGACGGTTTCGTGCCACGTGACGCATGAAACCCCTTTCGGCTTTCGCTAGGCCGAATTGTTACACAGGGGGGGAAAATATGCAACATAGTTGCGTATCAGAGTCAAATTAAGGGACGTCCTCGTGGTCATCCACGCGGGGAGCCTAGAAGTCGGCGTCGAAACTTACGGTGCCCTCGATGCCCGTCTGGTACGCGGATACGGTCCGTTCAAAGAAATTGGCCAACTCCTGGACTTCTTGTAGCTCCATGAATCCAAAGGGATTGGACGATCCGTAGTACCTGTCAAAGCCGAGTCTGATCAGTCTCTGATCGGCGATGAATTGGAGATACTGCTTCGTGTCGTTCACCGATAGTCCCGGTACGCCGTCGGACAGCATGTCGCGAGCGAAGGCGAGTTCCGCGTCCACGGCGTCTCGCATCATTTCGACGACCCGAGCTTCTAACTGGGCATCCACGAGATCTGGTTCTTCGCGACGCACGGTGTCCACCACGTCGAAGGCGAAACTCATGTGGGCGCTCTCATCGCGAAAGACCCAGTTGGTTCCGGCGGCGAGTCCGTTCAGCAGTCCTTTGGACCGCAAGAAATAGACGTAGGCAAATGCCGCGAAGAAGAAGAGACCTTCGATGCACCCCGCGAAGCAAATGAGATTTAACAGGAATTCCTGGCGATCGTCCTGGGTCTCGAGACGCTCACGGTGCGAGAGTGACGAGATCCACTTGAAGCAGAAATCGGCCTTGCGTTTAATGGAGGGAATGTTCTCGACCGCCGAGAACGCGTCGGCGCGCTCTTGTTCGTCAGTGAGGTAGGTGTCGAGGAGCGTCAGGTAGAACTGGACGTGAACCGCTTCCTCGTAGAGCTGTCGCGATAGATACAGTCGTGCCTCGGGCGAATTGATGTGCTTATAGAGGTTGAGCACCAAATTGTTGGCCACGATGGAATCACCAGTAGCGAAAAATGCCACTAGTCGCTTGACCAAGTGGCGTTCGGACGGAAGCAAGCGTTGCGCGAGGTCGGTCACGTCATCACTCAAGTCGATCTCTTCGACCGTCCAGGTGTTGGCGATGGCGTCCTTGTAGCGCTCGTAGAAGTGGGGGTACCTCATGGGTCGCAGCGTCAAGTCGAGACCCGGATTCAACAGGAGCTTCTTGGAACTCATCAGTCGCACGCCTCACAAGATTCGGGGTTCTCTAACGAGCAGGTCACAGCGTCAAAGACGTTCACGACCGGTTCCATGGTGGTCATGGCAATTCGAGTCGCCGGCCGTGAGCGCAGGTAGTACGTGGTCTTGAGGTTCTTTTGCCACGCGTAGAGGTACATCGAGGATAATTTGCCAATGTTGGGAGTAGCGACGAAGAGATTGAGCGACTGACTCTGATCGATGTAGGCGCCACGATCACTCGCCATGTCGATGAGCGAGCGCATGGGAATTTCCCACGCGGTTCGGTAGAACGCGCGCACCGAGTCCGGTAGCTCCGACAGGTGTTGGACCGAACCGTCGCCCTGCTTGATCCGAGTGCGCACTTCGTCATTCCAGAGGTTGCGCTGTTGCAGATCGCGAACTAAGTACGTGTTGATCTGCATGAATTCGCCCGACAGCGTCTCTCGTTTGAAGAAGTTGGAGACTTGGGGTTCAATGCACTCGTAGCAACCCGCGATCGACGCGATGGTCGCGGTCGGCGCGACCGCGATGAGGAGTGAATTGCGCAGTCCCGAGGTCATGACCCGCGTGCGCAGATCGTCCCACCTGTTCGTATCTGTCGGCGCGACGCCCCAGAGGTCAAATTGCAGTCGACCATGCGCGGCGTGGGTCGCCGCGAACATCTCGTGGGCTCCGTCTTCCTCGGCGAGCGCCACCGACGCACTGAGCGCGTGAAAATAGACCTCCTCGCTAATTTTCTGCGACAACGCGCGGGCCTCGGGTGAGTCAAAGGCCAGGCCGAGTTGGAAGAAGACGTCCGCCAATCCCATAATGCCCAGACCGATAGGGCGCCACCGGTGATTTGAATAACTCGTTCGTAGCGTGGGGTAGAAATTCCGGTCGATCACCCGATCGAGGAACGGTACGGCGACTCGAACGATCTCGCCGAGGCGGTCAAAGTCGAACTCGCCCGCACGCACCAAGCGGGCGAGGTTGATCGAACCCAGATTGCACACGGCGGTCTCGTCCTCGGAGTTCACCTCGAGGATTTCGGTGCAGAGGTTGGATAAGTGCACGGTGCGTCCGTCCAGAGCCTGGTTGCATGTGCGGTTACTGGCGTCCTTAAACGTCATCCAACCGTTGCCGGTCTCGGCCAGGGTGCGCATCATTCGCCCGTACAGTTGGCGCGCCGGAACCTGGCGAACGAACAGTCCTTCATTCTCGGCGCGCTCGTAGGCCTCGTCGAATGCAGGTCCAAAGAGGTCGGGCAAGTGCGGCACGACTTTGGGATCGAAGAGGGACCACGGCTCGTCGTGCTCGACGCGGCGCATGAACACATCGGGGATCCAGTTGGCCAGATTGATATGGCGCGCTCGTCGCGATTCCTCGCCCGTGTTGTCACGCAGCTCGAGGAACTCCTCGATATCGGCGTGCCACGTCTCTAAGTACACGCAGGCCGCCCCTTTTCGCCGACCGCCTTGGTTGACCGCTTGGACGGAGGCGTCGAGAGTCTTGAGCCAAGGGACTATTCCGCTGGAGAGCCCGTTCGTTCCTTTGATTAACGAACCACGGGAGCGGATACGCGTGAACGCGACCCCGATGCCGCCCGCGAACTTCGAGAGGCGCGCGACTTCGGCGTAGGCGTGATAGATCGAGTCCAGATCGTCCTGGGGTGAATCGAGCAGGTAGCACGAGGACATTTGTTCGTGGATAGTACCCGAATTGAAAAGTGTGGGACTCGAGGGAAGGTACTCCAAGCACGACATCAGTTCGTAGAGCTCGATCGCTTCGTCGGGCGTCCTCGCGAGTCCGCACGCCACACGAAGAAAGAAGTACTGCGGAGTCTCGATCACGTGTCGCGACTCCGGGTGGCGCAGCAAATAACGGTCGTACACCGTGCGTAACCCAAAGAATTCGAACAGGTCGTTTCGCTCGTTGCGCACCGCGTCATTCAGTTTTCTGGCGTAGCGACTTACGAAGTCGGTGGTGGTCTGGCCGATGATGCCCTGAACGTGGCCCTCGGCGACGGACTGCGAGAACGAGTGGATGTCCTGGTTGCCCACCTCCTTGTCGATGACGCCACTGAGCAGTCGTGCTGCCAGTCGCGAATAGTTCGGCTCCTCGGTAATGAGGGCGGCGGCCGTGCGGATGGAGAGTGCGTCGAGTTCCTCGGTGGAGGCGCCGTCAAAGAGTCCACTGATGGTGCGTACCGCGACGCGAACTGGATCGACACCGTCGAGTCCGGTGACATTGCGGGCCACCGCACGCACGATCTTGTTGACGTCGACGTCCTCGAGTGAACCGTCGCGCTTGCTGACGCGCATGCGCACACCCTCGGCGATGGGCGAGTCGGTGGGTTGATCGATGACCGTCATGAGTTGTCTCCTTGCGCCACGCCGTGGCCGTTATCGCAACATCTTGGGTGTATCGACGCTGCGACCACAAGATGTAGTGGTCCAGGTTGGCACGCGGACGGACTGAAGACGGCGCCTTTGGCGCGTCGTGTTTTAGCGCTAACGCGAACCATTTAGCACTAACGACAATCAGCGACTCCGCAGTACTGGGGTAAGTTTTCACGATGGCGAACCTCGACGATGGTGAACTCAACTTGAAGCAGGCCGCCGCCGTTCTGGGTGTGCACTACATGACGGTGTACCGCTACGTACGTACCGGTCAACTCGCCGCACACCGGGTGGGTACCAACTGGGTCCTACGACGCTCCGATCTCGACGACTTTCGACAACGGTTATACCTAGTGGCACTGGACCCCTCACGCGACGAGCCCACGCCGTGGCGCGATCGACTGCGGATTGCGTTGATGACCGGCGACGAGACCGGTGGGTGGCGAATAATTGAGCAAGCTCTCGTCGCTGGTTGTTCGCCGGCCGACTGCTACCTCGACCTGATTGTCGGCGCGCTCAATGACATCAGTCAGGGCCCGGAAGTTCCCGGTGCGCCGATTGCCCGAGAGTATTTGGCTATCTCGACGGCGTCGCGACTCGCGGCGCGCCTGGGCGCTCGCTTTCGACGCCCCGGACGTAGTCGCGGCACCATCATCTTTGGTGCCCCGCTGGGTGATTACCACGCCTTTCCAATTTCCGTCGTCGCGGACTTGGTGCGCCTCAGTGGCTTCGACTGTCTGGAGTTGGGCGCGAACGTACCGCCAGAGATCTTCGCCGGGACCGCGCGCGAGGCGCCACGTCTAGTCGCCGTCGGCATTGGCGTCACCATGGCCACGAGTTTGAATGTCCTAAGCGCGACGGTGGCGGCGGTCAAGGGGATTGAGGCTGAGATTCCTGTGGTGCTCGGTGGCCAGGGCGCCGGTGACGCCCAGGTGCTCGCCACTGGTGCGACCGCCTGGGCGGGTGATGGACGAAGTGCCGTCGTACTGTTCGAGGAGCTGTCGGCGACGCGGCGGGCGACTTGGCTCCTCGCGCGGTGATGTAGCTGAGCGTAATGTGAGGTGCCTCTAGGGCCAGTTCACGCGATGGACCCGTCGCACGGCGCGACGGGGAACGCCGTGCTTAACGCGCGGAGTTCAAGTGGTTGAAACGTCCACTTGCACGTCGTGCGCGATCGTGAGTCTCGAATTCGTGGTGGTCGATGCGTGAGTTGAGGCGCCACGTGTCCTCGTCGGCGACACCCGTGAGTCCCTGTTTGACCAGCTCGCGAGCGATTTTCTCGCTGGAGTCCGTATCTTGACCAGCCAACGTGGAGTGGATCTTCGAAAGGATGTGTGTTCTCATGCTCTCTACCTTGCCGGGTTTCGCTTGGATTATGTCATCTATTTTCGATATGAGACCGATATCTCCCATCTAGTTTACAGATGAGATGGGCGGGCCCTGGAGTTGGGGCCACCCACGCGGGGAAGGGCCGCGTCGCAATCAGGTCACGGCGTCCTAGAGACGGGGCGGATCGACCTTGGTGGAAAGCGACGCGGATTCTTCGGGGGCGTCGATATACCTCTTGACGATGAAAGCCGCTCGGGCGACAGCTTCGACGAGGGCCAACGACGCCAGGGCCGTTACGGCGAGCAGTGCCGACGTCGAACCTGAACTTTCGATCGAGCCCTCGGTCGCTCGCAAGATTATGAGGATCAACAACAATCCGTATTCGAGTCCACTGCGGCGCAGCACGATGGACTTATATTGCTTGACAGCCCGCACGAACATGATCCGCGCCCGCGTGTAGCCAATGACTACACCGGCGCCGGCTCCCACGATCGCCGCAGCGACGTGCGTCGAGGACATCGAGATGAAGTGCACCACGAACGGACCGATGACGACCACACTGATGATCGGGTCGAGCAACGTGATGGCGAGAGGCCGCATTCTTTCTCGCGCGGCCAAAGTCGCCGAGCGCGACTGGAGTCGCCCGCGTCGCACCAAGATGGAAATGGCGACGGCCGCGGCGAGGATGACGACGCTGAGCACGGGACTAGTGGTGTGATCCACCTACCTAGGCTACTGAGTGGTTCCCCACCAATCGAGGGACGAGATATCGTCGAGTTCGGGCGACGGACGTCGCTAAATTACGGCGCTTGTCACTTTCTCGTCACGCACGCTCTCGGTAGCATCTCTCGCAGAGTCGCAACGCGCAAAGGTCGCCGATACCATGAACGTCCTCTTCATCACGCTGGACCAATTTCGGGCTGATTCCTACGGAGCCGCGGGCCACCCGCTCGTCGCGACACCGACCCTCGACCGCTTGGCGCGAGGTGGCGTTCGTTTGGCTCGTCATTATTCGCAAGCCGCTCCGTGTTCACCCGGCCGGGCCGCTCTCTACACGGGCACGTATCAGATGAATAATCGAGTGGTGGCCAACGGTTCACCCTTGGCCCATCGCTTCGACAACGTCGCGCGACTCGCGCGCCGTGGCGGATACGTGCCAACACTCTTTGGCTACACCGATCAAGGACTGGATCCCACTCAGGCCCGAGGAGTCGACGACCCCCGCCTCGACAGTTACGACGGCGTCTTGCCCGGTTTCGTGCTCGGTCACTACCTGCCCGAGAGTCAGGCCACGTGGGTCGAGTATTTACGTGGCCTCGGGTACGACGTTCCCTTCGGTTGGGAACCTGCACTGCGTGGAGAATCCGAGCGACCCGCCGAGCATTCCCTCACGGGTTTTTTAACGGCCAAATTCCTCGAGTGGCTCGACGCGCAGGAGTCCGGGTGGTTCGCTCACGTGAGTTATCTTCGACCCCACCCTCCCTATGCGGCGGCGGGCGAGTACTCGACGCTCTACGATCCCGCAGACGTCGAGATGCCGATTTCGCCCGTCGACGCCAGCGAACGTCACCCCCTCCACGAGATCGCCTTGGGAGTGACGGCGAGTGCGGCGCCGCGCGAGGAGGAGGCCATGCGTCACCTGCGGGCCCAGTACTACGGAATGATCTCGGAGGTCGATTTGCACCTCGGTCGTATTGTCCAGCGACTGGAGCAACGCGGCGAATTGAACGACACCCTCATCATCGTCACGTCAGACCACGGTGATCAACTCGGCGATCACGGCCTGATCGAGAAGCTCGGGTTCTTTCCCCAGAGTTACCACATCCTCGGACTCTGGTGTGATCCGCGGTCGTCGGACGCGGGCCGCGTCGTTGACGGATTCACCGAAAATGTCGATATCGCTCCGACGTTGGCGGACGCGCTGGGCCTTGAGATTCCCGCCCAGTTCGACGGTCGCGTCTTGACGCCACTACTACGAGGTGACGCGGTGGAGTGGCGCACGTCGGCGCACTACGAGTGGGACTACCGCGCATTCTTCATTTCCCAGGTGCACGAATCGTGGCCGCGCGACCGCTCACTGTCGCGACAGAATCTGGCGGTATCGGTAAATAATGAGATCGCCTACGTTCAATTTGGCGACGGTTCGTACCTCTGCTTCGATCTCGCGAACGATCCGACGTGGCGCACGCCGTGCGCCGACCTCGAACGGGTGCTGGGTGCGGCTCAGGAGATGTTGTTGTGGCGTCAGGAGCACCTGTCGCGCGAGTTCACCGACATGTTGTTAGGGCCCGAACGACATGGTCGTTGGCCCCAGGAACTTCGTCGCTAGGTAGCGGTGCGGCACTTGATTCGACGCAAAGCGATGATCGGTTTTGACTTAACGGTGACAACTCGGTGACGGAATGTCACGTTTCTGTCACGAAGCGGTCGCACTTCAGAATGATTTTCATCATTCGTCGCTGTTCCATCGCAATCAATTCATTTAGTTCGACTTCAGATTGCGAAGTCGTGAGGTTATATGTGCTCATGAACCTCACCACCAAAAAAACTAAGCGTGTCCACAGGGCCCGTCTTGTCGCCGCGATCCTCGGATCCACGGTCGCTGTATCGTCCATATCCGTAGTGAGCGTCAGTGCGGCCACGTCGCACTCGTCGGCCCCGACCATTTATTTGTACAACGCGCAGGGCTACGGCGACAAGGTTGCCGCGGCCTTCAACGCTACGAACCCCGGCTTCAAAATCGTCGTTGACGACGACTCGACCGGACCGCTGTTCACGAAGATTCAGGCCGAAATGGCCGCCGGCAGCCCCAAGTGGGGACTGTTCTGGGCGGACGGCGCGACCGAATTCGCCGCCCTCGACAAGCTCGGCTACGTGGTGCGCGACGTGATCCCCAAGACCGCGACGTACAACGCGGCCGGCCTCACGAACGTTCCCGCGGACCGTAGTTTCGCTCCTACCGGACTCACGGCGACCGGAGCGCTGTGCTACGACACCGTCGCCACTAAGGGCCTCAAGTTACCCACGACGATGGCCGGACTCGTCAACATGCCCAAGGGTTCGGTCGGTATGAACGACCCATCGCAGTCGGGTCCGACGTTTCCGATCGTCGCCGGGGTGATGGCTCACTTGGGTGGCTTCACCTCCAAGGAGACTCCCACGACTGCACAAATTAATGCCGCGATTAAAAAGGGTGAGAGCTTCTACCTGGCGCTGAAGAAGAATGGGTTGCAGGTGCACACGACGAATGGACCGACGTTGGGGGCCATGGAGTCCAACCCGCCTACTCTCGACATGGCAACAATCCAGTCATCGGCTTGCTACGGTGACATCAACGCTCAGCCCAAGGCTTTGTGGCCGACCGGTAAAGTGAAGTACTTGGACTACTCGGTGGCGCTGCCCAGCAACATCGCGGTTGACAACAAGTTGTCGCCGAAGCTCCAGGCCGACGCCGAGAAGTTCGTGGCATACGTGACGTCCGCCAAGGGACAGCTCGCCATGCAGCACGGCGATCCTTACGGTGACGGACTCTTCTGGCCAGTGATCAAGGGCGTCTCGCCCGAGAAGTTCCTGCCTAATTACAATGTCACCCACGCATACGCCGTCAACCCCTACGTATGGGGACCGCTAGAAAACCAGATCAACACCTGGTTCACGAACAACATCGTCAACTGATTCACACTCCCCGTCAACTCAGCCACGGCTACTTCGGTAGCCGTGGCTGAGTTGCAAGGAAACGACTCGTGACCACCCTTTCAGTTCTCACTGAGCAGCCCCCCGTTCTTCCCGAACCGCCGGCGGCCCGACGTCGCCGCGTTTCTTGGTCGAGTCTCATTGTGTGGCTCGTGCTGGCACTACTCATCGTCATTCCCGTTCTCGCGTTCGTCCTCGTGGCCGTCAGTCCAAGGTTGTTTCATCAGGGGACGTCGTATTTTACTTTTTCTAATATTTCGGCGGCCTTCCGGGGCTACACCGGTCGGGGAATTTTGGACTCCATATGGGTAGCGACGTGTGTCGGCGTGTTCGCTGTGACCTTCGCCACGATCATCGCCTGGACTGTCCAACGCACCAACATTTATGGGCGTCGTTTCTGGTCGGCCTCGATGTGGCTCCTCCTCATTGTCCCCACGTGGATGACCACTCTCGGGTGGATCGACGTCGTCCAACCGGGCGAACTCGGGTCCGCGCTCGGTTTTCATTCCCTGTTCATTTACCACATGTTCTTCGGAGCGTCGGGCATCATTTTCGTGCTGTCCACTAACGCGTTGCCCTTTTCCTACTTCGTGATTTCTGTGGGCTTGCGCGGTCTCGGCTCCGAGTTCGAAGACGCAGCGCGCGTGCACGGGGGCGGACGTTGGCTCACCATTCGCACGGTGCTGCCCATCATCGCGCCAGCACTCCTGAGCGCGTTCGTCATCTCCTTCGCCGAGGCGATGAGCGACTTCGGCGTGGCGTTCACTTTAGGTTCCTCAGCGCACTTTCCCATCGCTACGTACACCTTGTTCAATGCGATCTATGCATTCCCCGCGAATTTTCCCGTGGCGGCGGTCATCGCGGGAGCGCTCATCCTCTGTACGGTGCCCCCGGTTTTTCTTCAAGCGCGCGTCATGCGTGGCCGTTCCTACGCGGTGCTCGGCGGTCGCGCCAAGGCCGTGCGTCGCTACCAGTTCGGACCGCTCGGACGCGTGGGCGTCACCTCGGCCGTTGGTATCTTCATGTTCTTCGTCCTGGGACTACCGCTGCTGGGCGCGATCACCAGTTCTTTCACCAATACGGCGAGTTTCGTCACCACTTCCGGAATCCACTGGACCCTGCAGTCCTACAAAGACGTCTTCCAACCATTGCCGTCGTATACAACGCTCGGACCACCGTTGTGGACGTCGAACCAGTTGGGCATATGGGTGGCCAGCGGCACCTTGGTGATGGCCTACGTGTTGGCACGGCGCATGGCGTCGAGTAGTCCCGGAATTGGTCAACGTATCGCCGACGTCTTTTTGCTCGGATCAATCGCCATTCCCGGCATCGTGCTCGGTGTGGGCTACATCTTCTTTTACGACCAACGTTTCATCACGTCGCATATCGTGGACCTCTACGAGACGATGCCGTTGCTCATCATGGGCCTGATCGCCTCGTCGCTGCCATCCCAGGCGCGTCTACTGACCGGTCCGGTGGCTCAGATTCAATCATCGCTGGGTGAAGCGGCGCGCGTGCACGGGGCCACGAGGTGGCGAGCCTTTCGGTCCACGTCGATACCGCTACTTTCGAGGGCCCTCGTGTGGGCGTGGCTGTTGACCTTCGCCAAGACCATCTCGGAACTCGCGGTCGCCCAGATTCTGTACCAACCCGGCCACGAACCGGCGTCGGTGGTTATTGAGACCTACCTGGGAACGATCTTCGCATCGATCGGCTCCGCGGCGACCGTGATCACCCTCGTTGAGATGATGGGGGTCATCGGCCTCGTTCTCTTAATCTTCCGGTTGGTGACACCCAAAGGTTGGCGTCGTATCGGAGAAGCGGGGGCCTCGTTATGAGTCGTACGTCAACTGGACCCTCCCGAGTGGAGATCAAAGACTTGCGAAAGGAGTTCGGAACGAAGGTCGCCCTCAACGGTGTGTCCCTCGTAGTCGAGCCAGGTACGTTCACCGTGCTCCTGGGTCCTTCGGGTTCGGGTAAGACGACACTCTTACGATGCCTTGCGGGTATCGAACAACCCACCAGCGGCACCATAAAAATTGGCGACACCGTCGTGTTTGGCGGTGCCAAGTACGTGGGACCCGAAAAGCGCAACCTCTCGATGGTCTTTCAGGATTACGCCCTCTGGCCGCACCTCACGGTGCGGAGAAACATCGCTTTTCCTCTCTTGACGTCGCACTTTTCCAAGCCCGAGCGCGCGGCGCGCGTTGACGACATGTTGGAGCGCGTGGGGATCGCGCACCTCGCCGAACGTTTTCCTAACGAACTGTCGGGTGGGGAGCAACAGCGCGTCGCTCTGGCGCGGGCACTGTCCGCCGAAGTCGGTCTGGTGCTCTTTGATGAGCCTCTCTCCAATCTCGACGCCGACCGGCGTGATCAGTTGCGCATCGAAATCGCGACGTTGACGCGCGACGCCGGCGTCACGGCCGTCTACATCACCCACGATCAGTCCGAGGCGTTCGCCTTGGCAGACCGGGTGGGCGTGTTACGTAACGGCGAGTTGGTGCAGTACACGCGTCCTGAGAAAATCTATCGACACCCTAAGAGCGCCTTCGTGGCGCGCTTCACTGGCATCTCGGGGGAGTTCGAGGTGGGCAAGGTGCGCGAGATCAGCGATAAGCGCGTCGAGGTCCAACTTCCCTTCGCCCCGCACATGTTCATCGAGGCCACGAAGTCCGAGAACAGTCCCTACGACACGGACCCGCACCTTTTCGTGCGCGCCGCGGGAGTCACCCTCGCGCCGCTGACGTCCGTCGACGGGGCGCCGGGAACTATTCGCGACGTCGCCTACAACGGCCGAGGGTACGAACACGTGGTGGAAGTGGGTGAGGGTGCGACCTTGACTAAGGTTTATGCGACAGATCGCTATGAACGCGGTGATTGCGTAAAGGTAATGTTTGACCCCGTTTCGTGCTTTGTCATGAATTCACAGAAAGAGGCCTAGAGCCGTGTTTGCAACTACCGTGTCCTCGGGCGTCGTCGTCCTCGTCGGAGCCGTCTTCTTGGCGTGCGCCGTCGAGATGGTCGAGGCCCTCACCATTGTCTTCGCCGTGGGCCACACCCGCGGGTGGCGTTCCGCCTTCGAAGGAGTGGCGGTCGCCCTGTTGGCCCTCGCGGCCCTCGTCGCCGCCTTCGGTCCCGCGCTGGTGCACGTGCCCCTTACCACGCTGCGACTCATCATCGGTGGCGTTCTCCTCATCTTCGGGATGCAGTGGCTGCGCAAGGCCATTCTGCGCTCCAGCGGTCTCAAGGCCAAACACGATGAGGACGCGATCTACCAAGAGACCGTGAGGGAATTGCAGAGCGCGACCCCGGGCACCGGTCGCGACCGCATTGCCTTCGTCATGGCCTTTAAGGGTGTGTTTCTCGAGGGACTCGAAGTCGTCATCACCGTTCTCACCCTGGGCACGTCCGCGCACCGCCTCGGACTCGCCGCGATCGTGGCGACCATTGCCGTAGTCCTGGTGGGGATCATCGGAGTCGTCGTCGCCAAACAGCTGTCGGCCGTTCCCGAGAACGCCATGAAGATGAGCGTGGGTGTCCTGCTCGTGAGTTACGGAACTTTCTGGGTGGGCGAAGGGCTGAAAGTGAGATGGCCCGGTAATGACAGTTTCCTGGTCGCCTTCGTGGGCATTTACGCGGTGGTGTGCTGGATCCTTATCACGATGATCAAACCAAGAACTTCCTCGAGCTCCGTGAAGGTGGGCGCATGAATAACGAACAGCCACTCGTCGTACGTCTGTTGAAGGGCTTCGGGATGTTCTGGTGGGACTTCCTCGTGGGCGACACGCCCGAACTCTTCGTCGCCGCCCTGGTCATCATCGGTGCGGTGTCGCTCCTCAGTGAGGCGTGGCACGCCAACACTGCGGCGGTCATCGTGTTGCCGGTGCTGGCCGTCGCCGCGCTGACCATTTCGGTCAAGCGCGCGAGCGACGGGGCCAAGCGAAAATAACTGCCTTACGCGAAGGCGGCGTCGAGGGTGATGGTCGTTCCGGTGAGGGCTTTTGACACGGGACAACCGGCTTTGGCCGCCTCGGCAGTCTCTACGAAGGTGGCCTCGTCCATGCCTTCGACGACGCCGCGCGCGGTGAGGGCGATTCCCGAGATCTGAAAGCCGCCGGCCGGGTCGGGCGACAGCGTCACGGTGGCGCTCACGTCGAGGGTCACGGGCGTTCCGCCGGCGAGGCCGATGAGGGCGGAGAACTGCATGGCGTAGCAAGCGGAGTGCGCGGCGGCGATGAGTTCCTCGGGGCTCGTGACGCCATCGGCGTCGTCCGCGGCGCGACGCGGAAAGCTCACGTCGTAGCGTCCGACGCCGCTACTGACGAGGGTGACCACGCCGGATCCGTCGTTCAAGTTTCCGGTCCAGTGGGTTTCAGCGGTACGAGACGGCATAGTCAGACTCCTGTCATAGATTGGATGATTCGCATCCTACTGACGTCGTCACCATTCGCGACGGGTGACGGGTCATTGGAACTTGGTGCCGCAACCTTGACAGAATTTCTGACCGAGCTGTCGTGCTGCGCCGCACGTGGGACAGACGGATGAGGCCGTCGAAAGATGTGCGTCGCCGACCGTGACGAATTGTTCGGTCTGCACGCCGAAGCGGTTGGGTCCCGTGGAGGGAAAGAAGAGCAATACAAAGTTGGCGACGGGGCAAATGATCCACCAGCCCGAGTGATTCGAATCGTGCATACGACGAACCGCCACCGCGAGGGTGGGGATAAAGAGGCCGATTTCCCACAGCGGGTAGAGCTTGGTGAAGAACAAGATGATCAAGAGCCCGCCGTAAAAGAACAGGACCCAGTACCAGTATTCCGATCGCGACGCTCGACCCCGGAAGTCGACGTACTTCACAAAACACGTGCGGACCGCCTTGTCAAACGTCACGAACTCTCCTCTTCTTCGTTAGGTACAAGATACTGAGTGTGACGACCACCCTCGGGACAGAGCGTGAACTCAGCCGGTATTGCGTAAGCCGGTGGCGATGCCGTTAATAGTGAGAAGGAGCGCGCGCTGCAATACGTCATCGACTGGTTCGTCGTTGCCGCGCTGGGCTCGTACTCGCTCCAGCAACTGAATCTGCAGTAACTGCAGCGGTCGCAAGTAGCGGTCGCGCGTCTCGAGTGTCGTGGCCAAGAGTGACTGGGACTCGAGGAGATGCTCGGACTCCATGACGGTGAGGAGTTCGCTCATCGTGACCTCGTGTTCGGCGACGATTTTCTCGAAGAGGTAGTGCAGTTCGGGCGCGACGAGGTGCTCCACGTACTGGCGCGCCACGTCGAGGTCCGTCTTGGCCATGGTCATCTCGACGTTAGAAATGAAGGTCGTAAAGAATGGCCACTCGAGGTACATCTGGTGAAGGCGACTGCCGTAACCGGCCTCGCGCGCGGCGCGCAGACCCGAGCCCACGCCGAACCACCCCGGGACGATCTGGCGCGACTGGGTCCAGCCAAAGACCCAGGGAATCGCTCGCAACGACTCGATGCCGTCCTCGCCCGTGACGCGACGCGCGGGGCGCGAGCCCATGTGCAGATTGGCCAGTTCGCTCACCGGCGTCGAACTCGTGAAGTACTCGGGAAGGTTGGCGTCGCCCACGAGGTTTCGATACACCGGCAGCGACGCGTCGGCAACCACTTGCATCGTCTCGTTCCAGAGCGACAACTTATCGGGATCGACCCAGGGCTTGGAGTGAAAGACCACCGCCTCCAGTACCGCCGCGAGAAGCAGCTCGAGGTTTTCGCGCGCTAGTGAGGGTAACAGGTACTTGTCCGAGATGACCTCGCCCTGCTCGGTGATCTTGATGGACCCGTTGAGGACACCATAGGGCTGGGCCAATACGGCGTCGTGAGTGGGTCCGCCGCCGCGTCCCACGCTGCCGCCACGACCGTGAAAGAGTCGGAGGTGAATATTGTGACGAGCCGCGACGTCGCGTAGTTGTCGCTCGGCCAGGTGAATACCCCACTGCGAACCCGTGATGCCGGCGTCCTTGTTGGAGTCGGAGTACCCCAGCATGATCTCTTGCACGTTGCCGCGCAGCTCCACGATGCGTCGATAACTCGGCACGGCGAGCATCGTTTCAAAGATCTCCCCGGCGTGGTGCAGCTCGTCGAGGGTCTCGAACAAGGGCGCGAAGCCGATCCGTGCGCGACCCGAACTCACGTCAACGAGACCAGCCTCGCGAGCGAGAACGACCGCCGCCAGAAGGTCGTCGGCGCCCTTGGTCATCGACACGATGTAGGTCTCACACGCGACGGGTCCGAAGTGGTCGATGATCTCGCCCATGGCGAGAAAGACATCGAAGGTCTTGAGGTTGGTCCCCTCGAGTGGGCAGGGGTGAGAGAAGAGTGGGCGACGTGATTCGAGCTCGCGACTCAGAACGTCGAGGCGCTCGGGGCGGGTGAGTTCCAAGTATTCCGTGGGCAACTCGCCGAGGCGGTCCATCAAGACGGCCAGGGCGGCGTGGTGCGCCGCCGCGTGCTCGCGCACGTCTACGGTCGTCAACGTGAGGCCGAACGCCGAGACCGTGATGATGGATCGTTCGAGGGTGCCGCGCGCGAGTCGTTCCGAGCCGTTTTGAATCAGGGAGGTGTAGAGCAGCATCAAGTCGTCAATGAGTTCTTGGCTCGAGGCGTAATCGAAGCCCTCGCGGTGACGTCCCCGCTGCTCGGTGCGTCGCTGCGTCTCGTCGAGTCGGACGCGAATGCAACTGAGTTTTAACCGGTAGGGCTCCTCCGCGTTGAGGCGCAAGAAGCGCGAATCGGGTTGCAATCGCGCCAGGTCGTCCTCAATGGAGACGCGCAGCTCCTCGGAGATACCGACGTGTTGGATGGAGACAGATATTTCGTCCATCAACCTGCTCAGCATCGCGCGCAGGGCTCGCACCGCGAAGTCCAGGGCCAGGTCGACGACGGACTCGGTAACTTCGGGGGTAACGAAGGGGTTACCGTCGCGGTCGCCCCCAATCCACGAACCGAACGTCAGTGGTCGACTGACTGGGGAGATCGCGACGCCGAGTCGTTCGGCGTTGGAGACCAGTTGTTCGAGGACGTCAGGTACCACGTCGCGCATTAATTGGTCCACGTAGTGTAGAGCGTTACGCGCCTCGTCGAGTACCTCGGGGCGTTCTAAGCGCAATTCGTCGGTTTGCCACAAGGTGTCGATGAGTTCGGCCGTGCGACGTCGACGGAGAGTTTCGCGCAGCGGAGGGTTGTGCGAACTGGCCTCGTCAAGGAGAGAACTGATCGAGCGCAATTTGAGCAAAACCGAACGCCGAGCGGCTTCGGTCGGGTGAGCGGTGAAAACGGGGCGCACCGATAATTGGCCTACGGCGGACGCAACCTCCTCCGCGCTGACGGTGCCTCGGTCGATCGCGGCGAGTATCTCGTCGGCCACTCGCGCGAGGGGCCCGTCGTCGTCGTTGCGACGCTGGCGGCCCTGGCGAGCTCGATGGGTTTGTTCCGTCACGTTCGCCAAATGGAAGTACATCGAGAAGGCCCGAACCAATTGACTCGCGGTTTCGAGATCGAGGTGCTCGAATTCGTGGAACGAACTCGTCATGTCGCGTCCGGCGCTGGAGCGCACCGATTCCACCAGGGCGAGGAACCCCTCGGAATTCTGGCGGCGCAGTGTGTCGTCGAGCATGGCGCTCAAGGTGTCGAGGTCACCGTAGAGCGCGTCGCGGTCGTTGAAGTAGACCTGCGACGACGTCAATACCGAATGCGCGGGCGTGGGGGAGGGCTCGGTCACGCCCCAACGTTACAAAGAATTGTCTGGCACCCCTGGGTCGAGGTGCAGATAGTCACGATGCACGGTCATTTCGTCGCGCCGCCACCCACTCGAAAGACTGCTCGACGTTCGAAGGAGTCCGGTGGGTGGACCGACGGTGTTCGACCAAGTCGAAACCGCGCCCCAGGAGGTCCATGAGTTCGTCCGCGTCGTAGCGCGCGACCTCAAGTCCCGAACACGTTGTTGGACCTTGCGGCGAGAAGACACCAATAACCACAGCGCCCCGCGGCGACAGCGACCGCGTCAAGTTCGCGAAGTAGCGACTGCGGTGTCGATCATCGATGAAATGTAGGGTTGCGCGGTCGTGCCATGCGTCGTACGTACGAGTCGGGTGCCACGTCGTCACGTCGGACTCGATCGCCGTGACCTCGTCGCGCTCGAAGCGTGCGAGAGAGGCCCGCAGTGCCGTCGCGGACAGATCCAAGATCGTCAGGTCGCGGTGACCTCGAGCGAGGAGCCGGTCAACGAGGAACGACTCACCCCCACCGATGTCGATGAGCGAATCCGTTGGCGTGAGACCCAGCGCGTCGAGGAGTTCGAGCGAAATGGTGGGTTCGGGCTCGTACCAACTCAACGTGTTCGACGGATGCGTCGCGTACGCCTCATTCCAGTGCGAGGACATGGACCATTCTTACTTGATGCGGGGTCAGTGGCACGAATGACGACATTTTCCCCAGCAATGCAGAGACCCGGGACAAGTCCCGGGTCTCTGGTTACATCTCCGGTCGGGCTACACGACGGTAGTGTCGTCGACCCGTCGATAGTGCCGGAGACCTAGCAAGGTCAGCGCGAGCATCAGTGCCGCGGCGACGAACGCACCGATGGCGGCGTACATCGCAATCTGACCGAAGGTCCAGTATCCGTACGCGTTGAGCAATGATCCGCGCAACATGGTCCCCTTAAAGACCGTCGCCACCTGGTTGGAGAGAGCCACGTTTTTGGGGTCTGCAATTGACTTCGCGCTGAGCTGTGAATAGGTGAGACCCCCACCAATTTCCTGGAGGTGCACGGCGATGAAGTCGTCGGCGTACGCTTCGGCTTGCGCACCGGTCAGCATCTGCTGTCCGGCGTACTGGGACACCGAAGGAATCATCGACGGCGTGATCTCGGTGCCGACTTTGGCGTGGGCGAACGCCGCCTGCGCTGGAAAGAAAATCTTCTGTTCCGCTAGCTGCGTCTTGACCTGGGAGTTGGCGAAGTTATATCCCCATAGCAGGAGCGAACCGGCCCCAATGAGGGTGATCGTCAACAACACTCCGGTCCA
The DNA here is from genome assembly GCA_036509795.1 of Acidimicrobiales bacterium. Taxonomy (GTDB): domain Bacteria; phylum Actinomycetota; class Acidimicrobiia; order Acidimicrobiales; family RAAP-2; genus RAAP-2. Next base: position 102,932 of record DATCEX010000003.1, read on the forward strand.
GGTGAGTAGTAAGTCTAAAGTACGACGCTTCATGGCTCATCCTTTCGTTCGGTACCAACTACATTGTGCGCCCATTCACAAACAAAAAGATGGCGCGACGTAGGGTCACAAGTCATATTGATGACGTCAACGAGTTACAAGTTGATGCCGAGACGCGCGAGAAACCCCACGCCCATCACCGCCGCTTCGCAGCCCACGGACTCGAGAGCGGCGAGGTCCGCGTCATCGCGGACGCCGCCCGCGGCCACGACCTTGAGGCCAGTGGTGCACGCCCGTCGATAGAGGACGAGGTCGGGACCGCGCATGGTGCCGTCGCGCGCAATGGCGGTGACGTGCAGTCGCGTCACTCCAGCTGTCACACACCGTTCGAGGGCGTCGTCGACGCTCAGTCCGGTGGACGCCAACCAACCCTTCACTGCCACGACGTCGTCGCGGACGTCGAGAGCGACCACGAGTCGTTCGCCTAGCGCTGTGACGTACGTCGCCAGGGCCTCGGGCTCACTCCACAGAGCGGTGCCGAGGATGACGCGCTGGGCACCGGCGTCGAGCACCGCGCGCGCGGTCTCGAGCGAACGAATTCCGCCCGACACCTGCAAGGGGATTGGTCCGGCCAACGCCACGCACTGCGCAATCACCGCGGTGCGTAAGGCCCCATCGCGCGCGCCCTGGAGATCGACGACGTGGATCAGGTTCGGTCCCGTTGCCACCACTCTAGGAAAGAACTCGTCCAGGGGTTGGCGAAACACGACACGGTCGAAGTCGCCTTGTTCTAGGCGCACGGCGTCGTCGCCGAGAAGGTCGATAGCGGGAATCAGTTGCATAGCAGCGTGTTAATACGCTAGCATAGTGCTATGACCAGTGGTAAGGTGCTTCCCGCCGACGCGCACGACGAGACCGTGCAGCGCTTCGACGAACTGGTGGACGCGTTCGTTCGTTTACGCGACCCCGATATCATGACGGCCTTTTTGCGTGACGTTTGCACGACGGCCGAACTTGACGCCATGGGTCAACGCCTGCAAGTCGCCCGGTTGGTGAGCGAGGCCGTGCCGTACCAAGAGATCTCACGACGCACGGGGGCTTCCACAGCCACCGTCACCCGCGTGGCGCACTGGCTGCATTACGGCGAGGGGGGCTACGCCACCGTACTGAAACGAGAGGATGTAGATGAATCGACGATTGACTCTGGCCCTGCCATCTAAGGGGCGACTGCGCGAGCCGTCGTGGTCGCTGCTCGAAGCGACCGGTGTCGCTCCGCAAGAACCCGGCGAGCGCGTGCTGCAGACATTTTGCCGCAACGCCGACATCGACTTGTTGTTCGTGCGCGCCGACGACGTGCCCGAATACGTTCAGGACGGCATCGTCGATTGTGGGATTACGGGACTCGACTTGGTGAGTGAGCGCGACTTCGACGTCGACGTGTTGCTGCGTCTCGGGTACGGCACGTGTTCCCTGCAAGCCGCCGTGTCGACCGAGGATCCGGCGCAGTCCTTTGGCGACCTCGACGGTCGTCGCATCGCTACCTCGCACCCGCGCATCGCCGCGCAGTGGCTGGTCGAACAGGGACTGAAGGCCGAGATTGTGCGCGTGACCGGTTCGGTGGAAATCTCCCCGCGACTCGGACTCGCCAACGCCATCATCGACCTCGTGTCGACGGGTTCGACCTTACGCACCAACGGGCTGCGGTCTCTCGGCACCCTCTTTGAATCTGAGGCGGTGTTGGTGGGACGGCGCGGGTCGAGTGACCACGAGGCGCAGCGCACCTTGACCATGCTTCTCGCGTCGGTCATCAATGCGCGTGCGACGCGGTACCTGTTGTGCAACATTGCCAAGGATCGCCTCGGTGAAGTGACGGCACTGTTGCCCACCACCGGGTCCCCGACGGTGATGGACCTCGCCACTCCCGGCATCGTCGCGGTGCACGCCCTGGTGCCAGCCGCACAAATATGGGCGTTGCTCCCCCAATTGCAAGCCTGTGGTGCGAGTTCGATCCTCACACTGCCCGTCGAAAGAATGATGCCATGAGTTCACCCGTCAAAACCGAACGACCGATCACGATCGAGGAGATCGTCGCGGACGTGCGCGCGCGCGGCGACGCCGCCGTCGTGGAGTGGAGTCAGCGCCTCGACGCGACCACCGCCGATAAACCCGAACGCGCCGTTCCCTACGGCGACATTCCGACCGCCGCGGTGCTCGACGCCGCACAGTCGGTACGCACGTGGCACGCCGCGCAACGTCCGGCGGACATCACGCTCGAGGTGTCGCCGGGCGTCACGCTCGAACGGCGCTGGACGCCCCTGCGCTCGGTCGGCGTCTACGTCCCCAAAGGTCTGGTGTCGTCACTCATTATGGGAGCAGTGCCCGCCCAGGTCGCCGGCGTGGAGCGCATTGTCGTGTGCACGCCACCGAATGGTTCAGCGGCCGTAGCGGCCGCGGCCGCCCTGCTCGGAATCGACGAAGTGTGGGCCATCGGCGGGGCGCAGGCCATTGCCGCGATGGCCTACGGCACCGAATCCATCGCGGCGGTCGACAAGATCGTAGGTCCCGGTGGTGGTGCCGTGAACGCCGCGAAGTTACTGGTGAGTCGCGACGTGGCGATTGATCTTCCGGCGGGGCCGAGTGAGATCGTAGTGGTTGCCGACATTGGATTTGACGAGGCCATCATCCAACAAGAACTCGCCGCCCAGATGGAGCACGGACCCGACAGTCGCGCTTTCGTCGTGCGCGTCGGCGACGACCTCGACGACGCCCTGGCCCAGGTTGAGAACTACGCGGCCGAGCACGTGGCGTTACTCGGACCACGGGCCGAGTCGCTTGCCTCTCGCATCCGCAACGCCGGTGCCATCTTCGTCGGGCCGTATTCTCCGGTGCCCGCGGGCGACTACGCCACGGGGGGCAATCACGTCTTACCCACGGGGGGCTGGTCTAAGTCGACGGGGGGACTGGGGCTCGAGGCCTTCATGAAGACCGTCACCGTCCAGCGCGTGAGCAAGGACGGTCTCGAGCGCTTAGCTCCCACCATCGAGGCGTTGGCCGAACTCGAAGGCATGACCGCCCACAAGGCAACGGCACGCCGATGAGCACTCCACGCCCCCTCGACACCTACACGTGGCCGCCCTCGAACGAAGAGCTCGCCGCACGCGTCGGACTGCGCGCCGACCAGATATTGCGCTTCGACGGTAATACTCCCGCGGCACCACCACCCAGTGCGCGCCCCGCGGCCCTGGCCATGGCGCTCGCCGACGTTAATGAGTACGATCGCGGTCGCTACCAGGCCCTTCGCCAGGCCATCGCCGCGTACCACGACGTTGGTCTCAACCAGATTTCCTTAGGGGCGGGGAGCGACGAGTTCATCGTGCTCGTCGCGGCCCTCTTCGCCGAGAACGGGACGATCGCAACCGTTCCGGCGGACTCGTATTCGATGTACCACTACGCCGCGGGAATGGCCGGAGCAAAACTGATCGACGACCCGGCGAGCGCCGATTTGGTGTACGTGTGTCGGCCCAACAACCCCACGGGTGAACTGTGCTGCATCCCCGACGTCGGTGGTCAGTTGGTGATCGACGAGGCCTACGCGCAGTACGCCGGCGTCGACGAGATCGCACGGGTGAGGGACGGCGCCATCATCTTGCGGACCTTCTCCAAGGCCTTTGGTCTCGCGGGCGCTCGCGTGGGCTACGCCGTCGCGTCGCCGGAGATCACCGAAATTCTGAACTCTCGTCAGGCGCCCTTGTCGGTGTCCTCGTTGTCGGCGGTGTTGGCGCTGGCGGCACTCACGTCACCCTTGGACGTGAGTGCGCAGGTTACCGAGCGTGAACGCGTGGCGCGAGAACTACACGCCCTCGGGTTGACGCCGCTCGCCTCCTTCACGAACTTCTTGTTCGTGCCGATGGAGAGTCCTCAGGCATTGGTGGATCGAATGTTGCCCTACGGCGTGATGTTGCGCGCCTACGCACGCGGACTGCGCATCTCGATCCGCGACGAGATCGACGACGACATTTTGCTCGGAGCTCTGCGCACTGAGTTGTTGGGCGACCCACTCGAGACCGCGCCCCTGCGCTATCGCCGCGCGACCGCCGAGACGCTACTCAATATACGCTTGCGCGTTCCCGGAGAGGGTCGCGTCTACGTGAATACTGGCGAAGGTTTCTACGATCACATGTTGACGCAGCTGGCGTTTCACGGGGGCATGGATCTGCGCCTCGAGGGCGTGGGCGACTCAGAGACCGGCGACCACCACACGGTGGAGGACATGATGCGCGCCTTTGGTGAGGCTCTCGATCAAGCGCTCGGGGACCGCAAGGGTCTCGCGCGCTACGGCGAGTCGCGCGTTCCGATGGATGAGGCGATTGCTCACGCGGTGGTGGACCTGTCGGGGCGAGCCAAGGCGACCTTGAATATTTCTCCCGATCCGGGGATGGCCGCGCACGCGTTCGAGTCCCTCGCCCAGACCGCTCGCATCACGCTGCACGTCACAGCGTCGGGGGAGAACGCGCACCACGTCGCCGAAGCGGCTTTCAAGGCCGTGGGACGGGCCATGAACCAGGCCCTCGTGCGTGACGGTTCACTCGTACGTTCCACGAAGGGTTCGTTGTGAGCGACGTTATCGTCGTCGACTACGGAGCGGGCAACACCCGCTCGGTGCGCGCGGCCTTAGCGCACCTCGGACGTACCAGTTACGTCAGTGCCAACCCAGAACTCATCGCCGCGGCTCCCTACGTCATCTTGCCCGGCGTGGGTTCGGCGCGTAGCGCCATGGAACACCTGGGCGATACTGGAGCCGACAAAGCCTTGCGTGATCGATTCAACGCGAATCAACCCATCTTGGGGATTTGTCTCGGGATGCAGCTCGCACTTCAGGCCAGTGAGGAAGACGGGGGCGTCAAGGGATTGGGACTGCTCGAGGGCCTCGTCGTACGTTTGGACGCGCCACGCATCCCGCGACTCGGCTGGGCGGTGGTCGAACCGTGGGGTGACGCGTATTACTTCGCGCACTCTTTCGTCGCCGAGTCGCCCGACACCGTCGCGACGAGCGAGGGACTGAGCGCCGTGGTGCGGCGCGGCTCGTTTCTTGGCGTGCAATTTCACCCCGAAAAGAGCGACGTGGCCGGACTGACCTTTCTGGAATCATGCCTCTCGCGCGCCTGATCCCCTGCTTGGACGTCTCCGAGGGCCGCGTGGTCAAGGGGGTCAGCTTCGTCAATCTGCGCGACGTCGGGGACCCGGTCGAGTTGGCGCAGTTTTACAGTGCCGGGGGGGCGGACGAACTGGTCTTCCTCGACATCTCGGCGACACCTGACGGCACTGACACCATTGTCCACGTCGTGGAGCGGGTGGCCGACGTGCTGGAGATTCCCTTCACCGTGGGGGGCGGTATCCGGTCGGTGGAGGATGCATCACGCATCATCGAAGCTGGGGCGGACCGCGTATCGCTCAACTCCGCGGCGCTGGCCACGCCCCAACTGATCACCGAGATTGCCGCGCGCTTCGGCTCTCAGGCCGTGGTGGTGGCGATCGACGCCGGCGACGACGTGGTCTATTCCCACGGTGGTCGCGTGGCCACCGATATCGCGACCGTTCCGTGGGCGGTGGAGGCGGCGACCCGGGGCGCCGGTGAAATCTTGTTGACGTCGATCGCCCGTGACGGACAGCGCACGGGATTCGACCTCCGGTTGACCGAGGCGGTGCGTGACGCCGTCGACGTTCCGGTCATCGCCTCGGGCGGCGCGGGGAGCGCCCAACACGTGGTCGACGCCCTGCGTGTCACCGACGCCGCCTTGATTGCTTCGATCGTCCACGAGAACCCGGCCGGACTGCCGGGCTTGCGCCGAGAGATCGAGGCTCTGGGTATTGAACTGCGACCACTCAAGGAGAGAAAATGAGTGACGAACTTCGCGCGGCCATCATCCAAGACGACGCGTCGGATCGCGTGTTGATGTTGGGTTGGATGGACGAGGAAGCGTTGGCCCTGACGCGTTCGAGCGGTCTCGTGCACTTCTATTCGAGGTCTCGTCAACGGCTCTGGCAAAAGGGTGAGACGTCCGGCAACGCGTTACATGTGGTCGAGGTCGTGCTGGACTGTGACCAGGACGCGGTACTGGTGCGGGTTCAGGCGGACGGCCCCACCTGTCACGACGGATCGATGTCGTGCTTCACGCCGTGGTTGTGGCGAAAGATCCTCCAGCGCGAGGCCCAGGGTGCGCCCGACTCCTACGTCGCAGCGTCGCTCGCTCAGGGTACGGCGTTCCTCGCTCGCAAAGTCGGCGAAGAAGCCGTGGAGACGGCGGTGGCGTCCCTCAGCGAGAGTGACGAGCGATTGGTCTCGGAGGCCGCGGACCTCTGGTTCCATCTTCTCATGTTGTTGCGTGCCCGCGGAGTGGACCCGGCGGACCTCGAAGACGAATTGCGGCGCCGCGAGAAGTAAGTACCGACCCGACCTAAGGTCGTCGAATGAACTTGAGACGAGTTATGGCGGTCGGGGCGATCGTGGGGTTGGGCGCGATGACGATCAGTCCGACACTCTCGGCAGCGACTCCCACGACCTCGAACCTGGCCTGCGCAACTCGGGTGGTATCGACGTGGTCACTCACGCGCGTGGCCCGAGAGACGGTCGTCGTATCGGCTCAGGCGAGCAGTCTCGCGAGTTTGACCAGTTCCGCTGCCCAAGGCTACGGCGGATTCCTTCTCTTTGGTTCTTTGGCTCCAGCGACGCTGCCCGTGACACTGGCGTCACTGCGGGGACTCGAACCTGATCGGTTGGTGCCGATGGTGATGACCGACGACGAGGGCGGCGGCATCATTCGTTTTCCTAACCTCGTGGGACACTGGCCCTGGGCGCAGGTCATGGGTTCGACCATGACCCCCGCGCGAATCGTCGCGCAAGGTGAACGCGTTGGAGCGGCAATGGTTCGAGCGGGGCTGAATGTTGATTTGGCACCCGTGGCCGACGTGGACGGGCGCGCGGAGTTCCCAGGCTCGGCGAACCCCGACGGCTATCGATCCTTCGGTGGTTCTCCCACGGTCGACGCCGCCGACGTCGCCGCGTTCGCGACGGGACTCTTACGCGCCCACGTGGTCGCCGTTGTCAAGCATTTTCCTGGACTCGGTGGCTCCACGCGCAGTACCGACTACGGACCCGCCAACACTCGACCATGGTCGGAGATGAAGTCCACCGCGCTCGTGCCGTTTCGACGAGCGATTTCCTCGGGCGTCACCGCCATCATGATGTCGAATGCCGTCGTCCCGGGACTGACCACGATACCGGCGAGCCTGTCGCCCGTAGCGGTGGGGTACCTCCGCCACACAATGGGTTTTCACGGTCTGATCATGACCGACTCGCTAAGTGCTGGCGCCATCTCGGCGGTACACTTGAGCCCCGCCCAGGCGTCGGTGGTTTCCCTGGCCGCGGGGGTCGACCAGGTATTGAACGGCAATCCTTCGTCGCCGGCGCTGGCCCTGCAGACCGCCTCAATGACCACGGCAGCGATCGTGGCGGCGGTTGAATCCGGCAAACTCTCGCGGTCGCAACTGGTGCAGGCCGCCGCCCAGGTCGTCGCGTCCACCAATACTCTGAGCTGTCTTGGCTGAATCTAGAGGTAGTGCGGCGGTACCTCATGAGTGTCGCGACGGACCTGACGCAGCTCCTCTTTGAGACGAGCAATCTCCTCACGTAACGTGGCGACGAGTTCGCGAAACTCTTCGAGCGTCGGTTCCTCGTTCATCACGCTCCGTTGACGGATGGGGTGCTCCGTACGAGCGTCACGGGAAGAGACCGCGCAGGCGCGTCGCTTCGGCGATGCGTTCCACTCCGACCGCCAACGCGGTCTCACGTAAGTTGACCCCGAGTTCGCCGTGGCGCACCCACACGGCGTCGAAGGCGTCGTGCATGGTCTTTTCGAGACGCTGGTGGAAGAGCTCCTTCTCCCACATGTACCCCTGCAGGTCCTGGGCCCACTCGAAGTACGACGCGACGACGCCCCCCGCGTTGGCCAGCACGTCGGGGACGACGGGAATGTTGCGCTCGTGCAAGACCGCGGCGCCCTCTCCCGTGGTGGGTCCGTTGGCCGCTTCGACGACCACGGACGCCGCGATGGTCGTGGCGATACTTTCGGTGATCGCGCCACCGAGCGCCGCGGGGATGGCGATGTCCGAGGGAATGGTGAAGAGTTCGTCAGCGGGCACCAGGTCAGCCCCCGCGAATCCGACCACGGTGCCGGCCTCGGCGTAGTGACTCGCGAGCGCCGAGGGATCGATGCCGCCCGGCACGTGGATGGCGCCCTTGACGTCGCCCACCCCGACCACCGTCATGCCGCGATCACTGAGCAGCTGTACCAGCGGTGAACCCACCTTGCCGTAACCCTGGACGACGACGCGCTCGTTCTCGGGGTTGCGCGCCAGATTCTTGAGTAGCGCCAGAGTGCAGATGGTGACGCCGAGCGAGGTCGCACCGGCGTGACCGAGGGTCCCGCCAATCGCCAACGGTTTTCCGGTGACGACGCCGGGGGCGGAGTAGCCCCGCAACATCGTGATGGTGTCCATGATCCAGCTCATCACCTGGGGATCGGTATTGACGTCGGGCGCCGGGATATCGGTCTCGGGCCCAATGACGGGCGCGATGGAGAACGCGTAGCGACGAGTGAGGCGCTCGAGTTCACCGATCGATAACAAGCGGGGGTCGACGCGTACGCCACCCTTGGCACCTCCGTAGGGAATATTGACGACCGCGCACTTGATGGACATGTCCGCGCTGAGTGCGGCGATCTCGTCGACGTTGACGCTCTGGTGAAACCTGATACCGCCCTTGCCGGGTCCGCGCGAGGTGTTGTGTTGAATGCGCCACCCGGTGTACATCTCGACGTTGCCCGAATCGAGTCGCACGGGCACCGCGACTTCCAAGATCCTCTCGGGGGTGATGATGCGCTTGATCATCCCCTCGTCGAGTCCGAGCAGGTGTCCCGCTCGCTCGATCAGTGACGAGACGTGCAGCCAAGGATTGAAGTCCTCGGACGGATTTTCGTTGGGACGCGTGACCACGTTGTCACCAGCCTTTGAACGTTGGAGAGTATTGTCACCCTCCGGGCCAGCGTAGGTGAGGTGCGGCGCGTCGTGGCGAACTAGAGGTTCCTAGGTGCCCGAAGCGCGCGTCGCGTCGCGACCGCCCGACTGCAACCACGCGTCGTACATGGCGGCGTAGGCCCCGCCAGCGGCGACGAGTTCGCTCGGCGTGCCCATTTCCAAAATGCCGCCCTCGTCAATGACGACGATCCGGTCGGCGCGCTGGGCGGTCGTGAGGCGGTGCGCGATCAAAATCGCTGATCGTCCCTCGAGGAGTCGGTCGAGGGCCCGCTCGATCACTGTTTCGCTGTGCAGGTCGAGCGACGACGTGGCCTCGTCGAGAATCAGTACTCGCGGCCGCGCGAGGAAGGCGCGCGCGAGAGCCAGGAGCTGACGTTCACCCGAGGACAGCGTTTGACCTCGCTCGTGGACCACGGTGTCCAGACCGTGGGGAAGGCGTTCGATCAGGTCGCCGAGCCCCACGACGTCCACGGCCTCGACGATCTCGGCGTCGGTGATGCCGGTGCGGCCGAATCGCAAGTTCGTGCGGATCGAACCGGCGAAGAGGAACGGCTCTTGGGGGACGACGCCGAGTTGCGAGCGCAGTGATCGCAGCGTGACGTCGCGCACGTCGACACCATCGACGAGGACGCGTCCCTCCGTAGGGTCGTAGAAGCGGTTGGCGAGCTTGGCCAGAGTGGACTTTCCCGCGCCGGTCGGGCCGACGAAGGCCACCGACTCCCCCGGGGCGATTTCGAGGTTCACGTGGCGCAGTACCGGACGCGCCGGGTCGTAGCCGAAGCTCACGTTCTCGAAGGTGATCCGACCCTCGATGGTCGCCAACTCGATGGCGTCGGGCGCCTCGTCGACGCTCGGGGCGGTCTCGAGGAGCTCGCGCAGCCGGATCACCGACGAACGGCCCTGTTGGAGCGAACTGTACTGCTGCACCAACAATTGAATGGGCTGAAAGAATCGATTGAGGTAGAGGAAGAATTCGACGAGTGCGCCGATGCTCAACTGGTGGCGCAGCACCATGTCGCCGCCGATACCGAGCAACAAGGCCTGACCGAGGATGCCGATCATGATGGTGGCTGGCCCGTAGACGGCGTTGACGCGCCCGGTGTAGAAGTTGGCGTCGCGATACGCCCCCACGACGTGGCGGTGGTTACGGATATTGCGGCGTTGGCGGTTGTTGGCGGTGACCACGCGAATGCCGTACAACGATTCCGACAAGTCGGCCAGAACGTTGGCGATCCGGTCGCGACTCAGCAGGTACCCCTTCTCCGACGCCCGATGGAACCACAACGAGAACACGGTCAACAGCGGTACGACCAAGATCACCGTCCACGTGGCGAGAACGACGTTGAGGCTGAACAAGAGGGCGGTGATCACGACCATCGTGAGTCCCTGCAGCGCGAAGGAGCTAATGCCGTCCTGGACGAGCTGTTGGAGGTTCTCGATGTCACTCGTCATGCGACTCATGAGGACGCCGGCCTTCTCGTCGGTGAAGAAGTCAAGACTCAAACGTTGGAAGTGCGTGAAGACGCGGATGCGCAGATCGTGCATCACGCGAGCGGCCAAGGTGCCGGTGACCGTCGCCTGTAAGCGCTGGCCGAAGGCGCTGACTACCGCGATCACCAGGTAAAGAATGGCACTCACGATGATCACGGTCATTGAGTGGTGACCCGCCACCATGCCGTTGTCGATCGCGTACCCCGTCAACAGCGGTCCCGCCTGGAGCAACACGCTGGTCACGATCACTAGGAGTGAGCCATAGATGACTAAGGGCGGGTAGGCGCGCAGCATCCGCGGCAGCGTCAGACGCTGGCGCTCGGCGTGAGTGGGGCGTTGATGAAAGGAGATGTCCGACTTCGGGTGTTCGGGTTCGGACGTGAGGAGTTTCTCGGCTTCGACGGCGAGTTCACTCGGGATGCCGCCAAAGGGCAGGCCCGGTTGGTTCCCGCGACCACCGAACATGGCGCCGCCGCCCCCTCCACCACCACCCCAACCGCCGCCCCAGGCCACTAGATCTCCTCGGTCATGGTCTGGGCCAGGATCTCGCTGTAGAGGTCGGACGTGGCCAGCAATTGCTCGTGGGTTCCGTCGGCCACCACGCGGCCGTCTTCTAACAAGACGACCCGTCGGGCCAGTGCGATGGTGGATATCCGGTGCGCGATGACGACCGTGGTGCGCGTCGACATCAACGTGCGCAGAGCGTCGTAGATGGTGGATTCGACGTGGACGTCAATGGCGCTCGTCGCGTCGTCCAAGATGAGGATCGGGGGGTTCACCAGAAGCGTGCGGGCAATAGCGATGCGCTGACGTTGACCGCCCGACAAGGTGTAACCGCGTTCGCCGATCACCGTGTCGTACCCGTCGGGCAGGTCCATGATGAAGTCGTGGGCCGCCGCCGCGCGCGCGGCGGCCTCAATGTCGTCGCTCGACGCATCCGGCACGCCGTAGGCAATATTTTCTCGCACGCTCACCGAGAACAAAAACGGCTCGTCGAGCACGACGCCGACGTTGGTGCGCAGTGACGAGAGCGTGACGTCACGGACGTCGTGGCCATCGACGCGAACGGCGCCGTCACTGGCATCGTAAAAACGCGTGACGAGTCGCGCCACTGTCGACTTGCCCGACCCGGTGCGCCCCACCAGAGCGACGGTCTCGCCGGCGTCAATGTGCAAGTTGAAATCCGACAAGATCCGTACGTCGGGTCCGTATCCGAAGCTGACGTGATCGAAGTCCAAGGCTCCGCGCACGTCGAGGAGATCGTAGGCTCCGGGGCGCTCGACCACCTCGGGGTTCTCGTCCAGGATCTCGAAGATGCGCTCGGCACTGGCTTTGGCGCGTTGACCCATCATCACCAGTTGGCCCAGCATCATGAAGGGGGCCTGCAGCATCAACAAATAGGCGTTGAACGCGAGGATCGCCCCGACGCCGAGGTGGCCGTTCAGGACCATGACGCCACCGAATCCCAGGACCAGCGCCAGTCCGAGCTGGGGCAAGTTCTGCACCCAGGGGGACCACTGACCGCGAATTTGCGCGTCCTTGATGTAAGCCCAGGCGACGCTTTCGGCGGCGTCGGACAAGCGATTGATCTCGGCCTCCTCCTGGGCGAAGGACTTCACGACTCGTACCCCGTTGACGTTCTCGTCGACGATGGTGGCCACGTCGGCGAGACGCGACTGGGTGATCCAGGAGATGGGAAAGAGCACGCGGCGCATTTTGAGGCCCACGACGTAGAGGATGGGCATGACCACCATGGCGATGCACGCCAGGAGCGGATCGATCGCCAGCATGAAGCCAAAGGCCAGCACACCAATCGAAGTCTGGACCAAGATGAGTGGCGCGAACGTCGAATACATCTGCACACTGCGAATATCGGAATTGGCGCGACTAATCAGTTGGCCGGACTGGACGCGGTCGTAGAAGCTAAAGGACAGCCACGTCAGGTGCTCGTAGATGAGTGACCGGAGGTCGGCCTCGACGTCGTAGGCAGTCTTGTAGAGGTACTGGCGTGACACGATGCCGGTGATGCCCGCCAGGACGCCGAAGACGATGATCTCGATGACGGCGTGGTGCAAGGAGGCAGCGTGTTTTTCGAGGGCGCTGCTGATCGCTCCCTTGAGCAGGTTAGGGATAAAGGTTTGAAAGATGAGGCTGGCGAACGAGAGCACGATCGAGCAGATGAACGTGAATCGGTGCGATGCGATGATGGGCAGAACCCGTCGCCACCACGCGAGTCGAGCGTCGCGTGAAATCTGGGCGCGGGGCCCGAGATACGACGAGCGGATGCCGCCGAGGGGGTTCGCGTCTCCCTCTTCGCCCGCTCGAGAGCGGGGGAGAAGAGAATTTGACACTGAGACATCGTACCGGGACGTTCTCGCCCGACTCGCGAGGCGAGCACAGCGTAAGGTGACCTCGTGCCAACTCCGCTCATTATCCACCACCCGATCGTCGAGGATAAGGTGCGCCAGTTGCGCGACGTCGAGACGTCCAACGCCGACTTCTTGCGCCTCGCGGGTGAGATTTCACGCTTTCTCGCCTACGAAGCGTTTCGCGACATCCCCGTCACGCCGACGACGGTCGACACCCCCGTGGTGCGCGGCGCGCCGGCCGTGCGAGTGGACACGCAATTCGTCATCGTCCCGATCCTGCGCGCCGGACTCGGCATGACGCCCGCCGTGCAGGAGGTCCTACCTCGACACCGCGTGTGCCTGGTGGGACTGCGTCGCAACGAGACGACGTTGCTCGCCGACGTGTACCTCGACGGGCTCCCCGAGGACCTCGAGTTGGCACCGGTCGTGCTGTGTGATCCAATGCTCGCGACCGGGGGATCACTGAATCAGGTACTCGACATGTTGCGCCAGCGCAACGCGGGGGTCATCACCGCGCTGTGTCTCATCGCCGCCCAATCAGGGGTCGACGCGGTGCGTGCAGCGCATCCCGACGTACAGATCGTCGCCGCGGCCCTCGATGCGGAGTTGACGTCCATTGGCTACATCACTCCGGGCCTGGGCGACGCCGGCGACCGACTCTTTGGACCGCCGGTTCGCTAACTACAGGCCGATGTCCTCGTACCAGAGTTCGGGGTGTGCTGCGATGAACGTCGCCAGCAGTTCGGTGCACTCGCGGTCGTTCAAAATAATGATTTCGACCCCCAGTTCCTCGAGCCAGTCGTGACCGCCGTGGAAGTTGGTGGCTTCGCCGATCACCACCGCGCCGATATTGAATTGACGCGCGAGTCCTGAGCAGTACCAACACGGCGACAGCGTCGTGACCATGACGGTGTCGGCGTAGTTGCGACGTCGTCCGGCTCGGCGAAAGGCGTTCGTCTCGGCGTGCACCGACGCGTCGTCGTCCTGCACCCGTCGGTTGTGACCCGAGCCGAGCAGTGTCCCCTCACGAGTAAAGAGTGCCGCGCCAATGGGAATGCCGCCCTCGGCGAGTCCCGTGCGCGCCTCTTCGAGGGCCGTCGCGAGCATCGTGCGAGCCAGGAGAGAGTCGAGTGCACCGCGAGACGCCATCCATTCAGTATGCTCCAACGTCGTGAGTCGCCCCACCTATCCGGTCTCCATTGGGAGCCAGCACGTGGAGTTGCCGGTGGTGTCGTTGTCGGATGACCTGGCCCTGGCGTTACTCATCACGGTGGACATGGGCGTTGAATTTATGCGCCGCGCCGGCGAGGAGTTGGGGGCGTTGCTCGCCCCCTACGACGTTGACATCGTGGCGACGGTCGCCACGATGGGCATACCCGTCGCCATTGAAGTCACGCGGTCGCTGGGCCTCGACCAGTACGTGATCTTGCACAAGACGCCCAAGATCCACTTAGCGGACGCGGTGTCAGAACCCGTGCGCTCCATCACCACCGGCGCTGATCAACGGCTCCTCTTTGATCGCGCACGCATTCGCGACGTCGCCGGTCGGCGCGTCGCGATCGTCGACGACGTCATCTCGACGGGGGCCTCCACCGGAGCCGCCCTGCGTTTGTTGCACTCGGTCGGCGCCGACGTCGTGGCCATCGGCACCCTAGTGACCGAGGCGTCGCTGTGGAAGACGGCGCTGGGCGAGGACGCGCAGCGAGTGCACGCCCTGGGTTCGATTCCGGTGTTTCGCCCCGACGGCCACGGGGACTTCGTCGAGGACTGGGTCGGGTAGGCGCGACGTCTTAGGACAGGTGAGGTTCGAGTTCCTTTTGACGTTGCACCTGGCGCTTGACCGTACCGGTGACCTTTTCTAGAACGAAGTAGACCAGCGCCGCAGAAAAGATGCCGAAGAACACCGAGAGGTCGGCGCCGCCGAACCAGCCCGCGGGGCCGCACTTAGCCGCGGCGGTACCGTTACAAAAGAACGCGCCGTAGTGATTGGAGAACGGGGTCATCCAGTGCAGCGGGAAGTTCACGGGCGGCGGGGCCTTGGAGTACGCCGTCGTGGCCAGCACGAGACCGACCACGAACGCCACCATCGCGTTCCAATTGAATCCGCCACTCGCCCAGTAGATGCTGTCGGAGGTCTCCTTTTGCATCTCGGCGGCGCTGTAGCGGTACTTGCGCAAGAGCCAGTCGGTGATGTAGATCCCGAACCACGGAGCGATCCACACGATGATCACGCCCACGAAGTCCTTCATGTAGATCGAGAAAGTCGACGCGAACGTCGCCCAAATCGTCAGGCCACCCGCAATGACCGAGTCCATAATCACGGCCTGGTAACGCTTGAGGCGTAGTCCCATTGCCTGCACCGAGACGCCGGAGGAGTAGAGGTCCAGCGAGTTGATACCGAAGAGCTGGACAATGGCGAAGATCAAGAAGACGACCACGAACCACGACGGCATGCCCTTTTGATGATACAGCGCCTGGAAGGGGTTCGCGCTGTTCCACACCGACGACGTGGACATGAAGCTAAAGGCCAATGCCCCGAGAATCATTACCGCGATTTCGGGGAGCGCGGTGCCGAGGAATATCCATCCCACCACCGAACTCTTCTTAGCCTCGCGCGGCA
This sequence comes from Acidimicrobiales bacterium, assembly GCA_036509795.1. GTDB lineage: Bacteria > Actinomycetota > Acidimicrobiia > Acidimicrobiales > RAAP-2 > RAAP-2. The sequence continues at coordinate 118,484 of DATCEX010000003.1, forward strand.
GGTACCGCGTGTAGTCGTTGCCGCACTCGGTCCAGCCCAACCCGGACAGCGCAATGGTGAAGGCGAGACCCGCGGTGTAGGGCTCCCAACCGTGGGCGAAGACGGAGACGCCGCCGGGGTGAGCGTGCGACCCCTCGATGATGGCGAAGATGATGAAGATGGCGGTGAAAGGAATGATGAGTGTGCGCAGGACTTTGACCATGGTCGCGTGGCCGAGGTAGGGCATCACCGCTTGGATCGCGGTGGCCACCACGATGAAGATAATCTTCATCGTGCTATTGGGGTGAAAGCCCGCGTACTGGCTCAACACAATGACGGCCGCCACGATGAGGATGAGTCCCTCGGTCTCGAAGCCCAATTGGGTGAGCCAATTGAAGAACGACACCACGCGCGAGCCCCGCGTACCGAAGGCGGCGCGCGACACGGTGAAGGCAGTCGTACCCGTCTCTTGACCCTGCAGCGACGCGACACCGAGCAACACGAACGACAAGTTGCCGATGACGATGATGCTGACCGCGGTCCAAAAGCTAAAGCCGAAACCCATGAGGAGGGCGCCGTAGACGAAGTATTCGATGTTGATCGCCGAACCTGCCCACATCGCGCCGATATTGCGTGGGGTGGCCCAGCGCTCGGTTTCGGGCACGTAATCGATCCCGCGCGCCTCTACTTTGAACGCTTCGTCACCGATGGATCCATCGTGAATATCTGTGGTCGCCACTGAGTGGTCCTCCCTAATAGACGTGTTTCATCTGATGCGACGCCGTGAGGGGCTCGTCGTACCGGCACAGTATTACCGAAAATTTAGGAAGGTGCAGCCGAAGAGAATTAAATCTCGAATTTTTTATTAACCGCCCTTTAGCGCCTCCTTGGCGGGGCCTCATATGGCCCCGGCACACTAAAGGTGTCTAAATATCGACAAGGAGGTTCTCGTGTACCGACCAACGAAGAAGAAAATGATTCGCCGCGTGAGTGTCGCCTCGGTCGTCGCCGTGCTCGCTGGGGCGGGATTTGCCGCCACCGTCTTTAGCCAAGGCGGTACCACGAACTCGGCGTCGCGTTCAACCACCCAGAAGGACGCTCCCGCGTCGACCTCGAGTGCCACCACTTCCAGCGCGAAGTATCACCTCGTGGGTGCGATTCGTGAGGGGGCGAACGTCGATGAGTAGCGCTCACCGTTGGCGCTTGACGATCGCGCTGACGCCTAGGTCGTTGACGGTGGCGTCGAGTTCGCGCGGATACGGCCGTTCACACCTCGCCAGAAGTACGTCGTCGAGAGCGCCAACAGTGCTGACACGACCGCGACCAGAGTGAAGGGCAGAGCGGTGTTGACGGTGAAGAGGAAGCCCGACACCATCGCCGCCGCGGCGAGCGACGCGGTGGTGGAGGTCGCGTAGAGGCCCTGGCGTCGACTGAGTTCTCGTGACGACGCGCCTTGACTCAACATCGACGCAATGGAGGGCGACGAGAGCGCGGCACCCAGTGACTCCGCCGAACCCAGGAACAGCATCGCCGTGTTGTTGTGGATGTGCGGATAGGTGGCGAGGAACGCCGCCCCGTTGAGCAGTCCAAAGAGGGCGGTGATCCGGCGATTGAGGTGGTCGGCGAACCAGCCACCCGTTCGACTGAGGACCACCCATGGCAGGCAGAACATGGTCCAACTCAGACGGATCTGCAGGGTGCTGGCGTGGTGCGCGTGCATGAGCAGACTCCAGCAGGTTTCGTACACCCCGACGGCCAGTCCCGTGGCCGCGGCGGCCACGAGGGCGCCGGTGAAGGGACGATTCCACTTCATGGGCGGAAGCGGCGTGGGGTCGTACGCCACGTCTCCCACGTTCGTGTGAAACGCCACCAATGCGGCGACGAGGCTGACGACGCCGGTAACAAAAAACACCCAACCCAGGTCGTTCACCGACGAGACGACCCCGGCCGCCGGGCCAATCGCGGCGCCCATGAGTTGCGCCGCCAAAATGCGCGAAACCGCTCGCCCTCGTTCGTGCTCGGCGAAGAGTGCGGCCACGGCCGACATTGACGCCACTTCGAGTGCTCCCGCCGACGCACCCTGGACGACGCGCGTCAGGGTGAACCACGCTGCGCTGAGGGGAAGTGCGTAGGTCATGGACGCGAGGCCGTAGGCGATCAGGCTCGCCACCAAAATGGGACGACGTCCGAACTTGTCGGCCAGGCGACCAAGAAAGTATTGCGTCACGACGCCCGCGATGAAGAAGGATGCGACAATCAGTCCAATGACGTGGGGCGATCCACCGCGATGCTCTAAGAACAATGGCAGGAGTGGTAAACCCAATGTCGCCCCCATCCACTGGATGAGGACGATGATCGTCAGTCGATTGAGCGTCTGTTGGGGCGTTGAGGCCGGCACCTCGCCACGCTAGTTGCGCGACCGACCTCCTACGAGAACGCGAACACGTGGCATTCTGCGAGGATCACGAAACCAAGAATCACGTACAGCCACGGTACGAAGTACGGTCCACTGCGCCGACCCCACGACACCACTCGCGGGTGAGTGGCCAGAACCCAGGACAGTGCGATGAAGAGGACTTGGCAGCAGGCGAAGATGACGCACAACGCGATGGCGTGCACCACGCCGTTGGCCCGCAGTAGGGGAATCCACACCGCCAGGTTGTCGCCCCCGAGGCCGAGGGTTACGACGAACGTGGTGGTCACGCCGCGACGAGGCGCCTGCGTAACGGCGTCGCGGCGGTGGTGCCAGTGTCGCCACGCCAGTGCCCAAGGCGCAATGGCCAGCACACCGACGACGCGAATTGGTACGACGTCCAGCGACGAGCCGACGGCGACCGCCAGCCCCACGAGGACGACGACTCCGAGAGTCTGGGCCGAGGTGATCGTGCGGAACTGTTCACGCGCCGTGAGGGTGAGCTGCGCCGCGAAGGCGAAGAAGTTGTCGATCATGGTCCCGACGTAGGCGAAGGATCCGAGCAGGACCAGCGCGACGAGGGAGTGCACGGTGCCGACGCTAGCGCCCGGTGCGAGGAGCGAGCGGGGCGTCACAGGTAGTGTTGACACAATGATGCGTCACGTCGAAGCGCCCTCCACCGAGCAACTCGAGGCCGCCACGCGCGTCATCGCCGACCACTTGGTGGCGACACCGACCGTCACGCTGCGACTTCGGGGTCGACCGGTACTCGCCAAACTCGAGTGCCTGCAGATCACCGGTTCGTTCAAGATTCGCGGCGCGTTGGCCGCGATTGACGCCGCTCACCGTGACGACCCCCACGGAGCCGTCATCACGTCCTCGGCCGGCAATCACGGCTTGGGTATTGCGCACGCCGCCAGCATCTTGCACGTCCCGGCGACGGTCGTCGTACCGGCCAACGCGTCGGCCGCCAAAGTGAGGAAGTTGCGTAATTACGACATCGAACTTATCCAGTTCGGCTTGTCCTACGATGAGGCCCAGGCGCACGCCTTGGAACTCGCCGACGCCCGATCAATTCGCTACATCTCGCCCTTTAACGACACCAACGTCATTGCGGGTCAAGTCACGGTGTTTCACGAGATGTTGACCCAGGCGCCCGAGATTGAACACGTGGTCGTTCCCGTCGGTGGCGGCGGACTCGTCTCGGGGGTGCTGCTCGCGCGCGCCGCGCACGCGCGACTGGACGTTCGCGTGACCGGCGTGCAACCCGAGGCCAGCGCCGCGATGTACCACGTCTTACGCGGCACCGCGATGGACGACGTTCGTCATCGTCCCACCATCGCCGATGGTTTAGCCGGCGGCGGCGACGCCGGGGCGGTGACCAACGGCTTGATCGCGACCCACGAGGTTCCGCTCGTCTTGGTGGACGAGCACATGATCCGTCAAGGGGTTCGTGAGGCCGCGGAGTCCAATGGCGTGGTTCTCGAGGGGTCGGCGGCTACTCCCTATGCGGCGATCGTGCGAGGTCTGGTGGGCGACGAGGACTCGCGTATCGGATTCATCGCCAGCGGTCGCAATATTTCGCACGAACTCTTGGTGGAGCTCTTGGGCGAACCCCTGGACTAGGGCTCGCTCATCTGCGCCGTTAGGGTGACGCCGTGAGCGCAACTCGTCGACGCCAGGTGATTGCGAGCGTCCTGGTCGTCATCATCGCGGCGGTGGGTGTCGCCGTCGTCGCCGTCACCCGGCCCTCGCGCGTGAACACCGTGGATCCGCTCGAATTGTACGGACGCGCGCCGCATTCGGTCACCTTGGCGATGACGTTGACGACGGGCGGATCGCTGCAGGTCTCGGGCACGATCACCTTGGACGCGACGAATAACGCCCTCAGTGCGCAGTTGCAAGTTCCCGTCGTGACCGCCGCGACGACGATTGACGTACGCGCGATCAAGGACCGCCTGTACCTCACGTCGCCGAATCTGGCGAACGCCTCGGGGCTCGTCTGGTACGTCGAGAAGGTCAAGTGGTCACCCATTGTGGGACTGTCGCGCTATTTAGTGAAATCCAACGCCGCTCTCTTGACGTTGCTCGCCAACGCCCGCGTGATTCACAACGGGTACGCCACTACGTACGAGTTTCATCGGACGAACGTCGCCCTGGGGACCTTCGGCGTCAAAAAGTCGTCGAGTACCACGGCGAAAACGGGTACGCTGAATGCACGACTGACCACGGGACGCCAAGGTGAATTCACGGCGCTGTGGTTATCGTTTGCCACCACGTCGGCCGCCACCACCGTCGACTTACGGGTCTTGTCGTATAACCACGCAGTGACGATCGTGGCACCGGCCGCCTCACGCGCCACCACGTCCGCCGCGCCCCTACTGCGAGAACTTCTCGGCAGTGGCGCCCTGGGCTCGATCGTGCTGCCGTCGCAGATACTTTCCGCGCTGAGCCGCCAAAGTATCGTGAAGGGGTGAGCATCCACGCTGAACCACGTTGGCCGGCGTCCCTGGCGTTGCTCACTTGCGAAGCGCTCTACGTCGTTTTGCCGAACCGATTGGTCATCGGCCCCCAATGGCTGATCCCGGCGCTAATTTTTTTGGCCCTGATTCCTTTGTCCGCGCGCCGTCATCGCCACCCCGACGATGCTCCGGTGGTGCGTCGCCTCACGCTGACGTTGATCACGGTGGTGACCCTCGCCAACGTCACGTCGATGGTGCTGTTGGTACGTCGACTCCTGGACACCTCGGTCTCCCAGGGCCGTGCGCTCATTTACGCGGCGGTTGCGGTGTGGCTCACCAACGTCATCATCTTTGGTATATGGTTCTGGGAGATCGACCGGGGTGGTCCGGCGCGACGTTCGGTGGACGATACCGAAGTGATCGACCTGCAGTTCCCCCAGTTGGAGAACCCGCACCTGGCGCCCAAGAATTGGGACCCCCAATTCACCGACTATCTCTACACGTCGTTCGCTAACGGGACGAGCTTCGCGCCGGCCGACGCCATGCCCTTGTCGCGGCGTATGAAGATCTTGTTCCTCAGTGAATCCGTCGTGTCCTTCGTCACCATCGCCGTGGTCGCGGCGCGGGCCGTCAACATTTTGAAGTGACGGTCGTCACTGTCCAAGGAGACGAGCCAAGAGGGTGGACGCGCGGCTGTCGCGATGGCCAGTGCGTTCACGGTGATCCGCGTAGGTCGCCAGCGCGATGCCAGCGTTAATTCCGAGCCAGCGCAGCGGTTCCACTTCCCAGCGGCGCGCCGGGACTTGCACGAAGGGCAGGTCAGTGAAGGGTGTCGCGGCGTCGGGCGCGACGATGAGATCGGCGAGGGCGTTGGCGCATACGTAGCTCAAGGTGACGCCGTCGCCGGTGTAACCACCGGCGAACGCGAGTCCGCTCGGGTGATCAACGGTCACCGACGGGTATTTGTTGCGTGCCATGGCCAGTGGTCCTCCCCAGCGGTGCGAGACGGCGGCGTCCAGGGTGGGGAAGAGTTCGCGCAGCGAGTGGGTCAAGTGAGAAAACACCGTCTCGTTGCTATCGTAACGCGGCTCGACGGTCGAGCCGAAATGATACGGCGATCCTCGTCCGCCGAAGGCCAAGCGATCATCCGCGGTGCGTTGGCCGTAAATAAGGAGATGGCGCTCATCGTTGAAGGTCGCGTAGTCGGCGAATCCGTAGTCGCGCCACCAGTTCAGCGAGAGCGGTTCGGTGGCGATCATGAGCGAATACAACGGAACGACGCGGCGTCGCTGGTGCGCGAGAGTGGGCGTGAAACCCTCCGTGGCGCGCACCACCACGTCGGCGCGCACCGTGCCGTGCGTGGTGAGCACTTGGGGACGTCGCGAGGGGCCACCAGCGAGAATACGAGTGACGGTGGTGTGTTCGAAAATGCTCGCCCCGTGGTCTTCGGCCGCGTCGGCCAGACCTCGCACCAGGCGCGCGGGGTGAATCCGAGCGCAGTGCGGTGAGAAGGCTGCTCCGCGAGCGGTCTCGACCCAACCGTGTTCGCGCACTTGCGACGCCTCGAGCCACCGAAGGTCCTCACGACCGACGCCGTGCGCGGCTGCGGTCGCGACGTAGTGTCGCCCGCGCCTCTCTTGCAGTTCGGATCGAGCGAAGGCGAGGGTGCCACCGCGCGCGTAGTCGCAGTCAATCCCGTCGTCGCGCACCGCTCGGCCCAGGGAACTCACGGAGTCCTGGAGGAGGATCCGTAGTTGGGTGTACGCGTCGTCTCCGTAGTCGCGGATCACCGTCTCGGCCGACACGGGAAAGAGCGCCGACACCCAGCCGCCGTTGCGACCGGACGCCCCAAAACCACACACCTGGGCCTCGAAGACTGCGACGCGTAGGTGGGGGTCACGACGAAGTAATTCTCGCGCCGTCCACAGTCCGGTGTAGCCCCCACCGACAATGGCGACGTCGACGTCGAGGTCACCGTGCAGCGCAGGCCGTGGTGAGGTCGCGTCAATCTGGGACCACCATAACGAGGGTGGTGGGTGCATTACAGGTAGCGCTTTGAGGCTTCCGTGAAGACGTCGCGCAATGTACCGACCATGAAGTCGATGTCCTCGCGAGTCGAGATGAGCGGCGGCGCCAACTGCACGACGGGGTCGCCACGATCGTCCGAACGACAGATGAGGCCGCGGCGGAACATCTCGGGCGAGACGAAACCGCGCAGGAGTCGCTCGGCGTCGTCGCCCTCCCACGTCTCCTTGGTCTCTTGGCTCTTCACCAATTCGACGCCCCAGAAGTAGCCCGTTCCGCGAACGTCACCGACGATGGGCAGGTCCTTGAGGTCGTTGAGACTCTGACGAAAGTACTCCTCGTTAGCGGTCACGTTGTCCAGGACGTTTTCGCGCTCGATGATGCCAATGCTCGTGAGTGCGATCGACGCCGAGAGCGGGTGACCGGCCCAGGTGAAGCCGTGCTGGAACGAGACGTCGCCGTCTTGGAACGGTTCGGCCAAGCGGTCCGACACGATCATCGCGCCCAGGGGCGAGTAGCCGGCGGTGATGCCCTTGGCACAGGTAATGATGTCGGGAACGAAGTCGTACTTCTGACCACCGAACCAGGTACCCAGGCGTCCGAAGGCGCAGATGACCTCGTCGGACACGAGGATCACGCCGTAACGGTCACAGATCGCACGCACTTGTTGCCAGTATCCCGGCGGTGGCGTGAAGCAACCGCCCGCGTTCTGCACGGGCTCGAGGAAGACTGCGGCGACGGTCTCGGGACCCTCACGTAACAACGCTTCTTCAATCTGCTGGGCCGACCACATGCCGTAGGCCTCGAAGTCGTCGGCGTGCGTCTCGGCACGGTAGAAATTCACCGCCGGGACCTTGACCGCTCCGGGCACGAGCGGCTCGAAGGGTTCGCGGTAGCTGTCGAGTGACGTGATCGTCAAGGCGCCGAGCGTCGTGCCGTGATACGCGATGTCGCGGCTGATGACCTTGTACCGGTCGCTGTCGCCGCGCATTTTGTGATACTGGCGAGCGAGCTTCCACGCGCTCTCGTTGGCCTCGGCACCGCCGGTGGTGAAGAAGACACGGTTGAGATCGCCCGGGGCCAGGCTGGCGACTTTCTCGGCGAGTTCAATGGCCTTGGGGTGCGCGTACGTCCAGATCGGGAAGAACGTCATGTTGTTCATCGATGCGGCGGCGGCCTCGGCGAACTCCGGGCGACCGTGTCCGAGGGCGTTGGTGAAGAGTCCCGAGATTCCGTCGAAGTACTTCTTGCCGTTCACGTCGTAGACGTGAGTTCCCTCTCCGCGCACGATGATCGGAATCTCGTTGTTTTCGGAGTAGGCCCCCATGCGCGACATCTGGAGCCAGAGGTTGCGCCGAGCCCGTTCCGAATAACTATGGCTTTGTTGGTGTTTACCACTAACGGCGACGCCGTCAGTGAAGATTTCATTGATACTCATTTGGTTCCCCAAGCGTAGGTCTGCTTTGAAAGTTTCAAATACAGAAAGGTTTCAACTTCGGTCACCCCGGGAATACTCCGGATGGAGTCATTCAAGAGGTGCACCAATGCGTTGTCGTCGAGGGCGATGACCTCGGCGATGATGTCGAAGCTCCCCGCGGTCATGACCACGTAGTTCGCTTCCTCAATGGCCGCAATCTGGTCCGCGACCAGTCGGACGTCACCATGGACCCGAATACCGATCAACGCCTCTCGGCCGTAGCCAAGTTGCAGGGGATCGGTAATCGCGACGATCTGCATGACGCCCGCGTCCTTCAATCGCTGGACGCGCCGACGCACGCCCGCTTCTGAAAGACCGACCTCGTCAGCAATCGCCCCGTAGGGTCGTCGACCGTCGCGCTGCAAGAGCCCGATGATCTGGCGATCAATTGTGTCCAGCGCGCCCGGCACGGCGACGAGTTCCGCGGGGGAACGTTCGCTGCTTTTGGCACTGGACTTCTGTGGTTTGGCTGCTGGCATTGGTTTCTCCCGCTCAGTAGTCACGGACTTCTGGCTGCGGATAGAGTAACCATAGCGGGATTTGACGCCGATTTGAGTGCTGAATTGTCAATTCTGTGTTAATAACCTTTGTGACCAGTTGCCCAGCCTTGGAAACTCTGGCAGAGTGACTGGCGACGCGGCGGTGTGATCGCGGCCAGAAAGTGGGGGTTCTATGCGCCGATTGTCGAACTTTATTGGGGGCGAGATGATGGCCCCGCACAGTGGGAAGTACGTAGAACTTCTCAATCCGGGCACCGGTCAGCCGTTCGCCGAAACGCCCGTCTCCGACACGTCCGACGTGGACGCGGCCGTGACGTCGGCCGCCGTCGCCTTCACGTCGTGGAAGCGCACGACTCCCTCGCAGCGCAGTCTGGCGTTGCTCAAGATCGCCGACATCCTCGAAGCCAACGCGGAGGGTCTCGTCGACGTCGAGACGGAGAATTGCGGCAAAATCATCTCGGTGACCACGGTGGAAGAAATCCCACCCATGATCGATCAGATTCGTTTCTTCGCCGGCGCGGCGCGACTCCTAGAGGGTCGTGGCGCGGCGGAGTACATGGAAGGGATGACGAGCTACGTTCGTCGCGAGCCCATCGGCGTATGCGCCGCGGTGACGCCGTGGAATTATCCCCTCCTCATGGCGGTGTGGAAGTGGGCGCCGGCCCTAGCGGCCGGCAACACGATGGTGCTCAAGCCCAGCGATACGACGCCGGCGTCCACGCTGCTCATGGCCGAGCTCATGGCCGAAGTCCTGCCCGCGGGAGTGTTCAATGTCGTCTGCGGCGACCGTGATACCGGTCGTGCGCTCGTCGAGCACTCGACGCCGGCCATGATTTCGGTCACCGGCTCGGTGCGCGCTGGTATGGAAGTCGCGTCGTCCGCATCGTCGACCTTAAAACGCGTGCACCTGGAACTCGGTGGCAAGGCACCGGTGGTTGTGTTTGATGACGTGGACATCGCCGCGGCCGCCGAGGGGATCGCCATCGGTGGTTTCTTCAACGCCGGACAGGACTGCACGGCGGCCACGCGCGTACTGGTGGGTCCCAAGGCCTACGGCGACTTCGTCGACGCCATCGCCGAAGAGGCGCGCAACACCATCATTGGCCAACGCGACAACGAAGACGCACTCTTTGGACCCGTCAATAACGTCAATCAACTCGAGCGAGTGACCGGCATGCTCGATCGGAAGCCCGGTCACGCGTCCTTCGCCGCCGGTGGCCAACGCGTGGGCGACGCGGGTTACTTCATCGCCCCGACGGTCGTGGCGGATCTGCACCAGGACGACGAAATGATACAAAACGAGATCTTCGGGCCCGTTATCACGGTGCAGAAATTCAGCGACGACGCCGAGGCCCTCGAGTGGGCGAACGGTGTGCAGTACGGACTCGCCTCGTCGGTGTGGACGAGCGACCACGGACGCGCGATGCGCTTTAGTCGTGATCTGGACTTCGGGTGCGTATGGATCAACACCCACATTCCCATCGTCGCCGAAATGCCCCACGGAGGATTTAAGCGATCCGGGTACGGTAAGGACCTCTCGGTGTACGGTTTCGAGGATTACACGCGCGTCAAGCACGTGATGCACAACATCGAGGTGTAAGGAAGTTGCGATCGATAAGGGGACCGCGTTCCGTGAGAGGGGAGTTGTCGTGGCAATTGGGGAAGTTGGCATCGCCAACAAAGGATGAGTGATCAACGATGATCATCGGAGTGCCCAAGGAAATCAAGACGGATGAGAACCGGGTGGCACTCACGCCGGCCGGCGTGCGTGAGTTCACTTCGGGGGGGCACAAAGTTCTCATTGAAGCGGGCGCCGGCGTGGGGTCGTCGATCAGTGACGACGCCTTCGTCGCCAACGGCGCCACGATGGTGGCGGGCGCCGACGACGTCTGGGCGCACGCGGAACTGGTCCTAAAGGTCAAGGAGCCCATTGGCGAGGAGTACCACCGACTCTCGGCGCGCACGAACCAAGTGCTCTTCACGTACCTGCACTTAGCGGCGTCGCGCGAATGCACCGAGGCGTTATTGGCCTCGAACAACGTGGCGATCGCCTACGAGACCGTTCGTCTGCGCGACAATTCGCTCCCCCTGCTCACCCCCATGAGTGAGGTGGCCGGTCGGATGGCCCCGATGTTGGGAGCCCATCACCTGATGCGTCCCGGTGGGGGACACGGCACGTTGATTGGCGGGGTGCCCGGGGTGCCGCCGGCGACCGTGGTCGTCATCGGCGCTGGCGTCGCCGGACTGGCGGCCGCCACCGTGGCGGTGGGACTGCACGCCAACGTGAAGATTCTCGACCGCAATCTCGACCGGCTCCGCCAAGTCGACATCCACTTCGACGGTCGCGTCCAGACGGTCGCCTCGACCACGCTGTCACTCGAAGAGGCCTGCCTCGACGCGGACATCGTGATCGGTGCGGTATTGGTCGTGGGCGCCAAGGCTCCGAAATTGGTCTCCAACGAGCTCGTCGCGCGAATGAAGCCGGGGTCGGTTTTGGTGGATATATCAGTTGACCAGGGAGGTTGCTTTGAAGCGACCCGACCCACCACGCACTCGAATCCGACCTTCGTAGTGAACGGCTGCGTGTTCTACTGCGTGGCCAACATGCCTGGCGCGGTGCCCACGACGTCGACGCACGCGTTGGCGAACGCGACGCTGCCCTACGCCCTCGAGCTCGCGCGTCACGGCTGGCGCGACGCCGTCGTCGCCGACGACGCTTTGGCCGAAGGAGTGAATGTCGTCAACGGAGCCGTCACCTATGGCCCGGTGACCGAGGCGCTCGGGCTGGATTTCGTTGCGTTGCGCTCGCTGCTTTAGAGAGTCCCCACCCACGGACAGTGGCGACACCCATTCTCACAGCACGAGCCACGTTCGAGGTGGGCGTCGCGGGTCTGTACGGTGAGCCCGGTGGACGGGTCGAGGTAGGTGCGTTCTCGCGCCACGATGGCCGCGGCGTGCGCGGCGATGATGAGGTCGAAGTCGGGTCGCGACCGATCGAGGCGCGACGGATCCGGGAGTGGCGGATCACTCACGCGCTGAGGGGCATCGCCAAGAGGACCTTGCCGAACTTACCAGGCCGGGCGAAAAATTCGTACGCCTCGTCCACCTCGGCCAGCGGGAACGTCGCGGCGATGGGCACCCGCAACGTGCCGCGACTCCAGGGTCCGGTGAGCGATAGACCGACTCGATGAATCACGTCGGCCTTTTCTTCGCTGGTGCGCGAGCGCAGCGTCGAACCGGTCAACGTCGATCGCGTGCTCATGAAGTTGAGCAAGTTGATCTCGGTTTTCGAGCCGCCTCCCGCGACGCCGATCACGACGATACGCGCGAAGGACGCGAGTCGACTCTGCACCAGCGACAGGTGCGCGGCGCCCACCAATTCCAAGACGACGTTGACCGGCGCGACGTTGGTCACCTCCTCGAGGGGGATCACCTCGTCGGCTCCGAGGTCGCGCAGTGCCTGATCGTGCTCGCGCGAGCGCGCCACGGCCGTGATGTGCGCACCGACCAGACGACCGATTTGTATGGCGGCGCAGCCCACGCCGCCGCTCGCGCCCGAAATCAACAGTCGGTCACCTTCGCGTAGCCGGCCCTGGAGAACCAGTGAGTCAAAGGCCGTGATGAACGCTTCAGCGAAACCACCGGCTTGGTCCATCGCCACGATGTCGGGGACGTCGATGAGGTGGGCCGCCGGTACCAAACAATGTGTGGCCTGGGCACCGCCCCCCACGATCGCGCACACTCGGCGCCCGAGCAACGACGCGTCGACGTCGCCGCCTAACGCCACGACGCGACCCGAAAATTCCATGCCTGGGACGTCGACCGGCCAGCCCGGTGGGGCCGGGTAGGCGCCGCGGCGTTGTAGGAGGTCGGCGGCGTTAATGCCCGCAAAATCTGTGGCGACCAGCACCTCGCGACTCGCGGGAACGGGAGTCGCACGCTCCTCGAGTCGAAGCGAACCTTGATCAATCACCACCGCCTGCATCCACCCGACATTAGAGGCACGAAAGTCGAGTGCGACCGGTAGTTTGAGGAGCATGACCCTCTACGACATTTCCGTGCACACCTTGAGTGGCGAGCCCAGTTCCCTCGCCCCCTACAGGGGCAAAACAGTTCTCATCGTCAACGTCGCCTCCAAGTGCGGTCTCACGCCGCAGTACGAGGGGCTCGAGAAACTCGAAGAGACGTACGCCGGTCGCGATTTTGAGGTTGTGGGTTTCCCGTGCAACCAGTTCATGGGCCAAGAGCCCGGCACGGCCGAAGAGATCCAGACCTTCTGCTCGACGACCTACGGAGTGACGTTTCCGCTCTTCGAGAAGATCGACGTGAATGGCGCCGACCAGCACCCGATCTATGCGCAACTCACACCCGTGGCCGACGCCGAGGGCTATAGCGGCGACGTCCGGTGGAACTTCGAAAAATTCTTGGTTGGCCCCGACGGTTCTGTGCAACGATTCGCTCCCCAGGTGACGCCCGAGGATCCGACGCTGGTCGCCGCGATCGAGTCCACCCTGAACTAAGTAGTCAGGGAGCGACGTAACTGGACGTAAGTCGGTCGAAACCCCGCCGACGACCACAGGGACGTCGCCTCGCGATTGTCGGCGTGCCAACGAGCCTCGACGTGGCCGAACCCATCGTCGATAGCCTCGTTCAGTACCACGTGCAGCAACGTCGTGGCGATACCGCGTCGGCGAAACGGTGGACTGACGGCCACTGACCCCAAGTACAGGGTGTTGGCGAAATTGCCGCGCATCTCGGGGAGACGAAAGGTCACGCACTGGGCCGCCGTTTGACCATTCATGTCAACCAGGTAGTAGTGGCACTCGGGATCCTCGAGGAGTTCGATCACGTCGGCGTGACTCGCGGCGCGTTGTTCGTCCGTGCGGGCGTCGAGCTGCACACCCTGGGCGACGTCAATCATGGCGTCAAAGAACAACGCCGCCTCGAGGTCCGAGTCCCTCGCGCGCCGCAGCGAGAAGTTGGCCGGCCACCTGACGTCGAAGGGCCCGGTGAGAGCGAGCGCCCCGCGCACGCTGATGACGTCGTAACCGCGCTGGGTCCAGTCCTGGGTACCGTGATCGAAGAGGGCCCACACCACGTGGGCGGTTGATCCGTCTCGACGCCACTCGCGATACGCCTCGTCGCAGAGTCGGTCGAGCACGTCGTCGACGTCGTAGGAGTATCCGTCGGGCCCACTCCACGTCTGACGTCCGTAGAGCGGATCGTCGAAGGTTGCGCCGTAGAGATGCCCGCGGATACTCCCGTTCGCGTCGTCCACCCACAGTGGACTCGTGGTGGTCGTGAGCGTCCGTTCGAACTCCGCTCGCGAGAAGGTGCTCGAGATCAACGGCTCGATCTGGGAGTCGTGAAGGAGTTGGTCGCCGACGCGTTGGCCAATCGCCGACGCGTCACTGGGGACTCCGCGACGGACGGGACTCACGATCCCCACGGTAGTGGCTGTGTCAAAGTATCGCTATGACACTTAGCGCCACATTGTTCGACATGGACGGACTCCTCATCGATTCCGAGATCCTGTGGCACGAGGCCGAGATAGAGATTTTCGGAGGACTCGGCGTCGACGTTGGCGAGGCGACCGATCGCAGTACCAAGGGTCTCTTCGTGGCCGAAGTCGTCGAGTACTGGTACGGTCGCTACCCGTGGGCGACCCCGTCCAAGGCCGTCGTCGTCGATCTCCTTCTCGCGCGCGTCGGCGATCTCGTTACTTCCAAGGGCCGTTTGTTACCCGGCGCGGTGCGCGCCATCGATCTGACGTCGCGGCGTGGTCCGATCGCCCTGGCCAGTTCCACCCCCCTCGCGCTGATCGAACGATGCCTGGAGCACTTTGGCCTGCGCGACCGATTCGCCTCGCTGCACTCGGCCGAGTTCGAGCCCTTCGGCAAGCCGCACCCGGGCGTCTTCTTGAGCGCCGCGGCTTCACTGGGTGTCGCCCCTGATCGCTGCCTCGTCCTTGAGGACTCGGCCGCTGGCGTCCTGGCGGCGAAAGCGGCGCGTATGACGGTCGTGGCGGTGCCCACGCCCTCGGACCGCCCAAGGGCGGATTTCGTGATTGCCGATCTAGTGCTGGACTCGCTCGAGGACCTCGACGAGGGGTGGCTCAATCGCCACTTCGCGCCCGCTCATTCTTAGTAAGCGACGAGTCGTGGCGCACCCGTAGGTACGATGGACGGACTCACTGAAGGAGACCCGTGTTTCGCCCGGTCAGCGCCGAACTTGATTTTGTAGCCATTGAAGAGGCCGAACTGGTCCGTTGGCGAGAGCACAATATCTTTGCCCGCACCCTGGCCCAGCGTGACGGCGCCGAACCCTGGGTATTTTACGAGGGTCCGCCGACGGCCAACGGGATGCCGGGCCTTCACCACGTGTGGGCGCGCGTCTACAAGGACCTCTTTTGTCGGTACCAGACCATGCAGGGTCGCTACGTGGCCCGGCGCGCTGGGTGGGACACGCACGGGCTCCCCGTGGAAGTCCAGGTCGAGAAGCAACTGGGCATCTCGGGAAAAAAGGCGATCGAAGAAGAGATTGGCGTGGCCGAGTTCACCCGGCTGTGTCGTGAATCGGTCCTCACCTACGTGGGTGAATTCGAACGACTGACCGAGCGAATCGGCTACTGGACCGACATGGAGCACGCCTATTACACGTTCCACCCGTCCTACATCGAGTCGGTTTGGTGGCAACTCCAACAACTCTTTGATCGGGGACTTCTCTACGAGGACCTGAAGGTCGTGCCCTACTGCCCGCGCTGTGAGACGGCATTGTCGAGCCACGAGCTCGGCCAACCCGGTGTCTACACCGACGAGGTCGACGAGAGTGCCTTCGTGCGCCTGGCGATCACCGATGGCGACGAACACCCGCAATTGGGAGGTGCCACACACCTGGCCGTGTGGACGACGACGCCGTGGACGCTGTTGTCCAACGTCGCGGTGGCCGTCAATCCCGACATCACCTACGCCGTCGTGGACGGAACGGTCGTGGCTGAGACTCTCGTGGAGTCGGTGTTCGGCGAAGGAGCCGTCGTCTCGGGCACCCTGCTGGGACGAGAGCTCGTCGGCGTGCACTACCTTCGTCCCTTTGACGACGTTGCCTTCGCCGACGGCGTCGACGCGTGTTACGTCGTGGCTGCCGAGTACGTGACGACCGAAGACGGAACGGGACTCGTGCACCAATCGCCGGCCTTTGGTGAGGTCGACCGCCAGGTCGCGCGCGCCAATTCTTTGCCGACCCTCAATCCGGTCGGTCCCGACGGTGCCTTCACCAGGGACGTCGCGTGGCTCGAGGGGCGAAAAGTGCGCGACGCCAATCACGACATCAACGACGTGCTCGAGGAACGCGGATTCTTGATGCGTCGCATGGACTACACGCACTCGCTGCCGCACTGTTGGCGCTGTGGCACGACGCTCATCTACTGGGGAAAGCCCAGTTGGTACATCGCCACCAGCCAGTTCAAGGAGCAGATGCTCGCCGAAAACGCCGGCATCGATTGGCACCCGAGTCACATCCGCGACGGGCGAATGGGTGAGTGGCTGGCCAACAACGTGGACTGGGCCCTGTCGCGCGACCGGTACTGGGGAACGCCCCTACCCATTTGGCGCTGTGAGAGCAACCACCTGACCTGCGTGGGTTCGCTCGCGGAGCTCTCACAGTTGACGGGCAGTGACTTGAGTTCGCTCGATCCGCACCGACCTGGAATCGACGAGGTCGTGGTGCCGTGTCGCACCTGCTCGCAACAAGCCCGTCGGGTGGAACCGGTGATTGACGCGTGGTTCGACTCGGGCGCGATGCCCGCGGCTCAAGTGGGTTTCCCCCACGTCGAGGGGAGCGCGCAGGCAATGCAGTTCCCGGCACAACTCGTGGCCGAGGCCATTGATCAGACGCGGGGGTGGTTCTATTCGCTGCTCGCGGTCAACACCCTGGTTTTTGGATCGACGCCCTACGAGCACGTGCTGTGCCTTGGTCACATCGTCGACGAGAACGGTAAGAAGATGAGTAAGTCCCAGGGCAACGTCATCGACCCGTGGGAAGTACTCGACACCCGCGGCGCGGACCCTCTGCGCTGGTGGATGTTCTCCCAGGGTTCACCCTGGACGTCGACGCGCGCGAGCCTGGGGGCCATCGACGCCTCGCTGCGTGACACGCTCGCGACACTGTGGAATACGGTCTATTTCTTCACGATCTACGCCTCCCTCAACGGATTCGATGATCTTGATCAGGAAATACCCACCGTCGAGAGTCGCCCCGCGATCGACCGCTGGATCTTGTCGCGCCTTGAAGACGTGACCGCTGCCACTACCGCGGCCCTCGACGGCTACGAGCCACTGGCGGCAACCGACGCATTGTCGGCCCTCATTGATGACGTCTCCAACTGGTACGTCCGTCGGAGTCGACGCCGCTTCTGGCGAACCGATCCGTCGACGCCACGCACGGATTCCCTGGCGGCCCAAGCGACGTTGTTGGAAGTGCTCCAACGCGTGACACTGCTGCTGGCTCCCTTTTGCCCCTTCGTCGCCGAACAGCTCCACCGTGAACTCTTTGGCGCTAGCGACGACGATTCGGTCCACTTGGCAGATTGGCCCTTGGTCGTCACCGGGCGTCGCGACGAGCCGCTCGAAGCCGCCATGGACGTGGCGCGAAGCTTGACGTCGCTCGGACGCGCGGCGCGCGCCGACGCCGGCATCAAAGTGCGCCAACCACTGTCGCGAGCCCTCGTCTTCTTGCCGCCGGGTATGGCGTCGCCGCCGGCGGGCATTGTTGAGGACGAACTGAACGTCGACCTGATTGAATTCGGGTCCGAACTCGCCGAAGTGCTGAGTTTCGAACTCGTCCCGAACTTTCGCGCCGTCGGTCCGCGCCTGGGAGAGGCCGTGAAGGAACTCAAACCCGCCCTCGCCGCCCTCGACTCGGTACGCGCCGCCGCCACGCTGGAGGCGGGCGGCACCATTGCGGTGACGTTGTCCACGGGGGTGTTCGAGCTCAGTGGCGACGACGTGGAGCTGCGCGTCAAGAGTCAGGACGGCTTCGCGGTGTCGCGCGAGGGTGGCGAAGTGATCGCGCTCGACTTGACGCTCACCGACGACCTGCGCCGGCGCGGTTACTTGCGCGACGTCGTGCGCCAAGTGCAAGACCTTAGAAAGAATTCTGGTCTGGACGTGGCGGACCGTATCGACTTGTGGGTGACGGGTCTGGACGATCTGGCAGACGGTTTCGACACGCTCGCTAGTGAAGTCCTGGCCACTCAGGTCGTGGCGGGACCCGGTCCGGGCACTGGTACGGTCCTGGAACTCGACGACGGCCGACTCGCGTTGGCGTGGATCGAGAAATCGTCGTAGTCCCTCGTCGGGATTCGAGGTGGCTTCAGCGCGATTCGTTGAGTTTGGTCAACAACGTCGTCAAGGCGGTGCGTTCGTCGCAGCTCAAGCGACTCGACAGGTGTTCGTCGAGGTAACACATGTGCACCTGCAGCGCCTCGTCGAGTTTGACGTTGCCCCGCGCGGTGATACCGACGTAGATTGCACGGCGGTCCGACGGGCACAGAATCCGTTCGACGAAACCCGCGTCCTCAAGACGGTCGATGAGTCGCGTCGTCCCGCCGGTCGAGTGCACGATGGCCTCGGCGATCTGATTCATCTTCAAACGACCTTCGCCCCCGCGGCGCAATTGCAACAGGACCTCGAACCAAGCCAGGGGGATGTCGCAACTCTCTTCGAGGCGCAGGGCGAAGCTGCGCGACAATCGCGCGTTGGTATCAAGTAGGAGAGCGAAGAGGGTCACTCGTTCGTCACTGGAAGGACACACTTCGTTCGACGTCACCATGCCCCCGACGCTAGCAGATACTCGTAGTCATAATTACTTCTTGACAAGTAGTTGCATATGCAAGTATACTGAGGGAGGCACGGTCCCGTGTACTAATTCAGGAGATATCACTATGAGCAACTTTCCCGCCGCCGGCGTTTACACCGTGGACCCCGTCCACTCCACCATTACTTTCGTCGCTCGTCACTTGGTCGTATCCAAGGTTCGTGGACGCTTTGCCGAGTTCGAAGGCGTCATTACCATTGGTGACACCCCCGAGACCTCGTCGGTAACGGCGACGGCCCAGTCCGCCAGCATCACCACCGACAACGAGATGCGCGATGGCCACCTCAAGAGCGCAGACTTCCTCGATCAGGCGAACTACCCGACCTTGAACTTCACGTCGACCGGCCTCACCTCCAAGGGTGGCAACGACTACTCACTCGTGGGTGACCTGACCATTCGTGGCATCACGAAGTCCGTCACGTTCGACTTGGAGTTCAACGGTGAAGGCGTCTCGATGGTCCCTGGTGGCACCGTCGTGGGCTTTGAGGCCAAGACCGAAATCGACCGTCGCGACTTCAACGTCAACTTCGAGGGAACTTTGGAGAACGGCACCGCCGTCGTGAGTAACAAGATCGTGCTCGAACTCAACATCGAGGCCGCGAGCCAGCCCGCCGCCTAGGCGACGAACTACCGCAGTCGACAACCGCGCCGGAGCACCAGCCCGGCGCGGTTGTCGTTACGATGGAGTGATGAGTGAGGAATCTTCGGGGAACCGACGCGGCGTTAAATCCACACTGAGCGTGCTGGGGGCACTCGCCACCATCATCTCGGTGTGGTGGTTCGCGTTGCGACCTCGCGGCAAGCGCGACTAGCCCTACCACGCGCCAGTAGCCTGGACCCATGGCGTCTGCTTCATTCGCGCCCTTACGCCACCGCAGTTTCGCCCTGGCTCTCGGCTCCAACTTCATATCTTCAACGGGTACCTGGATGCAGAGTGTGGCCCTAGGCGTCTACCTCCAGTTCACGACGCACAACACGCTCTGGCTGGGATTGCTCACTCTTGCGGCGTGGCTACCAGCGTTGATCGGCTCGCCCTTGGGTGGGATTATGGCCGATCGATATTCGCGCCAACGCTGGATCCAACTGAACAATTTGGTGATGGCCACGACGGCGACGGCTCTCGCGGTGGCCGAACTCACGCACCACCTCTCGGCCCCGTTGGCGTGTTATCTCGCCATCGCCGAGGGCTTTTGCTCCTCGGCATCGTGGGCCGCGTGGCAATCGTTGCTTCCCGACCTCGTCGGACACGACCAGGTGCTCGCCGCCGTCTCGCTCGGCTCGGCGCAGTTCAACCTGGGACGCATCATCGGCCCAGTGCTCGCAACCACCGCGTTGGCGCTCGGCTCACCGGGTTGGTGCTTCGTCGCTAATGCTGTCTCCTTCGTCATCGTCGTCGTGGCGTTCTCCTTCGTACGTAGCCCCTCACGTGAGCGAGTCACGACGCGTTTGGCAGTTGTGGGCGACACGCTGGTGGGAATCCGCGCGGCGTGGTCGACGCGCGGTTGTCGCAACGCAATTATCGCGGTGGGCACCGTGGCGCTCTTCATCAGTCCCTTCATCACGCTGATTCCCGCGATGGCCATTGAGGTCCTGCACTCGGGCCGGGTGGGCACAGGGTGGTTGGTCGCCGCCCAAGGTGTCGGGGCGGTCATTGGCGCCGTGACATTGCCGACACTCGCGCGACGCACGTCGCGCCTGATGGTGCTGCGCGGATCGATGGTGGCGATGGCCTTGATCGAGGCGCTATACGCCTACGCCCCCACGTTGGAGCTCTCGGCGCTGGCGCTGGTGGTACTGGGCGGTGCCTACGTCGGAACGCTCACCGGGCTCAATACATCGGTGCAATTGCACGCCCCCGCGCGCGAGCGTGCGCGCATCTTGTCGCTCTACGTGCTTTCGTTGTCGCTCTTTTATCCCCTCGGTGCCGTTGTCCAGGCGGCGCTGGCGCGCGAGTACGGCGTGCGTCTGGTGTCTTTGGTTGCGGCGCTCACATTTGGCGTCGTCGTCACCCTCCTGAATCTTTTTCGCCCCGAGTACTGGCGTGAAATGGGTCCGGCCCCGTCTCAAATGATCATTTCCGTGGCAGACTAGGGCCATGACCTTTACCGCGATCAATCCCGCCACTGAAGCCGTTCTCGCCGAATACCCGACGCACGACGACGCGTTTGTCGACGCGGCCGTGGGCACCGCCCACGAGGCCTTCCTCAGTTGGAAGAAGACGCCGTTTTCCGAGCGTACCGAATTGATGAATCGCGTGGCCGAACTACTCGAGAGCGAGATTCCCGTCGCCGCCGCGTTGATGACCAGCGAAATGGGCAAGACCTTCGCGGCCGCCAAGGGTGAGGCCGCCAAGTGTGCGCTCACGATGCGCTACTACGCCGAGCGCGCCGAGGGGATGTTGGCCGAGGAGATCATCAAGACGCACGCCACCAAGAGCGGCATCCGCTACGAACCGCTGGGGCCACTGCTGGCGATCATGCCCTGGAACTTCCCCCTGTGGCAGATCATTCGTGTCGCCGTGCCCAACATCATGGCGGGCAACCCCATCTTGTTAAAGCACTCGTCGTCCGTGCCGGGATGTGCGCAGTACGTGGAGGGGCTCTTCACTCGCGCTGGTTTCCCGCAGGGCATCTTCACCAATCTCTTCGTGGAGTCGCGTCGCATTGAACTGGTGATCGCCGACCCGCGCGTCGCCGCCGTGACGGTGACCGGGTCGGAGGGTGCGGGGCGTTCGGTGGCGTCTCTCGCCGGCAAGCACCTGAAGAAGTGCGTCCTGGAACTGGGTGGATCGGACCCCTTCATCGTGGCCAAGTCGGCCGACCTCGATCACACGGTGCCCCTCGCGGTGACGGCGCGTCTGCAGAACAACGGTCAGGCGTGCATCTGCGCCAAGCGCTTCATCGTGGTGCGCGACGTAGCCGACGAATTCATCTCGCGTTTCTCCGCCGCCATGGCCGCGGCGCCCACCGGCGACCCGATGGACTCGTCGACGATTCTGGGCCCCCTGGCCAACGAAGCACAGTTCAACACCTTGAGCACCCAGGTCTCTGAGTCCATTGCCCAAGGTGCCGTCGCCGTGACCGGTGGCACCCCGCTCGACGGGACCGGCTACTTCTTCGCCCCCACCGTGTTGGTGGACGTCCCCGAGACGTCGCCGGCCGGTAACGAGGAGCTCTTCGGACCCGTCGCCGTCGTGCACGTGGTCGACGACCTGGACGAGGCGATTCGCTACGCCAACGACACCCCGTGGGGCCTGTCGGGTTCGGTGTGGGCGACGGACCCCGCCGAGATCGATCAGGCCATTACCACCTTGGACGTGGGCATCATCTTCGCCAACGCTGTCGTCGCGTCGATGAACGAGTTGCCCTTTGGTGGCGTGAAGGCGTCGGGCTACGGCCGTGAGCTCGGTGTGCAAGGCGTGCGCGAGTTCACGAATGTGAAGTCGTTCTTTATCGCGTGAGTCAGTACTACTTCGACCACGCGGCGTCCGCGCCGCGTCGTGACGAAGTGACCGAAGCGATGTCCCCGTGGATGCACGGGGTGGTGGGAAACCCGTCGGGAAGTCACCGGGCCGCGCGCGACGCGCGTCGCGCGGTCGAAGAGGCGCGTGACGTGGTGGGCGCCTTCGTGGGCGCGCGTCCCGGGGGAGTCATCTTCACTGGCAGCGGCACCGAATCGTGTACGTTGGCCGTGACCGGCGTGGCTCAGGCGCATCGTCGCTCGCACGACCGCACCTCTCTCGTGATCTCGGCCATCGAACACCACGCGGTCATGGATGCGGCCCACATGATGGCCGAGATGTTCACGTCGGTCGAGGTGCGCGAGGTGGGCGTCGACGATGAGGGCGTGCTGGATCTGGGGGCGTTATACGACTCCCTCGACGAGACCGTGGCGCTGGTCAGCGTGATGGCGGCCAACAACGAGACCGGCGTGTTGCAGCCGCTGGACGCGGTCGCCGGAGCGGTTCGTGATCGAGGACCCGGTCATCTGGTGAGCCACAGCGACGCGGTTGCCGCGGCGCCCTGGGTCGATCTCGCCACGTTGACCTCGTCGATCGATACGGTGTCGTTATGTGGCCACAAGCTGGGCGGTCCGGTCAATAGTGGCGCGCTCATCATGCGTCGTGACGTCGCTCTCGACGCCATGATGCCCGGGGGTGGTCAAGAACGCGGCCGTCGCGGGGGCACCGTGGACGTGGCGGCCTGCGTCGGTCTCGCCGCGGCGATTCGTAGTGTCGAGGCCGAGCGACGTGACGGGCACGAACGCGTGCGCCGGTATCAGGACCGACTGCGCGCAGCGATTTCACTCTTGCCCGGGGCGCGCGTGACGTCGGTGGGAGCGGTCACCGTTCCCGGAACCGTCCACGCGACGTTCGAGGGGATCGCCAGTGATGAATTGCTGTTCTTGCTGGACCAAGACGGCGTGTGCGCCTCGGCCGCGTCGAGTTGCTCCAGTGGCGCCGCGGTTTCCAGCCACGTTTTGGCCGCGATGGGCGTATCACCCGAACGAGCGCGCGGCTCGCTTCGCCTGACCATGGGTCATGAGACCACCGACGAGGACGTGGACGTCGCGATCGCCGCGGTGACGCGAGCGGTGAGCCGACTCGTCGCCGAGTCAGGTCAACGGGGTTAACTGGCAGACTGGGGGGATGAAAGTCCTCGTGGCGATGAGCGGCGGCGTTGATTCGTCCGTCGCGGCAGCCCTCTTAATGGAGGAGGGCCACGACGTGGTGGGCGCCACCCTCAAACTCTGGGGCGGAGTGTCTGATTCGGGGTGTTGCTCGGTCGCCGACGTCGACGACGCGCGTCGCGTCGCCCAAACTCTCGACATCGATCACCACGTGTTTAATTACACCCAAGAGTTCGAGGCGCTCGTCGTGACCCCCTTCGTCGAGGGTCACGCGCGAGGCACGTCACCCAATCCCTGCATTGAGTGCAATCGTCACATTAAATTCGATCTCCTCTTCGAGCGCGCCGAACGATTGGGATTTGACGCGGTGGCCACGGGTCACCACGCGCAGGTCGAGTGGCGCGACCAGCAGGCTCTCCTCACGCGCGGGGCCGACGCGGCCAAGGACCAGAGTTACGTGCTGGGGTACTTACAAACCGCCCAACTCGAGCGACTGCTGTTGCCCATTGGGGGCATGAACAAGAGCGACGTTCGCGCCCACGCGGAGCGCGTGGGGTTGAGGACCTGGGACAAGCCCGACTCCCAGGACGTCTGTTTCATTGAAGCCTCGAAGGGTCGCGAGGTCTTCTTACGTAGTCGCATCACCCTGTCGAGTGCGCAGCTCGTCGATCGTGGCACCGGTGAAGTCGTGGGTCACACCGACGCCGCCGAATTGATGACGGTAGGCCAGCGTCGTGGCGTGACCCCGGGACGCGACGGAGAAAAGCGCTTCGTGGCGGCGGTGGACGTTGCTGCAGGTCGCGTCGAAGTGGGGCGCCTCGAGGACGTGACGGTGTCCTCGTTAGGGCTGGACGAGGAGTCACTCACTTTCGCGCGCACCGCACTTAGCCCCGGGGCGCGAGTGTGGGCCCAGTGGAGCGCCCACGGTCAAGCGCGTCCGGCCACCCTGCGTCACGACGGTGGATGGACACTGGAACTCGACGAGGCGGCGCGTCCCGTGGCCGCCGGCCAGACGGTCGTGATGTATTCGACGGATGATCCGCGGGTGGTCGAGGGCGCCGCCCTCGTGACGCGATGACCACGCCCGCGCGCCGCGCGGTCGAGCTTCGCGAGTTGATCGCTCGCCACGCGGAGGCGTACTTCGTCCACGACGATCCCATACTTCCTGACGCCGACTACGACGCGCTGGTGCGTGAGTTACGCGAGATCGAACACGCGCACCCCGAACTCGTCGACGATCGCAGCGATCGCGTGGGGGCACCCGCGTCGGCCGTTTTCTCACCCGTACGCCACTCACAAGCCATGCTGAGTCTCGACAACGTCTTTGACGTCGACGAATTGCGCGCGTGGAGTGAGCGGGTCGTCAAGGGGTTCACCAGTACGTCGCCCCTGGTATTCGCGGTGGAGCCAAAGATCGACGGTTTGGCTTTGTCAATTACGTACCTCGATGGCACGCTCGTGCAGGCCGCGACGCGCGGTGACGGACGCGTCGGTGAGGACGTCACCGATAACGTGCGCACCATTGCCAACGTCCCGCACCAGTTGCCGGATGCGAGTGGACACGTCGAAATCCGCGGTGAGGTGTTCTTGGCCAAGGCCGACTTCGAACGACTCAACGAGAATCAACAGGCGGCGGGCGCCAAGCTCTTCGCTAATCCTCGCAACGCCGCCGCCGGGAGCTTGCGCCAAAAGGACCCCTCCGTCAGTGCGTCGCGACCGCTCTCGTTTCTCGCCTACCAACTCGTGGACCTCGCCGACACCCTCAATTTCACGAGCCACGCGGCGACGCTGGCCCAACTCGCGCAGTGGAGATTCCTAGTCGCGCCGGAGATTCGCTTCGTCACCGGCGTGGAGGAGATGATCGCGTGGAGCACCTGGTTCGAGGAGCATCGCCACGACCTGACCTACGACATCGACGGCACCGTCATCAAGCTCGACGATCTGGCCGCTCGCGTCATTCTGGGCTCGACTAGTCGCGCCCCGCGTTGGGCTATCGCGCGCAAGTTCCCTCCCGAGGAACGAACGACGCGGCTGCTTCACATTGAAGTATCCATTGGTCGAACGGGGCGTGCGACGCCCTACGCGGTCCTCGAACCCGTGCTGGTCGCGGGGTCGCGGGTCGCGATGGCGACACTGCACAACGAGGACCAGGTACGAGAAAAGGACGTGCGTCCCGGCGACCTCGTCATCGTGCGCAAGGCCGGCGACGTGATTCCCGAAGTAGTGGGCGCCGTGATACTCCAAGGCGAGAAGCGCGCTGCACCGTGGCACTTTCCCGCGACGTGTCCCGAATGCGGGAGCGAGCTTCGTCGCCGGGGGGAAGAGAGTGATACGTACTGCACCAACCCGGCGTGTCCCGCCCAGCAGATGCAAAAGATTGTCCACTTCGCTTCGCGTGGCGCACTCGACATTGAGGGTCTGGGCGAGCAGCGCGTCGCCCAACTCCTGCGCGAGGGACTGATCGGCGACGTCGCCGATCTCTTCACGCTGGACTCCGCGGTCCTCGCTCAGCTCGAAGGATTCGGCGAGCTCTCGGCCACGGCCCTGGTCAAGGCCATCGCGGGGGCGAAGTCCGCCCCACTGAGCCGCATCTTGGTGGGCCTGGGTGTCCGCCACGTGGGTCCCGTGGCCGCGCGTGAACTGGCCGCGCGCTTTGGGACCTACGCCGCGCTCGCGCAGGCGCCCCTCGAGGATCTCGAGGCGGTCGAGGGGATCGGGCCGGTGATCGCCCAATCGGTGTACGAATACGCACGCGACGACGAAGCCCGCGAGCGAATGGCTCTCATGGCCGCGGCGGGGGTCGAAATGCGCGAAGAGATCGCTCGGTCGAGCCTGGCGGCCACCCTGGAGGGTCGCGCCGTCGTGGTCACCGGAACCGTCGAGGGTTATTCGCGCGAGGACGCCGCCGCCGCGATTGTGGCGCGTGGAGGCACCTCGCCGGGCTCCGTCTCGGCCAAGACGTACTGCGTGGTCGTGGGCGAGAATCCTGGCGCGGCCAAGGTCACCAAGGCCCGCGAGGCCGGTGTCCCCATGATTGGCCAATCGGCGTTTCGTGAACTCCTCGACACGGGAACGTGGTCGGCTACCCTCGAGTAAGCAATGATTTGGGGTAGAGGTCGCTCATGATGCCATCGTCGTTCGCCCTCGGGCACGAGTTCGCGGGTCGCTACCGGCTGATGGAACTGCTCGGGGTGGGGCACACCGTCGAGGCCTACCGCGCGGACGACCTGACCCTGCAGCGCGAGGTGGTCATCAAGGTACTTTTGGCAAATCTGGCCGCTCACGAGGAAGTGCGCCGCGCTTTTCGCGATCACATCGTCCAGGCGGCGACGTTTCGTCACGCTCACGTCGCGCGCGTGTACGACGGTGGTCAACAAGCTGGCGCGATCTTCATGGTCGGCGAGTACTTGAGCGGTGGGTCCCTCGAGGACTTTTTACGCGCGGGCCACGTCCTGAGCGTGGACGAGACCGCCCGTCTCGGGCGCGACGTCTCGTCGGCGCTGGCCTATATTCACGAGCGCGGCATCGTGCACGGCGAGCTCTCGCCCAACAAGATTCTCTTCGACGCGTCGGGACACGTGCGCGTCTCCGACGTCGCCTTGGCGGGACTCGCGGGTCCGCACCGGCACTTCACGACGCGCGACGACGTGCGCTACTTTTCACCCGAACAGGCGCGCGGCGAAATGGCGACAGCGGCGTCGGACGTGTACGCGTTGGGACTGCTGTTGTTCGAGACCGCGACGGGTACGACGCCCTTTGAGGGAGCGACCGCTGAATCGATGTTGCGCGAGCGGCTGCTCGCCCCACTGCCGACGCGCCCCGAATTGGGGGGCCTGGACATCATCTTGGCCCAGGCCACGGTTCCTGACGCGCTCGTACGTCTCACGGCCGAGGAACTTACCGGTCGACTCTCTGGCGTGGTCGCCGACGACGGGCCCTTCGTCAAGTTCGATCAACCCTCGCCCTCCCTCTTGGGGAGTTTCACCTTGGCCGAGCCTCGTCAATCAGTGGGATTTCGACCTCCCTCGCCGAATCAAATCGTCTCATCACCCCGGCGATCACCGACGTTTGGCCAGTCGCCGGCACGACACGGCGCGCCACCGCGACGCTCGGCGCCGGGACCCTTCGACGACCTCTCGCCCATTGGTTCGACGCGTCGACGCCCCGTCTACCTCGCGGCGGCGGCGCTGCTGGTGATTTTGGCGATTGGTGGGGGACTGGCGTGGAAGTTCGGTTACCTCTCGTCCAAGCACACGGCGCCCAACGTTTCGGGACTGACCCTCGCCGAGGCCTCGACCCTCGTGAAGAACGACGGACTTTCCTTGAGCGTGACGTCGCACGCGGCGTCCGCGAGCATCAAGGCCGGTGACATCGTAAGTCAAATTCCCGCCGCGGGCACCAGCGTGTCGGCCGGCTCCACCTTGAAAGTCGTCGTCTCCAACGGCCCACCACCCGTCCTCGAGACACTCCCCACCAACCTGGTGGGTATGAGTTGCGCCACCGCCACCAGCACGCTCGCCGCGATGCACGTCACCGCGACGTGTCCCGCCACCGCGTTGATCGCCAGTTCGGTCGCCAAGGGACTCGTCGCCGAGGTGCTCTACGGGACGACGAAGAACCCCCTCGCCGTGCCTAAGGGTTCCTCGGTCGTCCTGGAGAGTTCTTCGGGCGTCGCGGTCGTCACCACCACGACGGTACCGGCCGCCACCACGACCGCACCCACGACGACGGCACCCGCCACGACCGCACCCACCACGACCGCGCCGACGACGACGGCACCTACGACCACGACCGCTCCCACCACCACGACCGCTCCCACCACCACGACGACGTTGCACGCCACGTCGCTGGCGATGCCCCAACTCGTGGGAATGGACCAAGCCCAGGTGGCCGCCGCGATGAAGGTGGCGGGACTCTACTACTCCACGAAGGGTCCCGGAGCGGGGTCGGCGACGTCGACGCCCACATGGACGCGTGTCGTCTCCACCGTTCCGGCCGCCGGCTCCACGGTGCCCTACGAGTCGACGGTCTTGTTGAATGTCACCAAGTAGTACCTGCGAGTTGTGCCGCGCGGCGTCGATGACCACTCGTTACTTCGAGGACGAGACCTGTTGGATCGCCGACTGTCTGATCTGCGGGATACCAATGGTGGTGTGGCGCGAGCACGATGCGGTGCCGTCGCCGGAGGTTCGTGACGCGCTCCTCGCGAGTCTCACTCTCGTGGCCGAGGAGTTCTATCGCGGTCGCGACTGGTACTACGACGATCACATGCGAAAGATCCCCGACCACTATCACGCCCACGCTCGCGCGAAGTAGGCCCGAGGGGCTCCGCGCGTCAAAAGCTAGTCTGGAACCCTATGACTGACGTGGTGATGCCGGGCGGTGAGCCCTATTTTTCTCCTGGCGGGCCGTTCGGAGTCTTGCTGTTGCACGGGTTCACCAGCACGACCTCCACGATGATGGACCTCGCCCGGTCGTGTGTGTGTGCGGGCTACAGCGCGGCGGTGCCGCGTCTGCCGGGCCACGGGACGTCGGTCGACGACCTGATGACGACCGGTTGGGACGATTGGGCGGACGCCGCACTGGCCGCGTACGACGACCTAGCGGCGACGTGTACGCGGGTAGCCATCGTCGGGTTGTCCATGGGCGGCACGCTGGCGGTGCACGTCGCAGCGCAACGCCCCGACGTGGCGGCCTTCGTGTTCATCAACCCGTACGTCAAGCACCAGGGACTCGAATGGGACGATCTGGCGCGCACCATGCTCGAGTCGGGGGCGACGACCTACGACTCGATTGGCTCGGACATCAAAAAAGAGGGCGTGAAAGAGACGTCCTACGATCAGACGCCCATCGCGAGCGCGCTGACGTTGCTCGAAGCGGTCAAAGTCGTGAACGACAACCTTGGGCGAATCACCGCCCCGAGTTTGCTCCTCAGCAGCACCGAGGACCACGTGGTCGAACTCGATAACGGTGACGAATTGGTGAAGAAGTCCAACGGAACCGTCGAGCGGATCTGGCTCGAGAACTCGTATCACGTGGCGACCCTCGACAACGATGCCCCCCTCATCGAGTCGGCGATGCTCGCCTTCTTGGCCGGACACCTCGACCGATGAGTGACGCGATTACCCGCGAGGAGGTCGCCAAGGTGGCCCGACTGGCGCGCCTGTCATTGAGCGAGACGGAACTGGACACCTTCACTGAGCAACTCGGCCAGATCCTGGAGCACGCGCGCGACATGAACTCGTTGGACCTCGCAAACGTCGTGGCCACGGCCCACCCTTTTGGCGTGACCAACGTCGTACGCGACGACATCGTGGTCGAGAGTCTGGACCGCGACGTGGTTCTCGCCATGGCGCCCGACGCGCGCGATCATCGCTTCGCCGTGCCGCGCATTTTGGGCGAGGCACCGTGAGAAGCGCGACACAAATCGCCGCCGACGTCCGGTCGGGCACTACGAGCGCGAGCGACGAACTCGAACGCACTCTCTCAGTGATCGACGAACGTAACGCCGAGCTCAACGTGTTCTTGTACGTCGACGTCGAGGGCGCGCGCGCGGCCGCGGCCGCGATCGACGAGCGTGTGGCGCGCGGTGACGACGTCGGTCCGCTCGCCGGGGTCCCCATCGCCATCAAGGACAACCTGTGCCAAGTGGGGATCCCCACCACGTGTTCCTCCAAGATCCTGGAGGGCTGGCTCCCGCCCTACGACGCGACGGTCATCAAGAAGATCGTCGCGGCCGGCGCCGTGCCAGTGGGAAAGACCAACCTCGACGAATTCGCCATGGGGTCGTCGACTGAGAATTCCGCCTTCGGCCCGACGCGTAACCCGCGCGACCCCTCGCGAGTACCCGGTGGGTCGTCGGGTGGCTCCGCCGCGGCCGTGGCCGCCGATATGACGTCACTCGCGTTGGGCTCGGACACCGGGGGATCGATTCGCCAACCCGCCGCACTGTGCGGCATCGTGGGCGTGAAGCCGACCTACGGCCTGGTATCGCGCTACGGGCTGGTCGCCTTCGCGAGTTCGCTCGACCAGATCGGCCCCTTCGCCCAGTCCGTGACGGATGCGGCCCTATTGCTCGAGGTGCTGGCCGGCCACGACCCGCGCGACTCCACGTCACTGCCCGAACCCGCACCGTCGTTAGTAGCTCACGTCAATGACGGTGTTGTTGGCAAAAAGATCGGCCTCGTGCGCGAGCTCTACACCGGCGCCAACGACGATGTCCTCGCCTCGGTGCAGGCCGCCGCCGACGCGTTCCGCGCGGCGGGCGCTGAAATCGTGGAGCTGTCGATCCCTGAGTTGTCCCTGACCTTGAGCGCCTACTACTTGATCGCGCCGGCCGAGGCGTCATCCAACCTGGCGCGATTTGACGGCGTGCGCTACGGACGGCGCGTCGATGGCGACGACGTAACCGCGATGATGGAAGCCACTCGAACGGCCGGTTTCGGTGACGAGGTGAAGCGGCGTATCATGCTCGGCACCTACGCCTTGTCGGCGGGTTACTACGACGCTTACTACGGGCAGGCGCTCAAGGTACGCACGCTCACCATCGAGGCCTTCACGCGGGCCTACCAGCAGGTCGACTTACTCCTGGGCGCCACGACGCCGGGCGTGGCGTTCAAGTTTGGCGACAAGACCGACGACCCGATGGCCATGTACTTACAAGACGTCTTTACCATTCCTACCAACCTGGCGGGGGACCCGGCACTGTCGATTCCCTTGGGCACCGGTGACGAGGGTCTGCCCGTGGGCGTGCAGTTACTGGGTCCCGGGCGCAGCGAGGCGCAACTCTTCGCCGCGGCACGGGTCCTCGAGATCGCCGACGGTCGCTCATGACGCTGTCCGGCGACTGGGAGATGGTGGTGGGACTCGAAGTCCACACCGAACTGCTGACCAAGTCCAAACTGTTTTGTGGGTGCGCGAACCATTTCGGTTCCGAACCCAATACCAATATCTGTCCGGTGTGTCTTGGCCTGCCGGGTTCGCTGCCGGTGTTGAACCGCGAGGCGGTCGACTTCGCGATGCGTATCGGCATGGCGCTGCACAGCACCATCGCGCCCTCGACGTTTCACCGCAAGAACTACTTCTACCCCGATCAGTCCAAGGACTACCAGATCTCTCAGTACGACCTTCCGATCAACTCAGGTGGGTACCTCGACTTGCTCGATGGGAGTCGAGTGTCCATCGAGCGCGCGCACATGGAAGAAGACACCGGAAAGTCGACGCACCTCGGAGGATCGGGACGTCTCGCGGGTGCTGTTTCGTCGTTGGTGGACTACAACCGCTGCGGGGTGCCGTTGGTGGAGATCGTCTCGGGTCCCGACATTCGCTCCGCGACTCAGGCGCGCGCCTACGCGGCCGAATTGCGCGGGATCTTGATGGCGACGGGCGCCTCGGACGGTCGACTCGAAGAAGGTTCGATGCGCTTTGACGCCAACGTCTCGGTGCGCAAGAGCGGCGAACCCTTCGGCACGCGCTGTGAGATCAAGAATCTCAATTCGTTGCGCAGTCTGCAGCGCGCCATTGACTACGAAGCGCTGCGTCAGATTGAACTTCTCGAAGGCGGCGGCGTCGTGCGACAAGAGACGCGTCACTGGGACGAGAATCTGGGCGAGACTTCGACGCTACGCGTCAAGGAAGACGCGGACGACTATCGCTACTTTCGTGATCCTGATCTCGTCGACTTGGCTCCCGACCAGGCGTGGCAGGATCGAGTGCGCGCCGCGTTGCCCGCGATGCCGGCGCAACGCCGCGCCGACGTGGTGGCATTGCTCTCTGCTCCCTCGAGTCCGCAACTCGACGCGGTCGAGGTCGTGATCGATTTGGGTCTCGAGCGCTACGTCCACGCCGTGGTCGCCGCGTCGGGTGACGCCGCACTCGCCGTCGCGCGCGTCGCCAATGAACTGGCCGCCGACGTCGAGCACGTGGCGAATCTCAGCACCGACGCCTTCGTCGCGACCGTGTTGATGGAACAACGCGGCGAGCTGTCGGCTACTCAGGCCAAGACGGTGCTCGGTGCGTTGCTCGCCGATGGGGGAGAGCCTCGTGAGATTGCCGCAGCCATGGGTTTTGAACAGTTGTCGGCGGACTCGCTCGGCTCGACCGTCGCGTCACTCATCGACGCGCACCCCGACGAATGGGGACGTTATCGAGAGGGTGATGAGAAACTCGCACAGTTCTTCATCGGTCAGGTGATGAAACTCACTCGAGGTCAGGCCAATGGCAAGGCGGTCATCGCTGAGCTGCAGGCCCGCCGCTAACGTCCCCGCTACGACGTCGCGCGGGTGAGCGTGAGTTCATCGGCCGTTCCTCGTCGCGTCGTGGTGGCCACGGACAAGTTTCGCTCGACGGCGAGTGCCCCGGATCTGGTGACCACCATTCGCGCGGCGCTCGGGACCAACCTCGAGTGCGACGCGGTGATCGTGTCCGATGGCGGCGAGGGATTTCGTCACGCGTTTGTGGGCGACACCGTCTCGTTGCGCGTGCGCGGACCCTGGGGTGAGGTACACGACGCGCCCATGACACGACTTCGCACCGGTGACGAGACCATCGGCGTGCTTGAAGTAGCCGAGATCATCGGGCGCGACTTTCGTGAAGCGCCCTCGTCGGCGGACGCCCTCGCGGCCTCGAGTGCGGGAGTGGGCGATGCGCTGGTCCTCGCCGCGAATCATGATGTCGACCGGGTGGTGGTGGGTTGTGGCGGATCGGCCACCTCCGACGGTGGAGAGGGTTGTTACGACGTATGGCGCGACGCGGGTCTCGACGTTGCACTGACGGGGGCCACCGATATCACCGCGACGTTTCTGGGCGCATTGAGATACGCCGAACAAAAGGGTGTCGACGCGTCGGACGTCGGAAGTCTCGAGCACCGACTGCGCGAGGTGGCCGCGCGCTACGAGCGCGAGTGCGCCCGTGACGTGGTGTCCGTCGAGCGTACGGGAGCGGCGGGCGGGCTCGCGGGTGCGCTCTATGCGCTCGGCGCCGACCTGGTGAGTGGCTTCGAGGAAGTGGCGCGGGCGAATCGACTGGCCGAGCGCATCGCGAGGGCGCAGCTCGTCATCACCGGCGAGGGTCGAGTCGACGCCGGCAGTCTCGAAGGCAAAGTGGTGACGGGAGTGTGCGCGTTGACCACGGAGTCACAGCGCGTTCTCGTGGTGTGCGGCGCGGCCGACGCTGATGCGGTACTTCGCTTGCAACAACGGTATCCCTGGGTGCAGGTGCACGACCTGGTCTCGCGTTTCGGTGAGCGTCGCGCGCGAGAGGAGACGTTGGCCTGCGTGGCGGCCGTGGTGGGCGACTACGTCGGTCGGTGACTAGGTCCGCAGGACCACGTTGATCGGTTCGTTCCCGCGTTGCATGCGCTCGACTTGGGTGACCAATAGCCGAGCCATGCGCGGGCGCATGGCGCTCGTTGCGCCGCCGACGTGGGGTGCGATGAGGACGTTGGGCAGGGCGAACAACGGATGACCGTCGGGCAGGGGTTCGGGTTCGACCACGTCGAGCGCGGCGCGCAGTCGTCCACTCGTGGCCGCACTCACTAGCGCGTCGGTCACGACGACGGGACCGCGTCCGACGTTGACCAGGAGTGCGCCGTCACGCAGGCGCGCTAAGAACGCGGCGTCGACCAGGTGATACGTCGAGTCGTTGAGCGGCAGCGAGAGCACGACGACGTCGGCGTGCGGCAGGAGCGCCGCTAAGTCGTCCCACGCGTGGACTTCGAGGTCGCCCTCGCGTCGTGCGTGACGTGCGACGCGCACGATGTCGACTTCGAAGGGGGCGAGCCGGCGATCGATGGCGCGCCCGACGCCGCCATATCCGACCAGAAGCACCGAGCGATCGGCCAGGCTCTCTCGCACGTCGGGCTCCCATCGGCCCCGTGCGGCCGCGCGAACGTAGTCGGCGAGACCGCGTTGGGCCGCGAGGATTAAGGCGACTGCCAGTTCGGCGGTCGACGTTTCGTGCACCGAGGTCGCGTTGGCGAAGACGGTGCCCGGCGGAAGGAGGTCGGCGATTCCGTCGTAGCCAATGGACTGGAACTGCACCAGGCGGGTGCTCACTCCGCGCAAATACTCGAATTGGGCCTGAGGTTTCATGTACCGCGGTACCACGATGTCGATGGAGGGGCGCGGTGAGGGCCCATCCAATTGCCAGTCGAGGATCTCGACTGGCACGTCCAGCGTCGCGAGTGCGTCGGCCAAGTAGGCGTCGGGCACACTGACGACGAGACGTGACGACACGCGACGAGCCTACCGAGACTCGAGAGTCACGCGACGAATTACGCGTTAGGTAGCCGCAGAGTGATGTCTAAACTTGCCTCTATGTCCAGCGCCTCCATCACTTCCAGCACCGACACGACTCTCGAGGACATCCGCTCCTCCAATCCGGGTCGCGACGTGCAGCGAGTCGGCACGGCTCGCTTCCTCGGTGAAGACGTTCGCAAGATCCACGATCCGGTGTGGGCCGTGGTGGGCAATCTGGGTGATAGCCAGTGCTACGTCGGAATCCAAGAGAAAGTCGCGGCAGTGCAGTCAGCGATGTCACGGCGCATCGCCACGGACAACCTCGCGGTGCGCCTGATCGCGCCGATATTTACCCTGGGCGTCTCTGACGGTCAGCTCAACGGCACGCCGCAGATGCGGTTCTCGCTCATCGGTCGTGAACTGGTCAATGACGCGGTGGCGGTGCACGTGGCGGCCAGTCGCGCGGCCGGGGTGATTGCGGTGGTCGCCTGCGACAAACCTCCCGTCGGTACTGTCGCGGCCCTACTCGAGCACAACGTGCCCGCCGTGGTGTTGTCCGACGGTTCGATCAAACCGGGATACGATCAAATGACTGGTGCTCGCATCGACTTGGTCGATGCATTTCAGGCGGCGTCGAATGCCGACGACGACGTGCGAGCCGAGATCACCCTGCACGCCTGTCCCGGTCAGGGTAGCTGCGGGGGGATGTTCACCTACAACACGATGCAAACGTTCATCGGCGTGCTCGGACTCGAACCTCTGCACATGGTCGCCCCGACCTCCGACGACCCACGACGCATCAATGAGTTCCCCGATCAACTCGTGGAGTGTCTCGTCACCATGACGCAGCGCGGTATCCGACCCCGCGACATCGTGACACCGGCGTCCTTGCGTAACGCCCTAACGGTCGCGATCGCGATGGGGGGCTCGACCAACGTCATGTTGCACAGCGTCGAGATCGCCCGGGCCGCGGGACTCGATTTGTGGAACGACGTCCTCAGCCACGACGAGTTCAACGATCTCTCCCGTCGAATTCCGGTCATCGTGAACATGCGGCCCTTCGGGGCCTACTCCATGGTGGACGTCGACGCCGCCGGCGGACTGCCGACGGTGGTGAGTGAACTACTGAGTTCGGGCTACCTCGATGGCGACACCTTGTGTTGCACCGGTGAAAGCCTCGCCGAGCAGGTCGCGCGACTGGCCCCGCCTCGCGCCGATCATCGCGTGATCTACTCCACGTCCCAACCCTTCAAGGACACTGGCGGACTGCGTCTCCTACGGGGCAACCTCGCTCCCGAGGGTGGGGCCATTTTGAAATTGGCGGGAGTCGAAAGCGGCATCGTCGACGGCGTCTTCACGGGCAACGCTCGCGTCTTCAATGGCGAGCGCGATTTGATCACTGCCCTCGACGAACGAGCGGAGGACTTTCACGACAACGACATCGTGGTCATCCGCTACGAGGGGCCCCGCGGTGCGCCAGGCATGCCCGAGATGCTCGACCCCACGTCGAAGATTACGACGATTTGCCGCCAACGGGGTATCACGATTGCGTTGATGACCGACGCTCGATTCTCCGGGGGATCAGTGGGCCTCGTCGTCGGCCACGTCGCGCCCGAAGCACTACTGGGGGGACCCATCGCCCTCGTGCGTGACGGCGACACGATCACCATCGACGTGAACAACGACCGCATCGACTGCGTCGAACTCAACGATGCGCCGACTCTCACGCAGCGCGTCGCGGCGTGGAACTCCGAGGTGGCCGCCAACGGTGGGCAACATCCCGACGCCACGGTGGTCACCCATCGAGTGCTGAAGCGAATGCGCGCTACCGCGCTCCCGGCCCTGCTGGGTGGTGGGATGAACGAAGGTCCCATAGAAGTCGAGCTTCGGGTGTGAAGTATCCCAACGCTAAAGAATGCGCGCCGTT
The DNA here is from genome assembly GCA_036509795.1 of Acidimicrobiales bacterium. Lineage (GTDB taxonomy): Bacteria > Actinomycetota > Acidimicrobiia > Acidimicrobiales > RAAP-2 > RAAP-2. The sequence goes on from DATCEX010000003.1 coordinate 155,006, forward strand.
CTGTGGTGCTCAATAGCAAGAATCCTCGACCGACGAGGAGCGGCAGTCCATCGTCGAGGGTGGCGTGCACTTCAACCGAGTCGCGATTCGAAGACCTTCTGAAGTTCGAGAGCGTATAACTCACGATCGCCGAATAATCCTTCCGAGCAAAGAAGCAGTCCTGGTTCCGGGATGAATGACCAAATTCCCTCCACCGACAACACGGTGACCGTCGCTCGCAACTTGTCGGCGACGACACCTCGAGTCTCAAACACCCGCTTGACGACTTTCTCGGTCAGCGGTTGATAGATGTAAGGGCTAGACATCCGTAACGATTCACCGAGTGGCCATTGACGTTGGGCGACCTCCTGCAAGGGACGACAACTCGCCAAACTTTCGAATCTCGGTGGATCAAAAACTTTCGTTCGCCTGGAGTATTCAGCGTCGCGACGCTCTTCGCGCGACAGGGCTTGGTAGAACTCCCCGAGATCGATGACCCCTTCCTCGTGTACGAATTTTCGCCACCACGTCGACCACGCGCTGGTCAGCTCGGCCGTTTCGAGGGGATTGAGTCCGAGATCGAGTTTGCCCACGCCGCTGATGAGGGGTGGGGGGACGTCAAGTCCGATCGGCGAAAGAGCACACGCGTCACGAACGCACAGAATGAGGTGAGCAGATTGATCGCCGTCGATCTCGAGTCTCCACGACGATGTCTCAATTCTTTGCATTCTCGAAATATACAGTCGAGAGGAATACTGCTCATTTGAAGTTCACGCTTCGGCGACGCTATGACGAACGCTTGAAATATCGCGGTGCGCACTAGTGACGCAAAGGATCTTGCGAACTCACCTATTTTTCGTTGACACCCCGCGTGAAGGCTTATGAAAGTAGGTTCTATAGACGCCAAGTCATCGTTACCACCACTTTGAATGGGTGGTCGGTCAGAGAACAAGACGGGTCAATAATCCATGATCTCGTCATACTTTCGGGTCCTCAAACTGCGTAACTGTGGAGATTGGGCGCTACCGGGCACTACCGATTCAGCGCATCGATCGAGTTATGCGAGACGAGAACCGAACTAGAAGTGGCTGCTCCTAGCAGCGAGGGGACGGGACCATTCGTGTAATCAGAGGTTGTGCGAATGTTTTTTCCATGCATACGGGCACTCTCCCATCTCGCTCGGCCAGACGCTGCTTGCCCCCGAGGCCCCTCATGTCCCAGACGATGCGATCGCAGAATGCGGGGCCAAGAAACGTTGCGTTCCTGACTTTTCCTAGAGGTCAATGACGACCTTGCCGTGCACGTGGCGACCGGCCTGGAGTTCGACGGCAGCACGGATCTGCTCGACCGGAAAAATTTCGGCGATCGGCACCCAGATTTCATTCGCAGCGACCAGGCGGGCGATTTCTTCCAGGGCGCCGGTGTCCAGCCTCGGCGCCGTTTGCCGGCGCGATCCCGTCGACCTGGGCGGCAATGGTGGTGATACGCGCGTCCGCGACGCCGAGTTCTCGTGCGGCGTACACAGTCTCCGCCCCGTATAGGTCGATCGCCGCGGCGACGCCGCCGGGAGCGAGGGCACGGACACGGTCAGCCAGACCGTCGCCGTAGGCGACCGGCTCGGCCCCGAGGCTTAGCAGGAACTCGGACGATGTGGCCGATCCCGTCCCGATCACTCGCGCCCCGGCGAGGCGCGCCAGTTGGACGGCGAACACCCCAACCCCACCCGCCGCGCCGCCGATGAGTATCGAGTCGCCCGGTCCGGGATTGACGACGGCGAGGGCGGCGGCGGCTGTGCAGCCCGCTATTGAAAGGGTGGCGGCGGTTCGGTCGTCGATACCGTCCGGGGTGTGGTGGGCGTCGCCGCCCACTGCGATGGTGCCGGTCGCTTCCACAACGACGAAGTCGGCGACCGCGCGGGATAATGCGCCGCCGTAGACCCTGTCACCGGTCGCGAACCCCGTTACACCGTCGCCGACTTGGTCCACCACTCCCGCATAGTCGGTTCCGAACCCAGCCGGCAAGTTCAGGCCGAACCGAGCTGCGGTTTCTGCGTCGGAGGTGATGAACCAGTCCATCGGGTTTAGTCCCGCCGAGGTGACTCGCACGCGGATCTGTCCCGGCCCGGCCTGCGGCGCAGGCACCTCGTGGAGTTTCAGGACTGCAGGGCCACCGAATGACTCGAGCCGAACCGCCCTGCTCGTGCTCGACGACGTTTGAGTGCTGTGTTCTTGCATGCTTGCTTGGCTCCTCGGCTCCGCGATAACGAATCTAAACGGACTATGCTCCGCTTACATGACCAAGAGTAGCATAAACGGAGCATGATCCATTTTGGATAATATGGAAATCCGCGCCCCGCGTGCGGATGCGACCCGCAACCGCGATCAGCTACTTGCCGTGGCGACCCGCGTGTTCGCGTCCGCCGACAGCGAGTCGTCGATGCGCGCGATCGCGCGCGAGGCCGGTGTCGGCATCGCCACGCTCTATCGGCACTTCCCCACCCGGGAGTCGTTGATCGACGCCGTCTATCAGGATCAGGTCAGACGACTCACAGCCGGCGCCCGCGAGCTGCTCGGCCAACTCACCCCTGCCATAGCGCTGCGGCGCTGGATGGACCTGTTCGGGGACTGGATCGCGACCAAGAACGGCATGCTCGACACGCTGCTCGCGATGATCGAGTCGGGCGAGATTGCCCATGCCCAGACCCGGACCGAACTGTTGGCGGCCATCGCCGAGATGCTGGACGCCGGCCGTACGGCGCGCGACCTCCGTGCCGATGTCACCGCCGAAGATATTGCAGCAATCCTCATTGGCATCTTCACCGTGACGCACCCACCCGATCACGAAGCGATGGCAACTCGCCTGCTGAATATTTTGATGGACGGTCTCCGGCCGCCTCTCTACGGCCAAGCGTCGTCAGCCGGGTGAGGCATCGCCCAACTCGGCGTTGAACTCGACGCCTTGCTGATGGCACCCGGACGCACCTGAAGGAATGTCCGATAAAAGACAATTCGCCTACGCCACCAGTGTGAAATGGTGGACGCACGTGCCGATTTTGACATTTGGAAACGGTTAGAGCGATGCGTGGTGGGCGCCGCGCCCGCGAGCTGACCACTGATTTACTCGATCACGGCGCGGCGACAACCATTGGTCGGCCTCGCGCACGCTCGGTTGACCAGATTATCCGTGGCGGGCGAATCGAGATTATCGGTGTGTCGTGTTGTGTTGGAACGGACGCGTGGCTATATTGGGGGCGTGACTTTTCATGACCCCATTCTCGAGGTAGTAGTAGGCGCCAGGCGCCGGTAGTCACGCATCGTCGTACACCGGAGGCCTCCCAAAATGGGAGGCCTTTTTCTTTTCACTAACAACAAAGGAACATTGTGCAACTCACCGGAGCGCAAGCCCTCATCAAGAGCCTGGAAATGGAAGGGGTCGAGGTCATCTTCGGCCTGCCCGGCGGTGCCATCCTCCCGGTCTACGACCCGTTGATCGACTCGAGCATCCGTCACGTACTCGTGCGCCACGAGCAGGGAGCCGGTCACATGGCCGAGGGCTACGCGCTCGCCACGGGGCGTCCTGGCGTGGCCATGGTGACCAGCGGTCCCGGCGCCACCAACATCGTGACCCCTATTGGCAATGCCCACATGGACTCGACGCCACTCGTGGTCATCACGGGACAAGTGGCGACTGCGGCGATCGGAACCGACGCCTTTCAAGAGTGCGACATCACTGGCATCACGATGGGTATCACGAAGCACAATTTTCTCGTCAAGAGCGCCCACGAGATCCCGCGCGCCGTCGCCGCCGCCTTTCACATCGCGACCACCGGACGTCCAGGTCCCGTCCTCGTCGACGTGCCCAAGGACATCACCCAGTCGATGATGGAGTGGTGGTACCCGACCACGATTGAAGAGCTCGATCTTCCCGGTTATCACCCCGTCGCAGAGTTGGACGGCGACAGGGTCGACCAGGCAATGGCCCTCATCCGTAGCGCCGAACGTCCGGTGCTCTACGTGGGGGGCGGCACCCTCAAGTCCCGCGCCTCGGCGCAACTCCTCGCCTTCGCCGAGCGAACCGGCATGCCGGTCGTGACGACGTTGATGGCGCGCGGAGCGTTTCCCGACTCGCACCCCCAACACCTGGGAATGCCCGGCATGCACGGCATGTACTCGGCGGTCACGGCGATACAAAAGTCGGATCTGCTCATCTCGCTCGGCGCTCGCTTCGACGACCGCGTGACCGGCAAGATTCCCGCCTTCGCCCCCCACGCCAAGATCATCCACGTCGACATCGACAAAGCGGAATTCAACAAGGTGCGCCGCGCGGACGTGTCGCTGCGCTCCAACGTGGCCGCAGTCCTCGAGGCGTGGGACGCCGCGGAGGTCACCCCGCACAACCTCGAGGTGTGGTGGAAGGAAATCGACGCCTGGCGTGAGGCGTATCCCCTCGTGTACGACGAGCCCGTCGCCGACGGACCGCTGCGCCCGCAGTTCGTCATCGAGTCCATCGCTAAGGCGGCGGCGCTCGGAACCATCGTGAGCGCGGGCGTCGGCCAGCACCAGATGTGGGCCTCGCAGTTTTGGAAGTTCGAAGAACCCGGGACCTGGATCAATTCCGGGGGAGCGGGCACCATGGGTTTTGGTGTTCCCGCGGCCATTGGCGCCAAGGCCGGACGACCGGACCGGACCGTCTGGTGCATCGACGGCGACGGCTGTTTTCAAATGACCGCCCAGGAGCTCGTCACCGCGCGCGCCGAGGGGATCCCGATCAAGGTCGCGATCCTCAACAACGCCTACCTGGGCATGGTGCGCCAGTGGCAAGAGATGTTCTACGAGGAGCGCTACTCCGAGGTCTACTTGTCGCCCGACCTCCCGGACTACGTCTTGTGGGCCGAGGCCATGGGCTGCGTCGGACTACGCGCGACCAACGTGCAGGAGATGCACGAGGCCATCGCCAAGGCCAATTCGATCAATGACGTGCCGGTCGTGATCGACTTTCGCACCGACTCCTCGGAGAAGGTCTTTCCCATGGTGGCCGCCGGTGCGAGCAACGACGACATCATGGTCCACCCCCTGCAGAGAGAGTCCAAGTGAATACCCCTGAACCATTCCTGGGCGTGACGAGCCGTACCCCCGTGCGTCACCACATCTTGTCAGTCATGGTCGAGAACAAGGCGGGCGTGCTCGCGCGCGTCGCCGGCCTGTTCGCGCGACGCGGCTTCAACATCTACTCGTTGGCGGTCGCGCCGGCCGAGACGAAGGCTCGTTTCTCGCGCATCACGATCGTGGTCGACGCCGAGTCGGCACCTCTCGAACAGATCGTCGAGCAGCTCGACAAATTGGTCAATGTGGTGGCGATCTCGGACATCGCCCCCAAAGACGCCCTGGAACGCGAACTGCTGCTCGCCACCATCAAAACCAACGTCGACAGCCGCACGTCGTTGCTGGACGTGGTGGGGGGCTCGGGAGCGGCCATCGTCGATGTGGACGCCGGGTCGGTGACCTTGATGTTGGCCGGGACACCGGCCGCCTGCGACGAACTCGAACGCGAACTCGAGAATTACACCACCCTGGAGTTGCACCGGACTGGTCGCGTCGCACTCCCTAGACTTGGTAAAGCCGTCTCGGCCTCCATCGACTGAACAGAAAGACACAACATGACCACGATGTACTACGAAGCCGACGCGCAGCCTGAGTTGCTCGAGGGCAAGAAGATCGCCATCCTCGGTTACGGCTCCCAGGGCCACGCCCACGCGCTCAATCTAAAGGACAGCGGCTTTGACGTACGCGTCGGGTTACGTGCGGAGTCCTCGTCGGTGATCAAGGCCGAGGACGCGGGACTACGCGTGCTCTCCATCGCCGACGCCTGCGCCGAGGCGGACATCATCATGGTGCTGGTGCCCGACACCGAACAAAAACGGACCTACGACGAATCCATCGCGCCGCACCTGACAGCCGGCAAGTGCCTCCTGTTCGCGCACGGCTTCAACATCCGCTTTGACCTGATCAAACCGCCCGCCAACGTCGACGTGGCCATGGTGGCGCCCAAGGGCCCCGGTCACCTCGTTCGACGCACCTACGTGGAAGGCGGCGGGGTGCCGGCGTTGATCGCCGTGGAGCAAGATGCCACCGGCAACGCGAAGGCCATTGCTCTCGCCTACGCGCACGGCATTGGCGCCACACGCGCCGGCGTGCTCGAGACGACGTTCACCGAGGAGACCGAAACGGACCTCTTCGGCGAGCAGGCGGTCCTATGTGGTGGTGTCTCGGCCCTCGTGAAGGCGGGATACGAGACGCTGGTCGAGGCGGGCTACCAGCCCGAGAGCGCGTACTTCGAGTGCTTGCACGAGCTCAAGTTGATCGTGGACTTGATGTACGAAGAAGGCATCACCGGTATGCGTTTTTCGATCTCGGACACCGCGGAGTACGGTGACTTGACGCGAGGACCACGCATCATCACCGACGACGTCAAGGCCGAGATGAAGAAGGTCTTGACCGAGATTCAAGACGGCACCTTCGCCGCCGAATGGGTGAAGGAGAACGAGATTGGTCGACCGCGCTACCGCGAACTGCGCGACAGTGGTAAGAAGCACCCCATCGAGGACATCGGTAAGAAGTTGCGCACGATGATGCCCTTCGTCTCAGCGGGCAAGCAGAAGGTCTCGGAGACCTCCGGCGGCGACACGGACTGACGACGCGAGGCGACGATGTCGCGTCAAGAGACGTAACCGGAGAGTCCCCGGAGGGTGAACACCGCGAACTGCGAGAGATTCATCTTCTGGGGACTCTTCATGTTGTGCCGCGCCCTGGTGAAGAAATCAGGTAGGACCAGGCGGCGCCGGTGATGACGAAGTGTCCGTGAAGGTTCACGTTGAGGCCGAGTCGAATGTCTCCTCCTCGGTCAATTCAAAGGGTCTTGTCGTCCACGCTCCGGCCGAATGCATCAAGCAATCCTGACGGCCGATCGTAAGGACGGTCCCTGCCACGAGGCGATGGCACTCCGCGACGCTAGCGATGTCGCCCCAATCGAATGCTCAATCTCAGGCCCCGCGAGAGCCGTCAGGTCGGTAGCAACGAGGCGCGATTCACCCGCGGCGAATCTGGGCACTGGCGTATTCCCAATGTCCCCTCCCCGGGCACCCGTCCTACGGGTATTGATCTATCGGTCAGGCTCTCTCTTCGGCAATTGAGTTCCCGCCGTCGACAATGAGACACTGCCCGGTGACGTACGAGGCTCCGGGAGACGCGAGCCAGCAAATCTCCGACGCGACTTCTTCGGGCCGCGCGCTACGACCCATCGGCGTCTTCAGGCCTTCTTGGAATTCCTGGGGTGTCTGTGATCCCGTTTCTATCCAGCCGGGTGCCACCGCGTTGACGGTAACGCCGTGGGAGGCGACATTGAGCGCGAGAGATCGGGCGAGGCCGACCATGCCAGATTTCGCTGCGGCGTACGCCGGTTCGCCTTTTGTCGCCATCACGGGACCAGTCAGACTCGACACCAACACCAGACGGCCCCAACCGGCGGCCTTCATCCCGGGGAGGCACGCCTTGGCCACGAAAAAGGTGGTGTCGAGATTACGGGATATGCTCGCTCGCCACATCGCGAAGTCCATGTCCTCGAGGGCGGCGGATTTTTCGGGACCGGAGACTGACGTCATGCCGGCATTTTGCACAACCACGTCGAGTCTGCCCCAGTGCTTCATGGCCGAGTCGACCAAGTGGGTCGCCGTCACCGGATCGGTGAGGTCGCCGACGATCCCGAACACCTCAGCGCCCGTCGCGCGTAGTTCGCTCACTCGATCGTCAATTCGATCCGTCGTCGAAGTGACGATCAGCGCCGCACCCATTTCAGCCAGTAGTCGGGCCGTCGCGAAACCGATGCCGGTGGGGCTGCCCGCACCGGTGACGAGGGCCGCGCGTCCGGTGAGATCAAAGGCTGAACTCACTTCACCAACTCGGTGATCGCTTCCGCGAAGACCTCAGTATGACGGTCGACATCGGTCTCTGACGTCTCCGGGCACATCAGAGCCATGTTATGAAAGGGAGTCATCAAGATTCCGCGGTTGATCGTGTAGAGGTGCATGTACTCATCCAGCTCACCGTCAGCCGCCGCCGCCGCCTCACCGCCATCACGTGGCTCGGGGCGAACGAAGCGATATTCCGCTCGAGCTCCGAGTTGAGTGATCGACCAGGGCAGGTCCGCGTCGACGATGATCTTTTCTACCTCAGCCGTGTATTTAGTGGCCATCTCAATCATCCTCGTGAAGGCCGTCTCGGTCAGAACTTCCTCGAGCGTCGCACGCATGGCGGCCATAGAAAGGGCGTTACCAGCGAGCGTCCCACCGACGCCGCCCACGTCACCGAGGCCGGCGTCGCCGCTAATGCGTCGAACAGCGTCGGCGACTTCCTGGGACAACCCGTAGGCCCCAGAAGGGATGCCCCCGCCGAGCGACTTGCCGATGACGAAGATGTCCGGCTCCAAACCGTCGCGAGCAGTCATGCCCCCGGGGCCGGCCGAAATCGTGTGCGTCTCGTCAATCATCAACAACGCCCCGTACTTCGTCGCGAGTTCGCGCGCACCCTCGTGAAAGCCCGGTTGTGGGAGCACGATGCCGATATTGGTCAGCGCCGGCTCCATCAATATTGCCGCGACATCGTGGTGAGCCAGTTCGCGCTCGAGTGCGGCGAGATCGTTCCACTCGACGACTCGTGTGGTCTCTGTCGGGTCTACTCCGGGAGCGAGATTGCCCGGACGATTTATCGCGTGTCCATCGGGGCCTACCACGATGAAGGTCTCGTCCACCGAGCCGTGATAGCAGTAGGAAAAGACCAAGATTTTTGACTTCCCGGTTACCAGGCGAGCTAGACGAATACCCCAGCGATTAGCGTCCGTCGCGGTTAACGAGAATGACCACTCCGGCAGACCGAAGCGTCGGGCCAGTTCCTGGGCCACCCATTGCGCGTCCTCCGTCGGCAGCATGGTCGTGATGCCACCGAGCGTGGTCATCCTGTTCGTTACTGCACGAACTGTCGGCTCCGGAGAATGGCCCGCCATTGCCCCGGTATCGCCCAGGGCAAAGTCGATGTACTTCAAGCCATCAACGTCGGTGATCTCGTTGCCCTTCGCTGAGTCGAGGGCAATGGGAAATCCTCCTGACCACTGGGTCATCCACGTCATCGGTACTCCGCCGAAGAGATGGTTCGACCGGCGACTGAGAGCCATCGAACCCGGATGTTCAGCGCAAAAGCGGGTCCGCTCTCTTTGCAATAATCCCGCCAAGTTATTACGATTCACATTCGTCACGCGGAGACCCTCCGGTTCCCATTAGCGAAGGCATTGCGGCGCTGCAGATTCTTGATGCGTAAAAACACGGACGGCGGCGTATGATTTCGAAGCGACGTTAGCACAACGAAGATAATGGAATTCCCAGCTCCACGATTGCGAATAACGGCGTGATCATCTTCTACAGCACGTCACTGAAGAGGCGATGTCGAAGCCCCCCTGTGACTCTGAATGCGCACTTCGTTTCTTCGATAGAGGACGTCCCCGACGCAACGCGGGCAGCACTAATCGTGCAGCACCGTGGACCAGAGAAGATCACTTGAATCGACCGCTCTCGCATCGTCCATGGCTCCTGATGTCACGACGCGGGCCCATGCCCAGTGCAGGGACTGAACAAGATAGCGAGACGACTCGCGTGAGTGAATTTACAAGTTTCCCACGATGAAGTTGATGCAGGCGCACAGCGACGCCACGTCTTCGGGGTCGACACTCGGGAACATGGCGATACGTAATTGGTTGCGACCGAGTTTGCGGTAGGGCTCCGTGTCCACCACGCCGTTCTTGCGGAGGATTTTCGCCACGAGTGTCGCGTCAATCGCGTCAACAAAGTCGATCGTACCGACCACGTTGGAGCGCTGCGCGGGGTTCGCGACAAAGGGGGTCGCGAAGTCCGAGGCCTCCGCCCACGTGTAGAGGATCTCCGCTGACTGGCGCGAGCGACCGGCCGAGAACTCGAGACCACCGTTGTCGTTGAACCACTTGATCTGCGAAGCCAGCAGGTGGATCGTCGCCAACGCGGGCGTGTTGTAGGTCTGATTGAGTCGCGAGTTGTCCAGGGCGATCTTGAGGTCGAAGAAGGCGGGCGTCCAACGACCCGAGGCCGACAGCGTCTCGATGCGCTCCACTGCGGCGGGCGAGCACAGGGCCAACCAGAGTCCCCCGTCACTGGCGAAGGACTTCTGGGGAGCGAAGTAGTAGCAGTCGAACTGGGTGGGGTCGACGAACAAGCCGGCCGCTCCCGAAGTGGCGTCCACTGCAACGAGACCGCTCGCGCCCACCGGTCGTTCGATGGGCATCATGACGCCCGTGGAGGTCTCATTGTGGGTGAGGGCGTAGAGGTCGACACCCTCGGTGGCCACCGCGCGCGGGTGCGTACCGGTATCGGAGGTAATGACCTCAGGGTCCGACAGGTGCGGCGCCTCCTTGACGGCGCTCGCGAACTTGGAGGAAAACTCACCGAAACTCAGGTGCTGGGAGTGGTTGGCGACGAGATGAAACGTCGCGGCGTCCCAGAAGCAGGTCGTGCCGCCGTTGCCCAGAAGTACCTCGTAGCCCTCGGGCAGATTGAACAGTTGCGCCAGTCCGTCGCGCACTTCACCGACCTTGTTGCGTACCGTGGCTTGGCGGTGCGAGGTGCCGAGATAGGAACTTCCGGACTCGACGAGAGCGGCGAGTTGTTCGGCTCGGATCTTGGAGGGACCGGATCCGAAGCGCCCGTCGCGGGGCAGGAGGTCGGCGGGGATCTGGAGGGACTCAGGTGTCGTCATAGACTCAACTCTAGAGAATGAAACGGAGTAGTCGATGAGTTCGAGAGTAAGTGACCTTCTTGGAGGCCTCGCGCCCTCGGCCACTCTGGCGGTGGACGCGAAGGCGAAGGCCCTGAAGGCCGCCGGAGAACCGGTCATTGGATACGGGGCGGGTGAGCCGGATTTTCCCACGCCCGCGCACATTGTCGAAGCTGCGGCGCAGGCCTGTTACGACCCGCGCAATCACAAGTACACCCCGACCGCCGGCCTGCAGGAACTTCGTGAAGCCATCGTGATGAAGACCAAGCGCGACACCGGCCTTGACGTTACGCCGAGCCAGATTCTCGTGACTAACGGCGGCAAGCACGCCGTGGCGACGACATTCATGACCCTCCTCAACCCCGGCGACGAGGTGTTGATTCCGGCGCCGTACTGGACGACGTACCCCGAAGCGGTGTACCTGGCCGGTGGCGTGGCGGTGCCGGTGATGACCAGCGAGGCCAACGGTTTTCGCGTGACCGTCGAAGAGCTCGAGCGAGCCCGTACTCCGCGCACCAAACTCCTCGTTTTCGTCTCTCCGTCTAACCCCTCGGGTGCGGTCGTGAGTCCTGAGGACGTGGCGGCGATCGGGCGCTGGGCGGCCGAGCACGACGTGTGGGTCATGGCCGACGAGATCTACGAGCACCTCGTCTACGGCGACGCGGTCAACGTGTCGTTGCCGGTGGTGGCCCCCGAGTTGGGGGACCGTTTCGTCGTGGTCAATGGCGTTGCTAAGACCTACGCGATGACTGGGTGGCGCATTGGTTGGATGATCGGCGCTCCCGACGTGATGAACGCCGCGTTGAACTACCAGAGTCAAACGACCTCCAACATCTCCAACATCTCCCAGCGCGCCGCCCTGGCGGCTCTGGTGGGTGACCTCACCGCGGTCGCGGAGATGCGAACCGCCTTCGATCGCCGGCGTCAGACGATGACCACGATGCTCAACGCCATTGACGGGGTCACCTGTGCCGAACCCGAGGGTGCGTTCTACTGCTATCCCAACATCACCGGCTTACTCGGACGCGAATTGGGCGGGCGGGTATCGACGAGCTCCTCCGAACTGGCGGCCACGTTGCTCGAGACCATCAAGATCGCGGTGGTGCCCGGCGAGGCCTTCGGCACCCCGGGTTTCTTCCGCCTCAGTTACGCCCTCGGCGACGCCGACCTGGTCGAAGGACTGGAACGCCTGACGGCACTCGTGGCGGCCGGCTAACCAACCTTTAGGCTCTATCCAGAAAAACGAAAGGACCCCCCCAGTGGCCCGTGTCTTAGTCACCGAAGAAATAGCAGAGTCTGGTCTCCAGGAGTTGCGCAACGCCGGCCACGAGGTGGACGTTCGCCTGGGTCTGACCCCGGCGGAACTGCTCGAGGCGGTCAACGGGGCCCACGCCCTCATCATTCGATCGGCGACCCACGTCGATGCCGCGACCCTCGAAGCGGCGAGTGACATGATCGTCGTCGGACGTGCCGGCATCGGACTCGACAACGTCGACGTCGCAAAGGCCACCGAGCTCGGCGTGATGGTGGTGAACGCGCCAGTGTCGAATATTCTTTCGGCCGCCGAACAGACGATGGCATTACTGCTCGCCCAGGCGCGCAACATTCCCCAGGCGCACTCGGCACTGAAGAACGGCAAGTGGGAGCGCTCCAAGTGGGAGGGCGTGGAACTGCACGGCAAGACTCTTGGCATCATCGGCCTGGGTAAGATCGGCGCACTCGTGGCTCAGCGCGCCAACGCTTTCGGTATGCGCCTAGTGGCCTACGACCCCTACATAACCGAAGAACGGGCGCGTCACATGGGCATCGAGAGCATGTCGCTCGACGAGTTGCTCGCCGAGAGTGACTTCATCACCATTCACCTTCCGCGAAACAAGGAGACAACGAACCTCCTGAACGCCGACTCGCTCAAAAAGACCAAGCAAGGCGTGCGTATCATCAACGTGGCGCGCGGCGGCATCGTCAACGAGGCCGACCTCGCCGAAGCGATTCGTAGTGGTCACGTCCAGGGCGCCGCCCTGGACGTCTTTGAGAAAGAACCGACGACGGAGTCGCCGCTCTTTGAACTCCCGTCAGTTGTCGTCGTGCCCCACCTCGGCGCCTCAACGGCCGAGGCGCAGGACAAGGCGGGCGTCACTATCGCCGAACAAGTGCAGCTGGCGTTGGCCGGCGACTTCGTTCCCTACGCGGTGAACGTGGCGGCCGGAGAGGTCTCCAATATGGTGCGACCGTTCATGGGTCTGGCCGAGTTACTCGGGCGATTCATCGGCGGCCTTTTGGACGGCGAACCCGCCGACCTCGAAGTGATCTATCAAGGTGAGATCGCCGGATCGGGAACTAAGATCTTGACCCTGTGCGCCCTGAAGGGTCTACTTATCTCTACCGGACACGTCAGCGCGTCCTTCGTGAACGCGCCACAGATGGCCGAGGACCACAACCTCACCTTCGGTGAGGTCTCGACGCACGAATCGCCCGAATATGTCAACGTCATCACCGTGCGCTCAGGCGATCACGCGGTGTCGGGTTCGCTCATGACGGTCGGCACGCGCGTGGAGACACGAATCGTGAACGTCGACGGTCACAGCGTGGAGATCGCTCCGGCGTCCTCGATGCTCGTCGTGCGCAACAATGACCGTCCCGGCATGATTGGCTTGGTTGGCGTGGCGCTCGGCGAGGCGGGCATTTCCATCACGTCCATGGCCGTGGGTCCGGACCAAAAATCCGGCACGGCTCTCATGGTGATGTCCACTGCGTCGCCCACTCCGACGTCCGTCGTCGAGAAATTGCGCAGCACCCACGGGATCGGCGACATCCACCTGATCGCGCTACGTTAGGACGTCATTTTCTCCGTCGACCGGCGCAAGCGTCGTCGGAAGGACGAAACATAGTCGCAGACCACCCAGGGGACTGGGCGCCACGGTCATCGTGCCGTGCAGGGTCTGGACGATGTCGGACATGATGCTCATACCCAGACCAGTGCCGCCCGATTCGCGAGAACGCGCCGGGTCGAAACGCTGGAACTGACGAGCGTCGTGCTCGTAGACCTCGGGGGGGAGTCCGGGACCGCCGTCGTCCACGGTGACCGTGGCTCGTCCGTTGTCCACTTCGAGCACCACGTCTACCGGCGCGTCGACCGGGGTGTGGCGAGCGATATTGGACAGAGAATTGTTGATGAGACGCTCGACGTACTCGGCGCGCCCCGCGACCCACACGTTGTCGACGACGCGCGCCGTGAGAGGTCGCTCGGGGTGGTCGACCCGGAAATTACTCAGCGCGTCGCTCAGCGAGTCGCTAAAGGGCACCGCCGAGGTGGTCAGTGACGCGGCTTCGCGTACCTCGGTCAAGAACAACAAGTCGGTGACCAGTGCATCCATGCGCAGGACCTCGCGGCGAACTCGCTCGAGGGCTCGGTGACGCATCTCGTTATCGAGACCGGGGCGCTCCAAGATCTCGGAGTAGCCCTTGATGACTGTGAGGGGAGTGCGAAGCTCGTGCGACGCGTCGCCGATGAAGCGTTGCATCTCGCGACTCGCCCGACGTTCGGTATCGAGAGCGCGATGAAGCGATCCGACCATCGTCACGAGCGACGATCGTAACTCGCGCATTTCCCGGCTGCCCGGTTCGGGCGGGAAATTCGATGCGTCCTCACCGTAGGCGATGTCGCCGGCGAAGTCGATCAGTCGCCGGACCGAGCGGATGTCGCGACTCGTGAACAAGTAGGCGACGGCGATGCTCAGCAGCGCCGCGAGCAGACCCACCAGAGCGACCTTTTCTTCCAGGCGGTGCGCCGCTTGCGAGATGGCGCTCGTCGAGGCCGCGACGACGAGGTAGGCGCCGCCGCCCGCGCTCTCGGAGCGGTAGCGAAATCCCGGTAGGTCGCGGGTGGTACGAATGGCAGAGAGTGAGTGACGCGCGTCGGTGAGGGTGGGCTTACCGGTCAAGGGCACGCCAGCCGCACTGACTTGGGTCACCGAACCACTTTCGTCGACCAAGTCGAGCGTCACGTCGTAACTGTTGGACTGCACGACGTAGTTCGCGTCCGTGAGCGCGGCAATGGGGTGGCCCGCGCCACTCGACGCCACGGCGTCGATCTCGGCATTGATGACGGCGTACTGCGACTGGGTGGAATAATCCACCGCGAAATAACCGACCACCAGAGCCATCACCACGGTGACCGTGACGAGCAAAATGGTCAGGCGAACCGAAAGCTTCACTAGCTGGGCGTAGGCTCAACCATTTTGAATCCCACGCCGCGCACCGTCGTGATAGGGGTGAAGTTGTCGTGGTGCACCTTGCGGCGCAAATAGGAGATATAGGTGTCGACAACGGTGGTCTCGGTCTCGAAGTCCATTCCCCAGATATCGCGCAACAACTGTTCACGCGTCACCAGGCGACCCAGTCGCCCCATGAGCATCTCCAACAAGCGAAACTCCGTCGCCGATAATTCGATCGACTCGCCGAGGTAGGTGACCTCGTGGCGGTCGGTGTCCATGGCGAGAGCCCCGCACGAATACGTGAGGACCGCGTCGTCGGGACCTTGCGTACGACGCAGTATCGCTCCCACGCGTAGGAGCAATTCCTCGACACTGAAGGGCTTGCGCACGTAATCATCCGCACCGAAACGAAGACCTCGAGCGATATCATCAGGCGAGTCACGCGCCGACAACAACAGCACGGGCGTGGTGAGGTCGGACTTGCGCACCGTCTCGAGGAATTCGAACCCGTCCATGGTGGGCATGTTGATGTCGACCACGCACAAGTCGATGCGCTTGAGGCGCCAGACGTCTAAGGCTTCGCGGCCCTGGCTCGCTACTTCGGTCTCGTAACCCGCGAAGCGGAGGGCGTCAGAGAGGAGATCACGGACCCCCGATTCGTCGTCGACTACCAGAACTGTGGTCATGAGGGTTTCGCCATACGAGGAGCGTACTGTGAGTGGGGTAGTGCGTGGGGGGAAGGACGTTTCTCTACCAGAAATTCTCAGTTGACTCCGGGAGTCTTCACAGTATTTTATAAGGTGTCAACATTAAGTTGGACACGCACAAAGAAGGGAATTCGTGAAGCGGCTCGCCAAAGGCGCAGTGGTGGCATTAGTGACGGTAACGTCACTGGCCGTGGTGGCGCCCTTGGCCGCGTACGCGAAGAACGGACCACTCTCGGGGCTGGCCGCTCCCGCGCAGGTGTATCAAGCCGCGCTCAAGGCCTACGATCAGGCCCTCGCGACGATTGACCAGACCTTCTTTACCGCTATCGCCACGGCGACCACCGACGAAGTGGCGGGCTTGAAGGTCGCCAAGACTGCGGCCGACAAACTGGTCGTGCACACCAATTTCCTCGAAGCCAAGGCCGTCGCTATCGCGAATCGCCAATCCGCTCTCATTACCCTGGGCGACCCGCCGAACCCGCCGGTCACCTTTCGCCCGATTCCCACCCCATAGGGCGCTTCGGGCTCACGGGTTCTGAGTGACGTCGGGGCAGCGACCTACCTGACGAAGCAAGTTACGCGGTCGTTGCCGCGTCGATGCGGGCCATGACTTCGTCGCTCAGTAATTCCAGCGCGTCCAGCGCCGTCATGTTGTCACGGACCTGTTGCGCCGAAGACGCCCCCGTGATCACCGTCGAGACGTGGGGGTTCTTCACGCACCAAGCCAGGGCCAGTTGCGAGAGCTCCACGCCGAGGTCGGCCGCGATAGCCAAGAGAGCGTCAACCTTCTTCAACTGCGCGGGGTCGGTCAGCGAAGAACGCAACCACTCGTAGCCCGGCAACGTTGCGCGCGAACCGGCGGGCACACCGTTTTGGTACTTTCCGGTGAGCAGACCCGAGGCGAGCGGCGACCAGATGGTCGTTCCCAGGCCGATGTCCTCGTACAGGCGCGCGTACTCGGTTTCGACGCGCTCGCGGTGCAAGATGTTGTACTGAGGCTGCTCGACGACCGGCTTGTGCAGGTGGTGGCGATCGGCGATGTCCCAGGCGGCGCGAATATCATCGGCGGCCCACTCCGAGGTGCCCCAGTAGAGGGCTTGGCCACGGCTCACCATGTCGCTCATCGCCCACACCGTCTCTTCGATCGGCGTCGCCGGGTCGGGGCGGTGACAGTAGACGAGGTCTACGAAGTCCAGTCCGAAGCGCTCGAGGGAGCCTTCGATGGCCTGGGTGAGGTACTTGCGGTTCAAGGTGTTGCGCATGTTGGGGACGTCGAAGAGTCCCCAGTAGAGCTTGGTCGACACCACGTACTCGTGACGCTTCCAGCCGAGTTCACGAAAGGCGGCCCCCATGACGCGCTCGGACTCGCCGGCGGCGTAGCCCTCGGCGTTGTCAAAGAAGTTCACGCCCGCGTCGCGAGCCACGGCGAGACACTCGGCCGCTTGGGTGGCGGTCTCAATCTGGTTGGAGTTGGCGAACGTGACCCAACTTCCAAAGGACAGCACACTGACCTTGAGGCCGGAACGACCTACGCGACGATATTGCATCTCTGCCATGACTTCTCCTAAGAACGGGTTTCGCAAATAGGTTAGGCGGCGGTCTTACGCGGTACGTCGGGCCAGTGCTCAAAGGAGACTGATTCGGCGGCCGGCTTCTTGACCAGTGCCACGACGCCCGCGATGGCGGCAGCCACGAGAAGAAGCAACAGTACTTTGAGGAGAATTTTCAAGAGACCCACGATTCTCACCATAGTGGAGACCTCTGGACACGAAGCGTCAACGAGGTACAATGTGAAGGTGACTACCCGATACCGCGACCTGCTTCTTAGATAGGGCGGGTTCACCCTCGCCCGTCACCCCCGCTTTCGCGGGGGTTTTTTGTTTCTCGTGGATGACGACTTGAAAGGATCACTATGGCGCGCCACCCCCAACAACCCAGTCCCATGGCCTACCAGAAGTACCGCGCGACGGTACCCGTAGACCTCGCGGACCGCACGTGGCCCAATAATCGCCTCGTCAAGGCCCCCATCTGGTGCAGCGTCGACCTGCGCGACGGCAACCAGGCCCTGATCGACCCGATGGACCTGGACCGCAAGAACGTCATGTTCGAGCAGTTGGTGCTGATGGGCTTCAAGGAGATTGAAGTGGGATTTCCCTCCGCCTCCCAACCCGATTTCGACTTCGTTCGTCACATTATTGATAACGACCTGATTCCCGACGACGTCACGATCCAGGTCTTGACGCAGTGCCGCGTGGACCTGATCCGTCGAACCTACAAATCCCTGCACGGGGCGCGTCGCGCCATCGTGCACTTCTATAACTCGACGTCCACGCTGCAGCGCCGCGTAGTGTTCGGACTCGACCAAGCGGGGATCAAGCAGATCGCCCTCGACGCGGCGGCGCTGTGTCGCACGTTGGAGGAGACGTCGCCCACGACTGAGTTCCGTTACGAGTATTCGCCCGAGAGCTTCACCGGGACCGAACTCGACTACGCGTTGGACGTGTGTAACTCCGTCATCGACGTCATCGATCCGACACCGGAGCGGCCGCTCATCTTGAACTTGCCCGCCACGGTGGAGATGTACTCGCCGAACCTCTACGCCGACGCCATTGAGTACTTCCTTCGTCACGTGCAACGACGCGACTCGATCATCTTGTCACTGCATCCCCACAACGACCGCGGGACCGGCGTCGCCGCGGCGGAACTCGGCGTCCTGGCGGGCGCGGACCGGGTGGAGGGCACGTTGTTCGGTAACGGCGAACGCACCGGCAACGTGGACGTGGTGAATTTGGCCCTCAACTTGTTCTCCCAGGGCGTCGACCCGGAACTGGACGTGCGCGACATCGACAAAGTCCGCCACGTCGCGGAGTACGCGAACCGCCTGCCCATCCACCCGCGCCACCCCTACGTGGGCGAACTCGTCTACACCGCCTTCTCCGGGTCCCACCAGGACGCCATCAAGAAGGGAATGACGTCGATTGGCGATACCTACGACGTCTGGGAAGTGCCCTACTTGCCCATTGACCCCAAGCACACCGGACGTACCTACGAGGCGATCATTCGCGTCAACTCCCAATCGGGCAAGGGGGGCGTGGCCTATTTGTTGAGTTCGGAGCACGGGCTGGACCTGCCGCGCGCGATGCAGGTCGAATTCTCCAAGCAGGTCCAAAAGGTGACCGAAGAGAGCGGCACGGAAATTTCGTCGGCGGAGATCTGGGACGTGTTCACCACGACGTACTTGCCCCAGAGCCCCACGATCCAACTTCTCTCGAGCGAAGTCGCGGCCGATCAGAATCAGACGCGCATCTTCGCACAACTGCTCGTCAACGGACACCACGTCACCGTCAAGGGCGACGGCAATGGTCCCATCGACGCTCTCATGGCGGGACTGCGCAACGAGATGGACGTCAACTTCAACGTCCGCGACTACTCCGAGCACGCGCTCACTGCGGGCTCGGGCGCCTCAGCCGTGGCCTACGTCGAGGCCGAAGGTCCCGACGGCGCGACGTGGTGGGGAGTGGGGATGAGCTCGTCGATTCTTGACGCGTCGTTAGAAGCGGTAATTTCTGCCGCAAATCGTCGTCGTTAGGTTTCTTCAGACGTAGGCTGGAGACACCCGTTCGTTCGTCGTTGACTTAGTCTCGTGAGTTGGTTTTGTGTCAAATACATTGGTGGTGCTGGTGTCCTGGGCCGCAGTGACGGCCGGGGCCTTGGCCACCGCGGCACAGTACCGGCGGGTCAGCGAACAAGGAATCGAAGGCGTTTCGCTCGCCACCTGGCTGCTCTTTAGCCTGATCGGGGGGTTCTGGATCACCTACGGGGCCTTCAGTGCGCACTCCATGCCGATCATCATTGGCAGTCTGTTGTGCTGGCCGCTGCAGTTGGCGATCGTGTTTCGACTCGCTCCGGCACGCCACCGACGTGGTTCACTTCAAGGGCTCGGCGTCTTCGTGGTGTGCTGTATCGCGCCGGCATTTGTCGGAGGGTGGTCGGCCAGCGTCTTCGGGACGGGACTGGCGATGACGTTGTTGCGCTGGCCCCAGTTCGTGCACTTGGTACGCACCAGTGACGCGAGCGGCGTCTCGGCGTCGTCGTGGTTCATGGGCGTGGGCTGTTCAACTCTGTGGGTGATCTACTACGGGGACGTGCACCTGTGGGCGCCCCTCATCGCCACGACGTGTTCGGGTATGGCGAGTGCCGTGATTGGCTGTATGGCCGTCTGGCGCCATCGACAGAGCGAGGCGGAAATGATTCGTCGTGAGGTCTTCGCCAGCTGAGATCAGCGAGTGATGACGCGACCTGCTTCGTCGAAGACCCCGCGCAACGTGGGGGCGTGCGACGTAGTTTCATACGTCGTGATGTCGCCCTCGTGGCGCAAGGTGAGACCGATGTCGTCCCAGCCGTTCAGGAGGCGCTCACGAATCATGGGATCCAACGCGAAGGACCGCTGCCAGCCGTGCGCCGGGACTTCCACGAGGCCCGCCTCGACGTCGACGACGACGAGGAGTGACGGATCGTCGTGCAGGAAAGCCATGAGTTCTTCGACGTCGGCGAGGTCGATCTGGGCGATGACGAGGCCTTGCTTGGACGAGTTGTTACGAAAGATGTCGCCGAATGACGGCGCGATAATGGCCTCGAAGCCGTAGTCCATGAGCGCCCACACGGCGTGTTCGCGCGAGGACCCCGTCCCGAAGCGCGGACCGGCGACCAGCACCGTGGCGCCCGCGAATCTGGCGTCATTGAGGACGAATGACGGGTCGTCACGCCACTCACTGAAGAGTCCCCGACCAAAGCCGGTGCGCTCAACGCGCTTGAGCCAGTCCGAGGGGATGATCTGGTCAGTGTCGACGTCGGAGCGCTCAAGGGGAACGGCTCGACCTTCAATGATGCGTACGGCCTTCACGCGCCGACCTCGTCGGGTGTCGCGAAGCGTCCGAGGATGGCCGTGGCCGCGGCGACGACCGGCGACACGAGATGCGTGCGTCCTCCGCGTCCTTGGCGACCCTCGAAGTTGCGATTCGACGTCGAGGCGCTGCGCTGACCGGAAGTCAACTGGTCGGGATTCATCCCCAGGCACATCGAACAGCCCGGTTCGCGCCATTCGAAGCCCGCGTCAAGAAATACCTGGTCAATTCCCTCAGTTTCGGCTTGACGCTTCACGCGATGGGAACCCGGCACCACGAGCGCGCGCACCGATTCTGCGACGTGGTGTCCTTGCGCCACGGCCGCCGCCGCACGCAGGTCCTCGATCCGACTGTTGGTGCACGAACCAATGAAGACGACGTCGACGGCGATGTCCTTCATCGGCGTACCGGGGGTGAGACCCATGTAGGCCAACGACCGCCGGGTGGTGCTCGCCAGATCAGGATCCTCGAAGCTCGCGGGATCGGGCACCACACCGCTCAGCGCTACCACTTGGGCCGGATTGGTTCCCCACGTCACGAAGGGCACCAGACTCTGCGCGTCGAGCGTCACGACGGCGTCGAAGTGCGCGTCGTCATCACTGACCAAACTACGCCAGCGCGTGGCGGCTTCTTCGAACTTCTCGCCCGAGGGGACACCTGGTCGCCCCCGTAAGTAGTCGATCGTGGTCTCGTCGACCGCGACGAGACCGGCGCGCGCGCCAGCTTCGATGCTCATGTTGCACAGCGTCATGCGACCCTCCATCGAGAGGTCGCGAATGGCCTGGCCGCCGTACTCAATGACGTAGCCCGCCCCACCGCCGGTGCCCAAGGTGGCGACAATGGCCAAGACGATGTCTTTGGCGCTCACGTCGACGGGCGCCTGGCCCTCCACGTTCACCGCCATGGTCTTGGCGCGCTGCTGGGGCAACGTTTGCGTCGCGAGCACGTGCTCGACTTCGCTGGTGCCAATACCGAAGGCCAACGCGCCAAAGGCCCCGTGGGTGGACGTGTGCGAGTCCCCACACACGATGGTCATGCCGGGCTGGGTCACTCCGAGCTCGGGCCCAATGATGTGCACGATGCCCTGATTCTCGTGACCGCGGGGAAAGACGGTGATCCCGAACTCCGCACAGTTCTCCTCGAGGGCTTCGAGCTGTCGTCGCGAGATCGGGTCGGTGACGGGTACCGACATGGGCTCGGTCGGCACGTTGTGGTCGGCGGTGGCGAGGGTGAGATCAGGTCGGCGCACCCCGCGGCCGTTCAGTCGTAGTCCGTCGAAGGCTTGGGGCGACGTCACCTCGTGCACCAGGTGCAAGTCGATGTAGATGACCGAGGATTCACCCGGTGGCGACGCGACGAGGTGTTCTTCCCAGATTTTTTCGTACAGAGTGCGTGCCGTCATGATTAGCGAATCCCCATAATCTTCACCCGCAGGACCCCCGAGGGCGCCTCGTATTCGACCACATCGCCCACGGCGTGGCCGAGCAGCGTCGAGCCCAACGGCGAGGTGGGCGAGGCCACGAGGACGCCGTCGGGCTTTTCCTCGATAGACCCAATGAAAAACTCCTGAAAGTCCTCGTCGGCGTCACCGTCGTAGACGATGCGCACAATGGAGGCGTGCTGGACCGCGCCGGCGTGTTCGTCGCGTTCGACGAGCTCGTGGTTGCGAATGACGTTGTCGATCTGGCGGATACGCGATTCCATCTTGCCCTGCTCGTCCTTGGCGGCGTGGTAGTCGCCGTTTTCGCTCAAGTCGCCCAGTAGGCGCGCCGATTCGATCACTCGGGCGATATCGGTGCGCCCGACGGTCGTCAGGTGGTGGTACTCCTCCTGGAGTTTGTCCAGTGTTTCTTGAGTGATGCGATGAATTTCGCTCGCCATGACACGTCCCCAACTAGATACAGCAAATCAGATTCTACCGAGTGGTCTCAGGGCGAAAGCGTTCGGTTTTGCTCGAAGCGTCGCCCGACGAGCAAAATAGGTAGAACAAGGAGAGCACTTATGACCCAGCGCGTTCACTCGATTGCCGTTATTGGCGGCGACGGTATTGGCCCCGAGGTAACGGCAGCGGCGCTCGACGTGGTCCAAGCGGCGGGCGTGAACGTCACCACCGAGTCCTTCGACCTGGGTGCGGCGCGCTACCTGCGCGACGGATTCGTCCTCGACGACGCGACACTGGAGCGACTGCGCGGTTTTGACGCCATCATGCTCGGCGCCATTGGTCCGGCCATTGGCGACACGCGCATTCCTGGAGGCACCCTGGAGCGGGGACTGCTGTTGCGGATGCGCTTTGGACTCGACCTCTACATCAATTACCGTCCGTTTCACGGATTGGCGGGTTCCCTCGCGCCCGAATGCGACTTCGCCATCGTGCGAGAAAACACCGAAGGTCCCTACGCCGGCGAAGGCGGGGTGCTGCGCTACGGCACGGCGCACGAGATCGCGACGCAGGGTTCGGTCAATACTCGCTTTGGCGTCGAGCGTTGCGTTCGTTACGCCTTCGAGCGAGCGCAACGCGCCGCGCGGCCCAAGGTGACGTTGGTCCACAAGACTAACGTGTTGACCTACGCCGGCGACCTGTGGTCGCGCGTCGTCGCCCACGTCCGTCAAGACTTTGCCGACGTGGAGGTCGACTACAACCACGTCGACGCCGCGTGCATCTACTTGGTGGAGGACCCCCAGCGCTACAGCGTCATCGTGACCGACAACCTCTTCGGCGACATCTTGTCCGACCTCGCGGGCGCGGTGACGGGCGGCATTGGCTTCGCCGCCAGTGGCAATATCAATCCGGCCAAGACCGGTGCGTCGCTCTTTGAGCCCGTGCACGGCGCGGCCCACGACATCGTCGGAACCAATCGAGCCAATCCGTTGGCCGCGGTGTCCTCGGCCGTCTTGATGCTCGAACACCTGGGAGAGGACGATGCGGCTGCGCGCATCGCTCGTGCGGTGAGAGACTTTGAGGGTGACGCGTCGATCCTCGGAACGTCGGGAGTCACGACTCAACTACTAGAGAGGTTGTAAATGCCCATCACCCCGACCAAGAAAATCTGGATGGACGGTCAGTTCGTCGACTGGGATAATGCCACGACGCACGTCATGACGCACACCCTGCACTACGGCACCGGGGCGTTCGAGGGTATTCGCGCCTATAAGACCCCGTCGGGTCCCGCGGTCTTTCGCCTGCGCGAGCACATGGAGCGACTACTGCGCAGTTGCAAGATCTTGATGATCGACGTGCCCTTCACCCTGGGCGAACTGGTTGACGCCTGCGTCGAAGTGGTGCGCGTCAACGACCAGACCGAGGGGTGCTACCTGCGCCCCATCGTGTACCTGGGATATGGCGAGATGGGGATCAATCCACTCAATTGTCCCGTCAACGTGGCGATTGCCGCGTGGCCCTGGGGTGCCTACCTCGGCGACCACGGCCTCGAACACGGCGTGCGGATGAAGGTGTCGTCGTGGATGCGCCATGCGCCCAACGCGATGCCGACCGGGTCCAAGACCGTGGGCGGGTACGTGAACTCGACCCTCGCCAAGGTGGAGGCCATCAAGGCCGGCTACGACGAGGCCATCATGCTCGGACCTGACGCGCGCGTGTCCGAATGCACCGGTGAGAACCTCTTCATCGTGCGTGACGGGCTCATCATCTCGCCACCGCCGTCAGAGGCTGGCGCGTTGCGCGGCATCACCCAACACAGCGTCGTGACCATCGCCAATGACCGCGGCTACGAGGTCAGTTTCGAAGCGCTACGTCGCGACGACCTCTACGTCGCCGACGAGGCCTTCCTCACCGGCACCGCCGCCGAAGTGGTGCCAATCGGTTCGGTCGACGACCGCGAGGTCGGCGACGGCAAGCCGGGGCCCATCACCAAGGCTATTCAAGAGACGTACTTCAAGGCGGTGCGTGGCGAACTACCGCAGTACGAGAGTTGGCTGACGAGGGTCTAAGTCGCTACCAGGTAGTCTCGGAGCGTGACGCAGCCCACTTTCTCGCCCGTATCTCGTAGTGGGGAAGTACGACCTACCGAAAAAACGTCGACGCCCGAGATCGGGCGCGCCAAAAAAGCGGGCCTGTTGCGCCACGCTCCCAAGGGTCCCCTGAGCGGGACGAACGCCCCGGGCGAGGGATTCGCCATGTCGCTGGCCGAGCACGAGTGCGCGACGCTGCACGTCATGGGCATTGAGCACCACGACCTGGTCACGGCTATCGGGCTCGTCGCCGCCAAGCGCGCCAGTTTGGCGGGACGCGGCCCCACCGTCTACGACGTGCGCGTCGCCCTGGACGTCTTCGGGTTGCGCGAAGGAGCGCCGGCTGACGCCAGTGAATTCGCGGGACTGGCCCACAGTTACGTCGCCCAGCGTCGCTTCGTCGACGCCGTCACCGAGGATCAGCTCTTTCCCCAGCCCTAGTCGTCTCAACGAGGAGCCGTCATGAGTTTCGTACTGAATGAGGAGCAGCGGGCCTTTCGAGACGTTCTGAAGGGATTCGTGAACGATCGCGTGGCGCCGCATGCCGCGCGCTATGACCGCGAACAGATCTTTCCCCAGGATTCATGGGACGCCTGCGTCGAGATGGACCTTCCCGCACTCTGGGTCCCCGAGGCCTACGGTGGCGCGGGTGCCGACATGGTCACCCAAGCTGTCGTCGCCGAGGAACTCGCTCGCGGTTGTGCGTCGATCTCGGTCACCTGGTTGATCTCGAAGCTCGGCATGTTGCCGATCATGAATTTTGGTTCCAAAGAGCTCAAGTCCACCTACCTCCCGCGCATCGCGGCCGGAACCGCCCAAGCCAGTTACTGCTTGTCCGAGGCCGACGCCGGATCCGACGTGGCGGGGATGCGTTGTCACGCCGAGCGAGTGGGTGACGAATACGTGTTGAACGGTTCCAAGTACTGGATCACCAACGCGGGGGTGTCGGATACCTACACGGTCTTCGCGTCGACGCAACCGACGGCCAAGAGCCACGGCATCACCTGTTTTCTGGTGGAAAAGGAGTGGGGGCTGCAGTTTCCCAAGCACGAGGACAAGTTGGGTCTTCGCGCCTCGCCGACGGGAGAGGTCGTCTTCGAGAATGTCCGCGTTCCCCTGTCGCACCGTATCGGTGAAGAGGGAGAGGGGTTTCGCATCGCAATGCACACCCTCGATCGTTCACGCCCCACGATTGGCGCCCAGGCGGTGGGAATCTCGCAGGCGGCGATCGACTACGCCGCGGGGTACATGACGCAACGCAAGGCGTTTGGTTCGACCATCTCGCAATTGCAGGGCCTTCGTTTCATGCTGGCCGACATGGCGATCCGCACCGAGGCCTCGCGCGCTCTCGTCTACGCGGCGTGCGCCGCTATCGACGCCGGCGACCCTGACAAGAACCTCAATTACCTCGGCGCGGCGGCCAAGTCGTTTGCGTCCGATACCGCGATGAGTGTCACCACCGACGCCGTGCAGCTCCTCGGTGGATACGGATTCACGAAAGAGTTTCCCGTCGAACGCTTCATGCGAGACGCCAAGATCACCCAGATCTACGAGGGAACGAACCAGATTCAGCGGGTGGTCGTGGCCAAGCACCTTCTCCGTTAGTGGACCGTTAGCTTCCTTGCGGGTTGGGTTGATGGCCGCTCAACAACCGCGAAGAAGTTCGATGTCAAGATCGTTCTACCGGCCTGATTGAGTGAAAGTGATGTATACTTACATCATGCAAAGGACCCAGATATCGCTGACTGCAGAGGAGCGCCAGATTCTTGACGCCGAGGCCGCGCGTTCTGGCAAGTCGCTTTCTGCCCTTATCAGAGATGCGGTGGAGAGAGTGTAAGGATCGTCGCGCTCCAGCGCCGATGACCTCGCTATCATGCGCCAGACCTTTGGCTCGTGGGCTGATCGCGGTGAGGACGGGGCCACCATGGTCGAACGGCTCCGTAGCGGATCTCGCCTCACGGCGGCCGAGTAATGGCTGTTCTCGTCGACACCTCCGTCATCGTTGACTTCCTTCGAGGACATCAAGGCGCTGAGAGGGTTCTCGAAGAAGCGAGGCTGACTGCGCCGCTACACGCGAGCGAGATGACTCGTTTGGAAGTTCTCGCTGACATGAGAGCGCACGAAGAGGAAGGGACACGATTACTCCTTACTCTGTTTCATTGGCACCCGGTCGACACGATTATCGCTGAACGTGCCGGCGAATTAGGGCGGAGGTGGCTGCCGAGTCATGGTTCGATTGACGGTGCTGACCTCGCGATTGCCGCCACGGCCATGGTCATCGGGTGTCCGGTCCTGACTTGCAACGTCAAGCATTTTCCGATGTTCGTAAATTTGAAGAAGCCCTATTGATCTTCTCTGATCGAGGAAGAGGTTGATTCGCTGACCAATGACCGACGCCGGTGTCCGTCGACGGGGACTCTGGCCCGTTCGTGAACTTGCCTGCCGGACCGGAGTGATTCCTACTCCATCCCTACAATTCAGACCGCCGGCACGTAATTCTGCGGACGGAGTGGACCGATTTCCCGACGATGGCTGACTCGGTGATACAGGTGGACAAATCGGCCAGAACACCCAGATCTACGAGGGGACGAACCGGATTCAAGGTGTGGTCGTCGCGAAGCACCCTATTCGCTTAGTCAGTCGATGCGGTTAGAGGATGTTGTAACAGCGAGTGAAATCTGAATCAAGGTCAATTCCCAACGAGATGGGGTGGCGTGTAGCGATCGTGGCCAAGCTACCAATCACATCTTGTAGTCATACAAATAGCAGTATAAAAGTATGAAAGTCAGCATGAGCCTTCCCGACGATGACGTCACGTTCCTTGATTCGTATGCAGCCGAAAAGGGACTCCCTTCTCGCTCGGCTGCACTTCATAGGGCTGTCCGTCTGCTCAGGGCAACTGGACTTGGCGCTGCGTACGAAGCAGCCTGGGTCGAGTGGTCCAACGAGGACGAGGCGCTCTGGAATCACGCTGCCGCGGATGGGTTGAATTAGTGCGTCGAGGCGAGATCCACCTCGTGAACCTTGATCCAACCCAGCGCGGTGAGTCAAACAAGAAACGGCCCGCCGTCATCGTCAGCAATGATGGAGCCAACGTTGCCGCCGAACGAATCGGCCACGGAGTTATTACGGTCGTGCCAGTGACCTCGAACATCTCGCGCATCTACCCATTTCAAGTCTTGCTCGTCGCCCGATCAACGGGGTTGGAGCGCGATTCAAAGGCACAGGCAGAGCAAGTTCGGTCCGTTTCAGTTGAACGTCTAGGAACGGCGATTGGCGAAGTCCCTCAAGATCTAATGGATGAACTCGATGAGGCACTTCGTCTCCATCTCGCCCTCTGAGATCCCGACATATTGAAGTGAGTCGGTCCCGTGTGTTTTCCATTCGATGTCTTTGCGCGTGTTCCCATTCCATCATGAGGGTTGCCCCAGGTTCACCCTGGACATCCAAACAAACCGCAAGATTAGTCACGGTATTCAAGTCGCCAATTGCAGAATGTGCGGGTCGGCCCCTCATCTATGTCGCACGGAACCTTGGAGCATTTGGTCGCGATGGACTTCGCACCTGACCGATCGGAAGCAGTGGTTTCTCCCATAAGCCGAACATCGGCGGTCCGATCAAGCGGATTGCCGATGTTCGGTTAACTCATCAAATACCTACGACGAGATCTTCTTTCCGTCAGTTGCGGATTCCGCAATTTCGGGCAACACGTCGTCGAGCGACTTCGTCGCTTCCAACTTCTTGAGAGCCGCAGACACTTCTGGGTCGTCACCGATCTGACCCCGTGGGGTTGCATTGGCGTGACGCTGACGGTAACCAGAGATGATGCCGTCGACCCCAATCCAGCTAGAGGTCCTCCACATCGCCAGAATCACGATCGCGAAGAGCGCGTAGAGCGCAGACACTCGCGGTGCCCGACATCACGTAGGTGAAGAGCAACACGAGGCTCGCAACTGCGGCGAGTGGCGTAAAGAGTCCGAGTGCCAGGCAAATGCCGATCGCGAATTCCGAGACCGCAACGACGACACCAATCCAGCCCGCATTGGGAACGACGAAACTGTGAAGAAAACTGCCCCACCAGCTATAGGCCGCCACGCCGTGCGACGCAAAGCCAGCGACGCCGGCTCCGCCGTTGTGCATGAATGCCGGATTTTCAGCGCCCCACAGTTTCGCCACGCCAGCCTGAATCCACATGACTCCCAGCCATATGCGCATCGCGGTCCATACGAGTGCGGACGCCTTGGACCGTTGCAGCCAGCGCAGCGCGCGGTGTTTCGATCTTTGAAGGATTTCCGATTACGTCGAGGAGCTTTTCCATGGAACTTCCTACTTTCTGGTCCCAGTAAATAGGGATCTGTAGTCATTCTCGACTCCAGTCCGACAAATCCCATAGAGGACGAATACCTGTATCGCCGCGGGGAAGTGTTCGTGCTCGAACGGTGCTCGCGCGTCGTTGTTGAATATCCCTGGCACGAGCGCGTAGTGGGCACCGCTCCAAAAAGTGTTGGGCGACGGGAATCGTCGCGTACGTGCTGAGATACAGGTCCCACGGACCCCCTTCCCGTCTCCTCAGTACAGTGGATGGGTGCCGTCGGTCGTGAAGTGGTGGAGTTCGCGAACGAGCTATCACTGTCGACGCGTCGCGAACCCCGAGAATTAGGAATGTGATGCCAGTATTGAACGCCAGTTCCCACGACGTGATGCGCCGAGCAATCGCCAAGATTGACGACGCGATGATTATGCGCGTGGTCGATGCGTTGCAACTCCAGGGAGCGAAATTGAGCGCCGTCGTCGCGGTACCCCTGCGATCGCTGCAGAAGAAGCGAGACGTGGGTTCCTTCGCCGCAGGAGCGCCCATCGACGCGGTGTCGGGTCTCTTGGAGGTGCTCGCCATGGATCCGCTGGAAAAGGTGATCGCCGCCCTCGGTGATCACGCCGAGTCGCCAAATTACGAGCAACTCACTTCGGCGATCGCTTCGCTGCGAGGTGAGGCCCTCACCGACGACGAGATCGTCGCGGTGCTGGCCTTCGCCATAGGCAACGAATTCCCGGCGGCACCGCATTGTCGTCAAATCTTGGGCGAGGACGAGGCATTAGCTCTGCCCGAGATCGAAGTGACCATCGGTCAGGCGTCTCTCTTGATACCCAAAGTCGTTGACGAGGCGGTGCGTGAACAACGACGTCAGCGTCGTGACGAAGAGAAGGTGCGTAAGGCCGCCCAAGCCGCGAAAGCCAAAGTTGAACATCATCATCCCAAGATGAAATCGGAGAAAAAGAAGCCGGTCGTGACTACGTCGACTTCTGCGTCGACCCACGTGCACGTTCCGACGACGGTGATACGACGCGCGGTGCAGTTGACGCCCACCGAGGTGGCCCTCTACGACGCTGGACACGCCATGGCCGGCTCGGTCGTCACGACGGAAGTACCGTTTGACAACGTGGACCCCGTCGTTCCCGAGCAACAGTCGAAGATTCGTCCGGCGGTGGTTGTGGCCGCTTCCGACGAAGGTCTCCTCGTGCGTGGCATTTACTCCAACCCCTCGCCGACGCGCAGCATCTTCTCGCCGTGGCGACGAATGGGTCTGGACCACGTCTCGTACGTCGACGTCACGCGCAGTGCGGTACGCGTGGGCGCCGAAGTCAATCGACTTGGCGTCCTGACCGACGAGGAATGGAACGCCTTACTCTAAGACGGTTGAGGCGCCATCGTTCGAATGGCTTGACGGCGACAGTACCTCTCCATTTGAGGCGCGAAGAAGATAGTCAGATCGATAGTGACAGGGTCACGCAGCCAATGGTCACCGGTGGGCGGCGGGGAACTTGGCGCGAATGGCGGCCAAGTCGGCATTGGGGCCGAGGAACGGGAACACGAGCGCGAGCATAATCCAGGGTGTCTCATTGCTGTCGATAGCGCTGAAGGAATCCCAAGATCGATTTGCGGCGTCGATGACGCACTACAGCGTTAGAGCAATGACGACTACGACCACGACAATGACGAGCAGGGTGCCCATGGTTTTCTTCCCTGGGACGCACCCCGCCGACAGTGCTCGTGACGTACTCGCGGACCTTCTGAGCATTCGCAACCTCCGCAGTCCAGTGCTGCGCGCATCAGTGTTTATGCCCTGGGACTCACCCACTTGCGCGACCCGCGCTGCACTCGCCATAGAATGATGAGCCCCGCTAGCGACAGCGCTAATCCGGCCAGTTGGACACCCACTGATCCCGAGTGCGACTCGTCGCCAAGTAACCAGTGTTCGTCGGCGGCACGCACGACTCCCCAGATGATCATGGCCACCGCACCGAGTGCGCCAACTGCACGTGACGTCCATTTGGCCTCGAGTCGTAACAGTGCCAGCCATAACAGAGCGTCCTCCGCTCCCTGAATGAGTGGCACGGGCACGCGTTTTCCCACCTGGCCCACGTAGTGGATGCCCATCCACGACGTCGTCTCGTGTCCACCCCCGCCGACCATAAATTGGGGACCTAGCACTCGACCGAGCGCCCACCCCGCGACGAGGGCCGGGATGAAGGCGTCACAGAACGCGGTGAGTCGCAATGACGGCCACCAGCGCCGCTGCAAGATAATGCCAACGGGTAGGGCGAGAGCGATGCCACCGAAACTGGCGATCCCTCCCTGCCACACGGCGATCCACCTCGCGGGGTGGCCATCGTAGTACGACCAATTCGTGGCGATGTTGGCGAGTCGTGCGCCGACGAGCCCCGCGATGATGAGGGCGACGCAGTAGCGCGCGAAGGGTGTGGTGTCGATGCCGGCACGTCGAAAGCGCCGCTCGGCGTAGAGGAAGGTGACGTACGCGGCAATTCCGAGTCCGAGCCCGTAAAGGTGGAAAACGAAGGGGCCGAGGTGAATTGAGGTGGGGGCGTCCGACATCGCTAGGCGCGCACGCGACCTAGCCCCACGAAGCCGTAGCCGAGTCGGATCGGCGTGATGTGCACTTGGTAACCCGTTTCGGGCGCTTCGATCATGTTGCCGCCCCCGACGTACATCGCCACGTGTTCGTTACCGTTGTAACCGTAGAACAAGAGGTCACCGGGCTGGATGTCCCACAACGGAACTCGTTCGGTATCGTCGTACTGAGCGCCCGAGTAGTGCGGCAGGGAGATGCCGACCGCGTCGTAGGCCAACATCACGAGACCCGAGCAGTCGACGCCGCTACGTGACGCTCCGCCCCACGCGTACCAGGTGGCCGGAGGACCGAGGTAGGACTCGGCGGCCGCCACTGCGGCCTCGCCCAGCCCGTCGGGCGGGGGAGCGGGCGAGTTGCCGGGCGTCGGCGTGGCGATTGCGACTGCGACGGCGGCTCGTGAGCGGGCCGCGGCCGCGGCGGCGAGGGCGTTGTAGTACGCCGAGATTTGACCCTCTACTTGGGAGCGAGCGGCTTCGATATTGGCTTGGAGCGTCTCACCCTGACGTAATGCAGCCTCGGCCGCATTATTGACACTGAGGGCCTGGGCCTCTTCGGCCGTCAAGATGCCGCGCTCTTGGGTGAGTTGCACCCGGTTCGTTTTGAGGGCGGCGATCGCGCTGCCGATATTGCCTTCGGCCAATTGGCTGTAGACGGTGGTGGCGCCGGCGTTGGCTGCGTTGTTCGTGAAGAGTGGATTATTCGAGTCGGCTGAGCCGTTAGTCACGTAGGCGAAGATGGCGTCGGCCTTGAGTTGTGAGTCGTCGGTGACCACCTTGTTTTGAATGCCCGCGACGATGACCTTGGTGTTGGCGATGGTGTTCTTAATCTGATTGAGCTTCAGGTGGGCCAAGTCGAACTTCTGATTGAGGACCTGCACCTGTGCGCCGACGCGTTGAATTTGGGAATACAGATCAGCTGCACGAGCCTTTTCTTGCGTGACGGTCATCGCGCTGGCGGGACGCGACAGAGTCGTCACCATCGTCAGGGAGACGGCGAAAGCGGCGAGGACGGTGAGGATCCACCGGGACCTTTTAGGTCCGCTCGCGAGCCGGAGCGTCGTTGGGCGCGCGAGACGCTCGACGTGAGTCACAGGTGCAAGGCTATCGTCTGACACGAGAGTGGTCCTGGCGCGAGACAGAAATTCTGCACAAACTACCTGATAATCGTTCCGATAATTAGCGTGAGCACCGCGAAATCCTTCAGACTTTTGCTCTCGAAACCTTTGTCTAGGCTGGCTGCATGAACGTCACTATGTTGCTCGCAGATTCCGCTCAGGTTGCCGAAGGCAAGCTCTACATCCTCGGGGGCGGTTGGTCCTTGAGTGGACCCGAGCCCGTTCCGTCGGCCGTGGCGATCAAGGTGGAAGTGGACACCCACGAGTTCGACCGCATGCACCACTGGGAGTTGTTTCTCGAAGACGCCGATGGACAACTGGTGCAATTTGATTCGCCCGAAGGTCCACAAACCATCGAAATTCGTGGGGACTTTTCGGCCAGCGCGCCCGACGGCGTGCCCGCCGGGACTCCGGTGGACGTACCCATTGCGGTCAACCTGGGGCCTATCCCGCTGGTTCCCAATTCGCGATTCACCTGGCGTCTGGTGATTGACGGCGAGTCGCTCGCGGGGGGCACGGCATCGTTCACCACGCGGCCCCTACCCGTCGTCTTGTAGGACGTCGCGGCGCTATGCCCGAGGTCGTCCTCGAGCCCGAGGTACTGAGTTCTCTCGCTCCCTTTCGTCGGTCATTGCGCCGAGCCGACGCGGGGCTGGCTCGCCCCCTGCCCTGGATTGAATTAGACGACCCCTGGGCGATCTTCGTGAGCGAGGTCATGCTCCAACAGACCTCGACACGACGGGTTCTCGAGCCCTGGCGTCGTTTCGTGACGACGTTTCCGACGCCGGAGATCTGCGCGACGGCGCCGTTGTCCGACGTGTTGCGCCACTGGAGCGGCTTGGGCTATCCGCGCCGAGCCAAGTCCCTGCACGACGCCGCGATGATCATGACCGAGCACTTCGCCGGGCGAGTTCCCAGTGACCCGAAGGAATTACTTCTCTTGCCCGGTGTCGGGCTCTACACCGCGAATGCGGTGGCGTCGTTCGCGTTCGGAGAGCGCGTCGCCGTGCTTGACACGAACGTCGGACGGGTCTTGGCTCGTGCGCTGGTCAATCGACCGTTGCGACCACGCGAGGCGCAGACCTTGGCCACGACGTTGTTGCCGCGCTCGCGCGTCGCCGCCTTCAACCAAGCACTTCTTGATCTCGGAGCGCAGTTCTGCACCAGTACGCCGAGGTGCGCCGAGTGTCCCGTCGCGCCACAGTGTCGATGGCGTCGCGAGGGAGGAGACGACCCCGCTCCGCGTTCGGCCGGAGTATCGCGACCCCAGCGCGCGTTCGCCGGGTCGGATCGTCAAGTGCGCGGGCGCATCATGAAGACCTTGGCCCAAGGAGCGCTGCGCACGAACCATCTGCAGGTAAGGCTCGGTGACGTCGACGTGGTGCGTTTAACGAGGTTGGTCGACGACTTGGTGAACGACGGGCTCGTCGAACGTTGCGCGAACGTGCTCGCCCTGAGTGGTGATCACGGAACGCACCAGTAGGGTTTCTTCGTGACTGATCTCGACGTGTCGCATTTTAAGGAAGTACTCGGTCATTACGCCACCGGTCTCGTCATCGTGAGTGCCACTACCCCCGAGGGACCGGCAGGCTTTACGTGCCAATCATTTGGTTCACTTTCACTGGAGCCGGCGATGGTGACCTTCGCGGCGAGTTCCGCAGGTAACTCGTGGTCGCTGGTGCGCGAGATCGCGACGGTCGGAATCAGCGTCCTCGCAGCAGACCAGGAACCACTGGCCCGTCGCTTCGCCACGTCGGGCGTCGATAAGTTCGACGGCGTGGCGTGGGAGAACGGACCTGGTGGCGCACCCCTACTCGGAGGTGCACTGGCTCACATCGAAGGGACGCTCTCATCGATTTCGACGCACGGCGACCACGATGTGGCGGTCGTCGCGGTCAGCTTCGCCCTCGCGCGCAGTGGCCATCCCCTGATCTACTTCCGCGGCGGGTTCACCGAACTCGCCTGACCTCGCCCGACTGGCTACGCTGACTCTCGAGACGAGGAGGAGAGCCGTGCACGCAGGGGTGACCTCGTGTTGCTGATCAAAATCGCCGGAGGCCTCGTCTTGGCCGCCCTCGTCGTGACTTTCTTATTACGCGGACGCGGGGGCGCGCGTCGATCGCCGTCGCGTAGCGAGAAGCGACCCGCTCTTCCGCCGTCGCCCTACCAGCCCTCGCGCGGATTTCGCATCCTGGACGGCACTGAGCCCGAGAAACTTCATCCCGTGCAATTGCCTCACCTGGACCCCGCCAAAGAATTCGTCTTCAACGATCCATTGGCCCAGCCGAACGAGCCAGTGAACCTGCTGCAACTGCGTCACGACGAGAGGTGGGCGCTGGACCGGTCAACGCGCCACGCTCCGCATCCGCGCGTTCGCCGGCGACGCCGGCTGGCGTGGATCACCACTGTCGTCATTGTGGCCATCGGCCTGATTGCGATCATCGCCGCGAACATCCATCTCCACGGGCACTAAATGACCGTCGTGTGCGTCTCTGCGGTCGCGTCGAGTTCGTGCAGAACGAAGGCGAAGACTTGGGCTTCGTCGCGCCACGCGTCGTAGCGACCCGAGGGACCACCGTGGCCCGCCCCCATTTCCGTCTTGAGGTAGGCGACGTTGGCCGAGTTGCTATCGCGCAACTTCAGCACCCACTTCGCCGGCTCCCAGTAGCCCACCCGTGAATCGTTGAGTCCGGCCGCCGCGAAGACGTGCGGGTATACCCGTGGTGATCCGTCGTCGTTGGTGGCGCGAACGTTGTCGTAGGGCGAATACGACTTCATTGTTCGATACGCCTCGGCACTGGCGTCGGGATTGCCCCACTCTTCCCATTCGCCGACGGTCAAGGGCAGGGACTCGTCCAACATCGTGGTGAGGGCGTCGACGAAGGGAACCTCGGCCACGACGCATCGATAGAGATCTGGGGCGAGATTCATCACCGAGCCCATTAAGAGTCCTCCGGCTGACCCTCCGCGCGCGGCCAATTGTGAGGGAGTGGTCCACCCCTCGTCGATGAGCGCGCGAGTGACGGCGACGAAGTCACTGAAGGTGGTGGGCTTTTGGGCCAACTTGCCCATCTCGTACCACGAGCGGCCCATTTCTCCGCCGCCGCGAACGTGGGCGATGGCGAAGATGACGCCGCGATCGAGCAAGGAGAGCCGCAGGGAGGAGAACGAAGGATCGATGGAGATCTCGTAACTGCCGTAGCCGTAGAGCAAGAACGGGGCCGGCGCGGCAGGGCTCAAGGAACCGTCGGGCGCGACGCGCACGACGTCGTGACGAGCCACGACCGACACCGGTACGCGCTCACCGTCACTTGCGTTCACCCACAAACGTCCGGTGACGTAGTGGCTGGCGTCATACCCGCCGAGGACTTGTTGTTGTTTGAGCGTCGTCATCGCGCCCGTCGCCACGTCGACGTCACCCACCAAGCGCGGAGTCACCAGCGACGTGATCGACACGCGCAACGAGAGCGTCTCGTACATGGCGTTGGCCGACAGCGACACGGTGGCGGGGCCGGCCCCCGCCTCGACGAAACGCGCCCCGGCGAGGAGATCCTCACCGAAAGGGTCTGGTCCGTCGACTAGGGGGGCGATGCGCACGGTGGCGCTGCCCTCGTATCGCTCGGATATCGCCAGGAACGTGGAGAAGGCGTCGACGCCGTCGAGTCGTTGACCCGGACGATGCGCGATCAGCTCGCGCCACGTCTGTGTATCTTCACCCACGGGGCGCGCCAATAGGCGAAAGTCCGTCGCGTCCTCGTTGGTGATCTTAAGCCACCAACTGCGACCCGTCGTATCGCGATAGTGTTCGACGCCGTACTCGATGCCCGCCGAGCGAGGTTCGAGAAGTTGAAATCTCTCGGTGGGCGTGTGAGCGTCGAGGAACAACATTTCCGACGTGGACGACGACGAGATCGCGACGAGGAGCACGTCGTCGTCGCGACTGCGACCCACCGACACGTTGAACTGGGCGTCGTCTTCTTGCAGGACCAAGACGTCCGCGTCGCTCGCGGTTCCGAGCTCGTGGCGCCACAGTTGCCACGGACGCATTGCGTCGTCGACCCGGGTATAAAAGAAGTGTCGGCTGTCGCCGGCCCACGCGAAGCCGTAGTAGACGTCCTCGAGCTCGTCGTCCACCGGCGCCTGCCCGGCGAGGGGGCGCAGCGACAGGTGGTGGCGCTCGTCACCTTCGAAGTCGGTGCCCACGGCCACCCACGCGTCGTCGGGACTCACGGCCAGCACCCCGACCGAGAGGAAGTCGTGGCCCTCGGCCTCGACGTTCTCGTCCAGGATGACTTGTTCGCCGTCCAACTCGACGCCCGGCGTGATCACCGGGGGGGCGTCAGCGCCGTCGCTGACGCGAAGGCGACAACTAATGGGGTAGTTGAGGCCCTCGCGGGTGCGCTCGTAGTACCACCACACGCCACGACGCACGGGGACCGAGATATCGGTCTCTTCGATGCGCGCTTTGATCTCGTCGAAGAGTTGGTTCTCCAGGGGCGCGAGGTAAGCCAGTTCGCTGGCCAAAAATGCGTTCTCGGCGCGCAGGTGCGCCAGCACCTCCTCGTTCTCGCGTTCGTTGAGCCAGTAGTAGGGATCGATGCGGGTGTCGCCGTGGCGCTCAATAAGATGGCTGCGTTGGGGGACATGAGGGGTCGAAGGCATGCCTCCACTCTGCCAGACGAGGCCATTTTTAACGTCAAGGGCGCCCGTTGAGTTAGTACTATGGCCATAGGGATAATCCCACGGAGGAGTGCAATGGCCATCGATAACTTGGATTTCAGTCGTTACCAGTTGGGCTGGTCGGACGACCAGATCCCCGTCTTCAAGCCGAAAAAGGGCATTAACGAAGCCATCGTGCGAGAAATGTCCGGAATTAAGAGCGAAGAGCCCTGGATGCTCAATTTTCGCCTGAACGCCCTCAAGCGTTTCGAGAAGAAGCCCATGTTGGACTGGTTCGCCAATCGCATGCCCGACCTCGATTTCAACGACATCTACTACTACATCAAGCCCACCGAGAACCGTGTGGAGCGTTGGGAAGACCTTCCCGACGCGATCAAGAACACCTACGAGCGTCTGGGCATTCCCGAGGCCGAGCGTAAGTACCTTGCCGGCGTCACCGCCCAGTACGAATCCGAAGTCGTCTTTCATCGCAATCGCGAGGACTTAGAGAGTCTCGGTGTGCTGTTTTGTGACATGGACACAGCGGTGCGCGAGTACCCGGACTTGGTCCGTAAGTACTTCGGCACGGTGATCCCGCCCAACGACAACAAGTTCGCCGCGCTGAATTCCGCGGTGTGGAGTGGTGGGTCGTTCATCTACGTTCCCCCGGGCGTCAACGTCGACCAGCCGCTACAGGCGTACTTTCGCATCAACACCGAGAACATGGGACAGTTTGAGCGCACGCTGATCATTGCCGACGAGGGCAGTCAAGTGCACTACGTCGAAGGTTGTTCCGCGCCGGTGTACTCGACGGACTCGCTGCACTCAGCGGTCGTGGAACTCGTGGCCCTCAAGGGTTCGCGTATCACCTACACCACCATTCAGAACTGGTCGAACAACGTGTACAACTTGGTGACCAAGCGCGCGCGGGCCGAAGAGGAAGCCCAC
Source organism: Acidimicrobiales bacterium (assembly GCA_036509795.1). Classification (GTDB taxonomy): domain Bacteria; phylum Actinomycetota; class Acidimicrobiia; order Acidimicrobiales; family RAAP-2; genus RAAP-2. The sequence goes on from DATCEX010000003.1 coordinate 193,276, forward strand.
GTGGAGTGGATCGACGGCAACATCGGCTCGCGACTGACGATGAAGTATCCGAGCGTGTACTTGATGGGTCCCAAGGCCTCGGGCGAAGTCTTGTCCGTCGCGTACGCCGGTCCTGGTCAGATTCAAGACGCCGGCGCCAAGATGGTGCACTGCGCGCCCGAGACGACCTCGACGATCATCTCGAAGTCCATCTCGAAAGACGGCGGCCAGACCACCTACCGCGGACTAGTGAAGGTCGAAGAGGGTGCCACCGGCGCCAAAGCCTTCGTGCGCTGTGACGCGCTGCTGCTCGACGAGCAGTCCATCTCTGAGACCAAGCCCTACATGGAGGTCGGCGAGCAAGACGCGTCGATCGGCCACGAGGCCACGGTGTCCAAGATTGGCGACGACCAGTTGTTCTACTTGATGAGTCGCGGTCTCACCGAGACCCAGGCCATGGGCATGATCGTCAACGGCTTCATCGAGCCCGTGACGCGCACGTTGCCAATGGAATACGCCGTGGAGTGGTCTCGTCTCATCGAACTACAGATGGAAGGCTCGATCGGTTAGGTCGTGGTGGCGGCATTAGTCCAGACCGCCCGGGGCGTGACACAATGGAGACGACATGGGAATGCGTGAAGAATGCAAGCACTTCCAGAGCCGCACGTACGCCTCTGGGGAGGTCGCCCGATTTTGCGTTATTGGTAACGCGCCCGACCAGCCGTGGAGTTGTCCCGAGAACTGTCTCACGTACGAGCGACGATTCGCCGACGTGGGGTGGTCGCACGGATCACTGGCGCGCCGGCCCAACGTCGAATCCGCTCCCGACTCGGACGTCCCGATCGAGGACCGCCGTGACATTCTCAACGCCGCGAGCGACATCATCGACGCCGTCGCCCCGGAACTCTTCGAAGAACGCCGTCGCGTCCTGGACGAGATGGAAAGAAACAAGCGGCGCGGATGGAAGTTCTGGCGCCGTTGAGGTCGCGTTCTCGCGCCGGACACTGAGAGTGCGACCGGTAGACTTCCCAAGCCCTCGCTTATGACAACCTTCGCTGATTCAGCCCTCTCCTTTCTCGACGCGCGCCCTGACGCGCCGAGCCGGGTCGACGCGTGGAGCGTTTTTTCGACGCTCGGCCTGCCGACGACGGTGGACGAAGTGTGGCGCTACGCCCCGCTCGGCGATCTTGATCTCGATCGCTTTTCGCTCGCCGCACCCGCCGAGCAGCCGCCGGCGCTATCGACGTTGGCCTCCGATCTGGCCGAGCGCGCGGGTATCGTGGTGCGCGTCGTCGACGGCTACCTGGTCAAAGTCAGTGGCGAGCTTGAGGGGGTCACCGTCACGGCGAGTGAGGCGCAGTGGTCCTCGCGCTACGAAACTGACGCCTTCGCGCAACTCAACTGTGCGCTGACGCCCGCGACCATCACCTTGTCCGTCGCCGACGGGGTCGATGTTGCCGCGCCCATAGTGATCTTGAATACGACGACGACCGGCGCGTCGTTTCCCCAAGTACTTATTACCCTGGGCCGTTCGTCGCGCGCGTCGGTGGTGGAGTACCTCGACGGCGGCGTCGACGCGCTCGTGGTGCCGGTGACTGAATACGAGCTCGGCGACAATTCGTCACTGCAGGTGAGTACCTACCAGCGCTTGGACGCCACGGCGTGGCACATCGCGCGCTCGACCGGTCGACTCGGACGCGACGCGCGACTCAGTCAGGCCATCATCAGTATTGGCGGGCACTACAACCGTTCACGCAACGATGCCGAATTCCTCGGCACCGGAGCGGAGAACGAACTGCGCACGACGTTCCTGGGCTCGGCCGATCAGGTGCACGACTTTCGTACTCGTCAGTACCACAAGGCCGGCCGCGGGCATTCGACACTGCTCTCCAAGGGAGCGGTCGCGGACAACTCGCGTTCGGTGTACACCGGTCTCATCGAGATTGAAAAGGGCGCCAAGCGCACTGACGCGCGCCAAACGAATCACAATCTCCTCTTGTCGCCTCACGCCCACGCCGACTCCGTACCCAACCTCGACATCCGTGAGAACGATGTCATGTGCGCGCACGCGTCGAGCGTGGGACCCCTCGACGAACTCCAGCGCTGGTACCTCGAATCGCGCGGCGTGTCGCGTCGCGACGCCGAGCGACTGATGATCCAGGGCTTCTTCTACGAGATGCTCGCGACGCTGCCGCGCGAGCTGGCCGACGTGGTCGAACGTGATTTGGGCGATACCCTGCGCCAAGTGCACATCGTGACACCATGACGAACTACGACATTGGCACCCTGGAGAACTACGTCCACGGTGAGGCGGTGCAGGTGCGCCGCGGCGACCGGACACTGGTGGTCGTGCGCATCGACGACGACGTCTACGTGCTCGACGACCGCTGTAGCCACGAGGAATTCTCCTTGGCCGAAGGTGAAGTTGACGTGACGACCTGCGAGATCGAGTGCGCCCGTCACGGCGCGATGTTCCAACTGAAAGATGGTCAACCCGCGTCGTTCCCGGCCACGCGGCCAGTACGCCACTACGACGTAGTGACCGAGGCCGGACGACTACAGGTGGTGGTGAGTTGAGTACCCTAACGATCTCGGACCTGCGCGTCGAGGTCGCCGGCAAGGAAGTCTTGAAGGGCTTTGACTTGTCGATGGCCTCGGGCGAGGTGCACGTCATCATGGGACCCAACGGATCGGGCAAGTCGACGTTGGCCCACGCCATCGCCGGTCACCCGGGGTACAAGGTGCTCGGCGGATCGGTCACCATCGACGGAGTTGAACTTCTCGAGCTCTCAGCGACCGAGCGAATGCGCCACGGCCTGTTCCTCGCGCTACAGCACCCCATGGAAATTCCCGGCGTGCGCCCCCACGACTTGTTGGTGGCGGCGGGTGCGTCACCCGACGGGTTGATGGAGCGCATGCGTGAGGAAGCCACCCGGGTCGAACTTCGCCCCGAGGTGTTGGACCGTTTCGTCAACGTCGATTTGTCCGGCGGCGAACGTAAGCGCGCCGAGATGGTGCAGTTGGCGATCCTGCGACCCAAGTTCGCCATGCTCGACGAGATCGACTCGGGACTGGACGTGGACGCACTCGGTGCGGTGGCGCGACGACTGCAAGAAGCGACGACGCAATGGAATTGTGGCATGCTGGCGATCACGCACTTTCGCCGGTTGCTCCACGAACTCACGCCGACCAAGATTCACGTGGTGAGTGAGGGCCGCGTGGTCGCCACCGGTGGCCCAGAAATGGCCGAAATCCTGGAACGAGACGGCTACGAGCCGTTTCGAATGGACCAGAAGTAAAGCGTTTTCTTAGTTTCGGCTGGTAACGTTGCGTGATGCCATCGGGACCCTCGGACGACGTACCTGGTCCCTCACGCAAATCGGAGCAACGCGCCGCCGAACTCGCGAATTCTCATCGTCTGGCCGCACTGGGTGAAGCCATCGACCAGAAGTCGGGCGTACCGCACAAGACCCGCAAGCCCAAAGTACGACGCACCGGTTGGCGCCGCCACAAAAAGTGGATCTACTCCGGCGTGGCGTTCATCGTGCTCATCGCCCTCGTGATCGGAGGCAGTTACGTCTACGCCGACTGGCGCTTCAGTCAGGTGAAGAAGTTCAACAACACCGCCGAAGTCAAGCGCGTCGGGAACGAGTCCTTCAACATTCTCGAGATCGGCTCGGACTCGCGCGCGGGACTCACCGGGTTCGTAGCCCAACAGACCGGCGCCTCGACGGGCGCCGCCTCGGGCCAGCGCAGTGACGTCGTCAAGATCATGCACGTCGACCCCGCCAAGGGCACCGTGTCGGTGTTATCGATACCGCGCGATACGGTCGTGACGCTCTTGGCGAACCAGTCCACCTACGGCAAGTACAACCGACTGAACGTTAACTTTCAAAATGGTGCCACGCTCTTGACCAAGACAATTACCGCTGACTTCGGCATTCCGATCGCCCACACGATCGTGGTGAGTTTCGCGGGAATCATCAACGCCGCGGACGCGATTGGTGGGGTCAACATGAACTTCCCATACCCGGCCAAGGACGCTCTGTCAGGCCTCAATATCCCCCACGCCGGTTGTCAGAGCATCACGAATTTCCAGGCGCTGGCACTCGTACGCAGTCGCCACTACGAGTGGTACCAAAACGGCGTGTGGAACACTGACGCCACGAGTGACTTTGGGCGTATCTACCGCCAAAACGAGTTCGTCAAGGCCATGATCACCAAGGCCAAAGGTCTATACAATCCCCTCACCATTAACAACTTCCTCTCCAAGTTGCCCTCGGGGATCGCCCTCGACAGTAGCTTCTCGTTCAACGAGTTAGTGGGTCTCGTGATCAAGTTCCACAACCTTGACCCGACGAACCTCTTGACCTACACGTTGCCGACGGCTCCGGGAAGTCTCGGTAATCTCGGCAGCATCTTGTTCGTGCAAGAGCCCGCGATGCAACAGACTCTCGAAAAGATCTTTGGCTCACAACTCTTGAAGCCGACGAATCCGCCACCCGTCGATTCGGCTGGTGACACCCCCAGCTGGAACCCGACCGCGACCGCTGCGACGACGTCGTCGGTGCACATCCCCTCCACGGGCAAATTCCTGGTGAACGTCGCCGCGTCGACCGGAACGACGAGCACGACTATTCCGCCCGAGGGTGACCAATTTTTTGACCCGTCACCCTGCTAGCCACGGCGAGCGGGGACGCTTAGGCGGGCAGTTCGTCCAGGGCTTGGGTGAGGGTATTCCAGGCCAATGTCGCGCACTTGATGCGCACCGGGAACTTGACGACCCCCGCGAGTGCGGCTAGTTCTCCCAGTCGGCGAATCTCGGCGTCCACGTCGTTGTCCTCAGCGTCGTCGCCGAGTTTCTTCTCGTGCACCGTCATGAGCTGCTTGAAGGTGGCGATGGTCTCACGTACCTGCTCGAGGGACTTGCCCTTCACCGCGGTGCTCATGAGGGACGAGGACGACTGTGAAATCGAACAGCCGTGTCCGGTGAGTTTGATGTCGCGTAACACGCCGTCTTCCACCTGGGCGTACACGGTGATCTCGTCACCGCACAGGGGATTGAATCCCTCGACGCGCAGCGCCGGCGGGGGTAACTCACCGCGATTGCGCGGCGAGCGGTAGTGATCAAGAATGATCTCGCGGTAGAGGTCGTCGAGGCCCGCCACGGTTACGCGAACATCTCCACCGCGTGGGCGAGCGCCTCTAACAAGACGTCCGTGTCGTCCACCAGTGAATAGGGACCGTAGGACGCTCGGGCGGTCGCCGCGAGGCCGAAGCGCTTCATCAGTGGTTTGGCGCAGTGGTGACCTGGTCGAACGCAGACGCCAAACTGGTCCAAGACCTGGGCGACGTCGTGAGGGTGCACGCCCTTGACGTCGAGACTGATGACCCCGCCACGCTCGAGCGTGTCCGCGGGGCCGATGACGCGCAACGTATCGCCGAAGTTGCGGGCGAGTCGCGTCAGGGCGTCACCGGTGAGTTCCTTCTCGTAGGCCGCGATGTTGTCGAGTCCGAGATCTTCGAGGTACTGGACGGCCGCCGAGAATCCAGCGACCTCGGCGATGGGTGGCGTTCCCGCTTCGAAGCGGGTGGGCCCGCCCGCGGGCGTGTAGCCGTCCACGCTGACGTCCTTGATCATGCCGCCGCCACCGAGGAAGGGCGGCATCGACTCGAGGATGTCGGCGCGAGTCCAGAAGATCCCCAGTCCGGTGGGTCCGAGCATCTTGTGTGCGGAAAAAGCCAGGAAGTCGATGTCGAGGTCGACGAGGTCCGTCGGAAGGTGCGCGACGGATTGGGCGCCGTCGACCGCGATGAGGGCCCCGTGGGCGTGGGCCATGTCGGCTAGTTCGCGTATCGGGTTGATCGAGCCCAAGACGTTGGACATGCCCGTTACCGACACCAACTTGACGCCCTGCATCAATTCTTCGATACGAGAGAGGTCCAGTCGGTAGTCGTCGCCCACCGGAATGAATCGCACTTCGATGCCGTGCGCCTCACGCAATTGGAACCAGGGAACAATGTTGGCGTGGTGCTCCATCTCGGTGACCAAGACGACGTCGCCCGGGGCGAGGAATTTCGTTCCCCACGAGCGCGCCAGGAGATTGAAGGATTCGGTCGCGTTCTTCGTGAAAACGATCTCACCGGATCCGCCGGGGGCGTTCAAGAAGCGTGCCGCCGCCTCGCGACCACCTTCGTAGATCGCCGTCGACTCGTTGGCGGTCTGGTAGACGCCACGGTGCACGTTGGCGTGGTGATTCTCGTAGTAACGGTCCATCGCCTCGATGACCGTGCGCGGGGTCAACGACGACGCGCCCGAGTCCAAGTAGGTGATGGGTCGCCCGTTGATGACGCGGCGCATCAGGGGGATGTCGGTGCGCACTCTCTGGGGGTCGAAGTTCGTCACAGGCGCACCGGCGGTCGTAACTCGTCGTAGCCGCGCTCTTCGATGTCTTGGGCCAGCGAGGCGTCACCCGAGGTTTCGATTCGCCCGTCGATGAGAACGTGCACCTGGTCGGGCTTGATCTCCTCGAGCAATTTTACGTAGTGCGTCACCACGAGCACGCCCATGTCGGGGTGTTCGTCACGCACCGTGCGCACGCCGCGCGCGACGATGCGCAGCGCGTCAATATCGAGGCCCGAATCCGTCTCGTCCAGGATTGCCAGCGCCGGGGCGAGGAGGGCCATCTGCAGGACTTCGTTGCGCTTACGCTCGCCGCCGGAAAATCCGTCATTGAGATGGCGTTCGGCGAAGGCGGGGTCCATACCCAGTCGGTCCATCCACTCCATCAGGTCGAGACGCACTTCGAGGACGCTCAACTCGTCGAGGCCCTTGCGCGCCGCGATGGCCTGGCGCAAGAACTGCACGACCGACACCCCGCTGATGGCCTCGGGATACTGGAAGGCGAGAAAGATGCCGGCACGCGCTCGTTCGTCGGGCGTCCAATTGGCGATGTTCTCACCGTGAAAGAGAATGGTTCCCCCGGTGACCACGTAACCCGGGTGGCCCATGATGACGTTGGCGAGGGTCGACTTGCCGGCGCCGTTCGGACCCATCAGGGCGTGTACTTCGCCAGCGTTGACCGACAGGTCCACGCCGCGCAAAATGGCGGCACCGTCGGCTTCCACCTGGAGATTACGGAGTTCGAGCAGGGGCGTTGTCACGGGTGACAGCCTACCGGGGCCACTGTCGAGCCGTTCCTGGACGCCGATTCACCAGCCGCGCGTCACCCACTCATCGAGGTGCGGACGCTCGACGCCGAGAGTCGTGGCGGCGCCGTGACCGGGCCAGACGACGGTGTCGTCGACGAACCGGTGAAAGAGCCGCTCGTCGATAGACGTGATGATGGTGCCAAAGTCACCCCCGTCGAACGTCGTGGCACCGGGGCCACCGGGAAACAACGTGTCGCCGCTGAAGAGAACGGGCGTGTCCACCAGGGCGAAGCAGACGGATCCCGGCGTGTGTCCGGGGGTGTGGATGGTGCGTAGACGCAGATCGCCCACTGCGTGGTCGACGTCATCGTCGAGTAGATGGTCGTAGCTCGGCAGGAGTGCGGCGTCCTCGGCGCGCACCCAGACCTCGATGCCCGCGTCGCGCACCTGCTCGACGGCGCCGATGTGATCCCAGTGACCGTGGGTTTCGAGCACCGACGTGACACCCAGAGTGCGGGCCACTTCGAGGAGTCGTTCGTGCTCGTTGGCGGCGTCGATGAGCGCGGCGATGCCCGTGCGGCGACACCGCACGACGTAGACGTTGTTGTCGACGGGGCCCACCACGAAGCGGTAGACCTGCGCCGCGGCATCGGACCACACGAGCGGCACGTTCTCCATGGAGTCAGTTTTAGCGGATGGCGAGCCATTGGGTAGCGGGTCAGAGTGAAAATCGAGGGTGGCTAGAAATCGCCGTCCCGCGATGACGGCCGGGTTTGCGGCTCACCCGTGAACCCGTACCCAATCCGCCAAAGTGCTCGATCGAGGTGAGAATCTGCTTAGTTGCCCGGGTGAAGGAGGCCGGCTGATTCTCACTTGCGGGCTGTCTGGGGCGGGCAAGACGACACTCGCTAGGCAGTTGGCTGCGAAACGGAGCGCTATGCGCCTCACGAAGGACGAATGGCTCATTGCTCTCGGCTCCAACCCCTGGGACGAGCCGACTCGGGTCATGCTCGAACTTGAGCTTTGGCACTTAGCCCAAGAGATTTTGCGGCTCGGCCTGAGCGTCGTCCTCGATTTGGGACTCGGGGCACGAGTCGAGCGTGATGAATTCATGGCGGCGGCTCGTGGCCTTGGCGTGGACGTCGAGCGGCACTACCTCGACGCACCAATCGAGGAACTCTGGCAACGTATCGACGCGCGCAATTCAAATCATCCTCGGGACGGTTATCCGATCAGTCGCGCTCACTTAGACGAGTGGACAACGTCCTTCCAAGCACCTGATGCTGCCGAGCTGGCCTCGTTTGACCCCGCACCGGGATCAAACTGACCCACTACCGGCCATCGTGACACGACTTACGATGGTAGGAACTCATGACTGAACACGAACAACTCACCAGCGGAACGTCCGTGCTCGACTTGAGAGTGGCGCGGTCCGAAAGTCGGCCCCTCGCCAATCACGTCTTGATCCTGGTGCACGGACTACCCCGAGCGATGGGCATGGGGCGTCAGGCGGCGGGTTTGCTGCCCGAATTGGCCGAACACCTGTCCAACGAGTCAGGTTGGTTAGTAGCGACGGGGACCTTGTCGGGAGTGGGTTCGAGTACCGGTACCTTCTCGGCGTCGCAGTGGCGCTCCGACCTCGAGGTCATTATTGAACGCGTCGCCGAGGGCGAGCCGCGCATTTCGCTGGCCGGATTTGGCTTCGGGGGATCCCTGGCCCTACACGTCGCGGCCCACGACGAACGGATTCGCGGGGTGGCCACGTTCGCCTCGCCGGCCAATCTGGCCCAGTGGTGCGGCGCGGCCGACGACTTTTATCGTTCGGTCCAGGTCGCGGGCGTGGTGGGCGACCCCGAGGACTTGCTCGAACCGGCGGCGTTGCGCGCCGACGCGATCGCGATAGATCCCGTTGGTTCCATCACACACGTGCCGCCCCGGCGCCTGCTCATCGGACACGGGTCCGACGATATGGAAGTGCCCGTCAGCGACGCCCGACTGCTCGTGATGGGTGCGGAGGGTCGCGCGGAACTGCGCATCATCCAGGGCGCGGGTCACCAACTACGCGCCGACCCGCGGATGGTGGCGACGCTGTTGGGCTGGCTCGACCGCCACCGCTAGGCGAGTGCGAAATCCAACGTCTGGCGTAGGGCGCGCGCCGACTTCTCGGGGTCGCTCGCCTGGGTTAAGTAGCGCACCACCACGAAGTGGCGAAGACCCTGGGCCACGAGATCACCCACGTTGAGATCGGTGACGCCGCCCGTGACGAATACGGGCAGTGCGCTACGAGCCTGGGCCGCCACGGCGTACTGCACTCCCGTGCCCGGTCGCCCCTCCTTCGTGGGAGTCTCGACGATGGGTCCGGCCGACAAGTAGGTCACCGGTTCACGCAGTCCCGCGTCGAATTCGACGTCGGCGTGGGTCGAGAGTCCGATAATCGCCTCGGGGCCGAGGAGGGCGCGACAGCGCGTGACGGACTCATCGTCTTGACCCACGTGCACGCCGTCGGCTCCCACGCGCGCGGCGAGTTCCGCCGAATCGTTCATGATGAAGGGGACACCGAAGTCGTGACAAATCGGCATCATCACGTTGGCCTGGGCGATGCGGACGTCGTCGGGCAAGTTCTTCTCACGTAGTTGCACGACATCGACACCTCCGCGCAATACCGACGCCAGAAAGCTCGCCATATCGTCGCGTTGCCCGACGCAGAGGTAGAGCGAGCGGGTGGCGAGATCAAACACGGGTACCACCCTAGGGTTCTCCAACGCCCCGCTGGGCGCGTCCGTGGGGCAGAATGGGAGAATGCAGATTCCCGCCAAGGCCGAGTACGCGATTCGTGCGCTGCTCACGCTGGCGGCGAGTAACACCTCGGTGAGCGCCGAGCACCTCGCCCAGGAGCAGGAACTGCCCTCGAAGTTTCTGGGTGCCATCATGTCGGACTTGCGCCGCGGCGGGCTCGTCACGTCTCAGCGGGGTCCCGAAGGCGGTTTTCGATTAGCGCGCGACGCCGACGACATCATGGTCGCCGATATCTTGCGCGTCGTGTCGGGACCACTCGCGGGCGTGCGCGGCATGCGCCCCGAGACCTTGAAGTACGAAGGTGAAGCCACGCACCTGCGTGACGTATGGATCGCGGTGCGCGCGGCGCTGCGCGAGGTACTCGAGCACGTCACGCTCGGACAGGTGTTGCGCGGGGACCTACCGTCGTCGGTGACTCGTTTCAGCGAAGACCCCGACGCGTGGATCACTCGTCACCCGTGAGACGTATTCACACGGACGGTTCGTGTCGCGGTAACCCTGGTTCGGGCGGATGGGCCTGGGCGGCGGGTACCGAGGACTTCGCCAGCGGACCCGACGCGCACACGACGAATCAACGCATGGAGGTCCTGGCGGTCATCGAGGCCTTGCGCGCGAACCCGGAGGGACCCGTGGAGATCGTCAGCGATTCGACGTACGTCGTGAAATGTTTTCACGACAAGTGGCACGTCGGTTGGCTGCGACGCGGCTGGAAGAACTCCCAAGGCCAGCCCGTGGCCAATCGTGACCTGTGGGAGGTGTTGATTCCTCTGGTGCTCACTGGTTCGCGCGAGATCCAGTTCACCTGGGTCAAGGGTCACTCGGGGGACCTGATGAATGACTTCGTGGACGCCCTGGCGACGGCGGCGGCCGACTCGCAGCGGGGCCGATCCTCGCGCGACTGACGAAACTCGTCGCCGTCGCGAAACATTAGGATTCCCCAGGGGGCAATCCAGACTCTTTGAAGGGAAACACAGTGGCTAACGAGGTCCAGAAGTTCGATGTGGTCGTAATCGGAGGAGGACCCGGTGGGTACGCCGCCGCCCTCTACGGCGCCGCGGCCGGTCTCAACATTGCCATCGTTGAGCGCGACAAGGTCGGTGGGACCTGTCTGCACCGTGGGTGCGTTCCCGCCAAGGAATTCCTCGAGACCGCTCACGTTCGCCGCACCCTGGAACACTCCAGTGAATTCGGCATCACCTCGACCAACGTCGCGGTCGACTTCGCCGTCTCGCAGGCGCGCAAGAACGAGATCGTCGATCGCCTCTATAAGGGCCTCTCGGGGCTCATCAAGGGACGAAAGATCACCGTCTTTGAAGGCACCGGTCGCCTCGAAGCGAACCTGACGGTCAACGTCGTGGACGGTTCTGACGCCGGCGTCGTCGCCCAGGGCACCAACGTCATCATCGCGGCGGGTTCGGTGCCGCGCACGTTGCCCGGATTTGACGTCGACGGCAAGTTCGTCTTCACCTCCGACGAGTTCCTCAACCTCTCGAAGCTGCCCGCCTCGGCGGCGGTCATCGGCGGAGGCGCCATCGGGTGCGAATTCGCCTCGATGCTCGCCGACATGGGGACCAAGGTCACCATCCTTGAGGGGCTTCCCTCGATTCTCGCGGGCTGCGATAGCGAAGTCGCGTCCGTCGTCCAGCGCTCGTTCAAGAAGCGCGGCATCGACATTCAAACGGGCGTCAAGATCACCGGTCACACACCGACGAAGAAGTTGACCGCGGTCCACATGGACGGAGCCGAGGACGTCAGCGTCGAGATGGTCGTCGTGTCGGTCGGACGTAGTCCGCGCACGCAAGACCTGTTGGGCGAGGGAACCGGCGTCGAGATCGACGCTCGCGGATTCGTGGTGGCCGATGGCTCCATGCGCACGGCCGCTCCCAACGTCTACGCCGTGGGCGACGTCGTCGCCGGGACGCCACAACTCGCCCACGTCGGTTTCGCCGAAGCGGTCGTGGCAATCAAGACGATCATCGGCGAGGCCGTGGTGCCCGTCGACTACGACCGCGTCCCGTGGGCTATCTACTCGAACCCCGAAGTAGCATTCTGTGGCCTCACCGAGGCGACGGCCAAGGAGCGAGGCTACGAGGTCGTGGTGAAGAAGGACCCCTTCGGCGGCAACAGCCGAGCCCAGATCATTGGTGAGACCGAGGGCGTCGTTAAGATCATTGCGGAAAAGCGCGCCGACGGCACGGCCGGTCAGATTCTGGGCGTGCACATGGCGGGACCGTGGGTGACCGAGCAACTCGGCGCCGGGTACTACGCCGTGAACTGGGAGGCCACCGCCGAGGAAGCGGCCGCGCTGATCCAACCGCACCCCTCGCTCTCGGAGACCTTCGGCGAGACGTTGCTCGCCCTGGCGGGTCGAGGAATCCACCTTGGCTGACGTCACTCTCCCGTCGCTGGGTGAATCGGTCACCGAAGGCATCATCACCCAATGGTTCAAGAAGGTCGGCGACGCCGTTGCGCGCGACGAACCACTTTTTGAAGTATCGACCGATAAAGTCGACTCCGAGATGCCCTCACCGGCCGCCGGTGTTCTGACCCAGATCTTGGCTGAAGAGGGCGACACCGTCCAGACGGGCGCCCGAGTGGCGGTCATTGACGAGAGCGGTGTCGTGACGCCGACCCCCGCCGTCACCACGACGCCGTCCGATGCATCGACACCTACGACGCCCGTACCTTCGACGACACCCGCTTCGCCATCCGCGGCGACCAACGCGGACGCGTCGGGAGCGGCCGGAGTGGTTGTCTCCCCGGTGGTACGACGCATTTTGATGGACGGTGGCGTCGAGGCGTCGTCCGTGACCGGCACCGGTACCGGTGGGGCGATCACTCGTCGTGACGCCGAGCGCGCCGTCGCCCTCGGGCCGACCGAAGAGGTGGTCGTTGCCCTGACCAACGGGCGGCGTCGAATGGGTCAGCACATGAGTGTCTCGATTCTGTCGGCACCGCACGGCTTCATCGCCGTCGAAGTTGACGCGGGCGTGTTTGACGACGTGGACGCCCAAGGTCGCGTGACGCGCGACGGCTTCGCGATCACTCACGAATCGGTGATCACCGTCGCGGCAGTGCGCGCGTTGGCCGAGTTCGAGTTCTTGAACGCCACCTTCGCCGACGACCAACTGACGGTGCACCGCACGATCTCCGTGGGCTTCACGCGCCACGTGGAAGATGACGGCATGCTCGTACCGGTCGTGCACGCCGCCGCGGGACTCACCTTGCGCGCATTGTCGCGGCGGACGGCCGAGCTCGACGAGCGCCTGGCCTCACGCCAACTCAACGCCGATGATCTCATGGGCGGTACCTTCACCGTCGCGTCGGCCACTAGTGAACACACCCTGTGGGCGGAGCCGATCATCATCCAACCCCAGGTCGCGGTGCTGAGCGTCGGAGCAGTGCGTCACGTCCCGGTCGTCGTCGAGACCGACGGCGTTCCCACGTTGGCGGTCGGACGCCGCGTCATTCTCGGACTGTCCTTTGACCACCGGGTCTGTGACGCCGTCGCCGCGGCCAATTACCTCGAGCGAGTGGGCGAGTTACTCGCCGGACTCGACGTCGCCAGCGAGCGATAGTGCTGCGTCGTCGTCACCTGGGCCGTGTGAGCTTCGCCGAGGTCGACGACCTGCAGCGGGCGCTGTTCGAGGCGACTGAGGACTACGTCTTGTTGTTCGAGCATCCGCCGACCTACACCCGGGGAATCCGCGCGCGCGAGGATCATTTTCTGATCGCGGCGGAATTGCTGGACGCCGACGTCGTCACCACGGATCGTGGCGGCGACGTGACCTATCACGCGCCCGGCCAAGCCGTGGGCTGGGCAATCGTCACCGTCGAGGACAGCCCGGCCGCGGGGCGCCATCACGTGAATCAACTCGAAGACGCGGTGATCGCTACGGTGCGCGCATTCGACCCCGAGGCAAAGCTCGGTGACGTCGGTCGTCTCGACGGGTATCCGGGGGTGTGGGCACGCCTGGACTCGCGTCCCCACAAGATCGCGGCAGTCGGGGTGCGCACCAAGCGCAATCGCCGCGGCGAGCGCCGCACTCTTCACGGCGTGGCCCTCAACGTCGACATCGACCTCAGGGGATTTCAGGCCATCATCCCGTGTGGCATCCCCGACAAGCCCGTCGGTTCCATGGTGTCACTGGGTCTGAACGTGCATGAGGTCGAGGTCGAAGAACGACTCGGACGAGAACTCGCTCAACGCCTAGGACCCGAGGAGCGAGTGACCCGCGTCGACCGCAGCGCGGCGACCACGTCGGATGAACGACCGCTGATTCGTCGACTGCGTAAGGCCGGTGTCAATCCTGACGACGCCCTGTCGATCAACACCCGCAAACCCGAATGGCTTCGCATTGAGGCGCACATGGGAGCGCAGTTCCAGTCGTTGCGTACTTTGACCGAGGACCTGCGTCTCGTGACGGTGTGCGAAGAGGCGGGCTGCCCGAACATCTTCGAATGCTGGGAGAGTGGGACGGCGACCTTCATGGTGAATGGTGAACGTTGCACTCGCGCCTGCGGCTTTTGTCTCATCGATACGCGCAAGCCCTTGGCCCTCGACCCCAGTGAACCCGCGCGTGTCGCCGAAGCCGTGGTGCGACTCAATCTTCGCCACGCCGTGGTGACCTGCGTCGCGCGCGACGATCTGGACGACGGTGGAGCGGGCGCCATTGCCGACACCATCCGCGCGATTCGCGAGCGCTCACCCGAGACCGACGTCGAAGTACTCATCAGCGACCTGCGCGGCGACCCCGCGGCCCTGCAACTCATCATCGACGCCCGGCCCGACGTAATGAACCACAACGTCGAGACGGTGGCGCGACTGCAACGAGCGGTGCGTCCCTCCGCGGCGTACCACCGCTCGCTCACCGTCCTGGCTCGTTCGGTGGCCGCCGGACTCACGACGAAGTCCGGCATGATGGTGGGGCTCGGTGAAACGGCCGACGAGGTCGAAGAGGTGTTGGTCGATTTGGCGTCGGTGGGTGTCTCGATCGCGACGATCGGACAGTACCTAAGACCCACGGCCAATCACTTGCCGGTGGCGAGGTACTGGGAGCCGGCGGAATTCGACGATTTGGCCGCGCGCGGGCGCCGTGCGGGACTTTCGCACGTGCAGTCATCACCGCTCACACGGTCGAGCTATCACGCGCGTGAAGCGTTGAGCGACGCGACGCCGCTGGCCCTGCCGACACGACGCTAGGTCGTCCCCACAACTTCGGAGCGACGGTCGGAACGCGGCTCGCGAACGTCGACGCGACGGAGTCCATTTAATCTGGAGTTATGGAGAACACTTTTGACGACCGGCAACGTGGTGACTACCGTCTGACGGCGGACGTGACGCAACTCTCGGTCGACACGATCCATCGGTGGTTGGCGACCGAGGCGTACTGGGCACGCGGGCGCAGTCGCGACACTGTCGAGACGTCGCTACGCAACTCTTACGTATACGGCGTGCTATCGGCGTCGGGCGAGACGGTCGCTTGTGTGCGCGTGGTCACCGACGGCGCGACCTTCGCCTGGATCACTGACGCGTTTGTTGACGCGGTGGTGCGCGGCCAGGGACTGGGAACCTGGATGGTGGGCGAAGTCACGGAGCACTGGCTGGCGGCCGGGGTGCCGCGGGTGGTGCTCGGCACCGCCGACGCGCACGACGTCTACGCCAAGGTGGGTTTCGTTCCCCTCGCGTTCCCCGAGCGTTTCATGGAAATTGATCGACGAGCGAAGTATTAATGGCGACATTGATAGGGGTGGCGACTGGTCGCGGGTGCCCAGTAGGTTGGCCTGGTACAAGCATCGATGAGTCCACTGAGACGGGCGACGTACTCTATTAGGGCATGGTCGTGAGTTCGATGTGCCACGACGAAATGGAGACAACATGATCGGTGATAAGCACGAGCACTTTGAGGGCAAGGGCACGGACCTGGGTGCCCTGCAAGCGCACATCCAGAAGTACCTGACCGATGACGGCTTCAGCGTTCAGACGTCGGCCGCCAGCGACCAGGGCACCGTCATCCAGGCCAAGAAGGGCGGCTTCTTGCGTGAAGTAGTGGCCGCCGACCGGGCACTGACCGTTACCATTACTGGTTCGTCGAGTGATTTCACGGTGCATTTCGGCATCGGCAAGTGGGTCGAGCACCTGGGTGTCGCCGTCATCGAGACCCTCTTGTTGTCAGAGCTGTTCCTCTTCGTGGACGTGGCGGACGCTCTGTGGAACCTCGAAATCGAGGACAAACTCATCGCGGACATCAAGGGCTTCGTCGGATAATCGACCAGTGAGCTCGGTGCGATCGAGCTACTAGGCGACGAAGTACTTCGCCTTGGGGTGATGACAGATGATGGCGTCGGTGGTCTGTTCGGGGTGCAGTTGGAAACCCTCGGACACCTCGACACCGATGCGACTGGCTTCGAGCAAGTCGGCGACTTTGGCGTTGTCCGTGAGGTCGGGACAGGCGGGGTACCCCCACGAATAGCGGCCGCCGCGGTATTGCTGGCGAAAGAGACCGAAGAGAGAGGGGCCGTCTTCCTCGGCGTACCCGAGTTCTTGACGGATCCGCAGATGCCACATCTCGGCCAGTGCTTCGGCCATCTCGACGCCGAGCCCGTGCAACATCAGATAGTCGGTGTAGCGGTTCTCTGCGAAGAGCTCCTGACAACGCTCCGAGACGCGCGCACCCATGGTGACGAGCATGAAACTGGCGTAGTCCTTGTCCGAACTCGTGCTCGGACGAAAGAAGTCGGCGATGCACAAGTATGGCTCTTTGTGCTGACGAGGAAAATGAAAGCGCGTGCGCTCAGCCTCGCGACGGTCGTCGCAGTACACGATCAAGTCGTCGCCGTCGGAGGCGACCGGGAAGTGACCCCACACCACCTGGGGCACCAAGAGACTGTTGGCCTTAGCGATGGCGAGTTGTTCGCGCAACGTGGCGCTGACGCGCTCCTTGAAGGCGGGGTCGTCCTCACCTTTCTCGGGTCGAAAGCCCCACTGGTTGCGAAAGAGCCCGGTCAAATTCAAGAACTCGCTGATCTCATCCACCGACATACCCTTGGCAACGCGACTCCCTTGGAAGGGCGGAGGAAAGAGGGGATTGTCGCTCTCGACGTCGGGACTGTGCGCCGGGAGGCCCGCGGGCGCTTCACCCTGTTCGCCACGAATCTTGCGATGCACGTTCTTTTCGGAGAGTTCGCGGCCGAACAAGGGATCGTCTTCGCCGGACTTGCGTAGCTCGCCCAGGCGGTCGAGCACGCGAAGGCCCTCGAACGCATCTTTACCGTAGAAGACGCGACCCTGGTAGGTCTCTCGTAGATCGCGTTCTACGAAGGTGCGCGTGAGTGCGGCACCGCCAAGTAAGACGGGCACCTTGGACATACCGCGCTCGTTCATGAGCTCCAAGTTCTCGCGCATGATCAGCGTCGATTTGACCAGGAGGCCGCTCATTCCTAGCGCGTCGGCCTGGTTTTCTTCGACGGCGGTCAGCATCTCGTTGATCCCCACCTTGATCCCCAGGTTGACGACCTCGTAGCCGTTGTTGGTCAAGATGATGTCGACCAGGTTCTTTCCGATGTCGTGGACGTCACCCTTGACCGTCGCTAGCACCACCTTGCCGCGACCACCCTGGTCGCTCTTTTGCATGAAGGGCTCGAGGTGCGCGACGGCACTCTTCATCGTCTCGGCACTCTGGAGAACGAAGGGTAATTGCATCTCGCCACTGGCGAAGAGGGCACCGACTTCGCGCATGCCGTCGAGCAGGATGTCGTTCACGATGGCGAGCGGGCTGAGCCCCTCGGCCATCGCCGCGTCGAGGTCCGCCTCGAGACCAACGCGGACGCCGTCAATGATGCGTTGGCGCAGTCGCTCGTTCAGGGGAAGTTCATCGATGTTGGTCGCGTTGTTGTTGGAAGTCGTGACGCCCTCGAAGAGCCGCAGAAGTTCGCTCAGGGGGTCGTAGTCGTCGCGGCGACGGTCGTAGATGAGGTCGAGACAGACGCGTCGGGCCTCGTCGTCCACGCGCGCGAGTGGCACGATCTTTGACGCGTGCACGATGGCCGCGTCCAGTCCGGCCTCGGCGCACTCGTGCAGGAACACGCTGTTGAGAACCTGGCGGGCGGCCGGATTGAGTCCGAAGGAGACGTTCGAGAGTCCGAGGATGGTGCGCACGCCGGGAATCTCGACCTTGATGCGCTTGATCGCCTCAATGGTCTCGATGCCGTCACGACGCGACTCGACCATCCCCGTTGACAACGGCAGCGCCAGTGGGTCGATAAAGATGTCGGTCGCGGCGAGTCCGTAGCGCGTCACGGCCAGATCGGTGATCGCTCGCGCGGCGCGGACTTTCCAGTCGGCGGTGCGCGCCTGACCTTCTTCGTCGATGCACGTCGCCACGACGGCGGCCCCGAACTCCGAGGCCAGTGACAAGAAGCCGTCGAGTCGCGTGCCGGGTCCGTCGCCCTCTTCAAGGTTGACGGAGTTCAAGATCGCCTTGCCGCCGAGCCAGGCGAGCGCGGTACGCGCGACCTTGGTCTCGGTGGTGTCGACCATGATCGGTACCGACGACTGCGTGGCGAAACGACTCATCGCTTCGTTCATGTCCGCGACGCCGTCGGCCCCGGTGTAGTCGACGCAGACGTCCAAAATGTGAGCGCCCTCTTTGATCTGATCGCGGCCGATGGCCACGCAGGTGTCCCAGTCGCCGTCAAGCATGGCTTCGCGAAATTTCTTTGAGCCATTCGCGTTGGAGCGTTCACCGACCAACAACACCGAGCGGTCCTGGTGGTAGGTGACGGGTGAGTAAATCGACGTGGCCGAGGGTTCGAGGACGGGGTGGCGCTCGCGACGCGTCAGGGGCTGCACGGCCTCGACGACGCGCGCCAGGTGTTCGGGCGTCGTGCCGCAACATCCGCCCACTACGGCCACGCCGTATTCGGTGACGAACTTCGAGAGGTGCTCAGCGAGTCCTTCGGGCGTGAGGTCGTAGTGCATTTTGCCCTCGACCACACTGGGCAGGCCCGCGTTGGGCAGGCAGGCGAGGGGGACGGGCGCGCTCTCGGACAGGGTGCGCAACGGTTCGTACATCTCGACGGGGCCGGTGGCGCAGTTCAGGCCCAGCAGGTCGATCCCCAGGGGGCTCAACGCCGTGATGGCGGCCCCGATCTCGGTGCCCGGCAACATGCGACCGGTGAGTTCGATGGTGACCTGGGCCTGGATGGGTACGACGCGGCCGTGACGCGCCATCGCCCGATGGCACGCCGCGATGGCGGCCTTACCCGAAAGCAGGTCGAACATGGTCTCGACGACGAGGACGTCGACGCCACCTTCTAAGAGGCCGTAGGCCATTTCCTCGTAGCTCGCTGACAGATCGTCGTAGGTGATCTGACCGAGCGTCGGGAACTTCGTCCCGGGTCCCATCGAACCCGCCACGAAGCGGCGCTGGGAACTCGTCGCGTATTCGTCGGCCACGCGCCGCGCCAGCACGGCAGAGGCGAGCGAGAGCTCGAAGGCGCGATCGGCGATGCCGTATTCGGCGAGCACGACCGAAAACGAACCGAAGGAGTCGGTCTCGATGACGTCGACGCCCACGTCGAGGAACGATCGGTGCACCTTTTCCACGGCGTCGGGTCGCGTCAGGACCAGTAGTTCATTGCAGCCCTCGAAGGCGGCTCCGCCAAAGTCGTCGGCGGTCAGCTCCTGGGTCTGCAGACTGGTACCGGTCGCGCCGTCGTAGATGACGACGCGTTCGGCCACGGCACGCAGGTAGGGGTCGTGGCTCGTCGGGCGAGCAAAGGGCGCGTGTGAGGGAAGTTCCATTGAGCACCCAGGCTACTTGCGACCTGGTCGGAGTCACTACGCTGAACTCGTGCAGATCTACACGCGAAAGGGCGACGACGGTACAACCGGTCTGCTCTTTGGTGGTCGAACACAAAAGGACTCGGACCCCATCGAGCTGAATGGAGCCGTGGACGAGGCCCAGGCGGCCCTGGGGTGGGCGCGTTCGCTCTGTCAGTCCGAGGACCCGATGAATCTCTTGGTCGCCGGGCTCGAACGTGACTTGTGGATCTTGATGGCCGAAGTGGCGACGAAGTTGGAGAATCGCGAGAAGCTCGAAGTCGGTCGCACGCGGGTCTCCCAGGACATGATCGACGAACTAGAACACCAGATCGATGACGCGAATCACGCCGTGGCCATGCCCGCTGATTTCGTGGTGCCCGGAGCAAACCAACTGTCGGCGGCTCTGGACGTCGCGCGCACGGTGGTGCGGCGCGCCGAACGCATCGCCGTGACCTGGGACGTCGAGGGTTCTCTCGTCGTGGCCTACCTCAATCGACTGAGCGACCTCGTCTGGACGCTCGCTCGCGTCGCGGAAGGTCCCGCACATCTCACCGCTCGCAGTATGACCAAGGAGGCCCCATGATTTCCAACGCGCGCGTCGTCACTCTTGACGATCTCACCGACGCCACCACGTTGGTAGTCCCCGTCATTTTTGACGATAACGGGGCGTTGGTCACCGAGGCCATCCCCGCGTCGGTCGCAGGGTACGAGGTGCCACGCTCCTTTGACGCTGCGTGGTGTTCGTCGCGCGGACTGAGTGCGACCCCGGGTTCGGCCACGACGTGGAGTTCGTTCAACGCTCCCACTCTGATCCTGGTAAGTCTGGGCGCGACGTACAACGACGCCGAGAGTTTTCGTCTCGCCGGGGCGACCGCGGCCCAACGTGGCACCGGTGACCACATCGTCTTCTTGTTGCCCACCGACGGCATTGAGCTGCCCGACGAAGCCGCGCAGGCCCTCGTCGAAGGGGCCTTGCTGGGTTCGTACGACTTCAAGAAGTCCGACGAAGATTGCGACTTTAGCGTCGTGGCGCTGGGCGTACCGCTGCCGAGCGTGGCCGACCACGACGACGTGGTCGAAGGAGTGCGTCGCGGCGTCTTGATCGCCGACGGCGTGAACTGGGCCAAGCGCCTGATCGATACGCCCCCCAACGAACTATCGCCCAAGGAGCTCGCCAAGCGCTTCGCTTATCGCCTCGGTGATGACCCCGAGGTGCAGGTGGAGATCTGGACCGAGTCCAAGATCCGTGAAGAACGCTTGGGGGGACTGCTGGGCGTGGGCGCCGGTTCGGCCGAGCCGACGCGCCTGGTGTACGCGATGTACCAACCCGTCGGGGCGACGGCGCACGTGGCGCTGGTGGGGAAGGGCATCACGTTTGACTCGGGCGGTCTGTCGATCAAGACCGCCGACGGCATGATGGCGATGAAGACCGACATGTCGGGCGCGGCGATTGTCATGGCCACCTTGTCGATCGTCGCGCGCCTGAGCCTGCCCGTTCGCGTGACGGCGATCGCGCCGTTGAGCGAGAACCTCTCGGGAGATCGTGCGACGCGCCCCGGCGACGTCCTGACCATCCGCAACGGCATGACCATCGAAGTTCTCAACACCGACGCCGAAGGGCGACTCGTCCTGGCCGACGCTCTCTCGCTCGCCGTCGAGGCCAATCCCGACGCGATCGTGGACGTCGCCACTCTCACCGGGGCTCAGGCGGTCGCTCTGGGCGACGAGGTCGGGGGGCTCTTCGCCTCGACCGACGAACTCGCCGGCATGCTGCTCGACGCCAGTGAACGAAGTGGTGAGAATCTCTGGCGCCTGCCGTTGGTGTCGAAGTACGACAAGCACGTGGACTCTGATATCGCCGACATGAAGAACATGGGCAAGCCCGGCAAGGCAGGGGCCATTGCCGCGGCGCTGATTCTGCAACGATTCACCGACGGTCGTCCGTGGGCGCACCTCGACATCGCCGGGCCTGGTCGGGCCGACGCGACGAGGAGTTACGTGACCAAGGGCGCCACCGCCTTCAGCGCCCGCACCTTGGTGGAGTTCCTCGTGCGCGTGGCGTTCGACCCCGACGCCGCGGCTCCCGAGGTCGACGCCGACGAACCATAATGCGCGTCGGCGTCACCGGATCGACGGGCTTCATCGGTGCGGCCCTCGTGGCGGCCCTGCGTGAGCGGGGTGACGACGTGGTGCGATTCGTGCGACCGTCGTCGGGTGACGTGGACGGACTGCGCGTGCGCTGGGACCCCGAGCGCGGCATCGTTGACGACGGTGATCTCGCCGCGGTGGGTGGCTTCGACGCAGTCGTGAATTTGGCGGGTACCGGTATCGCCGCGCACCGCTGGAGCCCGAGGTACCGTCGCGCGGTATTGACGTCGCGCACGACGTCCACCACCCTGCTGGTGGAGGCGCTCACGTCAATGACGTCGGGCGTCGCGGTGCTGGTGAGCGGATCGGCCGTCGGTTATTACGGCGACCGCGGTGAGGCCACGTTGGTCGAGACCTCGACCTCGGGGACCGACTACGTGGCCCACGTGTGTCGCGAATGGGAACGGGCGGCGGTTCCCTTCGCCGACACCGGAGCCAGCTTGGCCACGATTCGTACCGGCATTGTGCTGGGGCCGGGCGGCGGTGTGCTGCACCGTCTGTTGCCACTGATGCGGGTGGGACTTGGCGGGGTGCTCGGTAACGGCCGTCAGTGGATGAGCCCGATCTCACTATCGGACGAGGTTGCGGCGATTATCTGGTTGATCGACCACCAACTCGCCGGTGTCTTCAATCTCGGCGCACCCGAACCCTGCACCAATCGCGAGATGACGAGGTCAGTGGCCCACGCCCTGCGTCGTCCTGCGCTGGCCCGCGTTCCCGCGACGGTGCTGCGGTTGGCGCTGGGCCGCGAACTCGCCGATAACACGGTGTTGACGAGTCAGCGCGTGGTACCCGCCGCACTCGTGGACAGTGGTTTTACCTTCTCGTCGCGCACCATCGACGAGATCGTGGGTTCAGTCCTACGCTGAGCGTCGCACGCGACGCACTCGCTCTCGTCGGGTCGCCACGTCGCGCGACAACGAGGCCGAGGCGTGGTCCTGGCCGTCGGGCGTTCCCACGAGAACTGACGCGAACAGGACTTCGTCATGGATTCCGGCCCACGTGAGGACGTCGCCGTCATGGCGAAAGTTTCCCCACAACGTCGCCCCGAGCCCTCGTTCTTCGAGGAGGAGTAACAGCGCCATCGTGGCCATCGCCGCGTCGGTGTGCCAGTAGGGCACGGTCCAGTTGTCCGGGTTGGCCAGTCCCGATGACGCCTTGTCCGCCTCGGCGTAGCGCGCGTAGTAGTCCTGGGGCCGCGACGTCACGATCACCACGGCGCCGGCGCGTGAGAGTCCCTCGAAGCGGGGGCTCGCCGCGCGCCAGGCCGCGTCGGTCGCGTGCTCGAAGTAGTGCGGTACCTGGCTGGCCGCGACGGTGGTCATGCGCACCCCGGCGCTGTGGCCGGCGGTGGGCGCGCGCAGGGCCGCCGCGCACAGTTCGTCCAGGACGTCCTGGTCAACAGGTTGGTCGCGAAACGATCTCGTCATGCGCCGACGCGCCAACAAGTCCAGGAGTGCCACACTTCGGTTCTACTAGAGACCGGTCGCGATTGTTGACCAATCCGGTAAGATTTACCTGGACCAAAGGAGCGACCGTGTCATCACCCCGAGATTTACTCAACGCCGCCAAAGCCGAAATTCGTGAGGTCGATCCTCACCAGGTCGCGGACCATCTGAAGGACTACACGTTGCTCGACGTGCGCGAACCCGACGAGTACGAGCAGGGCGCCGTCGCCGGAGCCGTGCATATTCCGCGCGGACAACTCGAATTCTCCGTGGAGGGTCGCCTCACCGATAAGACCGCCCCCGTCGCGATCTACTGCGCCGGTGGGACGCGCTCGGCCTTCGCCGCCAAAACCCTCCAGGACCTCGGCTACCTCGACGTCGTCTCGGTCGCTGGTGGATTCAACAAATGGAAGGACGAGGGACTCCCCTGGGCGACGCCGCGCACCATGACCTCAGAACAGCGCATTCGCTACGGTCGCCACTTGCTATTGCCCGAAGTCGGAGAAAAGGGGCAGATGAAGTTGCTCGACTCCAAGGTCCTCTTGCTCGGCGCCGGCGGTCTCGGTTCGCCCGCGGCGTTGTACCTCGCCGCCGCGGGAGTGGGGACCCTCGGCATCATCGATATGGACGTGGTGGACTCGTCGAACCTGCAGCGTCAAATCCTGCACAACGTTGATCGCATCGGGATGCGCAAGGTCGACAGCGCCCGCATGACGCTCGAAGCGATGAACCCGGACTTGACGGTCAAGACCTACGACACCCGACTGGGCGCCGACAACATCCTCGACATCATCGACGGGTACGACGTCATCGTGGACGGCACCGACAACTTCCCGACGCGCTACCTGGTGAATGACGCGGCGTTGTTGAAGAACATTCCCGTCGTGCACGGTTCCATCTTTCGCTTCGAGGGTCAAGTCACCGTCTTCGCTCCCTACGTGGGACCCTGCTATCGCTGCATGATCCCCGAAGCACCGCCCGCCGAACTCGCGCCGAGCTGTGCCGAGGCCGGCGTGCTGGGCGTGTTGCCGGGCATCGTCGGATCGATTCAAGCCATCGAAACGATCAAGTTGCTGCTGGGCCTCGGTGAGCCGTTGATCGGTCGGCTGTTGACGTACGACTCACTGGATCAGAGCTTTCGGACCTTCAAGGTGCGCCGCGACCCCGGGTGCCCGACCTGTGGTGAACACGCCGGACCAATCCAGGTTCTCGAATACGACGAACTGTGCATGCCCCACGCGGTACTCGCGTAAGGCATCAGACGCGTACCACGATGGTGCGCGCGATGCGATCGTGAATGGTCTGTTTGCGGGCGTTAAAGAGCGGGTAGAGGCAGTCGGCGAGTCCGAGCAGGCTGATCGCCAGGAGTGGCGTCGTACCGGCCGTGGATAAGGTACTCGCGACGCTGTAGACCGCGATGACCAACCAGCGCACCAATCCTTGGCCGTTGGTGATCACCTGGCCGGTCAGGGCGTCGCGAACTCGGGTGCGCGCCGCGCGATTGCCCAGCGTCTGGCCGTCGGGTTTGGTTTGCATCGAAATCATGTAGATCGCCTGGGCGGCCACCGAGGCGAGCACGCCCAGGACGTTGCCCAAGAGCAGGGCGAGTATCAGTGTGGGCACGAACAACACCAGCGCGTCAATCAATGTCGCCGTGACGCGGCTCCACCACCCCGCCAGGATCGGTGACGCGGTGTCAAAGGGGTCGGCATATAACGCCGGCGTTCCGCACACGCGGCACACGTCGTCGTCACTCATTGAGCCGCAATTGGCGCAGAACATCCCTCCAGTCTGACCGAGCCACGAGGCGTCGTGCGATCACGTAGGAATGTCAGCCACCACGAGCCACGAAGGAAATGAGTGCCACGGCGTAGCATGGCCCTCGTGAGCCCGGACGATCGACGAACTGATTCGGGGATTGAAGTGCGTCCCGTCTATCACGGGGACGATTTGTCCGATTTTGACGAAGCGCGCGACCTCGGTGAGCCCGGACACTATCCCTTCACCCGCGGCGTGTACGCCTCGATGTATCGCGGACGTCTGTGGACCATGCGCCAGTACGCCGGATTCGGCACCGCCGACGCCACCAATGAGCGTTTTCATTTCTTACTCGCCGCCGGCCAGACCGGCCTTTCGTGCGCCTTCGACTTGCCGACGCAAATGGGCTTCGATTCCGATCACGCACGAGCCGAAGGCGAAGTCGGTCGCGTCGGCGTATCGATCAGTTCCCTGGAGGATATGCGGTTGTTGCTCGCGGAGCTGCCCCTCGACGAAGTGACGACGTCGATGACCATCAACGCCACCGCGTCGACCTTGCTCTTGTTGTACCAGCTCGTGGGCGAGGAGCAAGGTGTGTCGGGTGAGCAGCTGCGCGGCACCATTCAAAACGACATCTTGAAGGAATACATCGCCCGCGGGACCTACATCTACCCCCCGCGACCCTCCATGCGCCTCGTCGTCGACACCTTCGCCTACTGCGAAAAGGAACTGCCCAATTGGAACACCATCTCGATCTCGGGGTACCACATTCGAGAAGCGGGTTCGACTGCCGTCCAGGAGGTCGCCTTCACCCTCGCCAATGGCATCGCCTACGTCGAGGCGGCAATCGCCGCGGGATTGGCGGTGGACGACTTCGCGCCGCGCCTCTCCTTCTTCTTCAACGCGCACAACGAACTCTTCGAAGAAGTTGCCAAGTACCGCGCGGCGCGGCGCCTCTGGGCGCGAATTATGCGCGAACGCTTCGGCGCGATGAATCCCGCGTCGTGGATGTTGCGATTTCACGCTCAGACTGCTGGTTCCACGCTCACCGCGCAACAACCCGAGAACAACATTGTACGCGTCACTCTCCAGGCACTGGCGGCGACTCTGGGCGGTACGCAGAGCCTGCACACCAACAGCTTCGACGAGGCCCTCGGACTGCCGACCGAGCACGCCGCGCGCCTGGCGCTACGCACCCAACAGGTCATCGGCTACGAGACCGGCGTGGCCGATACCGTTGATCCACTCGCGGGTTCGTACTACGTCGAGTCTCTGACGAATGAAATTGAGGAGAAGGCCCGCGCGTATCTCGACGCCATGGACGAGATGGGGGGAGCCGTGGCGGCCATCGAGGCGGGCTATCCCCAAAGCGAGATCGAGAACGCCGCCTTCGACTTCGCGCGCTCTATCGATCAGCGAGAGCGAATAGTGGTCGGCGTCAATCACTTCATGGAAGACGCGACCGTCTCGCCGGAGGTCTTCCTCTTTGACCTCGAGCGCCAGAACCGGCAAGTACAGCGGGTGCACGATTTGAGAGAGCGTCGCGACAACGACGCGGTGCGCGCAGCGTTATCGGATCTGTCGAGCGCGGCGCGCGGCAGTTCCAATGTGCTCTACCCGATGAAGACGGCGCTCGCGCGACTGGCCACCCTGGGCGAGGTCGCCGACGTGTTACGCGCCGAGTTTGGCGAATATCACCCGCATTAGCGCGGGAGCACGTCCGAGAAATGCGTGACGGTCGCCGGTGATTCGTAAAACGGGTGCGTCTGAGCTCGCCAGACGTCGAAGAGCGGTGATTCACGAAAACTGAGGTGAGTCTCGACGCTCGTCCAGCGCACGATGAGCAGGAATGTGGAGGGATCTTCTATCTGGCGACGAACTTCGGCTCCGTGGCACCCCGGTGCCGTTTCGATGATGGACAGGGCCGCGGCGATGGACGGCGCGAACTCCTCTTCGCGACCTGGCGTCACCGGGAGCCACGCGTGTTCGATGATCATGGTCTCTCCAGTAGTCGTTGACGAAGGGGTAAGTCGGTGGCGACACCCACGGCCGTCATCGCGAGGGCGAGTGCCCCGTCGATCACGGCCTCATCCGCCTCGGGCGTGACGCACGCCGCAGTGAACTCGGGCTGGTGATTGACCGCTCCGTGAGTCGGTATGGCCAGCAGCGGGTGGATCGAGGGCACCACCAAAGAGACGTTCGCCATGTCGGTCGATATCGTGGGCCTGGCCACGCCGTCGTCGTCCAGGGAAAAAGATCGCCCGAGTTCCTCGGCCGACACGCGATAGTGCGCGAGGATCGCCGCGTCCGTCTCCATGTGCGAAAAGGCACTGCCAATTTCCTTGACCGACAACGTCGCTCCCGTCGCGCGCGCGCCGGCTTCGAAACACCCCGCGAGACGATCGCGCAGTTGCGCGAGGCGCTCCGCCGTGATCGATCGGGCCATGTAACGTCCCACCGTGCGACGCGGAATAATGTTCGCGGCGGCGCCGCCCTCGGCGATGATGGAGTGTACTTGGTCGCCGGGGCGAAGTTGCTGGCGCAACAAACTGATCGCGACGTTGGCGATGGTTAGGGCGTCGAGCGCGTTCACTCCCTCCCAGGGCGCCGCCGAGGCGTGGGCCTCTTTGCCCTGGTAGGTCACGTCGAAGTGGTCGACGGCCAGACACATCGCGTCGAGGCGCTCGTTCGGCCAGGGGTGCACCATCATGGCGGCGTGCACGTCGCGGAAGTAACCGGCGTTGATCAGGTCAATCTTGCCGCCACCGCCCTCTTCACTCGGCGTGCCGAGCAACACCACCGTGACGCCGATCTCATCGGCGACCGCCGCGAGACCGATCGCCGCACCGAGGGACGCGGCCGCGATGATGTTGTGCCCGCAGGCGTGGCCCACGTCGGGCAAGGCGTCGTACTCGGCGCAAAAAGCCACGCGTAAGTCGCCCGAGCCCTTGGTGGCGCGAAAGGCGGTGGGGAGACTCGCGATGCCGCGCTCGACGAGAAATCCCGCCTTCTCCGCTGCCGCGGCGATGGCTTCGGCACTCAGGAATTCTTCGTACCCCAACTCGGGGTTGGCGTGGATGAAGTGACTCAACTCGACGAGATCGGGGGCGGCTGCCGTAATGGCGTCGCGTACGGTGGCCGCGCTCATTCGATTTCCGCCACGACGTCGCCGATCGAGACGCCGTCGCCCGCGGTCACGTTGATGACACGCACGCTGCCGGCGCGTTCGGCGCGTACGCTGTTTTCCATCTTCATGGCTTCGAGAATCACGATGGTGTCGCCGACCTCGACGCTCTGGCCGACTTCGACGCTGACCTTGACAATGGTCCCCTGCATCGGTGCGGTGACGGTCCCCGATCCACTCACGGCGATCGGGGAGTGGTGCCGGCGCCGGGTCCGGGCACTCGCGGCCGACGTCGCGGGGGCGTCATCGTCGCTCAGCCAGACCGAGACGGCGACGCGACGCCCGTTGACTTCGGCCGTGACGTCCTTTCGCGTGAGCGCGGAGTCGACGCCGGGCGGGGCAATGACGGGCGCGGCGATCGAGGAGAAGTCGAGGGAGGTCTCCACCCAGGTGGTGGAGTGCGTCCCGTTGATGAACGCTTCGTCGCTGAGGATCACGACGTCGGCGGGCAACGTCGTAGCGACGCCTTCAATGATGGTTTCGTCAATGGCGCGTAGCAGTCGCCGGCGCGCTCGTTCGCGGTCGGGCGCCCAGACGATCAATTTGGCGATCAGGTTGTCGTAGTACTGCGAGACCGAGTCGCCCACCGCGAAGCCGGCGTCGAGGCGCACGCCGGGTCCCGCGGGTTGGTCAAAGCGCGTCAAGGTGCCCGGCGACGGTGCGAAGCGACCACCCGAGGCGTCTTCGGCGTTGATGCGCACTTCTATGGCGTGACCGTGGTGGCGCACGTCGTCTTGGGCGAAGTCGAGGGCCTCACCCGACGCGATGCGCAACTGCCACTCGACGAGGTCGAGTCCCGTGACCAATTCAGTGATGGGGTGTTCCACCTGGAGTCGCGTGTTCATCTCGAGGAAGAAGAACTCACCGTCCTGGTAGAGAAATTCGACGGTCCCGGCATTGACGTATCCGCAGGCCTGCGAGACACGTACCGCCGCTTCACCCATTTGGCGACGTATCTCGTCGGGGAAATTCGGTGCCGGGCACTCCTCGACGAGCTTTTGGTGGCGTCGTTGGGGCGAACAGTCCCGCTCGCCGAGCCACAAAGTGGTGCCGTGAGTGTCCGCCAGGATCTGCATTTCGATGTGGCGTGGCCACGTGAGGTAGCGCTCGACGTAGCACTCGTCGCGACCGAAGTAGTTGAGCGACTCGCGTTGGGCGCTCTCGAGGGCGTCGGCGGCTTGGTCGGCATTCTCGACCACCTTCATGCCGCGTCCCCCGCCGCCGAAGGCGGCCTTGATGGCGACGGGCCATCCGAACTCGGTGCCGAAGTCCACCACTTCTTGTGAGTTGGTCAAGGTCTCGCTCCGGCCCGGCACGCCGGATACGCCGACTTTCTCGGCGGCGAGGCGTGACGAGATCTTGTCGCCCATGACCTCGATCGCCGCGGGTGAGGGGCCGATAAAAGTGACGCCCATCTCGGTGATCGCGCGAGCGAAGTCAGTGTTCTCCGAAAAGAAGCCGTAGCCGGGGTGCACGGCGTCCGCCCCGGAAGTGGCAACGACGTCGAGAATGGCGGCCGTGTTGAGGTAGCTGTCGGCCGCGCTCTGGCCGCCCAGGGCGTAGGCCTCGTCGGCTAGGCGAACGTGCAGCGCGTCGCGGTCCAACTCGGAGTAGACCGCCGCTGTGGCAATGCCCATCTCGCGACAGGTACGGATGACGCGAACCGCGATCTCGCCACGGTTAGCGATCAGTACTTTTTGAAACACGTAATCCTCCGCACGCTTGCCCTAGGTTTTACCACTGGCTCCCTAAACCCTAATGTTTGAGCGTGAGCCAGGTGAAGTGGAACGTCGAACATCTCGGCGACGTCGATTCAACCAATACCTGGTTGGCCGCCCGGGCTCGCGAGGGTGCTGCGCAGGGTCTCGTCGTGTACTGCGATTTCCAACGCGCCGGTCGCGGTCGCCTCGAACGCCAGTGGTGCGCGCCCGCGAACTCCTCGCTGTTGTGCTCGGTGCTGTTGACGGCGCCCGCACCACTCGTCGCCCCGCAATGGATCGTCGTCGCCGCCGCCCTCGCGTTGTGCGACGCGCTCGAACTGCTCACCGCTCGTCGCCCCGTGTTGAAGTGGCCCAATGACGTGCTCTACGGCGAATCCAAGGTGGCCGGACTGCTGGCCGAAGTCGTGAGCACCGACACTGGTCTCAAGGTGGTGATCGGTATGGGCGTCAATCTCACCGACGTCGACCCGTCGATCGCCCGGGCGACGTCGGTACTGGCGGCGACGGGCGTGAGTCTCGCGCCCGCGCAGTTGTTACGTTCTTTTCTTGACGCCCTCGCGCAACGCCAGTCGGCGCTCGACTCACCGGAGGGACGCGCCGACCTCAGTGAAAAGTACGCGCGTTCGCTCTCGACGCTCGGACGTCGCGTGCGCGTCGAGCTCACCGATGGTTTCGTGAACGGCGTGGCCGTGGGCGTCGACCCTGACGGCGCGTTGCGCGTCGATACCGGCAGTGACGTCCGCGCCTTCAGCGCGGGCGACGTGGTGCACTTACGACGAGAGGATGACGTATGAGTCGACCGACACGAGTGTTGGTAACCGGGGCCAGGGGACAGGTGGGAGTGGACCTGGTGGACGTATTGAACGCGAGCGTGCCGCTGGGGGCGAGCGTGTCGTTCTGCCCCGACGGACGCGAGGTCGAGGCCGACGAGTTCGAGGTGGTAGCCCTGACGCACCACGATCTTGACATCACGGATCGTGATCGGGTCGTGGCGGCTCTTCGCACCACGCGCCCCGACGTGGTGGTGCACCTGGCCGCCTACACCGCCGTAGACCGCGCGGAGAACGACGCGGCGGTGTGCTTCGCGGTCAACGCCACCGGTACGGGGAATCTTTCTGACGCCGCGCACGAAACGGGGGCGCACCTCGTCGCGGTCTCGACTGATTACGTTTTCGATGGGTACAAGGGCACGAGTTACGTCGAGGACGACGCCACCAATCCCCTCAGCGTCTACGGCGCGTCCAAGCGCGACGGCGAGTTATTGTGTCGAGCCGACGACACCATCGTGCGAACATCGTGGGTGATGGGCGTACGCGGAAAGAACGTCGTGCACGTCATCGCCGATCGCGCGGCGTCGGGTGAGCGCGTGCGCTTCGTGGACGACCAGACGGGCACCGTCACGGTCGCGAGTGACCTCGCGCGCGCCCTCGTCACCGTCGCGCGCACGCGACCGGGGGGCACGTGGCACGTGGCCAACACCACGACGACCACGTGGTTTGACATTGCCGACTACGTGGGTCACTTGCTCGGCCGAGGAGACGACTTCGCCACGGCGATCAAGACGAACGATCTCTCACCCGCGCCCTTGGCACACCGACCCGAGCGCAGCGACCTCGACTCGACCAAGTGGCGATCACACTTCGCGGCGCTGCCGGACTGGCACGACGGTGTCGAGCGTCTGGTACGCGATCGCGCGCTGCGAGTGACTACGTGAGATCGACGTCCGAGCGGGTCGGCGCGGTCGTCGTCGACTTTCACGCCGAGAGCGCGCTGGCCCAATGTGTTGATTCGCTGCGACTCGAGGGCGTGCGCGACATCGTGGTAGTCGAAAATGGCACGCCTGGTTCGACGGTGTCAGCGGTGAGCGGACAAGGAGTCACGATCGTCGCACCGGGGCTCAATCTCGGCTACGGCCGCGGAGCCAACCGGGGGGTGGCGCGCTTGGGCGACCACGACCTGGTCTTGATCTCGAACCCGGACGTGGTGGTGCACCATGGCGCCGTCGCGACGCTCGTGGCGGCCCTCGACGCGCAGCCCACGGTGGGAGTGGTGGGTCCCCAAATCCGTCGCCTCGACGGGTCGGTGTACCCGTCGCACCGGGTGTTTCCCAATTTCTGGTTGGCCGGTCTGCACGCCTTGTTGGCGCCGGTGTGGCCCGGTAATCCCGCCACGCAGCGCTATCGTTCGCGCCACGTCGATGGCACGGTGGACTGGGTATCGGGCGCATGCTTCATGGTGCGTCGCGAGGTCTTTGAAGCGGTTGGCGGCTTTGACGAGCGGTACTTCATGTTCGCCGAAGACATGGCCCTGTGTTGGGACGTACGCCAACGCGGCTGGGGTGTGGCCGCCGTAGACGACGCCGTGGTGACCCACGCCGAGGGACTCTCGCGCCAACGAGCGACGCGCTCCATGGTGTGGGCGCATCACCGCAGCGCGCTGCGTTTCGAATGGCACACGGCGACCGGACTGCGACGCGCCTTGGTGCCGCTCGCGGCCTTGGTGTTGGGCGTGCGCCTGGTGGTGGTCGCGATCGTTCACCCGAAGGACTGATCGAGCAGTGGCGTACACTAGTTGCGGGCTGCGAGTGGTTCTGTGGTTGAAAGTCGATGCCAGTCGCGGGCGAAACGACCCACGTAAGGCGTCCACAAGACGCTGAGCATGGCGCGATTTAGAAGTAAGTCCTGGTTCGAGGGGTACCAAACTGGTGCGCTCCGGTTCAGGCGAGTGTGGGGTCAAAGACCAGGTCAGCACTCGCAGCCCAATCAAACTTCGTCACTGACCGGTAGTGTTGTGAAGTCATGAGTGTGTTCCAGAAGATTCTCAAGGCCGGAGAAGGTAAGCGTGGCCGTCAGCTCGCCGAACTCGTCGGTCCCATTAACGAACTCTCGGGAGAGATGGCGGGGTTGACCGACGCCGAGTTGCGGGCCAAGACCGACGTCTTTAAAGAGCGACTCGCCCAGGGCGAGACCTTGGACGACCTATTGATCGATGCGTACGCGGTCGTGCGCGAGGCGTCGACTCGCGTGCTGGGCCAGCGCCACTACGACGTGCAGCTCATGGGCGGCATGGCCCTGCACTTCGGCTGGATCGCCGAGATGAAGACCGGTGAGGGCAAGACACTGGTGTCGACATTGCCGGTCTACTTGAACGCGCTCGCGGGCGAGGGTGTGCACGTGGTCACGGTGAACGACTACCTCGCCACACGCGACGCTAACTGGATGGGGCAACTTCACCGCTGGCTGGGTCTCACGGTGGGCCGCGTTGGTCCTGATTTGCCCGACTTCGACCAGAAGCGCGAGGCCTACTTGTGTGATGTCACCTACGGCACCAACACCGAATTCGGCTTTGACTACCTGCGCGACAACATGGCGCGACGTCGGGAACACATGGTCCAGCGCGGACACCGCTACGCCATCGTCGACGAGGTGGACTCAATTCTGATCGACGAGGCCCGCACGCCGCTGATCATTTCGGGTCCCGCGTCGGACGTGACCAAGTTGTACTACCAGTTCGCCTCCATCGCGCGCACGCTCGTGCGCGACGACGACTACGAGGTTGACGAAGAGAAGAAGACGGTCATCCCCACTGAGGACGGCATCGAAAAGGTTGAGCGACTACTCGGCGTGAACAACCTCTACGACGCCGTCGCGACGAACTACGTGCACCAACTCGGCCAAGCACTGCGCGCTAAGGAGCTCTACCACCGCGACAAGGAGTACTACGTCGATCAGGGCGCGGTGAAGATCATCGACGAGTTCACGGGTCGCGCCCTAGAGGGACGACGTTGGTCCGACGGCCTGCACCAGGCGGTGGAGGCCAAGGAGCGCGTGCGCATCCAAGAAGAGAACCACACCTGGGCCACGGTGACGCTGCAGAACTACTTCCGTCTCTACGAGAAGTTGGCCGGTATGACCGGTACCGCCGAGACCGAGGCCGGGGAGTTCGGCAACACGTACAACCTCTCGGTCGTGCCGATTCCCACGCACCGTCCCAACTCGCGTAAGGACCTGCCCGACCAGATCTACAAGACTGAAGAGGGCAAGATCCAGTCCATCATCGAGGAGGTTCGCGAGCGCACCACGCTCGGCCAGCCGATTCTGCTGGGTACCGCCTCGGTCGAGAAGTCCGAACTCATCTCGCGCGAGTTGTCCAAGGCCGGCATCGCCCACGAGGTACTGAACGCCAAGCACCACTTCCGCGAGGCCGAGATCGTGGCCCAGGCGGGTCGCAAGTTCGCCGTCACCGTCGCCACCAACATGGCGGGACGTGGCGTGGACGTCATTTTGGGTGGCAATCCCGAGGGTCTCGCCGTGCGCGACGTCCTGGGTCAGGGCGTGAAGCCCGAGGACGAGAAGTACGCCCAACTCGTGGCCGAAGCCGAGGCCAAGTATCTCGCCATCTGTACCGCCGAGGGTGACGAAGTTCGCGCGCTGGGTGGTCTCTACGTGCTGGGATCGGAACGCCACGACTCGCGCCGTATCGACAATCAGTTACGCGGTCGATCGGGACGTCAGGGCGACCCCGGCGAGAGCCGCTTCTTCTTGTCCCTCGAGGACGACTTGCTGCGCCTCTTCGCCACCGGTGCCGTCTCGTGGGTCATGGGACGCACGATGCCCGACGACATTCCTATCGAAGCCAAGATGGTCTCCAAGGCCATCGAGCGTGCCCAGAATACGGTGGAGGGGCGTAATGCGGAGATTCGCAAGGACGTCCTCAAGTACGACGAGGTCATGAACGAGCAGCGCAAGGTCATCTACGGTCGCCGCCAGCAGGTGATCGACGGTGAGGACATGCACGACATGACCGTCGAGCTCATCGAAGACGTCCTCACCAGCGTGGTGCAAAATCAACTCGATAGCGACTTCAACGAGGAGTGGGACCTGCGCGCCCTGCTCAACGAATTGATGATCTACTACCCGACCACGCTCACCGAAGAGACCCTCGCCGTGTACGAGGAGCGCGAGGACGTCGTCGCGCTGGTCATTGAGGACGCCCTCACCCTCTACGAGGCGAAGTGCGAGGCCTTCGCCGAAGGTCTCGAAACGGCCAAGGAGATCGAACGCGACGTCATGCTCCAGGTGGTCGACCAACGTTGGCGTGAGCACCTCTCGGACATGGACTACCTGCGCGACGGTATTTATCTACGTCAGGTGGCGCAACAAGACCCCTTGACGGCCTGGCAGAAGGAGGGCTACCAGCTCTTCGAAGAACTGCTCGTGACGATTAACAACGAATACGTTCGATTCATCAGCCGCGTGGAGATCCAAGAGGTCGCCGAGGCGCAAGTCGACGCTGAGCAGCAGAACGAGGGTCTCGAACACGCGTTGACCAACGTCGACGTGGTGTCCACGGGCGGCGCGGAGTTACCGGTTCACGTGGCCCCGGAGAAGACGAGCGGCGTCACGACCGCGTCCAAAGAGGGTGACAAGATCGGTCGCAACGAACCGTGTTGGTGTGGTTCGGGGCGAAAGTTCAAGCAGTGCCATGGCCGACCCTAAGGCCGAGAACGCGCTGCGCGACGCTCTGGGAACGCTCGAGGAACTCGAAGAGCGCTGGGCGGCGGCGCGCGATTATCTCAAAATCGACGAACGCAGGGTTCGCCACGGCGAATTGACGATCGCGGCGGCGGATCCGGACCTGTGGTCGAATCAGGATTACGCCCGTGAGGTCACGACCGAACTTGGTCGCTTGAACACCGACCTGGAGAGTTTCGACGCCCTACGCGCCAGTTTGGATGACGCCGCGGTCTTGGGCGAGTTCTCACGCGACGCGCTGAGTAGTGGCGAAGCCGACTGGACGTTGCTCAATGAGCTCACCGAAACGACCGCGGACATCAGTACGCAGATTGCGGCACTCGAAACCCAGAGTCTCTTCAGCGGTCCCTACGACGAGAACGACGCCATCATCGAGCTGCACGCCGGGGCGGGTGGGACCGACGCCCAGGACTGGACCGAGATGTTGATGCGCATGTACATGCGCTGGGCCGAACGACGTGGTTTCTCCATCGAAATCGACGAAGCCACCGGGGGTCAAGAAGCGGGATTGCTGTCGGCGACGTTCATCGTCAAGGGTCGCTTCGCTTACGGTTGGCTGGGCGCGGAGCGCGGCGTGCACCGCCTCGTACGCATCAGTCCCTTCGATTCACAAGCACGGCGCCAGACCAGTTTCGCCTCGTTCGAAGTGACGCCCTTGCTCGCCGATGACTCCAACGAAGTCGAGATCGACGAGAAGGATCTGCGCGTGGACACCTATCGGTCGTCGGGTGCCGGCGGTCAGCACATTAACAAGACCGACTCCGCAGTACGCATCACCCACCTGCCGACCAACATCGTCGTGAGCTGTCAAAACGAACGTTCCCAGCACCAGAACCGCGCGCGTGCGATGCAGATCCTCGCGGCGAAACTCGCCGAACGCGCGCGCGCCGAACGTCAAGCGCAACTCGACGCGTTGGGCGGCGATCGTGGTGACAACGCGTGGGGATCACAAATTCGCAGTTACGTACAGGCGCCGTACCAATTGGTCAAGGATCATCGCACCGACTTCGAAACGGGCAACGTCGAGGCCGTCTTAGACGGTGACCTGGATGGATTCATGGAAGCGGAGCTGCGTCGCCAAAGATCGCGTGTCTAAGAAGTTCACAACGCCAATGAATCAGCGGTACTGCAACACGACGGGTCGCGAGCCCTTCAGTAGAATGTTCCTACAACTACGCGCGGCGCTACCGGTCGCGCAGAAGAGATTTGAGGAGGTGTTGACGTGATTCGTTTTGAAAACGTCTCGAAGACGTACAAGAACGGAACACCAGCCCTCACCAACATTTCGCTCGATATCGAGAAGGGTGAATTCGTCTTCTTGGTGGGAGCGTCGGGCTCGGGAAAGACTACGTTCTTGCGCCTGTTGTTGCGTGAAGAGTTGCCCGACCACGGACGGATCCTGGAGGCTGGCCGCGACATCGGTAATTTGCCGAAGTGGCGCGTTCCGTACCTTCGTCGCAATATCGGTTGCGTGTTCCAAGATTTTCGCCTGCTGCCGAACAAGACGGTCTTTGAGAACGTGGCCTTCGCGCTCGAGGTCATCGGCCGACCGCGCTCGACCGTGGACAGTCAGGTCCCCCAGATTCTCGATCTGGTCGGACTCGGTGGAAAGTCTGACAACCTGCCGCACGAACTCTCCGGTGGGGAACAACAGCGCGTCGCGGTGGCGCGCGCGTTCGTGAACCGCCCACTCATCTTGCTGGCGGACGAGCCCACGGGAAATCTCGACCCGTCGAATTCTGAATCGATCATGGCGCTGCTCGAACGTATCAATCGCACCGGAACGACCGTCGTCATGGCGACGCACGACAAGGCACTCGTGGACCGGATGCGTCGACGCGTCGTCGAACTCGACCGCGGTGAGCTCATTCGCGACCAGGTTCGCGGTGTGTACGGGGTCGAAGAAGGACTGGCGATCTGATGCGCGTCTACCTCAGCTACGCCCTCAAGGAGACGTTCTCTAACCTGTGGCGCAACCGCATGATGACCATCGCGGCCGTATTGACGGTCGCGGTGTCGTTATCGCTGGTCGGCTCCGCATTATTGCTCAAGCAGAGCGCCGCCCAAGCGTCGGCCAGCTGGCAACAAGGCACGCGCGTGACGGTGTGGATGGCCTCTAATGCGTCGACCGGAGAGATCTCCACGGTGAAGACCGAACTCACCCAGATGCCGATCGTCAAGAGTTGTACCTACACGTCCAAGCTCCAGGACTACAACGAGGCGAAGTCCGAGATTCCGACGTCGGACTTCCAAGTACTGACGATTGCGGACATGCCGACGTCGTTTCGCTGCACGCCGACGATTCCCACCGATGCGCTCACCGTGATATCGACGTACCTGCACCAACCCGGTGTCTTGACGGTCACGGCACCCATTCAACAGATCCGTCAGATGAACCGGGCGATTCGTATTCTCCAGGTCGTGTTCCTCGCGCTGGCATTGGTCTTGTTGTTGTCGGCCACCGTGCTGATCTTGAACACGATCCGCATGGCGATCTTCGCGCGCCGCCGCGAGGTGTCGGTAATGAAACTCGTGGGTGCGACTAACTGGTTCATCCGCGTTCCCTACATCACCGAAGGCTTCATCCAAGGATTGCTGGGTTCGGGAGTTGCGATGCTCGCAGTATGGGCGCTGCACACCTGGTATCCGCTACATAACGAGTTCGCGTTGGACACCGCCAAACTCTGGGGCACGAACGTCGTAGTCCTTGTGGTGGGGGTCGTGATCGGCTCGGTCGGTTCGGCGATCGCGATTCGGCGCTTCCTCGACGTTTAGTCGGGCTATTGCGCGAAGTCGATGGCGAGGGAGTTCACACAGTAGCGCAGCCCCGTCGGCGTGGGTCCGTCGCTAAAGACGTGGCCCAGGTGACCGCCGCACTGTGAGCACAAGATCTCGATGCGTTCGCGCAGCAAAGTGCGGTCCACTCGTTCGATGATGCTGCCGGGTTCGCACGCGTCGAAACTTGGCCACCCACACCCTGAATCAAACTTCTGTTCGCTGGTGAAGAGGTGTTGGCCGCAGCCTCCGCAGGTGAAGACTCCCTCGGCGTCCACGTGAAGCAGTGAACCGCTGAAGGGTGCCTCGGTCGCCGCCTTGCGGAGTACGGCGAATCGCTCGGGGGAGAGCTCCGCCTTCCATTCCTCATCGGTCTTGGTCACGTCGTAGGTCATGGGCTTAGCGTAAAAGCCCGCCGACGCGCCGTGACGCGACTAGCTGAAGTGCGGACGCGGAGCTTGGGGGGTGACGCGAGGGAATTCCGGCTCGTCGTTCACCAGACGATCGATGGACCCCGCGATACCTTCGGGATCGAGCCCAATTTCGGCCAGCAGGGCGTCGGCGCTGTGGTGTTCCAGGTAGGCCCGGGGCACTCCCAGGATCCGCGTCGTGGGAAAGGGTCGTTTGAGTTCTTGGGCGCGCCCGCGCACTGCTGAGACCATGAGGGTGCCTGCTCCGCCATGACGGGTGCCGTCTTCAATGGTGATGATCCGGTCGTGCTCGAGCGCGTCGTCGATCATGGCGGGGTCCGGCGGTAAGATGCGCACGTCGTAGAGCGTGACGCGTGAGCGGTCCGCGACCAACTCCAGCGCCTCGTAGGCACTCGCCGCCATCTTGCCCAGCGCCAGCACGCAGACCGAGCCGTCGCCGCGTTGGACGCGTCGCGCGTGCAGGCCCTCACCGTGTTGGCCGTCAAAGGCGTGTGGCGGCGTCTTGGGAAATCTCAGGGCACTCGGACTCGAAAGGGCGAGGGCGTTCGTGAGCATTACCGGGACCTCGAGGGCGCTCGACGGAGCGAAGATCGTCATATTGGGAATGGCGAGGCACAACGCCAAGTCCAAGATCCCGTGGTGCGACGGTCCGTCGTCGCCCGTGATGCCCGCGCGGTCAAAGACGAATACGACGGGCAAGTCCAGGAGACCCACGTCGAGATTCGCCTGGTCGAAGGCCCGGGCGAAGAACGTCGAGTAGAACGCCACCACTGGTTTGAGTCCACCCATTGCCATGCCCGCGGCGGCGGTCACGGCGTGTTGTTCGGCGATCCCCACGTCAAAGAATCGTCGAGGATACTTCTCCTCGAAAGGCAGGAGTCCGGTGGGTCCGGCCATGGCTGCGGTGATCGCGACGATCCGCTCATCACGGCGCGCCTCGATCATGAGTGCCTCGGAGAAGACTTGGGTGAACGAGACGGTGGGGACGTCGTCTTCGTTCTTGAGACGCGGTGGCAACTTGTAATCGTGCATCTTAAGCTCGTCGGAGGTGGCGGGTTCGTATCCGCGTCCCTTCTCGGTCAACACGTGCACAACGATGGGTCCGTCCCATTCCGCCGCACTACGCAGCGTGGCCTCGAGGGACTCGATGTTGTGTCCGTCCACCGGGCCGATGTAGCGCACGCCCAGGTTCTCGAAGAACGTGTGGGGCGTCACGATCTCGCGAACCACGGCCGTGAAGCCGTCGATGCCGAAGTACGCCGCCTTGCCCAGGCGCGGCAGGCGCGGCACCAGACGGCGGATCCGCTGGCGCCACGTGAGGTAGGTGCGATTAAGCCGCAGTGACGTCAGTGAGGTCGACAGGCGCGAGATTGTGGGCGCGTAACTGCGACCATTGTCGTTGAGAACGATGACGACGCGCTGTCCACTCACACCGAGGTTGTTCAGTGCCTCGTAAGCCATCCCGCCGGTCAGCGAGCCGTCACCCACCACCGCCACGACGTGGCGACGCCCCCCGTGACCAATGAGCTCGTGACGTGCTTCGAGGGCGACGGAGAGCCCATGGGCGTAGGACAACGCGGTCGACGCGTGCGATGACTCGATCCAGTCGTGCTGGCTTTCGGTGCGATTGGGGTACCCGGAGAGTCCGCCGCGCTTACGCAGGGCCTTGAACCCGTAGCGACGGCCCGTGAGCAATTTGTGCACGTACGCCTGGTGCCCGGTGTCAAAGAGCAGGATGTCCTTGGGCGATTCGAAGACGCGGTGCAGTGCCAGCGTCAACTCGACCACGCCGAGGTTGCTACCCAGGTGCCCCCCCGTACTTTGTACGGTCGTAATGATGAAGTCACGGATCTCGGCGCTCAATTGCACGAGTTCTTCGTGCGACAAGGCGAAGAGGTCGGCGGGGGTTTCAATCGAGTGCAAAATCACGTTGCTAGCCTAGTTCTGAGCACTTGGTGAGGACCGCGACGAACCCGTCGACAGGTCCCGCGAACGAGGAAATACCTCGACTATGGCGTCACGGACTCATTCGTGCCGGGCGAGGGCGCGACTCATATACTCAGCATTATGGCCGTCGTGTTCTGGGTAATCATCATTGTCGTGAGTGGGCTGGCCGAACTGCACACCAACGCCCTGGCCGGTCTCTTCGTAGGTGTGGGGGCCGCGGTGGCCTTCGTGGTTGCCCTCGGCGGCGCATCGTTCCCAGTGCAGGCACTCGTGTGGCTCGCCGTCACGGCCGTCACCATGGTGACGCTGCGACCCTTGGCGCTCAAGCGCTTGCATCACCCCGCCGGGGACCTCTCTCATCCCAAGGATTCCGCCCTGACCGGTCAATTCGGCGTCGTCGAGGACGAGGTCGGCGACGAGGTCCACCCCGGACGCATCAAGATTCGCGGGGAGTCCTGGCGAGCGGTGACCGATGCGGGGGCCCCGATTGCCGTGGCGACTCCCGTCGTGGTGACGCGCGCCTTCGGCACCACGCTCTACGTGTCGCCGCGCGTCACTTCGTAGTTCGTTAGTTGGGCGTGAGACCCGGCACGTCCGACATCACGCTCTTGATGGCTTGTGCCGCGCCCAACAGTGCTGCGCTCTCGGCGGGAATGATGAGTTTCGTGTTGTCGGATTCGGCGAACTTGGCCAAGGTGTCGAGTTGCAAAATGGCCACCAGTGTCGGGTCTGGCGCCTGGAGTTTGATCGCGGCGTAGACCAGCGCCACCGCCTGCGCGCGACCTTCCGCCTCGAGAATCGTGGCTTGACGTAGCCCTTCGGCGCGCAAGATCGCTGACTGCTGGGCGCCCTCCGCCTCCTTGATGGCGGCCTGGCGCTGACCATCGGCGATGTTGACCGCGGACATCTGGTTGCCTTCGGACTCGAGGATGCGCGCTCGCTTTTCCTGGTCGGCCTGCTTTTGCAGGGCCATGGCCTGGAGTATTTGCTCGGGCGGCGTAATTTCGAGGACCTCGACGCGATTGATACGCACGCCCCACTTATCGGTGGCCTCTTCCATTTGGGTCTGCAACAACGTGCCGATGCGCTCGCGCTGGGAGAAGGCCTCATCCAGCGTGATGGATCCAAACACCGCTCGCACCGACGTTCGCGCCAGATTGTCGACGCTGACGAGGTAGTCCGAGTTGGTGAACAGCGCTAGGCGCACGTCGATGACCTGGGAGAAGATGGTGGCGTTGACGATGACCGCGACGTTGTCGCGGGTGATCACCTGTTGACGGTCGCCAGTGCGGGGCGTTTCGCGCACGTCGATGATCTTCATGACTTCGATGAAGGGGACAATAAAGGTCAGCCCGGGATTGCGAATCGCCTTGTATTCGCCAAATCGCGTGACGACCCCTTCGAAACCTTGCTGCACAATGCGTACGGCCTTGACCAGTAAGACAATTGCCGCCAGGACCACGATGACG
The DNA here is from genome assembly GCA_036509795.1 of Acidimicrobiales bacterium. Taxonomy (GTDB): domain Bacteria; phylum Actinomycetota; class Acidimicrobiia; order Acidimicrobiales; family RAAP-2; genus RAAP-2. Next base: position 235,444 of record DATCEX010000003.1, read on the forward strand.
GCGACGCTCAAGATGACAATCTTCATTGGGAATCCTCTTCTCTTGGCCTCCGCCACCATTTCTCGCGTCGCGGGGGGCCTAAAGCGGAGTGTACTTGCGATGGGCGCCATTATTCTGAAGGACATGCCCGAAGCCCTGGTCCCACGCGACGTCGTCCAACGAGTCCTCAACGAGTCGATGGGTCGCGGAGCTGATTTCGCCGAGGTCTTCGTCGAAGATCGTGCCAACGCGTCGGCGTCGCTCGATCAGCGCCGGATCCAAGAGCTCAGCTCAGGTCGCAGTCGCGGCGCGGGCGTGCGCGTCGTGGTGGGTGAGACGACGGGATTCGCCCACACGACAGACCTTTCTGAGTCGGGACTATTGACGGCGGCGACTGCAGCGGCGGCCGTGGCGCGTGACGGCCGCGCGGGCGTTCGCGAAGTGAACTTGAGCGACCTGCGCGACTATCCCTCGATCGCCGACGTGTCGCCCTCGAGCGTGCCCAAGGCCCGAAAGATCGAACTCATGATGCGCGCCGACGAGATCGCGCGCTCGAGCGCCGACGCGATCAGCCAGGTCCAGGTGGGGCTCGCCGACTCGACCCGACGTTTCCTCGTCGCGAACTCCGAGGGCGTCTTCGCGGCCGACGAACAAGTTCGTACGCGCTTCGCGGTGTCGTGCGTGGCCGTGGGAGACGGTGGAATGCAGACGGGGTATCGACCCCTGGCCGCCACGCGGGGTTTTGAGTACTTGACGACTGAAGCCATTGAAGAGGCCGCGCGCGGTGCGGCGAACCAGGCGGTGACCAAATTGAGTGCTCGTCCGGCGCCGTCGGGTGACGTGCCGGTGGTCCTCGCCGGCGGCTCGGGAGGTATTTTGTTCCACGAGGCTTGCGGACACGGGCTCGAGGCCGACGCCATCATGAAGCAAGCGTCGGTGTACACCGGCAAGGTGGGCCAACAAGTCGCCAGTCCGCTAGTGACCCTGGTGGACGACGGGACGATGACCGGCGAGTGGGGGTATTTGGCCGTGGACGACGAAGGTCGGCCCGGCGCCCGCAATGTTCTCATTGAGAACGGTATCTTGACCGACTACATGTGGGACTACCTGCGCGCGCGCAAGGAGGGTCGCGCGTCGTCGGGAAATGGACGTCGCCAGAGCTACCAGCACCTGCCAATGGTGCGTATGACCAACACGTACTTGCTCGCCGGTGACTCCGACGCCGACGAGATCGTGGCCCAGACTCCACGCGGCGTGTACGTCGCGCAACTGGGCGGAGGCCAGGTCAATACCGCGACCGGGGACTTCGTGTTCGGCGCCACCGCGGCGTTCATGATCGAGAACGGGCGAATCACCACACCCCTGCGTGATTGCAACTTGATCGGTAACGGCCCCGAAATTCTGCGGCGCGTTGACGCGGTCGCGACCGACTTCTCGACGACGCCGGGCACCTGTGGCAAGGATGGCCAACAAGTGGCCGTGGGCTGTGGCCAGGCCACGATGCGCCTGTCGGGCATCACCGTCGGGGGGACCGCCTCGTGAGTGAACTCCTCGAACGCGCTCGGACTTTGCTCGAACGCGCCGCGGACGGCGAGCAGATGGAGGTGTATCTCTCGCGCGGCGTGGAGACCGAAGTGCAGGCCTACCAGGGCGGCGTCGAGAACCTCTCGAGTTCGTCGTCGGCCGAGATCGGGATTCGCATACTGATTGACGGTCCCCAGGGCGCGCGCGTCGGTACGGCGTACGCGGGCTCCCTCGACGACGAGGCCATCGCCGAGGCGCTCGAAAACGCGCGCGATAACGCCGTCTTCGCGACCGAGGACGAATTCGTCGCCTTCGCTCGGCCCGATGGCGTGGCGCCGGTGTCGCTCTCGCTCAGTGACCCGACGGTGTCCTCCACGTCCATGGACGACAAGGTCGCGATGGCGATAGAGCTCGAGGCCATGGTGCGTGCGGGCGATTCGCGGATTCGACAAGTGGACGCGGCGAACTATTCGGACTACGTGTCCGAAGCGGCCATTGCGTCGACTACCGGCATCGTCGCGGCGTTCGATCGATCGGGCTCGTACCTGTCGGTCGAAGTCATCGCGTCCGACGGCGACGAGGACCAGACTGGTTGGGGACTCTCGGTGGGTCGCGCGCCGGGCGACCTCTCGATCGAGACCGCCGCCAGTGACGCGATTCGTCGCGCGACGCGCATGCTCGGCGCGGTGAAACCCGGTTCGTCCAAGGGCGTCGCGGTGTTTGATCCGCGCACGGCGGCGACGCTGTGGTCGATCGTCGGCGGTGCGCTCAGCGGCGACGCCGTGGTGCGGGGTCGATCGTTCTTCGCGGGTCGTCTGGGCGAGGAAGTCGCCGCCTCACTGGTGACCTTGGTCGACGATCCGACCGACGCGCGTCACTTTTCGGCCAGCGCGTACGACGCCGAAGGTTTGGCCTGTCGGCGCAACGAACTCATCACCTCGGGTCGATTGCAGCAATTCGTCTACGACACCGTGTCGGGACGACGCGCCGGCACGTCGTCTACCGGTAACGCCGTACGTGGCGGGGTGGCGGGTTCGCCGTCGGCCGGTTGTCGCGCCTTGCAGGTCGAATCGGGGGAGTACGACCAGGACGAGATCTTTCGACGCGTTGGTAATGGGGTCTTCGTCGAATCATTGACGGGAGTGCACTCGGGGGTGAACCCCATTTCGGGTGATTTCTCGGTGGGTATCACGGGACTGATGATCCGTGACGGCGTCCTGGCCGAGCCCATTCGCGAGGTCACGATTGCCTCGACGCTGCAGCGCATGCTGCTCGACGTCTTACTGGTGGGAAACGACGTCCAGTGGCTGCCGGGCACCACCGCGGCTCAGACGATCGCCGTGGACAACATCGCGCTGTCCGGGAGCTAGTCGCTCGAGGACGAAGAAGAAGTCGAGGAGGTCGCCGTCGCGGCGGGCGCCGGTGTCGACGCGGGCGTAGACGATGACTCCGACGTGGTGGCGGGAGGAGTCGACGCCGATGAGGAACCACGAGAATCAGTCTTGTAAAAGCCAGAGCCCTTGAAGACGATGCCCACGCCGGAAAAGACCTTGCGCAACTCGCCGCCACAGGCTTCGCAGACGCGTAGCGGCGCGTCGGCGAACTTCTGCACGGCTTCGACCCGTTGGTGGCAGGCCCGGCATTCGTATTCGTAGGTTGGCATCAACCATCTCTTTCACTGGAACCTAGACAGTTTAGTCTCGCGCCTTCTTCCTTCGACCCCCGGTCGGTAGCATGACGAGGTGGACGAATTCCACCAACTACGACCAACACCCCTCGGTGGAACGTTTCCGCGTGACCGGGGGCCCACCGAAGTCACCGCGCGCCGGGCTCTGGCCCGCTGTCGGGTCATGATGGCTCCCGAGACCACCGCGGCAATCGCCTCCAACACGACTCCCAAGGGCGACGTCTTGGCCACCGCCCGCGTGGCGGGTATTCAAGCCGCCAAAGCCGCGGCGACGTTGCTCCCGATGGCCCACCCGGTCCTGGTCGGCAACGTCTTTGTCAACTTCATCGTCGCCGACGACCACATCGACGTCGAGGCCGGCGTCGATACAGTCGATCGCACCGGCGTCGAGATGGAAGCTCTAGTGTCGGTGACCGTCGCGGCCCTGACGATCTACGACATGTGCAAATCCATGGACCGCGCCATGACCATTGAACAGGTCGCCCTGTGGGAGAAGACTGGCGGTCGCTCGGGACCGTGGCGTCGCACCGCGGTCGACGGTGACGTCGACGGCCTGGGTTGAGTTCTACCGGGTCCGGAACCGGTACCCTTCACGGTGATGGAAGCGAATCATGAGTAGCCCGCGCGCCGGAGCCGAACCCAGTCGAGAGCGCATCGTCGCGCTGGTCTTGTTGTTGCAACGCGCCTGCACCGACGCGCACGCGCTGACCCAGGACGAAATCGTGCGCGACCTCAGGATCGATGAATACCCCTCGACGTCGAAGTACCCCAAGAAGGTCCCGGCCTACCTCGGTAACGAAACAGCCATTCGCCAGAAGTTTGAGCGCGACAAGGCGCGCATCCGCGAACTTGGCTTTCAAATCGAGACCGTCACGCGCGCCGATGACCTAGTGGGCTACCAGATTGACCCGAGCAGTGGCTACGCCCCGCCGATCCACTTCACCACGGGCGAACGGCGCGTCGTCGCGACCGCGCTCGGAATCTGCGGATTCGGAAAATCAGGCGCCTTCAGTGTTTTTAATGACGGACCCGCCGGCGACGGGGGTCTCGAGTTTTCCGCCTACCTCACGCCGGTGATTCGCGCCATCAAGGTGCACCGTGCGGTGAGCTTCGAGTACCAGTCGTCGGTGCGTAAGACGCGCGTGGTCGAACCACTCGAGATCCTGCACGAGCGCGGTACGACGTACCTGGTGGCGCGCGAAGTGGGTGCCGGCATGATCAAGGGATATCGTTTCTCGCGAATGACTTCCATGCCGGTGGTACTGGAAGACCGTTTCGTGGTCGATCAGGCCACGCGCGAACTGGCGACCTCGTGGCGGCCCCAGTACCAAAAGCGCCCCACCCCCATTGACGTCGTCGTCCTCACCAATCGCGATTACGCCGACCTCATCGTGCGTCAATACGATGGCGCCACCGCCGCCGTCAAAAAAGATGAGCGCGTGGAAGTTGGGATCACCTTTGACAGCCCCCACGGGGCCCTGCGCTTCCTCCTCGAGGGGGCGGAGCGGGTACGACTGGTGAGTCCGAAATCTCTCGTTAAGGACCTCAAGGACTGGCTCACGCGGGTGAATCGCGGCAAGGCGCCCGACGCCGCGGCGATCAAGTTCCCCTCCCTCGCCGCCGGCGATGTCTTAGGACAGACGCTGCAGTTGCTGCACGCCGTCTACAACTCGGAGGACGGACTGCGCGTGTCGGATTTGGCGAAGCGTTTTTCTCTCGACCCGGACCTGGTGCGCTTGATTATGGGGCGTCTGGTCACGATGGAACCGATGGTCGATGTCTTCGACGGGGCCATGGCGTTTCCTGCGCGGGTCATCAAGGACTGCGACGACTGGGACCACGAGGACACCGACGACTCCACGTACCGCGCGGAGTTCGTCTCGGGTGACGACGAACCGTCGCCCTTCATGTGGCGTGACCTCTTCGAGCTCAACGTCGCCCTGCGCGAGGCGTCGCGACTCTTCGAGGATCCGGCCATTTTTTCGGCCATCGAGAAGATTGAAGAAGTGACCACCCACTTCATGCGCATCGAACACCCCCACAACGAGCAACTCCTTTCGGCGGTCTACGAGGCGGTGACCTCGCGAGAACAGTTGAAGATCACCTACAACTCCGCAACGTCCGAATCAGCCGAGGAACGCTGCATCGAACCCTACGAAGTGAAGGTTCTCAACGGACATACCTACGTGCGCGCCTTTTGCCTGACGCGCAACGACTGGCGAACGTTTCGTGTCGACCGCATTGGTTCGATCCTCGCGAAGTCGCCGATTACTGAGGATCGCGGCGCGGACCCGGTGGCCAATTGGTTGACCGCGGTCGGCGAGGAGGGCGAAGAGGTCGTCGTCATCGTCGACGGCTTCGCGCGTTACATTTTCGAGCCACTTCCCGGAGCGCAGTGGGTGACCCTGGCTGACGGTCGCCACGCGGTGCGCTTTCACTCATCCGAGACCAGTTTTCTCGACCATCTGATGCTCCTGGCCGGTCCCGGCGCGGTGGTGGCCACCGACAAGTTCGCAGCTGCGGGCCACGCTCTCGCGGAAAGAATCACCAGTCAGTTGTAGGCGACCGTTGGGCCTCGCGAGGAGGCCCCATGCTGCGACTGTTGATTCGACGATCGAGGGACGTCTCGTACCTGAGCGACGACCCCGCGCTCGAGTTAGAGGGACTGCGTGACGGTCCCGCTCAATGGTGGCTGCGCGGCACGGGCGACGTCAGTCGTGACGAGGACGCACTAAAGGTGCTCACGACGAGCGAGCGCTCGCGTGTCGTCGGGTACGACGTGGTCATCGCCGCTCCTCGGCCCGTTTCGATCCTGGTGGCCGTGGACCCGTCACAGGCCAGCGCGGTGATCGACGCGCATCGCGGGGCGGTGCGCGAGGCGATGGAGTACCTCGAAGAGCGGGCGCTGGTGGTGCGCGATCGTCGCGGCGGTGACGATCGTGAGATTCAAGCCCCGTGGGCACACGTCGCGTCCTTCACTCACGGCGTGAATCGACACGGCGAGCCGCACCTGCACGACCACGTCCTGGTGGGCGCGCGCCCCGACGGGGCGCGCGGCGTCCTTGACTCGCGCGCTCTCTTCGCGCACGCTCGCGCTGCCGACGCCCTCTACCGCTCTTCACTACGTGCTGGCGTCGCGCGGGCCACGCCTCACGTCCCGTGGCGGTCCTTCGAGGGGGTCGAACACGTGGCCGGTCTCGACGAGGGGTATCGCGTGTTGTGGGGTGGTCACTTCGCCGATCGTGGGGCCAAGCTCCACTGGACGCGCGACGACGCCCAGTCTGCCTGGGAACGCGACCTCGAGCGTTTCGAGACGCACGGGGCCGTCGTCGTGCCGCCGCGCTCACCACGCCACCTTGACGAGCACTCGTTTCGTGCGGCCCTCGAGGGCCGCCCCACGATCGCGCGACGTCACGTGGTCGAGGCCTGGGCCAACGCGGCGACCTTTGGTCGGGCGGCGCGCGACGTGACGTCCAGTGTTGACCTGCTCTACCCAGCGATCGGTCGCGCCCGAGGGGTGCGGGAGGAATCTCTGAGTCTTCGCGACGCTCGAATGATCAGCGAGACCAACGTTCGCGGCCCGCGCCCGCTGGACGCGCACGAACTCGATTCGTGGCGTCAGCGGTCACGGGATCGATCACGCGACGGCGTGGGGCGCTCGAGGTAGCGACGAAATCGCGGGTCAGTGTACGAAGGGGTGAGCTCGATCCACCGAAGGTGTTTTCGCTCGTTGAGTCCTAGCGCGTGCCCCTCGCGTCCGCGCGCGACGTCACTCATCGACGCGTTGTCACGTTCGACCCACGACTGCGAGTACCCCTCGGCGCGGCCCCGGCGCGACCGTTGCACGTTGTGCGAGGGCACCATCGACCGTCCGGCGAGGTGTTGGATCATCTCCAGGGTGGTCCGATCAGCAATACCGGGCAGCACCACGGTGGTGGGAAAGAGCGACAAAAATCCGTCGGCTTGAGGACCCCAGCGACTCCTCGCTTGACTGAGGTCTTGGAGACAGGCCAGGGTGATAACGCCTTGACCTCCACCTTCGGACACGATGCTGGTGAGTCGCGGCAGCGGCGCGACGTTGGCGAGCTCGTCGAGTGCCAGTAACAATCGCGCCCCCTCGTGGTGTCGGTCGTAGGTCGTGTGCACGACCTCTTCGATCATGCCCACCACGAGGGGCACCGTCACCGCCTGATAGCGACTCGGCGCGACGACGTGCAGTTGGTGTGGTCCCGAGAGGAATTGGTTTACGTCGAGGGGTGCTTCGCGCGCGGCGGCTCTCGCCGCGTCGGTGCGCATACCGGCGAAGAGACCCGAGGCCGTTGACCAGATTCCCGAACGTTCGCGCTCCTCGGTGGCCAAGACGCCGCGCAGGAGTGTCACCGACGGGTGGACTTCTCCGTAGCGCGTGACCAGGACGTTTATGTCATCGTCGGCCGCTCGCCCGTCGACGCGCGCGGCCAGTTGTCCGAGCGATTCCCCCCTCAGGGCGCCCGCGTGCAACAGCGGCGCGACGAGTGCTCCCGCGCGTTCGTTCCAGTGCGACTCACCCTCGTCCAGGTGTCGGCGACGACTGACGTCGACGAGGCTGCGCGCGGCGAGAACCGCCCCGTCCCAACTGCGCGCTTGACGAAGGGGCGAGTACCCCACGCGCATCACGCCCGGGGGCGTGACCACGGTGCCCGAGGGATCGAAGAGCAACGTCACGGCGTCGCGACGCGCGTGACTCATCACTCGCACGACGTCGTCTTTGGTCGACGTGATGATGCACGATCGCGACGTCATCAAGAGGTTTGGAATGATGAGCGACGTTGTCTTGCCGCTGCGACTCGGACCCAAGACCAACGTCGAACGTTGCTCGCCGCTGGACACGTCGTGGTGTTGCGCGCGTCCGAGATAGATGCCGTGATCGATCGTCACGAAATACAACTGTTGGAAAAAAGTCGACAATGCTTGACATTGGTGTGTAAAGCGAGTGGACTTTAAGTGTCCTTTGCGGAGGGGACGTGAACACGAAAGTTATTTTTGAAATAACTGAGTGGTTCTCTTCGCAAGAGACCGTGCACTGCGAGCAGTCGTCGTACAGCTGGGAAGCTGGGTGACACATGGTCGAGTACATGTCGATCAAGGCGGTACCGACAACGAGGTCACCACGATGGTGACGTCGAGGTCCCAATTTGATTCAACGTTGAAACCCAAGGAGGAAAAGTGGCACCAGCCGCGAAGAAGGCCGTAGCCAAGAAGGCTCCTGCAAAGAAGGCCGCAGCTAAGAAGGCTCCGGCCAAGAAGGCCGCTGCCAAGAAGGCTCCGGCTAAGAAGGCAGTTGCTAAGAAGGCTCCCGCCAAGAAGGCCGCCGCCAAGAAGGCTCCGGCGCGCAAGGCCGTAGCGAAGAAGGCTCCGGCGCGCAAGGCCGTAGCGAAGAAGGCCCCGGCCCGCAAGGCCGCCGCCAAGAAGTCAGTTGCTAAGAAGGCTCCGGCGCGCAAGGCCGTAGCGAAGAAGGCTCCGGCCAAGAGGGCCGCCGCCAAGAAGGCTCCGGCCAAGAGGGCTGCCGCTAAGAAGTAGTGGAAGTACTGCGTCGTTCTCGATCGAGAACGTGCGACACGAGGGGGTCGAAAGACCCCCTCGTGTTCTTTTACTCCACGATGTCCTCGGCGTAGTCGACGTCGAATCTCCAGGGACTATTCGTCACGACCCGACTGACGAGACGAAGTCGACGCGACTCGCGCTCGTGGGCCTGGGCGGAACCCGGTCCGTAGTGAAACGTGAAATCCAGTTTGCTCGGCAACGCCAGCACGTTGGTTCCGGTGCCGTGCGAATCGGTGACCACGGTGAGTCCCGGCGAGGGGTCGAAGTCGCCGAGACCCGTGGGTTGGCGCAGGTCGCCGTGCACGATCACGAGACGTTCGAAATTCTCGGACAAGATCCGGTAGGCGTTGGTGACGGCCTCGTTCAGGTCCCGGGCCGTGGACTCGATGACGTCGACTCCCCGGGCTCGGGCGAATTCGGCCACGTCAGTGGACTCGCACGCGACGAAGACGGGGCGAGGTTGCGACGCGGCGAGGACGCGATGGGCGAGTGATCGCGCCATGTCGTCGACGCCGACGACGCCCGAGTCGCGCAGTCGCGACTTCGCGACCGTAAAACCCTTCAGTGGGACCAATATCGCGAGGTTCTCCACCGCGTTCATCCTACGGCTCTTCGCGGTGTGGTGTCGACGTGAGTGGTACGCACAATGTCGCCAAAAAGCCTGTTCGACAGGGGCCTCAGGCGGTCAAAAGACTATGATTTGTTGTTAATGACTTCGCTGCTGTCGGTAAACAACCTGTCGGTTCAGTTCGCCGTACAAAAGAGATTGGCGACCGCGGTCGACGCCTTTTCTCTCAACGTCGAGCCCGGTGAATGCGTTGGTTTGGTGGGTGAGTCCGGGTGCGGCAAGACCACGACCGGGCTCGCCATCATGCGACTACTACCCAATAACGGCAAGATTTCGGCGGGTAACGTGGTGCTCAACGGTGTCGATCTAGCGTCGCTGAGCGAAGTGGAAATGCAAAAGCACCGGGGCAAGTCGGTGGCGCTCATCCCCCAAGACCCCATGAGTTCGCTCAACCCCACGATGAAAATTGGCCGGCAGATCGGCGAGGGTCTGCGCATCCACAATGGCGCCAGCGACGCCGACGCGCGCAAGCGCGCCCTCGAAGTCCTCGAGATGGTCGAGATGCCGCGCCCGTCGGAACGTCTCGACCAGTATCCCTTCGAACTCTCGGGTGGACTACGCCAGCGCGTGATCATTGCCATGGGACTCGTCTGCAGTCCGACGCTGCTCATCGCGGACGAACCTACGACGGCACTCGACGTGACGATTCAGGCACAGATCCTGGACATCTTGGATAATTTGCGCCACGAGCTCAAAATGGCGATGTTGCTGATCACCCACGACATGGGGGTGATTGCTGGTCGAAGCGACCGAGTGGTCGTCATGTACGCGGGCAAGAAGGCCGAAGAGGCACCCACCGAGGCCTTATTCCACGAGATGCACCACCCCTACACCCAGGCGCTCCTCGCCTCCATGCCGAGCATGGAGAACACGTCCAAGCACGAGTTGTCCTCCATCGCGGGGATGCCACCCAACTTGAGTAAGACGATTGTGGGGTGTCGGTTCGCGCCGCGCTGTGAATTCGCGACCGACCAGTGCCGAGAAGTGGATCCACCCCTCGAGGGCACTAGCGATCACGTTTTCGCGTGTTTTCACCCGACGTCGGGGCCCAAGCCAATCGAAGTACGTGTCGCGAGTGCCGCGGTGGCGGCCACGCCGCGCAAGGAGCTGTTGCGCGCCCAGGGACTGGTCAAGGAGTTCGAGATCAAAGCGGGCGTGGTGCGCCACAAGGTCGGTGCCATCCACGCGGTCTCGGACGTTACCTTCACCTTGTACGAAGGCGAGACGTTTGGTCTCGTGGGCGAATCGGGATGTGGCAAGACCACGATCGGTCGAATGTTGGTGGGTCTGGAGACGCTGACTGCTGGCGAGGTCTACTTCGACGGTGAACTCGTCACCGCGAAGGGCCACACCCCCACGCGCCAATCTCGTCGCGATCGTCAGATGATGTTTCAAGATCCCTACGCGTCACTAGATCCGCGAATGAAAGTCGCGCAGATTCTGGGCGAACCCCTCGCCATCCAAAAGGTGGGCTCGAAGAGTCAACAAGCACAGCGAGTCAGCGAACTGCTCTCGTCGGTGGGCCTCGACCCACAAGTCGCCGATCGCTATCCGCACGAATTCTCGGGCGGACAGCGACAACGCATCGGCCTCGCCCGCGCTCTGGCTTTGAATCCGCGACTCATCGTCGCCGACGAGCCGGTTTCGGCCCTCGACGTCTCCGTGCAGGCACAGATCTTGAACCTGATGAAAGAACTGCAGCGCCAATACGGGATGTCGTACGTGATGGTCAGTCACGACCTGGCGGTCGTCTATTACATGGCGGACACGATCGCGGTCATGTACTTGGGCAAGATCGTCGAAATCGGCGACGCGGAATCGGTCTTTCGCTCACCCGCCCACCCCTACACGCAAGGCCTCCTTAACGCGGTGCCAATTCCCGATCCGGCACTGGCGAAGTCCCAGCGTGGCGTGCAAGTGACGGGGGAACTTCCGTCGGCAGTGAATCCACCGTCGGGATGCCGTTTTCGAACTCGATGTCCCAATGCGCAAGAACTATGTGCTCAAGAAGAACCGCAGTTCCGATCATTCGGTGAGCGTCAAGATGCCGCGTGTCACTTCCCCATGAAGTCACCAGTCGCCATCTCGACTCACGCGTAGCGCGACGGCCCTCGCGCGTTCAATACCGGTTAGCGTTCGAGCAGTCGGACTTCGAACGCGTCGCGCAGAGCTTCACCGATGTAGGTAATGGCGACGATGACGAGGATGAAGATAACTGCCAGGGGGTAAAGTTGCCACCAGTACCCGTTAGCGAGGTACTGCGACGCATTGTTGAGCATCGTACCCCAGTCCGTGGCAGGCAAGGGGATTCCCAGACCGAGGTAACCCAGCGTGGTCAAGAACAAGATCGCGTCCGCGACGGCGAATGTGGCCACAGTGACGATGTTGCTGACAGAGTTGGGAAAGACGTGCCGTCGAATAATGTGCCATCGTCCGGCACCCATGGCTCGCGCCGCCTGAGAATAGTCCAATTGTTTTATCAAGAGGGCGTCGCCGCGGATGATACGAGCGTTGCCGAACCAACCAATGACGCCGATTACCGCGATCAGATTGACGGTCGTGCGTTGAAAGATGGTGACCAGGGTGAGGAGCAAGAACAACACGGGAATGGAGAGAAAGGCGTCGAGGAGGCGCATGAGGAACGTATCGACCAGGCCACCGAGAAAGCCTGACACCATGCCGTAGAGGGTTCCGATGACGATGGTGATCACTCCCGCGAGCATGCCAAGGGTCAGCGAGTATTCTCCTCCGAACATGATGCGACCCAGTTCGTCATAGCCGGAACTGTCAGTGCCCAACAAGTCGTGCGCCGATGGTGGGCCGTTTTGTGGCGCGAGAAGCGCTTGCGCCTGGTCCGTCTGATTGGTGTGCCAGATCAAGGGTCCGACAAAACACAGGAGGACGACAAAGACGAGGTACGCGACCGAGGCGATGGCCAATTTGTTTTGCAAGAAAATGCGAAGTCGCTGACGCCATAGTGGAACGAAGGCGTCGAACGTGGCCTCCCCATTTTCCGAAGACAGATTGACGGGCACCAATCCCGCGTCCGTCAAGACCTCGCCAACTGGAAGCTCGCCAGAGAACGTCATTTGCGTCCCTCGACGCGAACGCGCGGATTCACTACGCCGAGCATGATGTCGGCGATCAAGTTACCCGCCAGGGTCATGATCGTGGTGAGCAACGTGATGCCGAGCACAAGGGGTATATCAAGGTACGTCGCGGCCTGCACCGTTTGGTAGCCGATGCCTTCATAATTGAACACCTCTTCGATGATGAGGGCTCCACCAAAGAGGCCCGGCAGAAAGAGGCCGAGGATAATGATGATCGGTCCGAGGGCGTTTCGAAACGAGTGGCGAAACAGAACGCGCATTTGCGAGCACCCTTTGGCGCGCGCCGTTCTGATGTAGTCCTGCACCAGGACGTCCAGCACCGCGCTTCTCATGAAGCGACTGAGGAACGCCAGATTGAGCAAGGTGAGCGCGGCGACCGGCAGGAGGAAAGCCTTGGGGTCATAGAAAATAGCCAGCGACGAACTGCCATTGGGCACTGGTGGTAGGTGAATGCTATCGATGCTGAACCACGTGATCATGAGTAACGACAACAAGAATGCCGGGACACCGTAGAGAACGAACAAGACGTTAGTGACCGAATAATCGAAGGCAGTGTTGCGCTTCGATGCCTGAAGGATGCCGAGGGGTAGAGCGATGATGACCGACAAGACGAGTGACGCCAACGCGATCCAGATCGTGCGGGGGACGAAGGTCTTGATGATGCCCCATACTGACGACGTTTGGCGCCACGAGTACCCAAGATTGAAGTGAAAGACGACTCCCGAGAAGTAGTCCCAAAATCGCACGTAGAACGGTTTGAAGATATCGTGCGTCACTCCCCACTGATGAACTGCGGACGGACTCGCGTGATTTTGGAGCGCTATATAGGCCGGGGCGAGAATTCCACCGGTCTCGAAGTAGGGGAGGATGAAGGTGAAAAACATCACGATCACGAACACGACGAACGACTGAATGAGTCGCCGGATGAGGTAGGCAATCACGGAAGAAGTTTATCAGTGAATAGTGCTGTATTCCCTTGCCTGATCTCGCTATTCGCTACTTAGTCGCACGACAAATGACCTCGACAAAAACGGAGGACCTCCCGTTCTCGGGAGGTCCTCCGTTTGTTACTGCTACCGGGGTGTTCTTTGGCTAGAAGTAGTAGTACTCCGGCATGAAGTTTTCCAGCGTGTTCGGTGTGAAGCCAATCTTGCTCTTGAGAGTCTTGATGGCCTCACCGATACCACCCTGCACGTAGTTATCAGTGGTATTGGGCTGGTACAGCACCGGTAACTGCTGTGCGGCGATGTTGGCGAAGGTGGCCAATGAGGCCGTTCCGAACGTCGTCGTCTTCACGGCAGCGGTCAGCGGCCCGTAACTATAGGCACCGATGTTGAAGCTGGCACCGGGCACGAACAATGATTCGCCCGAGGGGTAGTAGTCCGGCGCGTAGATCCAACCAGCACCCCAGAGGCAGATGCTCCAGTTGGTGGTCTTGCTCACGCAGTCACCGACCACCTTGTTGAAGGGCTCGGGCAACGTCGTGGCGTTGATGCCAATGGACTTCCATTCGGACACCTCGGTGGCCACTTGGACGGCCAGCTGCGGGATGCCGCTGCCGTACTCCAAAGCGACGTTCAACTTGTTGCCCTTAGAAATACCCTTACCGCACTCGCTCGCGCTAGTCCCGGGCTTCTGACAGGTGGCGCTGCCACCGTTCAGGACCCAACCATGGCTCGTCAATAGGCCGAGGGCCTTCGCCGGGCTGTACGGGTAGGGGTTCTTGGTCGACACGGGACCGGAGATGGCCTTCGAGGTCACCGGCGGCAACGGGTTGATCTGCTGGTAGCCGTAGCCCTTTTGAATCTTTTGGATCATGAGGGGCTGGTCCACCGTTAACTGCAAGGCCTGTCGAACGTAGAGCTGGTTCAAGTACTTGGAGTTCGGATTGTCCGCTTTGAAGTTGTAGGCCGCGTAGTCCACCGACCACGGAGCGCCGACTTCAAGGTTGTACTTGCTCGCGACGGGCGCCCAGTTTGCACCGGGGTGCGATGGGGTGCCGTTCTGAGTCAAGTTCGTCGTGTCGACGTAGCCCAAGTCAATACGACCTTCGCGAAGTGAAACTTCTTCGGCAGCAGCGGTAGTGAATGGAAGTTCAACCACTGACGCGACCATGGACTTCTGAGGTCCGGAGTACGCCGAATTGGGTACGAAGGTGACGTTGCCGATGTTGTCGAAATGAGTCATCTTGTACGGCCCACTGACGCCGCTCTGCCACATGGCACCCGTGTAAGTGCTTTGGGTACCGGCTTGCTTGGCGAGGTACGTGTACACCGCGGTACACGCAGTGTCCGTTGCCTTGGTGCCGTACGCACCGGTCGCGCAGGTGGATGGCGAGTTGGCCGCAGTGAGGTCCCACGAATTGGCCATCGGTGTGATCTCCGACAAATAGTTGTACAAGATCCAGTTGGGGTTGACCGACTTCGAGAAGTGCAGGATCACCTTGTTTCCCGAACCACTGGCAGATGACATCTGGTCGGGAATTCCGTAGCCCGCGTTGTAGCCGCAGTAGTTGGTCTTCTCGGCGTGGTACATGTTCAAGAAGAACATGACTGATTCCGCGTTGATGGTCTGACCGTCGGCGAACTTCCAACCCTTCATATTGATAGTGATCGTCTTGTTGCCGCCGCTAAAGACCGGCGTACTGGCCACGGAGAGTGACGGCGTGTACGTCGCGTTGGCACCGTAACCGAACCAATACAAGGGACGATACATCTCGAACTGGAAGGCGTTGATGTTCGCGACTGAGAAGTAAGTGCACGACATGAACGGGAAGATGTAATCCGGCTGTGCGCCCGGACCTTCGGCTAAGGTCAGCGTCCCTTTGGGGGTCGCGGCACCACTCACCGCGCTCGGAGCTACGAGGCCCAGCGTCAACGCGCCAGCCGCGAGGCCGAGGGTTGTCGCAAGCCGCAGCTTGTGTCTGATTTGCATAGTCTTATTGCCTCCCTAAACCACCGGAGTGGTTGATTGAACCTACCCACCAGTACGGCGGGCTGGTTGTCACTGTATCTGTAGGTGGGGTCCTTCACAAGAGAACAGTGTGAAGATCGTAAGAATTAATCAAGAAGAAATCGTCATCTCGTCACCGTGCCGGCGCCACCACAACCCTATTTTTGCAATAAATCACTGGCTTTTGCGCTACTACGTGGGTACGCGTCTCCGCCAGGCGACACGTAGCGCGACGCGCCTTCTCAGATTGTTGGTGTCCAAACGATCGCGCCCAAGTCAAGGACTCGATGGATCACTTCGCTCGGAAGTTAAGCGAGGTGCGCCAGACCAGACAACTGATGGACGAGACTGACTACTGATGAACAGAACGCCGTCGGTCCAGCCTCCCTACCGCCCCGTCACTGCCGTGACCCGGTCGTGAAAGTGATCGACCCCCACCTCGAAGTAGAGGCACGACTTTTCGCCGACGGCGTCACTTTCGTTGGCGCGATGGACGAGGTGGGACGTGGAAGTGCCTTTGGTCCGTGTTCGGTGGGACTCGTTCTGCTTGACGCCCACGCCGGCGCGTTCCCGGTGGGACTGCGCGACAGCAAGTTGCTTAGCGAGAGTGCCCGAGAGCAACTCGTCGCACCACTTTTCACCTGGGTGAGTGACTTCGCCGTGGGTCACGCGAGCGCCGCCGAGATCGATGAGTTTGGCCTGACCGCGGCCCTGCGACTGGCGGGGCATCGCGCTCTGCATGAGGTGTCACTGCGACCCGACGTGCTTCTATTGGACGGTCGTCACGATTGGCTGAGTCCGCCGAGCCAGGGTTCGCTATCGGGTCCCGTCTACCCGATAGTGGTGGTTCCGCCAGTGCGCACGATCGTCAAGGGGGACCTGACGTGCGCCTCGGTCGCGGCGGCGAGCGTCCTTGCCAAGGTGGCACGCGACCATCTGGTGCGCGATCTGGCCAGGCAATTCCCGGGCTACGACGTGGAGAACAACAAGGGGTACGTCACCGCGACGCATGCGGCTGCGCTTCGGCGACTCGGGCCGAGCCTTCACCACCGGGTGTCGTGGAACCTCCCCGCTCACGACATGACTGCTACGACGACCCTCGGCCTCGCTTAGGTCCCCAGTTTTTCGAAGGTCTCACGTATTTCCTTCGCCAAGAGGTCCGGGTGCGAGAGGTGCGCCCCGTGGGGGAGTCCGGCCAGTTCCTTCACCTCAAAAAGGGGATTGGCGCGAGTGAGGGTGCGCGCGAGTTCGTGGTAGTACGGCGCGGCGCGCTGGTCCCCGTAGAGATAACGCACCGGCGTGTGGATCTCGTCGATCTCGAAGGGCGCGAGGGTGGTCGTCATTTCGCGCAAGTCCGCACTGAGGGCGGGTCCGTCGAGACGGCGAGATTCCTGTTCCCATTCACTGAGGTGTTCCCACGACGAGTCGGAAACGACGCGGCGAAAGAAGCGCTCCGCTTCGCGGTCCGGGCTCTCTCCGGGACTCGGCGTGGGCGACGGTCGGGCAATGATCCACGGCAACGGTGATTCGTACACGACGGCGACCTGGGCGACGTCGGGGTGCCGAGCCACCAGCGTCAACGCAACGAGGCCGCCGAAGCTGTGACCGAACACGATCAATGGCGCCGTGGGCGAGATCCAATCGATGACTCGTTGAAGGTCGTTGACGTCCTCGTCGAGAGTGCCCGGTCCGAGCGAGCGCGATCGCTGGTACCCACGCCGGTCGTAGGTCGCGACGTCGAAATCTTCCAATCGTCGACTCAGACGAGTAAACGACGACGCCCGATCGAGTCCGCCGTGGACAGCCACGACGTGAGCCCGCGGGCTCACGACGTGGTGGCGAGCGACGCCCAGCTCGCCCAGCGGTGAGGGTTCCAGGTAGCGCAGTCCCGACGTCGTTGGGGCGCTCTCCACGGACCAAAGTTACCGGCTGACCTTGGGACCGGCGTCGCGTTCACCACGCCCCCAGTGATGGCCTATATCCATACGCTCTCGCGCCTAATGCAATTAGGCTGGGTCTGTGACAACCCCCCCTGAATCCCCCGTTTCTCACGCGCAAAAGGGTTCCTTTGGACCGAATGCCTGGCTGGTCGACGACATGTACGACCGGTTCCTACAGGACCCCACCGCCGTCTCGGCGAGTTGGCGTGAATTCTTCGCCGACTACCAGCGCTCGCCCGTGCCCACGGTGGCGAACGCTCACGTCAGTGCACCCGCGCCCCTCGCTAAGCCCGTCGAGGTCAACACGGCCGCGGTGGCGTTGCGGGGCGCGGCCGCGCGCATCGTCACCAACATGGAAGCGTCGTTGTCGGTGCCCACGGCAACCAGCGTGCGCACCGTGGCGGCACGGTTGCTCGAAATCAACCGGGCATCCTTGAATGAGTCGCTAGCGCGTACGACCGGCGCCAAGGTTTCCTTCACCCACCTCATCGCCTTTGCCATCATCAAGGGCATCGGCGCGATTCCGTCAATGAACGCCACGTTCGTCGATTCCATTGACGCCAAGGGGACCCCCGGCATCATTCGTCACGAACACGTGGGCCTGGGTCTCGCCGTGGACGTACTGCGCCCCGACGGCACGCGTAATTTGCTCGTGCCAGTCATCCGTGACGCGGACACCATGGATTTTCGCGACTTCCTCTTGTCCTACGAAGAGATCGTTCGCAAGGTCCACAACGCCACCTTCGGTGCCGACGACTTCGTCGGGGCGACGTGCTCATTAACCAACCCCGGCACCCTCGGTACGGTGCAGTCGGTCCCGCGCCTCATGCCGGGCCAGGGAGCGATCTTTGGCGTGGGGGCCCTCGCGTGGCCGGCCGGCTTCGAAGCTGCCGATCCGACCGCCCTGGCTGACCTCGGCGTGGGCAAGGTGCTCACCTTGACCTCGACTTACGACCACCGCATCATTCAAGGTGCCGAGTCGGGGTTGTTCTTGAAGTACGTGGCCGAGTGCTTGACCGGGGCGCACCACTTCTACGACGACGTCTTTGAATCGCTGGGCATTCCCTACGAACCAGCGCGCTGGTCGAAGGACCTGCACACCACCAGCAACGTAAGCGACCACGATCAGATCTTGAAGCGGATCCGCGTGCAAGAACTCATCAACATGTTTCGCGTGCGTGGGCATCTCAACGCGCATCTGGATCCTCTGCACACCGAGCCGCCGGCGCTGCACCCCGAACTCGACCTCGCTACCTACGGTCTTTCGATCTGGGATCTGCAGCGTACGTTCGTGGTCGACGAACTCGCGGGAAGGTCCGAGGCGACGTTGGAAGAGATCCTCGCGATCTTGCGCGACGCCTACTGTCGCACCACCGGTATCGAATACGGGCACATCATGGACCCGGCCCAAAAGCGATGGATCCAAGACCGCGTCGAGGGCGTCTCGACCACCACGCCGGTCGAGGAGCAAAAGCACATCCTCGAGGCGCTGAATGAAGCTGAGGTGTTCGAACGATTCCTGCACTCGCGGTACGTGGGTCAAAAGCGCTTTGGTCTCGAGGGCGGCGAGTCGACGATCGTCGCACTGCAGGTCATTCTCGACGCCGCGGCGGACCAGGGCGTCAGGGAATCAGTCATCGGCATGGCGCACCGGGGGCGCCTCAACGTGCTCGCCAACGTCGTGGGCAAGTCCTACAGTGACATCTTCTCCGAATTCGAGGGCAATCTCGACCCCGAGAGCGTGCAGGGTAGTGGCGACGTCAAGTACCACAAGGGCGCGCGCGGCGTGTACAAGAACGCCAACGGCGCCACCATCAACGTCTCGATGGCCTCCAACCCGTCTCACCTCGAAGCGGTGAGCCCGGTGGTCGAGGGAATCGTGCGGGCCAAGCAGGACCAGGTCGTTCGCCCCAGTGACGGTACGACGACCATTCCCGGACCGGACCACTTTCCCTATCTCCCCATTCTCGTGCACGGTGACGCGGCCTTCGCTGGTCAGGGCGTGGTCGCCGAGACCCTCAACCTCTCGCAGTTGTCGGGGTATCGCGTCGGTGGTGCGGTGCACATCGTGATCAATAACCAGGTGGGCTTCACTACGGCGCCCGAGTCCGCGCGCTCGAGCTTTTACCCCACTGACATTGCCAAAATGATTCAGGCACCGATCTTTCACGTCAACGGTGATGACCCAGAAGCGTGCGCGCGCGCCGCGCGTCTCGCGTACGACTACCGTCAGGAATTTCACCGCGACGTCGTGTTAGACATCGTGTGTTATCGCCGTCACGGGCACAACGAAGGCGACGACCCGAGTTACACCCAGCCCCAGATGTACAAGATCATCGACCAGATGCGTTCGGTGCGTAAGGTCTACACCGAGACGTTGATCCGTCGCGGTGACATGACTCTGGAGGACGCGGAGTTAGCGCTCGACCAATTCAACGAACGTCTGCAGAGCGTCCTCGACGAAGTGCGAACGGTGCCGGTACCCACACTCGAAACGGTGCCCGTCAACGAGATCCCCGCCGACGTGAAGGCTCCCGCCACCGGGGTGGCGAAAGACCGATTGCTCGAAATCGCGCGCGTCACGATGTCGGCGCCCGGCACGTTCACCATCCACCCCAAGCTCGAGCGCCAGTTCGTACAACGGCGCGCGTTGTTGGAATCGGGTGAGGTGGACTGGGCGCTCGCCGAAGCACTGGCCATTGGTTCACTGGCGCTCGAGGGCACCAACGTGCGTCTCACGGGGCAAGATTCGCGTCGCGGTACCTTTTCGCACCGGCACGCGGCGTTGATCGACTACGAGAATGGCGCCCAGTACGTGCCCCTGGCGAACTTGAATTCGCCGGGCTTTTTCACGGTGCGCGACTCGTTCTTGAGCGAGTACGCGGCGCTGGCCTTCGAGTACGGCTACTCGGTGGAGACGAACAGTTCCCTCGTCGTCTGGGAGGCGCAGTTCGGTGACTTCGTCAACGGCGCTGAGATCGTCATCGATAACTTCTTGGTCGCGGCCGAGGACAAGTGGGGCCAGACCTCGGGACTGGTGATGCTATTGCCCCACGGATACGAGGGACAAGGCCCCGAACACTCCAGCGGCCGCATCGAGCGCTTCTTATCGCTGTGCGCACGCAACAATATGCGCGTCGCTCAACCCACGACGGGCGCCCAGTACTTTCACCTATTGCGAAGTCAGGTGCGTCGCGATCACGTGACGCCCCTGATCATCTTCTCGCCCAAGTCCCTATTGCGCGCGGTACAGACGCGCTCGCCACTGAGCGAACTCGAGAGCGGTTGCTTCCAACGAGTCCTCGACGACACCGTGGATGATCGTTCCGTCGTCACTCGGGTGGTTCTCGCGAGTGGCAAAGTGGCGCACGAAGCGCTGGCGCGCCGCGACGAACTTGGACTTTCCAACGTGGCCGTCGTGCGCGTCGAACAGATTTATCCGTGGCCCGCCGACGACATTGAGTCTGTTTTGGCGACGTATCCCAACGCCAATGAGGTGGTGTGGCTCCAGGAGGAGCCCGAGAATATGGGATCGTGGCCCTTCGTGCACCTACAGATGCATAAGGCTCTTCGTGACAAGACGGTGCGCCACGTGGCGCGCGCCGAATCGGCGAGCCCGGCGACGGGTTCGCACTTGGTGCACGACGCGGAACAAGCCGACCTGCTCGTTCGAGCCCTGCAGTGAAGCACCCCTCCCTGCGGGTCGTCGTGGACGGCTCGAACCTCGCCACCGAGGGTCGAACGATTCCCAGTCTCAGCCAGCTCGACGACGCCGTGCGTGCCTTCCTCGAGGAGTACCAGGGTGTTGACGTCATCGTCGTGGTGGACGCGAGTTTTGAACATCGCGTCGCCGCCTCCGAACGTGCTCGCTTCAAGGAAGCTGAGGTGGCCGGTGAGATCGTCACACCGCCCGCTGGCGCGGTGGGTCGTGGTGACGCCTTCATTTTGAAGATCGCCCAACGCATCAACGCGGTGGTGCTGAGTAACGACTCGTTTCAGGAATTCCACGAGCAGTACCCGTGGCTCTTTGATACCGGGCGACTCATCGGTGGCAAGCCCGTCAAGGGCGTCGGTTGGGTGTTCACCGAGCGGCTCCCCGTGCGCGGCATCAAGTCCGTGCGCGCGACGCGCGCCGTCAAGAAGTTAGCGATCGCGTTGCCCGAGGGCGTCGTCCCCGCAATTGGCGATACGTTGACGCCGGTCAAGTCCGCGCGAGTGACCAAGCGGCCCGCCACGAAGGCCACGGCGGTCGTCAAGGCCACCGCCGCCGTCAAGGCCGTGAAGAAGTTGGCGACCGTTCTGCCGGAGGCTAAGGACACCAAGGAGCCCAAAGACGTCAAGTTGGCCGCGTCGAGCACCAAGGCCCCTCGGACCGCGAAGAAGGCGACCGCGACCGCAATTAAGAAAACCGCCAAGAAGACTGCCGAGCCGGTCGCGGAAGTCGTCGTGCCTCCCGCGCCGACCGTCGCGTTACGTCGGGGACGCCAGCCCGTGAATCCCGAAGCCGGATTCGCAGCGTTCGTCAAACAGTTCAAGGTCGGTGCCTCGTTTGACGGTGACGTCGTCGCGTTCACGTCACACGGCGCCGTGATCAAGGTCACCTTGAAGAACGGCGACGTGATCGAGTGTTACGCGCCGACGACGTCGCTGGGCGACCCCGCGCCCGCTCGCGCCCGGGACGTCTTAAAGCGCGGCGACCACAAGACTTTCCGTTTGGTGACGGTCGACAGTGAGCGCCGAATTGCGGAGTTGGCCCTCGGATGAGTGAACTGTCACTTGATCCCGCCGACTGGATCCCCCACCGGGCACCGTTTCTCTTCATTGACCGCCTCATCGACATCGAACCGGGTCGACGCGCGAGTGGAGAATGGACGCTCACCGGAAAGGAGTGGTTCTTCGCCGGACATTTTCCAGGACGACCGACCACTCCCGGGGTCCTCATGCTCGAATCCATCGCTCAATTGGGTGCCGTCGTCGTTCTGAGCGACGAACGCTTCGTGGGACGTCTGCCCCTCTTTGGGGGAGTGGAGAACGCCCGCTTTCGTCGTCAGGTCCTGCCCGGCGACACGCTGAGCTTGGAGTGTGAGATCACCCGTTTATCGGCGCGCGGGGGCAAGGGTCACGGGCGTGCCAGCGTCGACGGCAAGATTGCGGTCGAAGCCGATTTATTGTTCATCCTCGCCGACGCCTGATGAAGGTAGCCACCTGGAACGTCAATTCGTTGACGGCCCGGTGGTCGCGGGTGCAGCAGTGGATTGTCGAGCACGAGCCAGACGTTCTCTTGATCCAAGAGACCAAGCAGAACGACGCGAAGTTCCCTTTCGCCGCGTTCGCAGCCATGGGTTACGAGAGCGCCCACTACGGCCAGGGACAGTGGAACGGAGTGGCCATCATCTCTCGCTGCGGTCTCGACGACGTGCAGCGAGGTCTCGGCGACGACTCGGAGGCGCGGTTCATCGGTGCGACGTGCGCGCGACTACGTATGTACTCGTGCTACGTCCCCAACGGGCGCGCCTTGGATGATCCGCACTACCAGTACAAACTGCGATGGTTGGGTATGCTGCGCGATCTGCTGGCCGCGCGCGAGGCCACGCAACCGGTGTTGTTGGGAGGCGACTTCAACATCGCCCTAAGCAATCTCGACGTGTACGACCCGGCGGCCCTCGAGGGGATGACCCACGTGTCAGAGCCCGAGCGAGCCGCGCTACGCGAGGTGTTGTCCACGGATTTGGTGGATCTGGGTCGCTCGGTTACTCAAGAACCGAGTTTCACGTGGTGGGACTACCGCAATGGCTCATTTCACCGGGGGTGGGGTCTGCGAATCGATTACCTGCTTGCCGACGCGGCGACCGCCCAACGCGTGCAAACCGTGGAGGTCGACCGAGAGGCCCGTAAGGGCGAGAAACCGTCGGATCACGCTCCGGTCGTGGCGACGTTCGATTGGACGCTCTAGCGACCGAGTACGGTCGGAGACTCTTCGACCACCGGCTCGGCGGCCTCGAGCTCGCGTCGAATGGCTTCGAGTCGGCGGCGACGCTGTTCGCCGGTCACCGGTGCGTTGCGTTGTTCGATCTCGGAGAGCACCGCGTTGATGGGACCGAGAAAACGCGACGGCTCACGGTCGGGGAAGCGCGGGTCGTTGCGGCCCTTGCTCCAGGTAATCAGCAGCGTTTGTTCGGCGCGGCTGAGTGCCACGTAGGCCAGGCGTTGTTCCTCGGCGAGGGCCTCGGGACTGGTGGCGTTGTAGTGGGGTAACTGGCCTTCGGCCCAACCGACGGCGACGACGTGTTGGAACTCGAGTCCCTTCGAGCGGTGAATCGTGGTCAGGGCCACCGCGTCCACGAAGTCGTTCTCGACGCGGCGCGAGCTCACTTCGGGCGTCACCAAATCCGAGGCGGGCGAATGCTCGGGTCCGCGGCGTTCGACCGGAATGGCGGCCGCCTCGAGCGCCCCGGCCATGACGTCGAGCTGTGCGTTGGTGCGCGCGAGGACGGCCATGGAGCGCCAGGGGCTGCCGGGTTGGTGGTGCGCCGACAGCCAGGTGGCGACGTGCTGAGCCTCTTCGAGGTCGGTGCCGTATCCACGCACCAAGGGGACGTCGCCGTCGTCGTGGGCGGGAACGATGCCCTGGGCCCCCGGTTCGAGCAACGTGTTGGCCACGGCGATGATGTGAGCCGTGGAGCGGTGGTTCCTCGTGAGGTCGAGAATGAGCGTGTCGGGCCAAGTCCGCACGATGTCGTTGAGCAGGAGGGGACTGGCGCCGTTGAAACCGTAGATCGACTGGTTGGGGTCGCCCACACAAAAGAAGTCCGGGTCGTCGCCCGCCATGTGGGCAAGGAGCATGAACTGCAACGGGTTCATGTCCTGGGTCTCGTCGACGAAGAGGGCCCGGGTGCGGTGTCGAAAGGCGGCGCGCACGTTGGGCTCGTCGCGCAACAGCGCGATCGCTTCGCTCAACAACAGGTCGAAGTCGAGCACGCCGCGACTTCGGCACAGGCCCACGTAGCGATCGAGGACGTCGGCGAAGGTCGCGGGGGGCAGGGGTGCGTCACGTCGAGCCTTCTTCGCGGCGCGCGCGTAGGTCGCGCCCTGAAAACCCTGACTCAGCGCCCACCCGATCTCTTGTTCGAGTCGGGGTAACTGCCAGTCCTCCAGGTTGATGACGCCGTCTTCTCGCAGTTGTTGCGCGAGTACGGTGACGACGCGTCGTCGATTGGCCTCGATCGTGAGGGGCTTGAGGTGGTGGTCCTGGCGGTAGTCGTTGACGATGGTCATCGCGGCCCGGTGAAAGGTGCCCGCGCGCACGTCGCGGATCCCGCAGCGGAACAGACGACGACGTAGCTCTTCACCCGCCTTACGGGTGAAGGTCATGGCGAGGACTTCGTCGGCGCCCACCTCCTCTCGAGCGATACGTCGCTGGATGCGCAACGTCAAGACGTGGGTCTTGCCCGATCCGGCGGTGGCGCGAACGAGGAGTCGCCGGGCGCTCGAGGTCACCGCTTCGCGCTGTTCGGGGGTGAGTCCGATCAATAAATCGTCGGAGAAACCGATCTCGTCGCTCATGGTGCCCACGACGCTACCGTCCGGGCGTGACGCCAGTGCCCTCGGGCCCACGTCAGTAACCTTTGTATCGTGCTGCGTGCCTATGGCGAAGGGAACATCTTTGGTGAGGCCTACGGCGACGGACCTGTTCAGGTGGTGTGGCTGCACGGCTGGGCTCACACCCGCGTGGACTTCGCCTCGTGCGGTGACCTGCTCGCGCGCGAGGGTGTCTCCTCAGTGGCACTCGATCTGCCTGGTTTTGGAGCATCGCCGTCACCGCCGCGGGCCGGCGGTGGCAAACTCTATGGTGAACTGCTCGCTCCGGCGCTGAGCAGCCTCGGCGAGGGTCCCTTCATTGTGGTCGGGCACTCCTTTGGGGGCAAGATCGCCGCAGAGTTGGCGGCGACGTACCCCCACCTCGTCAGGGCTCTGGTCTTGACCGGGGCGCCCTTGGTGAGAGTTAGTGCCACGCGACGTTCACCGGCGCCGTACCGATTGATGCGAACCCTGCACCGTCGCGGATTGATTAGTGAACAGCGCATGGAAGCTGCACGCCAGAAATTCGGTTCGCACGACTACCGCCTTGCGTCGGGGATCCTTCGTGAGATCCTCGTACTTAGCGTGAACGAGAGTTACGAGGAGCAACTCGCTCGAATCCATGCGCCGGTGGACCTGGTGTGGGGCGCCGATGACCGTGACGTTCCCGTCGAGGTGGCGCGACGCGTCCAAGAACTCCTGATCGCTTCGGCGCACGTAGAGCTCGAAGTCGTGGTCGACACTGGACACTTAGTGCCCACCGAGCGACCGGCTGTCCTCGTTGCGCACGTGCTGCGACTGGCCACGTCGTGACGCTGATCTGGCGGGTACTGGCCGGGGCCGCAGTGGCGCTCGGCTTCACGGCGCAGATGGCGCGGTGGCTACGAGTGCTTCAGCGCGAGCACTACGAGCCGGCGTCGATGTTTCGCTTTTGGCGACGCTGGACGTGGTCCGCGCGGCGCTTTTTAGTATCGCTCTCGTCGTTATTATGGTGCACCTTTCCCGTAGCGTTAATCGTGGCGTTGGTCACGCATTCAATCGCCACGTTTGTCATTGATTCGGTCCTCTACGGTGTCGCATGTCCCTGGCACCTTGGGCTGCAAGGGCGTACTGGCGCCCTGCGGTGGACTCGCCGTCTCGCGACTGTCGCGGTCGCGAGTCTGATCACGGCGCTGATTTTCGTCTTTATCGGATGGTTAGTGCACGCGACGTTACTTCTCGCGGCGCTGATGGTCTGGCTGGTGCCGTTCGTTCTCGCTCTGGTCGCGCGGGCCCTCGAACCCTACGAAGCGCGACGGGCCAACGAATTCGTCGAAAGAGCCAGCCAGCGACTCGCGCGTGTACACCCTCGAGTGGTGGCGATCACCGGCTCCTACGGTAAGACGTCGACGAAGAATCACCTCGCCGACCTTTTGCGCCACGACGGAGGGGTGGTGGCGACACCCAAGAGTTTCAATAATCGTGCCGGGCTCTCGCGCGCGATCAACGAGCAGCTCACCGACGATACCCGGGTGTTCGTCGCCGAAATGGGTACCTACGGTCCCGGAGAAATTCGTGCGTTGTGCGCCTGGTGTCCGCCTGAGGTCGCGGTCGTGACCGCCATTGGACCAGTGCACCTGGAACGTATGAAGAGTCTCGACGTCATCGAGGCGGCCAAGTTCGAGGTCACCGAGCGCGCCGCCGTGGTCGTCGTTAACGTGGATGATCCGCGTCTGGCAACCTGGCCCGCGCGCCTGGCCCCGCGCCGGGTGCGCACCGCGGGATCGGCGTCGATGGACGCCGACGTGCGCGTCGCCTTGGTGGGCGAACTCTGGCACGTGTGGGTCGACGGTGACGACGTCGCTCAGATGACTCCCGTGACCGGTGTCCAGTCGACCAACGTCGCCTGCGCGGTGGCTGCGGCGCTCGAGGTGGGCGCCCTCGCCTCGGAACTCTCGCGACGACTCGACAATGTTCGCGCGGTCGCCAATCGTGCCACCGTGGCCACGGCGAACTCGGGGGTCGTGGTGGTGGACGACACCTTCAACGCCAATCCAGCCAGCGCCCGGGCGTCGCTCGGGGTATTGACGGACCTAGCGATCGCTGGTCGACGCATCGTGGTGACGCCCGGTCTAATCGAGCTCGGTTCGCAACAGCCCGAGCTCAACGAAGCGTTGGGGCGCGACGTCGCGCACGTCGGAGCGGAACTGGTGATCGTGGGGCGCACCAATGATCGGTCGTTGTCGGCAGGTTTCGGTCCGTCGGCCCGACGCTGTGGCGTGCGCGACGAGGCGGTCGCCTGGGTGCGCGAGTCCCTGGTGGCGGGCGACGCCGTGTTGTACCTCAACGACCTGCCCGACCACTACCCTTGATGGCTGGGACGAGCGACGAGGTAGTTGGTGACAGTAGGCGTGTTGTTCGGTGGCCCGAGCCCCGAGCACGATATATCGATTTTGACGGGCCTCCTGGCTCTGCGTGAACTACACCGGGGACAGGGCGACGCCTTGGGGATCTACTGGACGAAGTCGGGCGAATTCTTCCAGGTCGCACCCACGACCGAAGCCGAGGCGTTCGTTGACGGGGTGCCCAGCGGCGCCAGCGAACTCTCACTGCGCGTCGGACAAGGTGGCGGGTTCTATACGTCGGCCGGGCGACTGTCCAAGCAACGGCACCTGGAGATCCGGGCGCTCATCATGGCCACGCACGGCGGACCGGGTGAGGACGGGACGATTCAGGCAACGCTTGATCTGGCCGGGGTGCCCTACAGCGGCCCGAGTGTCGCTGGCGCCGCCATCGGGATGGATAAGTGGGTCTTTGGCTCATTGGTGAAGATGGCGGGTTTGAGCACGTTGCCGCGTGCCCTCTTGACGAGTGAGACCTCCGCGTTGCCCTTCGAGGGTCCGTACATTTTGAAGCCGCGTTTTGGTGGTTCGTCCATTGGCATCGACGTGGTGGCCGACTTCGCGACGGCCAAGGCGCGCCTCGTGACCAACGTGCACCTCGCGCGTGGGTGCGTCGTTGAGCCGTTTCGCGCGGACCTCACCGACGTGCAGATTGCGGTGCGGACGTACCCGACCGTGAATCTGTCCGCGATCGAAAAGCCGCTGCGTCGTGCGCCTGACGCCGAGATCCTCAATTACCGCGACAAGTACGTGGGAGGAGAAGGCATGGTCTCGGCGCCCCGTGAACTTCCCGCCAAATTGGCGCCCGGCCAAGGTGAAGCGGTCGAGCAGGCGGCGCGGCACATCGTGGACCTCGCCCTCGTGCGCGGGGTTGCTCGCATCGACTTCTTGGCCAATGGCACCGAACTCTACGTCAACGAGGTCAACACCATCCCGGGCTCACTCTCGAAGCACCTGTTCGTGGACCCGCCACTGGGCTTCGCCACGCTGTTGGCCGATCTAACGGCCGAAGCGCTCGAACGCCCAGCTCATCGCTACAGCGCGGCTGGGGCTGACGGATTGGTGCTGCGCAGCGCCGGCGCCATCTCCGCCAAATTGGCGTAGTCGCGGCACCCGTTCCAGGGCGTCGAGGAGTTCCTCGGAGTCGGGATCGAGTAACAGGCCCTGGCGCAACGACCAGAACGCCGTCTCCACGTCACCGCGTTGGAGAGCGGCGTTGTGCAGGGCGAGGGCGACCCATTCGCCGTCACGTTGCAACTGCGCTCGATGTCCCTCGAAACTGAACCACTCGAAACCCTTGAGAACGCTGGCCAAGGGTTCGCCGTGGACGAGGCGCAGGGCCGCCACAAAAAGGTCGTAGGCCTCCTCGTCGCTGGCGTGGCGACTTCGTGCGACGAGTTGGTGGAACTCGGCCACGTCCAAGGTGGCGCCTCGCAAGTGGTACAGACCCGACGACACCGGTTCGAGGAGGTAGCCGCGAGTATCACTGCCCAGACTGCGTCGCACCGCGGACGCGGTATTGGTCAACGTGGTCTTGGAGGCATCCACGTTGGCGTGCACCAGGACTCGCGTGCGCAAGCGGTCACCCGTCACGGGCTCGCCACCGTGCATCGCCAGGTAGGCGACCATCTCGAGACAACGGCGCCGTAGCGATGGGGTGAAGTCCTCCACGAGACCACCCACGCGCGGAAAGGCGCGCAGCAACTCGACGCGCACGTCGCGAGTTATTGCATCGTGAGAACGGGCGGTCCCGGTAGCCGCGCGCACGGTGACGCAGAGTTCGCGCAACTCGTCGTCAATGTCGGACGGGTTGCCCAGGTAGACCACCATGGTCGAGGAGTCGCGCCGACGAGCCAGGGCGCGCATGAGTTCGTTGTCACTGTGGGTGAAGGTCACCGAACCATCGTGCAGCGCCACGACGCGCGACGCGCGCTCCTCCTCGTCCCAGTCCAAGTCGATCGGCAGAGTGCCGCCTTCGCGGGCGTAGCCCAGGACGAGGGCGCCCTGATGATCACCCAACAGCGACACCACCACCGGATCGAAATCGAAGCGGGGCTCGACGTCGTGCACGGTCGTGGCCAGTACTTCGCCGTCGCGATCAGAGCCGACGACGTCGCGCAATTGGGCGATCAGTTGCGTGTCGCCGCCGTGGAGATCGCTCACGATGTCGTCGAGTTCGTCGTCGCCCAAAGTGACGAGCGACCTCCGAGCGCGATCCCGACGGCCCTTGACGGTCAGGGCGATGGTGAGGAGTTCCAGTTCGTGGGGGGACGAGGGAACAGCGTGGTGCGAGGGAACAGCGTGGTGCGAGGGCACGTGCGACGTGCTCTCCTGGGCGTTCGACTCAACGACAGTCGTCATCGATGCGGTAGCTGTGGCTACCGCGACGTGTGCGAGAGCGGGCGAGTTGACGGCGCCCTGAGCACTTGAGGACACCAGGAACGGCAGCGCCATGATGACGAGCCCGGCGAGCCAAGCGCACCCGTTGGCGGGTACGGCGCGTCGGTGGCGAAGTTGGTGCACGTAGACGACGAGCAGTACCAGGAAGGTCAGCCAGAAGATGGCGAGTCCCACCAGGAGGTCGCGTATGACCGCGCCACCAGTGATGGTGTAGGAAAAGCGCCACTTGGTCTCGACCACGTAGGGCAATAACACGAAATACAGAGCGAGCGCGACACCCTGCAGCGGACCGGTCGCGAAGGCCTTTACTGAATGGGTGTGAGTGTCCACGCCGTCGGCGCTCCTGTAGTAACGGTGATATCTAGCTGGCACGTCTGATTCGTGCTCACTCGTACTGTGTTGACGACGTCCGACGAATGCGAACCGCATAACAGAGTCGTCGCCACGGCGCGCGACGTGGTGAGAGTCCATTGGCCCGGACCGCGCAGCGGGACGACGGCCGCGGGAGAATCCAACGAGAGGTCGCCCCGCAGTCGTGCGCCGGCGGAGTGAGCGCTCGTGACGACGCTCGTCACGGTCTCGCCGGAGGAGGTCCCTCGCGGTGGCGCCGTGGTCGTCGTCGTACTCGTCGACCTCGTCGGCGCCGGGGTGAAGGAAGGAACGAGTATCGGCGTGCTGGTCGTGGTCGTCGCGGGGGCAACGCGCGTCGTCGTCGTGCTGGTCGTGGTCGTGGTCGCCTTCGGAGGCTCCGTCGTCGTCGTTGTGGTCGTCGTTGAAGTAGCGAGGGTGGTGCTGGTCGTGCTCGAGGTCGCCGATGAGCTCGCGGGGTGTAGGGGCCGAGAATTCAAGGTGAAGACCAGAACGAGGAGCAGGAGGGGACTCGACCACATGAGCAGGTGAGAACTGCGAAGCGCGAACCGACGTCGGAGCATGGTTATCGAAGATTAGAGGGAGTTGAGGGCGTTCGACCGAAGATTCCCTCATCCGAGCAGGTGCGTGAGGGCGAAGACCTGCAATTCCTTCTTCAGCGTCGGTACCGAGGAGTGGTCCGTCCGGGCTAGTTCTTGCAGCGAGATCCCCGCGAAGACGCATTGGTACGTCAATCGCGCGAGGCGATCGTGCGGGCCGTCTCGCAGCGTCTCCAGCCGTGTTTGGAGCGGCGACGCGCTGGGGTATTCGGGTTCGCCCTCGTCGGCCCAGCCCTGGTGTCGACGCGCATCCTTTTCCTTGAGGAGCCACCGGCGGAGTCGACAGCGCAGGGCAGACAAGACGTCGGGCGCGGCGTAGGCGCGTGACTGGCCCGACCAGTCGAGCAATAACTCAACCAGTAGGGAGACCGCTACGGCGACCATCTCGCGAGGGTCGTCCACGATTCCCTGGCCGAAACGCAGTTGGCGACACACACCGATCACTCCGGGCAGCAGCGTCTGCAGCAGCGCGCGCCGAGTGAGGTCGTCGGACGCTTCGATGAGGAGTGCCTGAACGATAGCGGCGCGTTCTAGCACGCTACGACCTCCGTGCGTATCGAGAGCGTCCACGACGTCACCCAGGTCGTGCAGGTCGTCGAGAGCGAGTCGTGGGTGTCGTTCGCAAAGCGACTGATAGGCGCGACGGGATCGGTCGGTCCGAGATAGCCAGCGCCAATCACTGCGCAGCTGTCCAAGGTAATCGTGGGTGAGTGTCATGGACGCGAGTCCAGTGCCACCCGCGCTCAGGTGAGCGCCCTGAGACGACACATTCTTTACACACACCAGCACACATATTTTCGAAGGTCCAAGCGGAGGTGGCGTAGGCTGGGACCATGGACCTCGAAACTTTCTACGAGAGCAACGAAGCGCGTCGCGAGAGCGCGGAGTTCGAATACGGCGACGATTGGACCGACGCGGTGGGCAATCACTACGAGTTGTCCTGGGTCGAGGCGACGGGTGAGCTCTACATCATGATCGAGCCCGATGCCCACATCACTGAGGACGCCTTCGGTGACTGGTATCCCCAGTCCGAGGACGTCAGCGAGTTGACCGTGGTCGTTGTGGGTCAAGTGGTCAGTCACGACCACTTGGAATCACTCCTCGACGGCTGGGAAGACGCGATCGATCACAAGAACTCGCTCACCTGGCTATACCAGCGGTTTCCCGTTGTGAAGTAACAGCGCGACCTATAGATACGGCGTGGAGGAATTAGCCACCTCGCACATGCGCGTCAACGCGGGCACCAGATCTTGCAGCGGGACGCGTTCGGCCTCCGAAATTGTCGTCATCAATGGGTTCCAGCTGCCGTCGGACGACGTGGCCGCCGCTGCCGACGACGTTCCCTTAAGGAGTTCCGCCATTGCTCGACCTTGCAGCGCATTTTTGGCCGCGGGCGAGAGGCCCTTTGCCTCACTCTTGGCTTGGAGAACGAGCGCGCCGTGCACGTAGTGACACGAGGTGCGTGCTTCGGACACCGCCGAGCCCGATCCGCAGGCGCTCAGTGCAATTCCCGACGCCACCAGTGAGGCCACGATGCCGAAGCGTCTCAGCCCAGCCACGAGTCAGCGGCTTGGAGAAGATAGTCGCTGACCCCGCGTCCTCGCTCGAAGACCTCACAGAGCGGGTCTTCGCCCTTGGACACCTGCGACAGCGAGATGGCGCGGCGCGCCACGATCGAGATTCGCCGCTCGCTGGTTTCGGTGGGTGAGGCGAACGAGTCGGTCGCGGTGACTTCCAGGGGCATCTCCATACCACCGACCGGGGCCAGGTCAATGGCCAGGCGCAACAGGTCGGGGCCGTGGGGCATGGGAGGCAGACTCCAGGTCAGCACCAACGGGAAGTGAAATTCGTCGGGCGGATCGACGTCGTCGGGTAGTCCCAGCACCGCGTCTTCGAAGGCCAACAACGTACGCGGATCGACGTCAAGTTCGATATGCAAGTCAATCGGTCCTCCGCAGCCGTCTTCGGGGTGCAGGTCGACTTCCCAGGCTTGGCGCAGCGAATACGTTTCGACGAAATGTCGCTCATCGTGCACGTGGAATCCGTGCGTTACTGCGTGATCTTTAAGGTCTGCTACGAAACCAGCGACGTCAATGGCGGCCATTGACTTTCAGGTTAGTCTTCGCCGCCGCTACCGTGGACACGTGACGAGAAGCCTCCTGGACCCATTGCGTCAGTGCGCGCTCGAGATCGGTGAAGCAATCGCGGGCCAACGACGTCAAGGATATTCGGGCCGTCGCGCTACGCAATATTACGTGGATCTCACGGCCGACGATGTCGCGTTGCGGGTCTTAACGGGGGCGGGATTTCGCGTCGTGAGTGAGGAGTCGGGCATCACCGGTGAGGGGGAGTTCACCGTGGTCGTTGATCCCATTGATGGATCGACGAACTGCGATCGCGGCATTCCCTTTTACGCCACGTCGCTGGCGGTGATGAAGGACGACGAGATCGTCGCGGGACTCGTGATGAATCAAGCGACGGGCACCGTCTTTGAGGCCGAGCGCGGCGCTGGTGCCACCCGTGACGGCGTGGCTATTGCACCCAGTGGCGTAACGGCGGTCGCGGGATCGATTATGGCCTTTTCGGGCCTGCCGTCGCGGCACTTAGGGTGGGCGCAATATCGGGCCCTCGGTGCGGCCAGCCTCGAAATATGTCTGGTCGCCGACGGTTCTTTTGACGTCTACGGCGTCGCGCAGCGCTCGACACTGAATCCGTGGGACTACCTCGCCGGATTGCTCATCCTTCGTGAAGCCGGCGGCGTGGCCGCTGACTACCGCGACGAAGACCTCGATACCTCTACGGCTGTCGTACGTCGCCCCGTCTTTTGCGCTAGCCGCGAACTCCTTGACTTCATGCTGTCAGTTGGTGTCATCTAAGCGACCAGGGTGATTCAGTGAGGACACCTAGACTGTTGTCTTCACGGGCGCTTAGCTCAGTTGGTTAGAGCAGCTGATTTACACTCAGCAGGTCGGGGGTTCGAGTCCCTCAGCGCCCACGATGTTGGCACTCACGCGCATGGAATTCGCGATCCGCGACAAACCCTGGAAGGCGTCAGATAGGTAAGTGTTTTGGCTGTGAATCGTGCCGATTTCG
>DATCEX010000004.1:0-156942 GCA_036509795.1 Acidimicrobiales bacterium
CGAGGTTCCGGCCTCGCATACGTAGTCCCGGGTCAACGAATCCTGTAGTAACACGACCGATTCGCGCCTCCACACCCGTTTTTCCTATTCAGCGGCGCTATCTAGCAGTGTCGTGTGCCCATCATCTCCGGAAGTCCGGTCATAAGGTGGCCCAAGAATTCGTTCCTTGAACATCGCCGTTGAATCGCGGCTCTTAAAACGACACCCTGCTTCCCAGTTTGTGAAAACGCGAGTTCGATTCTCGTCGCCCTCTGCTTCAGTCAAGTACGTAAGAAGTTTGGTCAGAGGAAACCTGGCCGGACCCCGATTCCTGAGCCAGGTCAAGCGGCTCAGTTCACGTGGATCCGGCAAGGGATCTGGCCCCCAGCTACCCCTCCCGGGCGTGTGCTTGGCTAGGTATAGATTGTGGTCATGGCGACTTTTTGTTGCACGCCTCTAAGGGCTGATTCGCACTGGTAATGCTGGAGGCTCCAGACCTTGGGAACAAGGAAGGAGATATGGCAAACCGGAAACGGAATGTGTTGTCGACCGCTCGGCGCTACACCCCCGATGAAAAGGCGCAGGCGGTGCGACTGGTTCGCACCCTGCGCGACGAACTCGGCACCAGTCACGGGACGATTCAGCGCATCGCCAGTCAGCTCGGTTACGGCGTTGAGTCCCTGCGCTCCTGGGTGCACCAGGCCGACATCGACGACGGCCTGAGTGGCGGCACGACGACGAGCGACGCGCACAAACTCAAGGAGCTCGAACAAGAGGTGAAGGAACTGCGTCGCGCCAACGCGATCCTGCGCAAGGCGTCGGCTTTCTTCGCGGCGGAGCTCGACCGCCCACAGAAGTAGTCGCTCGGTTCATTGAAGAGAACCGCGAGGAGTTCGGGGTCGAGCCCATCTGCGCAGCGTTGCAGGTAGCCCCCAGCACCTACTACGCCCAGAGGTCTCGGCCCCCGAGTGCGCGCCAGTTACGCGACGAGGCGATGCTGCCGATCCTGGTCGCACTGTTTCAGGCCAACTTCAGCGTCTATGGCGCACGCCAGTTATGGAAGGCCCCACAGCGAGCTGGCCACGGCATTGGTCGCGATCAAGTGGCCCGACTCATGCGACAAGCCGGCATTGCGGGCGTTCGCCGCGGCAAGAAGTTCATCACCACGCGACCCGACCCCAGCGCCGCGAGAGCGCCGGACCTGGTGCGACGCGAGTTCAGTGCGGCCGCACCTAATCGACTCTGGGTCACGGACTTGACCTACGTGCCGACGTGGTCGGGCATGGCCTACGTGTGCTTCGTCACCGACGTGTTCAGTCGAATGATCGTCGGATGGCGAGTGGCGAACACCATGAGGACCTCGATGGTGCTCGACGCACTCGAGATGGCGCTGGCAACGCGGCACCTCACTCGAGGGACTGATCAAATTTTGACGCCGGATCGCAATTTACGTCTTTGAGATTTGGCGAGCGACTCGCTGAGATCGGTGCCGTCCCCTCGATCGGAACAGTCGGCGACAGCTTTGATAATGCCCTCGCCGAATCGGTCAACGCCATCTACAAGACCGAGTTGATGCGTGGTCCCGGACGTGGTCCCTGGAAGAACGTCGACGACCTCGAACTGGCGACATTGGAGTGGGTGCATTGGCACAATCACGAGCGACTGCACAGCTACCTCGACGACGTGCCGCCGGTCGAGTTCGAGACGGTCTACTATGACCAAACCGCCGACAAAGTGTTGGTTGGAATCAAATAGTCTGAGCCTCTAACAGACCCAGTGCGGATCATAGACACAATCGCGCGCTGCTTCAAATTGATTGCGCATGAACTTGACGAGTTGAGAAACGAGATTAACGAGCCCGGGAACTAAATCAGGAGTGAAGCGTCGAACGCGAGCAATTCGGACGGTTCTCCGATATTCTCTCGGTCGTGGCAGCAGACAAGGCGAGCGAAAAGGATTTGTGGGAGCGCGCCGCAGGGTTTGGATTGGAAGTCGCCCTGGGCAACGGCTACTCGTTTCGTCACACGGGATCTGACACTGCCGACAAAGACGGCGTTGTGGACTTCAATGGCGTGCCCCATTTTGCGGTCGAAGTAACCCGGTGCAGTAAAGAAGATGAACTTCAATTTCACGCCACTCTCAACCGCGGCGAGAGCGGCCCATTGCTTGAACTAGACGCGGGCAGCGGCGCCTGGATCGCCGCGTTGTCCTTAGGTACAAGACTTAAGAAACAGTCGCGACAAGTGTTCCAACCTCTAGTGGATGCTTTGAACGAGCGTGGATGGAGCGAATTCGAGCCTGGGTTGCGTCCGAACCAGGACGCATTGATCGCACTCTGCCAACCGCTCGGCGTTACATCAATCCGCCGTTACGTAGGTGTGCAGGACACTGGCCGTGCCGACTACATCTATCGCCACCTAGAGATCGATTACAAAAACTCCTTTCTCGACCCGTCGAGCGATCTTGTTGCCGGCGAGATTCAAGATCTCCTCAACACAGAGTGGCTTCGACGCAAGATCGCGAATCTGGTGGCTCGAAGTGAGGGGCTTCCCGCGCACCTCGTGCTCGTCGCCGGAGACAAACTCAGCAATTCGGCTCAGTTCACGATGAGGGGCATTCGGCCCAATTTCGATTTGCCCACTGCAGATATTCAACTCCCTGCCGATCTCGACACGGTATGGCTAATTTCCCTCGACGGGCTCGCTATGTCGTTTCAGAGAAGCCTGGGGTGGAGCGTACACGACACGACGGCGTTCATTCGACGTTGGAATTCTGGTAATCGCTGATGTCGCGGGAGTCAGAGGTTCTCGCGTTTTTGATTCCAACTGTTGTTGGCGTCATCGTTGCAATATTCTCTGTTCAATTTTCTGAGTGGACATCGCGTCGCAGGTTTTCTGAACTCGAGGTTTCACTTTCGCCCAAGAGGAGTGAGCAGGAGCTGTCGCAACTGGAGCTTGCTTTCAAGAACGTAGGAAAGCATGAGATCAGAGCCTGCCGCGCGGAATGGGTCGGATTCGATGATCGGATTCACTCGAATACCGTGATGCACGTGCCGCTCAATTGGTCCGACAATGTCTCAGGAGACTTCAATAGAACATTGTTTCCAAATCAAACGGGCTACATTGAAATTTCCGCAGCGAGAAAAAGGCTCTCAGTCGATTTTGCGAACCAGATCACCTATTCGGGGTTAGTCGACTCCGGTAGAAATGACGGATCGATGACGATTGAACTGTCTTGGCATTCAGGTCAGGTGAGTCGAATTTTGCTGGAATATGTGTGGGGGCCAAACGCCGGCGCCCCCATTGTCGGAGCGCGCATCGCGTCCGCCACGGACACATC
This sequence comes from Acidimicrobiales bacterium, assembly GCA_036509795.1. Taxonomy (GTDB): domain Bacteria; phylum Actinomycetota; class Acidimicrobiia; order Acidimicrobiales; family RAAP-2; genus RAAP-2. Next base: position 3,319 of record DATCEX010000004.1, read on the forward strand.
CTTTAGATGGCGAAACAGGTTCAAATGGCACAGCATTCGATTGGCAGGTTCAACTTAAGCGCGGGTTAAAGGGATGAGCGCACGGTCAACACTCTCATAAGGCGACGATACGAAGTTTCGGATCCAAGCGGCGAAGATCATCAAGATCGGTCGTGACCACGGAGTCGTCCGCTAACTTCACGCATACAACGACTGACGCATCAACAATGTCGTTCACGTCGCTTCGAACGCACAAGACACCTACTGCTCGGGCTCCGGCGTCATCGAGTGCAACAACCGAGACATTGGACAGGTTGAGGAAGCGCTCAGGCCTGGCGTTGCGTGGCGCGCCAGGCCTGAGCGAGAACTCCCGCCGGAATGTTGAACGTGGCGCCGACCACTCCGGCCTCGTCGAGCAGAGCCTGCATCCGCCTCGTCCCTCGCTCGATACCAACCAATGCACCAGTGTCGAGCGTGACACTCGGGGTCATTTCAGATCAGTCCGAGAGCTCCGCGCGCACGGCGTCGATCAGATTCATCGAGTGGGCCAGATTGCGCAACCATATCGGCGAGCAACGTCTCAAGATTGTCGAATCGTGTCTTGTCGGCCATCGCCGAGGCGATGAGCGCGGACACTGAACTGGATCTTGAGAAAACTGCACACGACGCCTGATTAGGTCACATCCTGGTGCTTGACTGAGACGATGAAAACATTTTCAGCAACCGGTAATTCCAGTGGTGACGAAGAAGCGATCGTTACCGTGGACTTGACATACGACGGCACGGACAAGGCAGCATTCAACAGACAAGTTCCAAACGTTGCTCTCTGCATTTCTGACGTCTCGTCTGATGCGACCACCAGGGCCGTTCTCACTTACGCAGAGACTCGTGATTTGGTTCATGCGCTTAACGAGCTTGCCGCCGAGGCCGGCGAATGGAATTACAAGATTGAACCAAATGTTGGCAACGGACGCAAGCGATTTGGCTAGCGGCCGCCGCGTTCATCGTCTCAGTCGTTGGTCTCGTTATCGCCCTCGGATCGAACAAAACGTCACGAGAGGCAAATATTCTTTCCGCCGAAGCAAACGTGATTGCAGGCAAGGCGAAAGATGCCGCTGTGAAGTCGGCTGGTGAAGCCGGTAAGTCGGCTGAAGAAGCGCGAAAAGCGCGTCTGGCTAGCCTGGCGTCGTCAATCACAATCAAGAACGTTGAACAGCAGCGTGAGCGCTGGGTAATCGACTCAAAACATGAAACCGAGGAATTGACACATCCGGGTATTTGCGATCCGAATACAACTTTCAACTTGCCGATTAGCGGTGGCGGGCGAATTTTGGTGGGTGCGATACTGACACTTGCAAATGAAGGCGACAGAACGGCTGATGTAGCCTTCGAAGTTAGTCGCCTCGATTACATCACTTCCGAGAGCCACTACGCAGCCGCGCTCGACAAATTCAATGCCGCTACCCGGCGCGATCAGATTGATTCAGTTCGACGCGATGGGAGAGTATCCGTCGCCCCTCATGCCGAACGCCGGGTGTTTGTTCGCTCTGGTCCCACCCTTCAAGAGTGGCTTGATAGCGGTGCCCCGGAAGTCTGGTCAACTGATGTGTCGATTACTTCTCGCGTTGCGGTCGATGCCGCGTTCCAAAGGTGGACGCTGACGCTCTCTGCACAAATACTGACAACGGATCCGCGGTATCAAGGTCAGGTCAGAACACTCTCCAATACCTTGATTGACGCTGTCCTCCAACGGCTTCCGTACGGGTACCCGGATGAACCCGTTGCAATACCTAGTATTCGAACATGACGGTAAAAGGCAATCTGATTAAGTGTGATGCGGAAGACTGCGTTGCCCAATGTGCTACGTCGATCCCTCGGAGCGGGTTTGCTCGGGACGATGCGACACAACGAGAGGCTTCACTAGACGGCTGGAAGAGTGACGGTGCGTTGGACTACTGCCCCAATCATTCAGAGTGACCTAGAAGCGCTCAGTCCCAAGGATCGAAGTATTCGGTCTTGTCTCCTTTAAGTTCGTTGAGTCCAACGTACGAAGGGAATGACCAGCCGTCGTTCGGCTCCGAATACACCTCGATCAAACCGCCCGATAGCAGAATCATCTGGACGGTTTTGCCAGTGGAATGCGCAAGGCGCTCGAAATCAGCACCTGCGATGCGGCCGCCACGCGGTCCAATTCTCTGACCATATTCCTTTCGAGGCTTTCCCACCTCAACTTCAATTCGTGAATGGTCGTGCTCGTATTCGATGAAACGGATTGCGCGAACGTTGCGGGCTTTAAGGTGATCCGCTTGGCTTTGAATGATTTCGTCTGACTTGTCTGGAAGAAAAAATTTCATTAGTAACTAACGTATCGGTTCGTTACTCAATCCGCTTGAACGGCAAGGAAGGCGCAACGGTCTCAGTGCGGCTCGGGCATTGCCAAGTCTGCTTGCGCCGATGCGCACCAGAGTTTCCCTTTGTCTCCGATATCAAGTGCCAACGATTCACCGGCAGCCTTCACTTCGGTCGAACCCTGGCGTCCAGAATTTGTGAGCCTAATAATGTTTGCGCCCATCGTTTCAAAGAGTTCAATCGCGGCTTGCTGCGTTTCAGTACTGCCGTAGAGAAAGACATTCGAGAGCGCCACGGCCGAGAAAGCAAGTTGTTCTTCGAGTCTGCGTTGGGCTCTCATCAACAATAATAGTCCGTGAAGATAACCCCGAGGCTTTGGACGAACATTCATCAATAGGCTCGCTTCGACCCACATCGTCGCTACAACTCCACCGAAATCTTCGTACGCCTTTGCTCGATTCGCATGATTAGCCACATCGACTCGTACTGAATCAACGGATCGCTCCATCGTCATTAGGTTTCCGACAGTCTGACCAACAATTGGCGCCATCAGAGCAGTCAGGTCCTGCGGGGCGTGCATGAAGATCGTTGCGAGACCCGTTAGAAGGGTCGATAGAGACGGAATCAACTTCCGAATGAACTTCATCGCACAATGCTGTGACGAGGCTGGATTCGGACCTAAGCACACCAGTTGTGGAGGTCGTTTTGCCCCACAAAATGCTCCACAAATCGCGTTGTGCACAGTTTTCCAACGTCGTCCCGTGTTGTCATTAGTCCTAGTCAAAGTTGTCTATCGTCGTGTCACGTCACCTGGTGAATAGCTGGTCCTTTTGAAATGATCCGCTTGACCAACTACCGAAAAGTTAGGGATTTTCTAGGGATATTCTCTAGGTTCGGAATCCAAAACCGCTCGACAGCCTTTGTTTTACTGGTAGGGCCGGTGGGGATCGAACCCACGACCCAGGGATTATGAGTCCCCTGCTCTAACCACTGAGCTACGGCCCCAGACGACCAGCCTAACTTAGGTGCTTGTCGAAATGATTTCACTACGTCGCACACCATTCACCGCGAAAATGATCAAGACCCAAGCGTAGAGTCGCTGCGGGGGGTACCAATGAGCACCGAATCTGACGTCATTGTCGTAGGAGCCGGGCACAATACGCTGAGTTGCGCGGCCTACCTGGCGCAAGCGGGACTCACCGTCACCGTTCTCGAAGGCCGTGACGTAATAGGCGGTAATACCGTCACTGAAGAACTCACCCTGCCCGGGTGGCACCACGACTCGTGTTCCAGTGCCCATGTCGTCATCCAGTCAAATCCGATGATCGCGGCTGACGAACTCGCACTCAAGTCGAAATACGGGCTGCGGTACTTGGTAACCGATCCGGCGGTGGTACTACCCATCGACGGCGACGACGCACTCGTCATCCACTCCAACGTCGAGCGCACCGCGGGCAACTTCGAACGTTTCTCACGAGACGACGCTGACGCGTTGCGCACCATGATGCGCGACTGGGACGCTGGACTACGAGTGGCGCACGCGCACTACCAGGCCGGTCTCGACTTGCCGAAGAACGAATGGTCGTCACGCTACTTAGAACTACGCGCTCGCAGCGCTTGGGATGTGGTGATGGACACCTTCGAACACCCCGAGATTCGACGCGCACTCATATGGATGGGGTTCGCCACCATTCAACCTCCAGAACGTCCCGGCACTGGCGCTTTACCGGCCGCAATTATGGCTGGACGCCTGAAGTTCGGCTGGACGACCCCTGTCGGTGGCTCGGGTGCGTTACCCAATGCCTTGGCCGCGCACGTTCGCGATCACGGCGGCGAGGTTGTCGCTTCGTCGTGGGTCGACAAATTCATCGTGCGCGATGGACGCTGCGTGGGCGTGAGCACGTCCGATGGTCGTACGTTTTACGCCACACGAGCAGTCATCGCCGGCAACCACATCTTGACGTTGCCCAGTTCCCTGGACGTGCCCGCGCCCGAACTCACCAACGCGGCATCGAAGTGGCGACCCGGGCTCTCGGTCTTCGCCGTGCACTTCGCGTGCTCGACTCACGTCACGTATCGCAGTGCCCAAGGACCGATCACCGCGGCGGCGGGCGGGCTGGGTTCACCCGACGGAATTCATCGGCAGGTGGCGGCGGCACTCGATGGGCGCGTGGAGGCGGACGACCCGTGGCTCCTCATGGTCGACTCGACCGCCGTCGATCCTGGACGGGCACCAGGTGCGGTCTTTAAGTTCCTCACCGTTGCACCCGAACTGCGAGATGGCCAGCCTTGGAGCGACGAACAGTCCGACGAGTACGCGCGTGGACTGCTCAACTTCGCTCGTCGCTACGTCCACGGATTGGACGATGCGAATATTCTCGCCATGCGACCCGAATCGCCCACGACCATCTCCCAGCACAATCGTGCGAACATTGGTGGTAGTTGTCACGGTGGAGAGTTTCGTCTCGACGACGGTTCGATTATTCCCGGCTGGCCGGACTACCGTACAGACATCGAGGGACTGTATTTGACGGGTTCGACCTCACACCCAGGCGGCTCAGTCTCGGGGCGACCGGGTCGCAACACCGCGCGCATCGTACTTGACGACCTTCACATTGATTCTTCAAGCGTGATGTCGCTTCCATAAGTCCGATGACACGACGCTGACGTCATCGCCATTAAGGATACGACGACCAAAGATCATCTTTAAGAATCCTTAGAGTTTGTGCCTTCGACTTGACGGGCGTCATCAGGTTGATTACCTTGAGGGAATGAGTGGACCTTCTCTTGTCATCTTGGCTGCTGGGCGAGCTCGTCGCTACGGTGGACTCAAGCAGCTTGCCCCCATCGGGCGTCACGGCGAAGGAGTCATCGACCTGATCGCCTCGGACGCGATATCTGCGGGCTTCGATGACATCGTCATTGTCTTGAACCACGACACTGGTCCCACCATTCAAGAGCACGTTGCCGCACACTGGCCCAAGAGCCACCGCGTGTCCTTTGCGTTTCAAGAAAAGCTCCGCGGTACGGTCGACGCGGTGCTGGCGGCCGAAGAGTTTGTTGACCACAACCGACCCTTCGCCGTTTCTAACGCCGATGATCTCTACGGTCTGGATGCCCTAATGAAGTTGGGCAATCACCTGGCCACGAGTCCCGATTGTTGCATGGTCGCCTTCCAACTTGAAAACTCGCTCATCGGTGACCTACCCGTCTCGCGCGGCACCTGTCAAGTGTCCAACGGTCGACTCACTCACGTGGAGGAGCGCCGTAACGTTCACTTCACCCCCGACGGGCTCGAGGCGGACGACGACCTCACGCCACGCATCCTCGAGCCCGACACGCTGGTGTCGATGAACTTGTGGGGCTTCCAACCCGAAATCTGGCCCCTGATGCACCGCGAGGTCGAAGAGCACGACTTCTCGGCCAGCGCCGAAGTACTGCTGCCCACCTTCGTGGCGAGGATCATGGCGAACGATGGGCTCGTGGTCTCCGCGCTCGAAACCAGTTCGCGGTGCATCGGGGTGACGCACGCCGAGGACCTCCCGCTCGCCCAGTTCCTAGTACGCGAAGAGATCAAGTCGGGACTGCGTCCGGAGTACGCCTTCACCTGATAGTGGCGTTCGAGCGAACGCAACGAATAAAGACCTGCGAGGCGAAGTCCCAAGAAATCTTACCGACACCAACCGCATCGCCGCCGCGGGGCGCCCGCCTCGAATCCGGCGGTTCAGGATTCGCCCGGCGACGCGCTGTCGTCTCGGGACGCACATGGTTTCCGTCGGGATGCCTTGGCGAACGTCCCACACTTTGTCCGGACGCAGCGACATTCGAGTCTAAAAACGGCGCACGATCCCGTTCTCGGAATTCGTGGGTAGCCTCGAAGCAAGAAGAAACCTTTCATCGGAGGACGACATGGATCCTGAAATCGTCAAGCAGCGTCTCGAGGAAGAACACGTCACCTTGCACGACCTCCTCCTGAGTTCCGCCATGCACGGACTCGACGACCGCGACGCCGCCAACGAACCGGGCGATTGGAGCGACGCCGAGGAGGGACTCACGTCACAGGAACAAGACGACGCCGTCACAGCCGGACTGCGACTTCGCCTGGGCCAGTTGCATCGGGCCTTGGACCGTCTCGAGGCGGGTACCTACGGAATATCCGTTCGTAGCGGCCGGGTGATTTCCGACGAGCGCCTCGACGCCGACCCCGCCGCCGAACTCACCGTCGACGAGGCGAGCGAGGAGTCGCGCTGACCCTCAGAGAAGCGACCTCACGTCACTCCGTTGGGCTACGGCGTAGTTCTCGGCGTTCACGTGACTCGTCCGACGGGCCGCGGCGATTTTCTGCCTCGTGAGCCGTGCTTTGCATCTCAAGCCACATATCTCGTCGTGACGAAGCCAACTCTCCCGACTCGACGGCGGCTCGTACCGCGCAGCCGTCGTCAGTGTCGTGATGGCAATTACGGAATCGACACCGTAGCGACAACTCTTCGATGTCGGTGAACACTTGGTCGAGACCTCGCTGATCCGCCACGACTTCGAGCAAGCGAATTCCCGGGATGTCGAGTAACACCCCGCCCGACGAAAGTCGATAGAGCTTGCGAGTCGTCGTAGCGTGACGACCTTCCCCGCTGCGACCGACAGTGCGCGTCATTTCGGTGGTGCCCTCGAGGGCGTTGAGTAGTGACGTCTTGCCTACGCCTGACGCGCCGAGCATGACACCCGTCACCCCCGCCGGCAGCAGTGTCCGCACTTCCTCGATGCCCTCTCCCGTCAATGAACTGGTCACCACGACGGACACGTTGGGCACGCGCTCGTTTACTAATGATTGGAATTGTTCGACGTCGTCACCGCCGTCCACCTTCGTCACGATGACAACAGGGGTCGCTCCGCTATCACTGGCCATCATCGAAAGTCGCTCCAAAACGCGTTGGTTGAGTTCCACACTCAGCGCCACCACAATCATCACGAGGTCCACGTTGGCTGCCATCACCTGGGGTCCGCGCCCGTACGCATCGGGTCGACGTAATTCGCTGCGCCGCGTTAGGACCTCGGTGATTCGGTCATCGCTCACGCACACCCAGTCGCCCGCCACCGGTGTCACGTCGAGACTCTTGGCGAGTGAACATAGCCCGGAACCTTCCGAACCGTCCGCCGACTGCCAAATCACGTCGGCCGTGGCCCCATGGACGATGACGACTCGCCCGACAACACCATGGCCGGCCCCGGAGAGGTCGTCGCGGGGGCCACGGCCCAAACTCTCCAGAATCGTGGACATTGACCGTCTTTCGTCGCCAGCACGGACGCCTTCCGTGAACCTTATGGCCCTCCCATTATGACGCCACCACCGCGTTTCGTCGTTCGCATCGTCTTTTGAGAGCGCCAGGTTGGGTTGCCGTCACGTACCGCTCAGCATCTCCCGCGTCGCGCTAACGTTCAGTTCAGGACGTCCAGACATTCGCATCCTTCTGACCTGGTCATGAGCCAGTCGAAAAGAAGGCGCGACATGGGACTTCGAGCAATGTGGTTCAGTTCGGTTGCCACAGTTCTCGGGGCGATCATGTATTGGGTACTGACGTACCAAGACACTGGCATCGATTTGACGATCGTGGGTATCGTCTTCATGATTGCGGGTGCGACGAGTTTCGTCATCTCGTCGGTGATCTTCTTCGCATCACTGCGATCGCCCGATACCGCTCGTCTAACAACACCTCGACTCGCCCTCAACTCCGAGAGCCTCTCCGGAGCGGTGCGTGAAGACTCTCAATGACGTCGCCCCGCGACGAATTCCCTGCACGAGAATCTTCAGTGACGTCCCTTCTCGAACGGCTCGCAACGCCACGACGGAGTTCAAGGACTGTGACCGGCCGTCGCGAAAGGAGTGCTGAGTGTGCGCAATTGGTTCGACGGTAAGTAATTCCCCCCGCGGACATCGCTCGTTGCGAACTTCGCGCCGACTAGGCACGCAGTATCCGACGCACGTACGTCTAACAATTCGCAGTTCCACCGTCGAGGGCACCAGCTCTCGCTGTGACAGGGAGATGAAAATATGAGTGGCAAGAATAAGGCGAGAAATGTCCTACAGATCGCAGTGGGGAAGATTAAGCAAGCCACGGGCAAGCGCGTCGGTAATCCCAAGCTCGAGGCATCGGGTCGATCCGATCAGATGACGGGCAACCTCAAACAAGCCGAAGAGAAGGTCAAGGATGCCTTCGAAGAATAGTTCGCTAGCGGCCGCCGTGGTCACGGCGATTCGTCGCTCAACGGAGGCCAACGCCTCTCCTGCGGTCTCTGGCGACTGCGAAGAACTACGCACGACTGTCTCTCACACAGCGGTCGCGCGCCCACATGTATCGACGTCCCAGTGGTCTGCCCCGATCCGACTGCGCGCATCCCCGTGAGCCGCTACGACCTCAATGCTCCCGAGTCGTTTGAAGCAACCGCGGCGCGGGTGACGCCGGCATTTTCCTCGCGGACCGACGAGAGTCCCGTGAAGGAATCCACTGCGAAGTCGGTTTTCGCGCACTGGCCACTTATTCCTTGGGCTCGTGGCCCCCTGAGCGCCGCAGTCATCGACGCATTGCAGCGCGAACCCGGAAGTTTCGTCATGCCGGAAAGTGTCGAAGTGGGTGACGCGCTCGTTGACGACGATTTCCAACTCGCTCTCTACCTCTGCTACGACGTGCACGTCCGTGACCTCACCGGAGCCGATTGGGAATGGGACGTAGGTCTACTCGCGTTTCGGGCCCGACTCGAAGGCCTCTTCGAGTCGCGATTGCGCGATGAAGTCGCACGACGTCACCAACGCGTGCACCCGGACGTCGCTACGGCGCTCGATCAGATGATCTTTGCGTCGAAGGGACGGTCACTCTCGGGTTATTTCAACGACCAGGGTACCTTAGATCAATTTCGAGAACTGTGTGTCCACCGCTCCGCCTTCCACCTCCAGGAATCCGGAACCCCCACGCCCTGGCGATCACGCGACTGTCGGGCGAAGCCAAGGCCGCCCTCGTCGAACTGCAATACGAGCACGGTTCTGTCAACGCCCAGCAAACTCTCTCCTCTCTCTACGCCACGACGATGACCACCCTCGGTCTCGACCCGTCACCGGGTTCGTACGTCGAGATGCTCCCCGGCGCAACCCTGGCAACCGTCAACCTGGTCTCAATGTTCGCCCTGCACCGCCGTTGGAGTGCCGCCCTGGTGGGGACAACTCGCCGTCGTGGAGATGACGTCGATCGGCCCTATGGAGCGCTTTGGTCACACCCTCGAGCGATTCGGCATCGGCCCAGAAGGACGCCGCTTCTACGAAGTACACCGCGACATCGACGCACGCCACGCAAACATCGCTCGTGAGCGCATGGTCACTGGTCTGTTGAGCGCCGACCCTCATCTCGAGACCGAAGTGCTCTTTGGTGCGGGAGCACTTCTGCTGCTCGAGGAGAATTTCGCGACGCACTTACTCGACGCGTGGGAGCAAAACCGCTCCTCACTCGTGCCGTGGGAATCAAGTTCCGAGGCCAAATTCCGGGGCACCCCTCAGCGCCCCGACGTCGACTCCTCGAATCGCCCTAGTCCTTCTTCACGCGAGGACGGTCGAGAGTATCAACTCGTAAGGATCCTTCCACCACCTGGGTTGCCACATCAGTGAGGCGAAGATTGTGATTGCGGGCGTGCGCGCGCAAACGGCCGAACGCGGCGTCCATGTCGCACTGGGCAGATTGACTCACCATCCCCTTGGCCTGTTCAATGATGATTCGGCTGTTCAGGGCGAAACTGAGTTGATCGTTGAGTAACTTGGCACTGATCGACGATTGATGTTGCAAGATTGCGATGGTCGCAACGTCAGCCAAGCCTTGTGCGACCAGTACATCGTCCGGCGTCAAGAGACCGACATCGGTTCGAAAGAGATTCAGCGCACCGATCGTTTGACCACGGAGGCGCAAAGGCAGGCAGTGTACCGAATGGAAACCCTGAGCAATGGCCCGCGGCGTGAAGCGCGGCCAGCGTGTATTCGGCGTACGAAGTTCGTGATTGATGATCGCCACACCGTCGCTGTAACAGTCAACACAGGGGCCCTCGTTCGCCTGAATCTGGAAGAGTTCCAGGACTCGCATCGACTCACTCGATGAGGCAACGAACTGCAACTCTCCACCGGGTAGTCCCAACATCACGCCCGCCGACGCTACGTCGATGGTTTCAACACACCGATCGCTAAGGAGCGTCAGTACGTCAATGACGTCGTAATTATCAACGAGATTGTCCGCTAATTCCACCAACGTGGCGACAAGCAATGATTCTCTGGCCATTACCTCACCTCACCTTTCCTTGCATCGCGTCGACGCGAAAAACGTGGACGAACGTTTGGAATCGGCCCTTCGTCCCTACTGTAGGTCCCGCGATAGTGAACATTAGTTCTCCCCGATCCACTCTTGACTCGTCGCATCAAATCGCAAATCGCGAGAGATTATCTGCGACGATATGTGCGCGAGGCTCTTGGTGGTCGAAAAGGCGTGCATCCGCAGCGTGACGAGAGCATTGGCGATGGATAACGAGGCTTGTACCGCGATCATTCCGGCCGCTTGGTGCACCGAGAAGTCAAAGGTTGCCTCTCGCTGCAGCTCGTTGGCGAGAGTGTGGGGCGGCGCGCCCGCCTGGAGGGCTACGATGCCGCGCCCCACGACCGACGCCATCAGCAGTGCGTCCGATAATTGCTCGTTACTGAGATCGCCGGGCTCAAGACCGTAGAGACACAGCACGCCGAGACGGATCATTCCAATGCGGACGGGAAATCCGAACACTGACCGAGCACCAGTAGCGAGAGCTTGTGGTGTATAGAACATCCACCCCGATTCGGTCGTCGCGGCGAGATCTGGTTCGGACACGATGGCGTCAGTCGCTAGGGTTTTCGTACCCGGGCCCTCACCCACCGTAATCTCGAGGTCCACGAGGCTGCCCGCGAGCAAGTCGCTCGTACAGAATTTGGTCATTGGCAGCTCGTCGGCGGCCAGGGCAATGGCCGCCGCGTCGACGCCAGTGATCTCCGCGGCCACCGCACACAGCACTTCACGTTCAACCCCTCTGCGTTCGCGCGAGGCCATCATTTCGAATACGGAGAGAAGGCGGTCAGAAAACATAGTGCCCCCGAGAGATGAAGGTACGTAGTCGAGATCGGGTGGACGTCGTGAACATGGAGAAACTCCTGACAACGCGACGACGCTCAACGAGGGCTGGAAGCGCATCTGGTGGATAGATTTGATCCTGGTGGCACCGCAGACTCCACGGCGGATCAGTGAATTGGGGAAAAGGAACCTAACGTGAATCACTCACTCGCTTTCTCTTCAGGGCGTCACTCACGTCACGCCGACGGTGGTCACGCGCTCGAGCGAGTTTACGATGTCAGCCACTGGGACGCTGGCGCACGAAATGGACTGGTCGGCTATCCCGTAGGGGATGTGCAAGGTGCCAGCGTGCACCAATGATCCGCACGAATACACCACGTTCGGCACATACCCGTCTTGTTCCTCCTTGGTGGGTACGAGCAATGGTCGCGGAAGTTGTCCGATGATGATGGTGGGGTCGTCCAAGTCGAGCAATAGGGCACCGATGCCGTAGGTTCGCATAGGACCCACTCCGTGGGTCATGACCAGCCAACCCTCATTGAGCTCGATGGGCGATCCGCAGTTGCCGAGTTGGACGACCTCCCACGGATGTAAGGGCACCTGCGCCGTAACCACGTCATTCCACACGTGTATGTTCGACGAAAACGCCACGGCGTTGGACTCGCGGTCAAAACGCGACAAGGCGGCAAAGCGTCCATCCACCTTTCTCGGGAAGAACGCCAAACCCTTATTGCGAGCAGCCCTGCCGGCGAGCGGTGACGAATTGAAGGTGACGAAATCATCGGTCTCGAGAAGCTGTTGTGAGACCGAGTGACCGTCAAATGCCGTATACGAAGCGATGTAGTTCGCTACGCCCGATTCGTTCATCGCGACAAAGCGAGCGTCTTCCATGCCATTGGCTTCGGTGGGCGAAGCGGGCCACAGAACTCGGCGTGACAGATCGACGTCATGGTCAAAGGACACGTGATAAAAACACGACGCGATGAGCCCCAGCAAGCCGGCGATCTTGGCAACGTCGAACTGCGTGTCAGTTTGGTTCTGCATCATGATGACGGCCGACGCCAGCTCGAGGGGACTGAAGGTGTCCCCCAGACCGTTGAGGACGGACGCCACCGACACGTCGTCATAGCCCAAGTCGTGTAAGAGTGCACGAAACAATTCGCCGTTGAGCTGGGTGGCGTCAACCGTACCCACTACTGGAAACGTCTGAGCATCGTCAAGGCACAGTTCACCGCGGACGTCAATCTGGCCCGTGCGAAAACAAATTGATGAGTGGTGACCCTCGCCCACCGCACGAACACTCATCACTATACGTAGAGCACCCTCGGCGACGAAACGTTGATCGGGGTGTGCCACCAGGCTCGGATTGCAGACCGACGCTCCCTCTAAGGAGTATTCGTGCGTAAACGCGGCACCGAGAAGCCGGCGACGCTGTCGGGTCATCGGAGAGGTGACGTAGTCGACCACTCGCTCGGCGTTCATGTCAAACACCCCGGCGAGGTCTTCGTGTCGACGGTCGAACCGATGAAAAAGGTCAGCCAGAGCAGCGTCGACGTCGTCATCGCTCAGGGCCATCACTCGCTCCACCGTGTTGGCCGCCCGCGATTCGCTGCCCCCGATCAATTCCTGACCGGGGATAAAGAGCCGCGACACCACCCGCGTCATATCGCTGCTCAATCGCAAAGTTGATCTCGTAGCGAGTCCCATATCGATCACGACGGCGTCAGTACCGCTCGACGTGCGTGTTGAAGTGTCGCGAGTAAGGCGAGTGTCGACTCCGCCCCCTGGTTGAGATTAGGCCCCGTCTCGGTCAGCCCGTCGAACCCACCCCCCGTTCGTTCGTCGAACATGACGGCGCCGAGATCATTAAGTCCCATAAACCACAGCGCGCATAGTTCACGACTCTGGCGCCACAGAGGGTCGCCCGTCACCAGATACGCTCGCGCGCAGGCGTCGGATAGCGTCGCCACCTCAATCGGCTGCTGATCGAACTTCTGGTGCACGTCGTCAGGTCCGCGTCCACCAGAAGGAGTTACCGACAAGTACCCCGGTGACGTCTCGATATCGAGGAGCCAGCGTAACTGTTCGAGGCCGTGGTTGATGAGTTCCTCGTGTCCTAAATAGACGCCGGCCGCTAAGAGAGCCTCGGGCATCGCCGCGTTGGCGTATGTGAGACGTTCCTCGGGCCAACGCCAGCTATCCGAGACGTTCTCACGATCCACGATCTGCACTCCGGCCACGAGCAACTGTCGAGCGCCCTCGTGGTGAGGCTGAATGCGCAAGACTTCACTCGCTCCGAGCATCGCAAACGCCATGGACCGAGGCCACGGCGAACGCACGAGCGCCGCGCGTGAAAATGCACTGAAGGCCCGTTCGCGCAGGCCGGCATCAACCGAATGCGAATAGAGCGAACCGAGTGCCCACACCGCGCGCCCCCAACAATCATCACTGGACGCCGGAAGGAGCCAATCGCCGGTGCAGAGGCGGCGATTGAGGAACTCGCCATTCGGACGTTGGGCCATTTCTATGAAATGCAACGACGACCACATCAATTCGACCAAATCATCACTGAGGGTCGTCGGATCGTGTCGAGCCAGTACGACGGCTACTCGCGCGACGTCATCGGTGCAGTAGCCGTGTTCCACTCGCGCGACAGCGTGTTTGGCGTGCTCAAACGTCCCGTAGGGACCGCGCAGGGACAAAAGGTGAGAGAAGTTCGGCTCGGGAATCTCCACTAGGCGCTCACTGGCAACGTGGCATGGTGCAACACCTCTCGGGCGAGATCCACGTACCGCAGCGCGACGCAGTCCCAGCTCAAGCTCGGGGCAATACGACGGGCCTCACTCGCCATCGCCTCAGCCAGCGCTGGCTGAGTAATGATCTGACGAATTGCGTCACTCAAGGCCCGCGGATTGCGGTGCTCCACCACCATGCCGGCGCCACTGGAGAGCATCTCGAGCGAATGAGGAAACGACGTCGCAATAACGGGGCGCCCAGCCGCGATGGCGTCCACTAGGACACCCGACGTCGCCTGATCGGCGGAGTCGTAGGGCAAGAGGACCAGGGCGACATTGGCGATCAACAAGTTGAGCGACGCTAGTGGTCGGTAGTTGTTGTCGAAGAAGACCATGTCAGCCACGCCGCTGTCCTTGACGCGACGCTCGAGGAAGCGGCGGTATCGGTCGCCCTCGTGCACTAGGACCTTGGGGTGAGTACGACCTGCCACGATGTAGCGGGGACGGGGAGACAAATCGCGCAAGTTCGCCATGGCGTCAATAACCCATTCGATTCCCTTGCCCGGACCGATCAGTCCCCAGGTCAGTAGCAGCGGATTCTGATCGAGGTTGGGGGTCGCCCGTACTACGCCGAGTGCGGCACCGTGGGGAATCACCCGCACCGTGACGTCGCCCACGAGGTAACGCCGTCGTAGCGTCATCTCCGCGGCCGAAGTCATCACCACGACGCAAGTCGACAACTCAATGACGTCATTCAACACCGCTCGTTGGTGGGCCGTTGGTTCAGACAACACAGTGTGCAAAACGGACACGACGGGAACTTGGAGTTGACGCATCACGGTCACGACATCGTCTCCGTCGAGACCTCCGTACAGTCCGTACTCGTGTTGGATCAATGCCACGTCGCAGCGATTCAGAGCCCACGCCGCGCGCTCGATTGACGACGCATCACCCGCAATCAACTCACTCACCACTCCAAATGGAGAGGCCGACACAGCGTCGGTACCATCCAAGATGCGGACCAGGTTGATGTCGTCGCCTCGGCGAACCAAGGCATCGCCCAAAGCAGTTGTGAAAGTTGCGATGCCGCACGCCGTAGGTGGTGAACTACTCAAGACACCCCACTTCACGTCGAAGTTCCTCATCACGAGATCCCCTCGAACACGCGAGTAGTTGTCGCTGCGCGCTCGTGAACGACGTCCGGACTCGGACCTCCCTCGACAGAGTGCCCAATCACGACATCAGTGGACCAGCGATCACCACCGCTATACGGCATCGCGCGTATTCCGGTGTCCCAAAACCATCCACTCGGATCGACGTCGAGGGCTAAGGGCCCGCGACAACCGGCGTGAATGTTCAAGCTCGTCACTTCGCCCGAGAGGGTGTCGCCGACAGGGTAACTGCACGCATCTCGAACAAGAGGCTTGGCAGAGCGAACACCGTGTGAACGAACCGAAGAACTGTCTGAAAGGGTACGAACATGACCATCGAATTACCGTCACGTCGCCCGGGTTCTCCCCCAACGCCCGAACGCGTAGCGAAAGGCTCAATCATCGGTACTACCTCCACAAATATGGAGGCGTCGAGCCCGAACGAGCGACAATCTTCTAGATCGTCCGACCCGAACCTGGCGTCTCAGGCGGGGAAACCTCCCCGTATCGACAGTGTACTCTTCGCCGCGCGAGAGCATTCACCCACAACGAGACCTGATCACGTCGCTGATCGATTCCACAATGACCCATCGTCACAGCCGACCACCCACGGTGTCACATTCTTCGCGAAGACGCCGCAGTTGGCAGAACAGACACGAGTGATTAGCGGGTCGACCTCTTGCACTCGTGAATCCGCTGCGTGATTCAGACACAACAGAACCTCTAATGGTCGCTTACTCACTCCGCGTCGCGCGACGATCTTTTAGGCAGCAATTCCCCTAGGCGGAGTGCTCGCATGGTCATCAGACTCTACAACCCTCGTGTCCGCGTGATTCTCCTCCTGCACCGCTTCCCAGATCTTAAATAACATCCGAATCGTCGAGGTGCCAGTGTCGATCAATGAAAGAAATACTGATGGCTCTCGGAATTCGTCGGTGCGCTTCATCATGAGCGGTTGACCTGCAGGCCAACGGTGACCACGGCGAGCACGAAGAGGACAAATGCGGGAGCGAAGAGCGCGACGCCGTCCCTCTTTCGTAGGTGAGCGATAAGCGCACCCAAGAAGTACAGGGCGACACCCACCGCGGCGAGTTGACCCAAAATCTTCGGACCAAATCCCACCAACAAGCCAACACCGCCCAGAATCTCGAGAGTCGCGAGCAGGGGAAGTTGTGACTCGCTCACGCCGACGTGTGCCATGCCCTCGACGATCTGGGGCGACTTACGTAATTTGGCGGCGCCCGAGACGAGCACCATGAGCGCTAGCACCAGCGAACAAACAATCATGGCAATGTCCATAGGAATCCTTCGTTAGTTGCGTACAGGGTGCACAAGAGCTGGCTAGTGAGTCAGCGCTTTGGTGAGGTGACGACCATGTTCAGCGGCCAAGCGCTCGGACTCTTTTCGCATCTCTGCAGCGAGATCCTTGAACTCGTCGAGGGCGGGATTGACGCCCGCGAGTGTCAACTCGGTCTCGACCACCCGCAGGTCTAGTCCCCAGACATCTTCCAAGATGCGTCGAGCCCAGCCCGACGCGTGGTCCCAACCTTCGCGCGGAGTACCTGCACCATACGCGCCACCGCGAACGACGACGAGGACCGCCGGACGATCCTTCAGGGGTCGGTCGTTCAAGGTACGCGGGTCGGAGATCACCATGTCGACCCAGGTCTTGAAGTGCTCCGAGACACCGAAGTTGTACAGCGGCACGGCGAAGAGCAGCGCGTCTGCGGCAAAGAGCTCGTCCGTTAGCGTTGCCGCCAGGTCGACCGCCGCCTTCTGTTCGGTGCTCAGTGACGCGAAGTCCGCGCGGTTCGCGAACACCGACAACGCCCAGGACGTCGAAGGAATCGGATCGATTCCGACGCTGCGGCGCGTTACTTCGGCGTCGGGGTTACCCTGGCGCCAGGACTCCTCGGCGATGTCAGCGATTGCGCGGCTTACGGAACCTTCACTGCGGATACTGGCGTCAAGTCGAAAGAGGGACATCGTTGCTCCTAGTAGTTGATTGCACAATGCACTCTCAATATATATGTAACTACTAAAAACAAAGCAACTCGTACTAAACAAGGTACTGGTACGATGAAATACGTGGAATCTGAACGGTCGATAGGTGTTGGCGTTGGGGCCGCCACGCCAGAATCCTTGGATCGCTCGACGTGTGAGGAGTTGTCCAAGACCTGCGATGGAGCACTGGCCCAGGCCTTCAAGTTCCTCGGAAAGCGCTGGAACGGTATCCTCCTCGGCACGTTAACCAACGGGTCGTCGGGCTTCGCCGAACTCAAGCGCAACGTGATTGGCATCAGTGACTCGGTGCTATCCGAGCGTTTGAACGAACTCCAAGACGCCGGACTGATCACCCGATCGGTGGAACCCGGTCCCCCGGTCGCGGTCTCGTATCAACTCACCGTCACGGGCACCGCCCTGATTCCCGCCATGAACGCCCTCAGTAAATGGGCCACCGAGAACTTCCCCAGCGGTGCGCACGGCTAATTTCGCACCACTAACTCTGAGAAACGAGACACCATGACCGATAAGTTGCCCGTCCTACGCACCTCCGTGCAGCATCTGCAAACCGTGATTAACAGCGTCGAGGTCCTGGTGCCCGATACGTCCGCCTACCCCACCGAGTGGACCATCGCCGACACCATGTCACATATTGGATCGGGTGCCGTCATTTTGAAGCGACGTTTCGAGGACGTCGTCGCCGGCCACGACGCCGACGCCAGCTTCAACCAGTCCGTCTGGGATGAATGGAACGCCAAGGCGCCGGCCGATCAAGTGCGTGACGCGCTCGTGGCCGACGAAGCACTGCTCCTGGCTCTCGAGAACCTGCCCGACGACCAGCGCGCGACGTTTCACTTCGTGATGGGTCCGTTCAATCTTGACTTTGACGGTTTCGTTGGTATCCGTCTGAGCGAGCAGGCGCTGCACACTTGGGACGTGGAGGTCGCCATTGACACCACGGCCACGCTGTCGAGTGACGTCGCGGGCGCGAT
Organism: Acidimicrobiales bacterium; assembly: GCA_036509795.1. Lineage (GTDB taxonomy): Bacteria > Actinomycetota > Acidimicrobiia > Acidimicrobiales > RAAP-2 > RAAP-2. The sequence continues at coordinate 21,648 of DATCEX010000004.1, forward strand.
CCTGGACGGTCTCGGCAGGATCGTGAGCTCCGCGGGTAAGGCCAACGGCCAGACGAAGGAGGTCCGCGTGCGCACGACGGATCCGTCGCGTGATCTGACGTTGGAGTTCACGGGGGAATCGGTGAGTCTGGTCGACGAATCGCACGACGGTGACGTCGACCTCGAGTTACCGGCCGATGCCTTCGTCCGACTCGTCTACGGACGACTCGACGCCGAGAATTCTCCGACGAACATCAGTGAGCCCCCGCTGGACGAACTAACTAAGGCCTTCCCGGGTTTCTAATCCCGCGACGTCGCGGCGTCGACGTGTCGGCCTTTGCCGACGCGCTACTGGAACTGTTTGGTGTTTCGCAGCGACTCGTGGACCGCAATCTGCTCACGCTCGCGCTCACTGAGTTCCCTCTCTTCGGCCCGCTCGATCTGGACCAGGTGGTCGTCCGCTGCGGGCAACGCCAAAATGAGTTCGTCAAGTTTCAGCTGAAGAGCGGTCTGTTGACGGTTCTGCGTACGCTTCAGGGCAAACAGCAAGATGATGACAATCGAATCTGACACTGAGGAGAAAATCGATTCCCAACTGGTCGGGAAGCCGCTGAACCCGTTGATCACCATGAAGACCACCAGAACAAGGAACACTCCCACGGTGACTCCCACGCGAGAAGAGAACACATCAACTAACTGTAAGAATCGGCTCGTTCGCTGGCGTAGTTCACTCACTGGTACACCACCTTCCTCGACGATGCAGCACTCGAATAATTGGTTTCCTGCGCGGTACTACTCGCCACGATCCTGGGGCCGTTCGTCGTCGCGCGCCGACGAACGCTCGCATACTCTGGTCGGACCTCGTCAACTCCGTTCGCTCACTTGTCGTCGCCTCTGTCACTTAGGTCGATACTCGAATCCATGAGTTCGAGAACGTGGGCAAAACCGCCGGGTGCCCTGGCGAATCGACGTGAACTCGTCGTGACTCGTAGCGATGGATTGTGGCTCCAATGTGCGCCACTTTCGACCAGAAGACGGAAGAGTTCCCGATCTTCACCGCACTGTAGGGGTGCGAACCCGCCCACCTTCATGTAGTGCCACGCATTGAAACCCATGCTGGTGCCGTGGATCGGATACTCCTCGGCTTCGTACCCGGCCGTCCACCTCGCGATTGTCTCGTCGCCGTAGTTCTCCCAATCCGTGACGGCGACGCGTCCGGTCCAGAGGTCCGCGCCTCTTTCGTGCGCGAGGACCTGTGCGCTCAGCCATTGCGGGGGCACTCGCGAGTCAGCGTCCGTCGTCGCCAGCCAAATCTCACCGGCGCGGATGTCGTCCCAGGTATTGAGGAGCGCGGCGCAGCCGAGCCCGCGGGCAATACCCACGTTCTTGGCGTCGCACTCGAGCGGCATGGCCGTCGTGAGGGTGCCACGACGACGAGCGCGGCGCATCCATTCTCTAACCACCGTGTCGCTATCGTCGCTGCACGAATCGAGAACGACGGCCACACCCACTTCTACCTTCGCGGCGCCGAGAGCAGCAATGGCAATTTCCAGCGACATCAGTGCGGCGCCGAGTAGTTCGAATTCGTTGTGCGCCGGGATGACGATACCAACGGCACGAGTCCGGACGAGGGGAAGTCGTGTGTGTTTCATCCATCCTTCTCCCAGACGTCGAGAATGAACAGATCTTCTGCGTATCTCGCGACGCGACGAAATTGTGAGTACCCATTGATCTGGTGGTGCACCTGTTCGGCCGTCAAGGGATAATCCGTGTCGCCGGACCAATGGACGCCAACCAGATGGCCGCCGATATCCAATGATCCCAAAACGCACTGCACCACGCGATCGAGGGTCGACGAGTCAAAGTAGTAGGCCACTTCACTGAGGACCACGAGGTCAAATGAACCCTCGGGCCACTGATCGGGTATGGCGTAGCAACCGATGGTCACGTTCTTCTTCGCGCATAGTCGCGACACGGCCAGTTCGAGGGCGCTCGGCACTATATCCGTCGACAAAAGTTGATCACATCGATTTGCCAAGAGGTCGCTCAATACACCAATCGAACAACCCGGTTCGAAGGCGCGACGGTATCGCAGTCGTGGAAGCGCGGCGACCGTCAACGCGTACTTGCGTTGCTCATACTCGCTCGTTGAAAAACGCCACGGATCAGGGTCCGCTCGATACATATCATGAAAATATTGGTGGTCAGTCGACGTCATTTGCGAATTGCGCTTCCTCGATGTACACCTCGGACGGTCTCCAGAAACGACGCAGGATAGGTGCGGGCAACACGGCCTGATCCTGCGAGTGCGGGTCCCGAGGAGTGAGTTGCGACGCGAAGGCCAGCGACGCCCAGCGTTTGCGAGCACGCTCGCGGCGCGTTAACTCCAATTGTCGGCACGATGCCCACGGGACGTTGGTGTCCTCGGGCGTCGCCCAATGCCACGTCCAGACCAGGTAACTCAATAATCGCACGCCCACCGATTGCGTTGCGATACGCGCGACGTCGCCGCACGCATCGTGATCGGGGTGACCGTCGTGGCGCCAAGGTGCCACGCACCAGTCCCCCGGTCGTAGTGCTGTCGAAATCGCGCCCAATAACTCATCTTGGTGAGCCGACACCCTCGTGTCGGGTATATGAAGTCGATGAACGAGCGGCTTCTCCCATCCCAATCGACGAAGAGCTTCGGCCGTCTCCAACGCACGGCGGCGCGCGAGTTGGTCCGAGGACGACGCGTCGGCGAAACCATGCGAACCCTCTCCATCGGTAACGGCGATAATTTTCACCGGGATGCCGCGTTCGACGGCGTGTAGGAGAATTCCGCCGGCTCCAAACACTTCGTCGTCCGGATGCGGCGATACGATGACAATCCTCCGCGCCGTCAGTGGTCCGACGTGCGCCATCGCGTCCCAACACTTGGACGTTGCCCACTCTCGTTCGGATGTTCCAAGATGCTCATCATCGACGATCAATGACACGTCACCTCCCCTCCCCTTCATTCGTCCAAATATTGCCACCTAAAATGAGATCCCGCCGGTTGCGAAGAGGGCCACCGACGCTCCAGCCATGATTACCGCGGTTAGCCAACCCATAAATTTCGCAGCCCTCCCGTTGACGTACTCGCCCATCAGCTCGCGATTGCTAGTGACCCGCATGACGACGACGAGGAGGGGTGCGGCGATGACACCGTCAATCACCGCAACGAACACCAGCAGCTTGATGGGATTGACGTTTATCAAGCTCAGCGCAGTGCCCCCAAGGGTGCCCACGGCGACGAGGGCGTAGAAGAGGGGGGCTTCGCGCACCGAGCGCGAAAATCCCCACTCCTTGCCGAGCAGTCCCGATAGCCCCACCGAACCCGACCCCGCAAGGACCGGAACCGCGAGCAGGCCGCTGCCAATGAAGCCCAGAGCGAAAATCTCGCTGGAGAACCGTCCCGCGAATGGTTGCAGCGATTGTGCGGCCTGCGCCGCGCTCTGAATGTTGAGTTTGTGATGCGCGTGCAGGGTCGCCGCGGTCGAGGCGATGATGGCGTACATGACGATGTTGGAGAGTGCCATGCCGCTGAACACGTCGATACGACTGGACCGTTGCTTTCGCGTCGCACGACTCGCCCGTCGTGAAGATAGTGGCGCGGGACGTGCGCCGCCCTCGGGCTCGTCACGCATATCTTCCAGTCGATTCGCACTTTGCCAGAAGAAGAGATAGGGAGAAATCGTCGTACCGAGTATCGCCACGAAAAGTGCCACGTATGCCTTGTTGAATTCCACGTGCGGAATTACTGTGTCCCACAGCACGGTACTCCAGTCATGTGTCACCATCACGGCGACGACGATGTAGACCAGCAGTGCCAGGCAGAGAATCTTGAAGATCTGACTAATTCGCGCGTACGAGCCGACGATGATCGCGGCCGTAATCAAGACTCCAGACGCGAGAGCCCACAACCAGGTGGGACCGGCGTGAAGAAGGCTCATGCCCGAGCCAATCGCAACGAGGTCCGCCGAGATGTTGAGCGTATTAGCGATGATGAGTACACTCAACATCACCGTGACGACGGAACGACCGATGATGTTGAATCGCTTGGAGACGAGTTCGCCCAGATCCAATCCGGTAGCGAGTGCCGAGCGATCACATATCTCTTGAACCGCAGCCATTAGCGGAAAACTGACCAGCGCTACCCAGAGAAACGAGGTGCCGTACTTCGCGCCCGCCTGGGCGTACGTCGCAATACCCGACGGGTCGTCATCGGACGCTCCGGTGACGAGACCCGGCCCAATTGCTCGGACATACTCGCGCCATCCCCCCTCGCCCTTCGGCGAGTGTGCACGCGCGGGTCGCGACCCGGGGGAAAGATTGGCCGTGCTCATTCGCGACGGATCTATCTCGCTACGGCGGCCTGAATCAGCCGGGGGAAGATGGTGGGCAGGCGTCGGCCATGTGGCGTCAGGCGAGACGAACGTAATTGTTCACTCGTCGCATTCCGGGACAACCTCGTTGAGTCCGCCGTCGCCATCTCCTCAGCGCGATGCCGTCCGCGTGCCCTTCGGCTACATCGATCGCCCCACCGAGAGGTGTCGCTGACGGCGTCGCGTACTTCCGGGGGCGCGAAAGTGCCCCCGGAAGTACCCTCCGTCAAAGTGTCGCCGACAAGCATTGTCACTAATCGTCCAGGAATTCTTTGATCTTCTGGCCAACTTGCTTCACTTTTCCTCTGACGCTCTCAAGCTCACCGGTCATTTCAATCTTGCAATCACTAGGTGTCTTTCCCGTGATCGCCTTGGCACGACCCTTCGCAGCGACGGCGGCATTCTTAGCGTGAGTGACGGCATCGTTCGCCGCCTTCGTGATTTTCTTCGCACCTGTCATCTGTCACATCCCTTCACACAGATCAGACTACGTTTTTACGCCGAGCCATCGGCTCTTCGTCGATGCGCCTACGCGTGGTGGTCACTATGCACCGAACGATCATCAGTGGTGAACTAGAAGTAATGCCGTCGGCCACCAACCTCACGCCCCATCGCGCCCAGCACCCAGAGGACGACTCCGACAACGACTAGCAGGACGCCTACCACCCACAGGAAGTGAACTCCGAGAAGAAAACCAATCAGCAGAAGCACTACGCCTAACGTGATCATCATCTCTCCAATCAGCACCTAGAACGAGTTACCTCGCTATCGACAATTCCTGACGACGGCACCGAGCATATTTCGCGAGTGAAGACTGCGCTCCACTCACTCGTTCGTAAGTGCGGTGCAGTTTTTTTGATCCTTCACGTCGACGCACTACGCATCGACGACAGAAAACCAATGGACGCACCACCGCCATTTGGCGCATCGCTCCCTGCGAGTTCGTCGTTCACTGGAGATAGCGACGGGATCCGATCTCGGGTGATCCGCGACATTCACTCCTGTGCTCTTCGTGCCATTTCGTTTCGTCACCCACTGTTCACGAGATGCAGAAATCTAGGCTTTGATCAGGTAGTCGAATGCCAACGAGAGATCGACCAACATCGTGTTTCTATCTTGTGCCTTCGTATCGATCGACACAACGCGAGAGGCAACGGCCAGAAAATCGTGAGAATCGTCGGAGAGTTCGTGAGCGTGACGAATGATGTGCGGCGCACTCGTTTGCTGCGCGAGAGAGCGTCCCTTAGAGAACTCTGAAACCTAGTGAACGATGCGAATGATGTGCGCACTCTCCTCGTCCGATGCCGAGCCCCAAAACGCGGTAGCACCTTCACTTCACCTCATTTTCAGTTCGTCAATCTCGTCGCAGAAGAATGCGAGTGACACGAATCGCCACTTGACCTGTGAACGACTTCATTACAAACTGATGTCAAATGCAGTTCACGGGTCGTCAATCGGCGATTTCGAAAGAGAGCGGAGGAGAAGCATGGGACGCACGAATGTGATCAGTAGGAGAGCCGCTCGATCGGACTCATTTACCCACGGGCTAGCCCTGCGCGGCAACACCGCACGTCGTTGCGTCGATTCCTGCACTACGTGTGAGACACGTTATGGTGCTGCGAACCGCGAGAGTACTGCGAACTTTTTGATCGAAGTACGCGACGTCGACGTGGATGGCAATTGTGTCCTCATTGGTTTTATCGACGCACAAACGATCACTCCGGATTTCGGAAATGGTGATGAGCGACACGACGAGGAGGACGACGACGACGACGACGAGGAGGACGGCGCCACGAACTAGGGCCGCGAGCAAGTAATTGTGGTGAACACACTTCACAACACCACACCCGCAATCATTTACTCAAGATAATTATTGATAAGGAGCATGGAGATGGAAGAATTTCTTACCGACGTCAAGACGTTGCGCGAGAGGGCGCGCGAGAATATCGAGAAAGGACCAATTACCGACGCGTATGGTGCTGACCTGGAGCGAGTCATTTACGTACTTAACCAGGCTCTGGCAACTGAACTGGTGTGCGTGCTGCGATACAAGCGCCACTACTTCACAGCGAAAGGCCTCAACGCCCAGTCCGCCGCTGCCGAATTCATGCAGCATGCGGCAGAGGAATCCGATCACGCCGACCTAATCGCCGGAAGAATTCAACAGCTCGGGGGTGACCCGGATTTCAATCCGGACACTCTCACGGGACGAAGCCACTCCGAATATGACTCGTCTGATCAGCTCGAGGCCATGATTCGCGAGGACCTGATCGCCGAACGGATCGCCATCGACGCATACACCGAGATCATTCTGTGGTTGGGTGACGGTGATCCCACAACTCGACGAATGTTGGAAGACATTCTGGCGATGGAAGAGGAGCACGCCGACGACATGCTTGATCTCTTGACCGTCGTTAATTACTAACGAATTTCCAAATAGTCACTGCGTTCCCTACGTCGAAACCGAGGCCGAGAGTGAGTACGACGCATTTTGACGAACCGCCATCGGACGATCGTGCGAGGGAGTTGTCAAGTCTGTTTCGTGATTTCGTCCGGATCGAGGCAGCTCAACTCCCTCTCCCGGGATCAGGTGACACCTGGCGACGGTTCGCGATACTCGCAGATTGGGCGTCTCGTGACCTCTCGCTGGGACGACTGTGCGAGGGCCACGCCGACGCGCTGGCGATTTTGGCCGAGGCCGGACTGAGTCCCGTCGCCGGCGCGTCGTACGGCGTATGGACGTCGCGAGGCAGCGGTGCGACCTCGTTCGCTGAACGTGTCGAGGGAGGTTGGCGTTTGAGCGGCACTAAGGAATTCTGTTCGGGCAGCCGGATCCTTGATCGAGCACTGGTGTCGGCGGTGACCAGCGAGGGGTACATGCTGTTCGACGTCGACGCCACTGTGCAGGTGAGTTCAGTAGTCGAAGGTTCCTGGCCCGCCGTCGGTATGGCGAACTCGATGAGCGAAACCCTGGAATTCGCCGGACCGATCATTCCGAATTCTCAGGAGGTCGGACCACCTGACTTTTACCTGCAACGGCCAGGGTTTTGGTTTGGCGGTGTGGGCGTCGCGTCATGTTGGTTTGGTGGGGCCGTCGGACTAGTCAACGCGCTGGTGAAATGGATCAATTCTGAACCAAGAGAATCGATACTTATTGACCTCGGAGTTGCGGTCAGTGAATTGGAGACGATGCGATACACACTCAGAGATGCGGCGCGCGAGATTGATGAGGATCCCCTTGACGAATCTCGCCAAGCACAATGTCGTGCTCTGGTTATCCGTCACGCCGTACACCGTGCGGCTTTGACCGTCCTTGAGCGGGTGGCATCCGCCGGAGGGGCGAGGCCGCTCTGCCACGACGAGTCCCAGTCTCGACGAGCGGCCGACTTGTACGTGTATCTCTCCCAACATCACGGCAACGTCGACTCCGAGGAATTGGGACGCATGTTGATGACTGCACGGTCGTGGAGTTCCGCGTCGAGTCACGGTGAGTAGGACGGCGCCGTAGAGGAAAAATTGCGGCACCCACGACACGAGACGAAAGGTGAGAGCGTATGCCACAAGATTCATGGAGTAACAAACGCGAGCGCCAGTACGAGCACGTCAAGGAGAGCGAACTACGACAAGGACGCTCCGAAGCCGTCGCCGAAGAGATCGCCGCTCGAACGGTCAATAAGGAGCGAGCCCGCAGCGGTGAGTCGCGTACGTCGAGTCCAACTTCGGTTGACGACATCTCTTCGGGGCGCCGTGGAGGACTTCGGTCGCATCGTGGTCCCACAGGACGAACCTTTCGGCAGCTCTACGAAGAGGCGCGCCGCAAAAACGTCAAGGGCCGATCCAAAATGAACAAGTCGGCTTTGGAAAAAGCAGTGGATGAAAAGTAGTCCCTCGCGTCGACGCCCCGCGGTGTTGACACGAACCCGTCGAGACGACTTGTTGCGCGCGAGTACGGCTATATCGATTGATCCCAAGCGAACCATGCCCTTGTCACGTATATGTACTCGATTAAGGCACGTGCGAGCGCGGCAACGGTGAGAGTTCCGTCCAGCTGAGCGCTGTGTCTCCCTGAATATGTGGCGCTTGGCTACACGAGACTCCCCCACCGTCGTCGTCTCGCTTATCTATAAATAGGCAACAGGAGGAACGTCATCGTCGCACGAGGGCGTCGTCACTTCTTTGGGACTGTCGTTTCCGCTAGTTGGCGTCCCCGTCGGCCACGTTCGATTGAACAGCTCATCACGGCATGTCCCGCACCCTGGACACGAGTAACGATCGGTGGGTACGCAGGTCAAGGAACTGACGACGCCTTATCAATTATGCGTCGATCAATGTCGAGTGTTGTCATGTTTCGTATGAGCCGAATGCATCGAGCCGACTTCCATGGTGTTTATCAGGAATTTTGTGGCCTCTAGCGCAAGCACGCGGACTGACAATCGCGAATCTGGCGTGGACGACATTATTGGCATGTTCTACGAAGAGGACCAATTGTATTGAGCAGGGAGAAATGTTACGCTCACCGCAACGAGAGACCTAGTCAGCGGCAACGACCGTCAACCTACAAGCTAAGCGATTTGGAAGGAATACCTGAGAGATGGCTCGGCACCGGAGTACTCGGGCGCTTCATAACGATGACTCGATACGTGCCGCCGCAGTAGAGCTTGTTCTCAAAGTTGGAATTGACGTAATCTCCTTTCGCGACGTCGGTCGGACGGCGAAACTTTCTCACGGCGCGTTATACGCACGTTTCGAGGACGTGGAAGAACTACTGGTCGACTTGTGGGATCACGTACTAGTCGATCGGGCGATCGGGCTGTTCGAAGAGGTCCGACTCGCGGCCGCGAATCCCACCAAGAAGAACGTCGACCGGGTGGTGAAACGTCTTCGGCACACGTCGTCCGAGGACGTAGCGATGGTACAGGTCCTCTTGACCTCACGTCGATTTGTCATATTGCACGAGGAGGTCGAAGCGTTCATCCACGACTACCTCGAACTGGCGTCGGACGACATTTCTAGTACTGGCCACGCCCGCGCCCTGACTTTTTTTGCGCTGGTTATCGTGGGAATCCTCTCCGCGGCCCAGGGTGGATTGGACGCCGCGGATTTTGAGTATCTCGAGACGACCATTCTCGAAGCACTCAAAATATCCCCCGACCCGACGCCCCCCGTTGACGCGATGGCGATACGAGATCACCACATTGGGGTGCCGCACCACGATCTGAGGGCGTTACTCGCGTATCACACATTCTTGGCGGTGGGAACGAGTGGCTACGCTCGCGCCACCATCTCCCGCATCTCGCGACGGGCCAATTGTTCTCCCGGAGCGATCTACAAACTGTATCCGTCCAAAGAGGACCTCATCATTGGCGCCATGGGCAGTTTGATGGAGGCGCCGTGGATGACCATCTCGAATTTCGCCGAGATCTTGGATCCCGGTGTGTTGGCCCAACTGCTCTACTCGGCGGCGAGCGATGAGAACTTGGTGCGAAAGAGCTTCACGTTGGAGGTCGCGATGGCCTCGGCCCAGAGCAATAAGCTTCGCGCGGCGGTCAGGTCCCAGGTGCGGCGACTAGAGGCAGTGGTCCCACTGATCGATGGACTCGACGAGGACGACCGTACTCAATTGAAGTGCATGATTCGGGTGATCACCTTTCTTACTCTCGGTGTTGGATTCCTTTCCGCCATCACCAAGGCCACCGATCACGTGGACTTCAACGAATTTGCCGAACCGCTGCGACAGTCACTGTTGAACAACAACGCCCCCTCGTGGGTTGAGATCCAACGACAACTTCACAACCTGGCGGGACCAACGAAGACGGTGGGCACTACCAACTCCTAGGAGCGCAGGGCCGCGATGTCCAAGGCGTCGGTGTAGATCGTGGCGAGTCGATCCCAGAGGTGATTGGCCACGTCGTCGATGGCCCGCCGCGAGGCGTCGTGATCGAACCACTTCACCGTTTCACGGATGCGCTGAGCAAAGGGGACCTTGGCGTGAAAGTCAGGCACGAGGCGCCGCAACTTAGCGTTGTCGAATACGGCCGTATTCACCTTGTCTCCCCAGAGCGAACCCAATAGTTCCGAATCCGCGGCGATGAGAGCATCGGAGGGAATGTGCACGAGGTCAGGCTCTACGCCGGCGGCGTCTCCCACCAGCCGATAGATCTGATTCCAGGTGAGTGCCTCATCGGACGTTATGTGAAAAGCCTCACCAATGGCCTCGGCGACCGCGAACAGCGGCACGAGACCTCGCGCGAAGTCGGTGTTGTGCGTCAAGGTCCAGAGACTGGTGCCGTCGCCCGGCACCAGAATCTTGGCCCCGCGACGCATCCGATCGACGATCGTGTACGGCTTCGTCCAACTCCCGATCGCTACGGGAATCTGCGAGTCCCCGTAGGTGAGCGACGGACGGATGATGGTGACGGGAAACCCCGTCGTCGCGTGCGCTGTCATCAATACCTCTTCGCAGGCGATCTTGTCTCTCGAGTATTGCCAGAAGGGATTCTCAAGGGGTGTCGCCTCGGTGATGAGCCAGTGCGCGGGGGGCTTTTGATACGCCGAGGCGGAACTGATGAAGATGTACTGGGCGACGTTGGAGAAGAGTCGCAGATCGAGTTCGACCTGCACGGGAACGTAGGCGGTCCATTGAATCACGACGTCGAAGTGGCGATCGCCCAGCACGGCTCGCACCTGCGTCTCGTTCGTGGCATCGGCAATCAATGTATGGTTCGCGTCCACGTGGTTCTCGAGGAGGGACACCCCCCGGTTGAGTACCCAGACGTCATGGCCGGCAGACATGGCTTCGAGCACGCAGGCACTCGAGATCAACCCGGTGCCCCCCACAAAGAGCACGTTCATTCGATTTTCCCCTCGCGACCTTGACGACACCCGCCACGTACTGCGGACGGAATTGCCTCCAGCCTAAGTCGGAGAACCTCAGTTTTCGAGCGTCGACTCTGCCGTGTGGCTACATTTACGTCTGGGACTGCGCCGCTACATCCGTCAGCGCGGACACGGCAGCGCGGACACGATTGCGGCCCGACAACTTGGCCGAGTAGAGGGCCTGATCGGCGTGCTCGATGAGGTCGTGGATCGTAAAGTCAGAGTCTGGCGTGTGACACGCCACGCCGGCGCTCAAGGTGATGACCGGGGGGGTGGTCGGACGAGCGTCGTGGTGAATCGCAATCAGATTCACGTTGTGCAATACACGTTCGGCGGCGGCGATGGCGGCGTCGGACTCACAATTGGGCATCACCAAGAGAAACTCCTCGCCGCCATAGCGATAGACGGCCTCTCCCGCGCGAACGACCCGACTCAGACACTTGGCCACCTGTCGCAGGGCTTCGTCACCCGCGGGGTGGCCATAGTGATCGTTGTAGAACTTGAAATAGTCGATGTCGAACATCGCCACGCAGTAGGAGTTCTGCGAGCGCAGTGCGCGTGCGTGAATCTTGAGCAGGTCCTCCTCCATGCGCCGACGATTCCCCAGGTTCGTCAAAGAGTCGGTCAACGAACGTCCGAGCAGTTCCAGATTGGCCTCTTCGAGTTGCGCGCGCACCTGACTGAGCTGGCGATGCAAGCTTGTCACTCGCTCGGCGGCCACCAAACACGTCTGGACGTCCAGGGGGTTCACGGGCTTGATCATGTAATCGTCCGCGCCCGCGCTCATTCCCTCGAGGATCTGCTCGGGGTCCGCGAGACCGGTCACGATGACGATATAGGTGTAGTGATCGCGAACCTCGTGACGCACGCGCCGACACAACTCCGTTCCGTCAACTCCGGGCATCATCCAGTCCGTCAACAGCACGTCGATGTCGCCACCTTGGAGCAGTTCCCACGCACTGGAGCCGTCACTCGCCACGAGACAGTCGTGACCCAACTTCGACGCCATTGCCCTAAGTAACACGCGACTCGTGGCGTCATCGTCCGCAACCAGAATTCTCACGCTACGCCCTCACGATGAGGTGGCTCAGGGCGGCTTGCACCCGAGCGAACTCGGTCTCGAAGGGCTCGAACAACGCTACGCCGGCCTCCACCTTGTTGGCGCGAGCGAGTCCCTCGATCTCCGCGCAAATCTGGACCAAACACGCTCCGCCGACGTTGCCGCTCGCCCCGCGGAGTGAATGGGCTGCACGTTCAACGGCGTGAGCGTCACTCGCACGGAGCGCCGCAACGAGCGCGTCACGTTGACCGTGCGACTGGTCAAGGTACTGGCCGATTACTTCGGCGAGCACCACTCCCTCACCGTCGTCGAGGCTTCGCAACAGGGCGATTTGGCCCAGGTCGAGAGCCTCAAGAACGTCGTGATCATCGGATTCTTCGAGTCCTTGATCCAGCGACTCAGTTATCGGCACAGGCGCCTCCGCGGGCTCATCGATCACTGCGGGACTTACGAGAGTTGCAACCGAATCCTTCACCCACCGCTCAATGACCGCGGCCATGGTCTCGGGACGCACGGGCTTAGAGATGTAATCGTCCATCCCGGCCGCGAGACACTTCTCGCGGTCGCCCTCCATCGCGGCAGCGGTCATGGCGATGATGGGAGTGTGGCGCGAGTTGCCCTCCATGCGACGGATGTGCAGTGTTGCCTCGTAACCGTCCATTTCGGGCATTTGACAGTCCATGAGAATGGCGTCGTAGGTGTTGAGCATGACTGCCTGCACCGCCTCGCCACCGTGGTTGGCGATGTGGAATTGATAACCGAGTTTGCTCAGGACCTTGGAACCCACCAACTGATTCATCTTGTTGTCTTCGACGAGAAGAACGGTGCCCCGCGCCACGCCCACCTGCGCGTGAACTTCGGCAATAGCCTCGAGGCAACTGATGTCCTCATCGTTCAACGACGTAATCAAGCAGTCGTAGAGCTCTGATTGACGCACCGGTTTCGTGAGCGACGCGGCGAAGCCCTTGGCCTTCGTCTCTTTGGTCCCTAGTCGTTCGCCCGAGGAACTCAGTAGGAACAGCATCGTGTTCGACGTCGCGGGATCCCCCTTGAGGAGACCGGCGAGTTCGATGCCGTCCATCTCGGGCATGTTGAGGTCGAGCACGCCGATGTCGAACTCACGACCCTCGCGCGCGGCCGCGGTGGCCATCAGGATCGCTTCGGCGCCGGTCGAGGCCTCGACCGCCTCCACACCCCACGACCGCAATTGACGGCGCAGGATCATGCGGTTCGTCGCGTTGTCGTCGACCACCAATGCACGTCGACCATCGAGGGTCCGGTTGTCGACGATGGGGGGGTCGACGAGTGAGTCCGCCACGCGAAATGAGAGGTCGAACCAGAAGCGAGAACCCTTCCCAGGGGTCGACTCCAGACTCACCTCTCCGCCCATGAGTTCCACCAGTTGGCGACTGATCGCCAGACCCAGACCGGTGCCGCCGAACTTGCGCGTGGTCGAGGAGTCGGCCTGGGCGAAGGCGCCGAAGAGTCGTTGCTGGTCCTCGGGTGCGATACCGATTCCGGTATCGATGACCTCAAATCGCACGTCGGCACGGTCGCGGTATCGACGCACGACGCCGACGCGCACGACAATCTCACCGCGCTCGGTGAACTTGATGGCATTTGCCGCGAGGTTGAGCAGCACCTGTTGAATTCGCACGGCGTCACCCATGAGCGAATCCGGAACTTCGGGGTGCACGTCGACGAGCAGCTCCAGATGCTTATTGGCCGCAGTGGCGGCCAGGATGCGCCCGACGTCATCGGCGACTGCCTCGACCTGGAAGGCGATTTCTTCCACCTCGAGGTGACCCGCTTCGATCTTGGAGAAGTCCAGGATGTCGTTGATAATGGCCAGAAGATTCTCGGCTGACACCTTGATGCCCGACGCCAACTCCAGTTGATCGCCGTCGAGCGTCGTGCCGAGCAACAACTCGGTGAGTCCAATGACGCCGTTCATGGGCGTGCGAATCTCGTGGCTCATCGTCGAAAGGAACTCCGACTTAGCCTTCGAGGCCGAGAGCGCGGTATCGCGGGCCGTGATGAGCTCGGCGGTCGCTCTACGCTCGACGGTCATATCTCCGCCGTTGAGGACGTAGCCGCGCACGGCGGGGTCCTCACGCAGGTCCGTGGCGGTCCACGCGATGTTTCGCCACGATCCCTGGGCGTTGCGCATCCGACACTCGAAGGAGACCGTCGACGTGGCGTCGAGTCCCAAGGATAAGTCGCGGAGCTTATCGACGACGACGTCCGTGTCGTCGGGGTGCACGTTCGTCGTCAACATTGTCCCAATCAGTTGCTCGGGCGCGATACCCAAGATGCGCTCCGAGGACGGCGTGATGTAGGCAATGGTGAAGTTGTTCTCGGCGATGATGATGACGTCGGCAGCGTTCTCGATCAACGAGCGAAACCGGACGGTTGAGAGGACTTGATCCTCTCGCACCGTGAGGGTCAGGCGTACGCCGGAGGCGATGATGAGCGCCGTGGCCAGGGCAACCGCCGAGCGGTCGATGTGGGTGATCGTCGCCGAAACCATGATGACCACTCCGGCGATGGCGCCCAGAGCGGGAACTGCATACCCGGCCTTCTTGCCCGCCACGGCGTGCTCGGCGTTCACGGCCTTCATGGTCGAGAGCCTTTCCACTAGGACCGGCTGAGCCCACACAGCGACAGCGAGGAGCAACAGCGAAATCGGCCACACGACGGCGTTGGCCACGTACCCTACGCGCGACGAACTCTGCAAAAGGTTGAACATGTCGCCGACGACATTGAAGATCATGGCAACACTGACAATGGCGAAAAACGGCCGGTAGGTCTTGGGTAGTACCGCCAGCGCACCGACCGCGAGCGCCAATAACAAGAAGTCGCCGACGGGATAGGCCATGGAGGTGATCGTCGACATATCGCCGCCCCCGGTGGCGTGCAGGATGGCGTGAAACAGGTACGCCGCCGACAGTGCCGCAGCGGCGAAGGCCGCGATGATCCCGTCAATCGTGGTGGTGAAGAATGAACCCCGGTTGCCGCGGCGGATCGGTGACATGAAACCCATGTAACACAGGGGAAAGAAGCCCACGTAGAAGATATCGGCGAAGGAGGGAACCAAAGGGCTCGCCCCGCCCAGGGATTCGATCGTCAAGGTGGCGTCGCCCAGGGCCCACGAGATGGATGCCACCCCGATGACCAGGGGTAACACGCGCATGGACGTGGAAGCGGCCCGCCACCGCGGGTCGTAGAACCGCGCAATGCAGAACGCGCCCATTCCCATTTCGAAGACGTCGACGCCCCAACCGTCCAGATACGTGTTGTACGACCCGATCGGACGGGCAATCAGGGATATAAGGAAGGCGATGACCAGAACTGTCGCGACCGCGAAGATTAGACGCATCCGATTACGCAACTTAAGAAAATCTGGATCAATCGTGCTGGTAAACATCGACACCCCTCATTTCGGTCGTGGAGTCTTCTGTCCGAACGCGCCTAGTGAGAGGAGTTTTGCATAGGTGGAGTCCAATAATGACGATGTAGGCACAACTCCAAATCAAAAATCAGGGCCCCCCGTGGGCTCATTTTCCCTTATTTTTCCCAGTCTTTGGTCTCCACGGGGAAGCGAACCTCGTTCACCGCCAGCTTTTCTCGCACCGCGGCGGCCAAATTAACGTCCAACACGTCGCTCAGGCGCAACATAAAGATGAAAACGTCAGCCATTTCGTAGCGAATCGCGGTCAATTGGGCGTCGGTGAGTTCCTCTCGCGACGACTCTTCGACCGTGAGCCAGCGAAACTCCGACGCCAATTCGCCCGCCTCACCCGCGATGGCCATGGCGAGATTCTTAGGGGTGTGGTGTTGAAACCAGTCACGATGACGGGCGAACTCTCGCGTCTCGAGAACCAACTCATCCAGAATGCTCATTGTCCACTCCTCTAGGACGTCGAACCACGCGCGACGTTCGTCGATCCATCGTAGGAGGGACGCGACGACTCTCCGCGGGCACTTCGGGCGAACGCTATCGTCCGCGCCGTTCTCCGTCGCATCACGGTCCGCGCGGAACCGGAAGTCACCCCGCGAGAATTAACGTATACCTATGGGGAACTTGGTGCGACGGTGAGCGCGCACGACGATCTCGTCACCGCGGCAAAATCCCTGCGCGATCATGGCCGCATTGCCGTCTCGCTGGCCGATATCCTTTCGACTACCCGCCACTACGCCAGCACGTGCCCCGACGCTGTCTTGCGCTCGACCATGATGACCATGCTCGAAAGTGGAGAGAACGGGGCCCAAGACGGTGTGGTCTTCGTCGAAGTAGGCCACGGCTACTACCGAATGACTCACTGAAGCGAAAGAATCAACGGACTCGACTCGGCAACTAGACCCGCTGGTGGTAGATATGTTCCTTGTAGTCCTCGAGCATGCGCGCCGTTGAGTACATCGGGCCCAGACTGCGCAGGGACGCGCGCACGCGCGACAACCAGACGACGGGGATACCGTTGGAGTCGCGCGCAAAGAACATTGGCTTGACTTCGTTCTCGAGGAGTTCGTACAGGGCGTTGGCGTCACGCTCGTCCTGGGCTTGGGGGTCGTCCAACGTCGAACCGTCGATGGCCCAACCGTTTTGTCCGTTGTAGCCCTCGCTCCACCAACCGTCGAGCACGCTCAAGTTGAGCGAACCGTTGAGAGCCGCCTTCATGCCACTGGTACCGCTCGCTTCCATGGGAGGACGCGGCAAGTTGAGCCAGACGTCACATCCCGCGACGAGCGTGGGCGCCACGCGCATGTCGTAGTCCTCAAGGAAGATCACCCGATTGGGTAATTCCATCGTGCGCTTGACGCCGAACATGTTCTTCGCCACGTTCTTGGCGTCGTTGTCGAGCGGGTGGGCCTTACCGGCGATGATGAACTGCGCACCGTGCTCGTGGTCGATGATGTCGTGAAGACGGTTGACGTCATAAAAGAGGAGGTCGAGCCGCTTGTACGTCGCCAAACGTCGGGCGAAACCGAGCGTCAGGTTCGTCGGGTCGAAGGCGTCGAGCCCCGACACCGCGTGATCCACGTCCTCGCCGCGCCCCAGGCGGTCGACGACGATCCGACTGCGTATCGTCTCCACCAGGTGCAGACGCATCTGGCAGCGCGCGTCCCACAGATCGATATCGGCGATGTCGTCAACGTGGTTCCACATGTTGGCGTCGTTCGCGTGGCGTTCCCAGTCGTGACCGAGGAATCGCGACAAGAGGTCGCGCATCGTCGGCGCCATCCACGTCGGTAAGTGCACGCCATTGGTGACGTGGGTGATGGGCACGTCGGCCTCGGGCGTGTCGCCAAAGAGGGGGTGCCACATACCGCGCGCCACTTCACCGTGTCGACGCGAGACGCCGTTGGTGGAGCGTGAACACTTGATGGCGAGGGGCGAAAAGCCCATGGGTTCGCTCGTCGAGTTCTCGTCGATGCGCGTGAGGGCCGCCAACTCGTCGCGGTCGATGCCCATCGCGTCGATCGAGTGACCGAGCACGCGAAAGAACTCCTCGGAGGAGTACGTCTCGTTGCCCGCGGGCACCGGAGTGTGGGTGGTGAAGACGAAGCGGTCGCGTCCAACGTCGAGGAGATTTTTGAGCTCTGAGCGATCGCCCGAGAGTTGCGCCGCGGTCTGGGAGGCGACCTCGAGGGTCGCGAGGGCCGGGTGACCCTCGTTCATGTGAAAGAGCCCCGGACTAATTCCCATCGCGTCGAGGGCGCGCACGCCGCCGATGCCGAGCAGCGCGTACTGGGCGAGGCGGATGTCGTGGCTACCTTCGTAGAGTCGCGACGTCACCCACCGCTCGAGGGGAGTGTTCTCCTGGAGTTCGGTGTCCAGCAGGTAGAGCGTGGTACGCCCCACGTTGACGCGCCACACTTGGGCCGACAACTCCGAGTCCCAGACGGGAACCTTGACCTTGACGGCTTGTCCGTCGGCGCCGCGCACGCGCACGATCGGGAGTTGACCGGTGTTGGCCTCAATCCAGTATTCGTGTTGCCAGCCCGAAAGGTCCATGCGCTGGTGCAGGTAACCACGCCGGTAGAGCAGTCCGACACCGACCACGTCGAGCGCCTGGTCCGACGTCTCTTTGAGGTAGTCACCCGCGAGCACGCCCAGGCCACCGGAGTACACCGGCAACGACTGGTGCACGCCAAACTCTGCGCAGAAAAAGGCCACCGGCCCCGTGGGCAGGACCCTCGTCGTCGGGCGAGCGAGGTCCGCTTCCATCCGTTGTGATACTTCGGCCAAGAGCTCCAGGTAGGTGCTATTCGTCGCGGCGCGCAGCAGGTCACGCTCGGGCAAGTTGAGCAGGAAACGCACCGGGTTCTCGCCCGCCAATTTGAATCGGTGGTCGTCGATCGAGGTGAACAGCTCCGCGCCACCCGGCGTCCAACTCCACAAGTAGTTATAGGAGATCCACGCCAGGTCTTCGAGTGGTTCTGGCATACGCCGGGCGAGACGGTCCACGGCGCGACGTAGGTCCCGTGAACCATCAAATCTCTTCGTCATTACAGAGAATCTAGTGGCTGACCCTCGACGCCTCGGGAAGATGGAAGGTATCTGCCACTCCGGCAGCGGTGGCTAATGCCACCAGCGACGAGCGGTCGGTACCGGGCGCATCGCGCGCCGCGATGGCGAAGAGGGCGCGACGAATCGCCGCCTCACCGACGGGGGTGACGTAGCGCGGCGTACTCGCGAGCGCCGTCAACGTCACTTCGTCGGCGCGGGTCGCGTCTCGATGTAGCAGGTCAGAGGCGAGAAGGGTCAGGGCCCCCTCAACGTCACCCGACCCTCGTCCGAGTAGTCGCGCGACCCCCACTCGCGCCACGACGTCGGCACCCAGGTGCTCTAAGTCCACGCGACGCCACATCGTCGTATCGGAGATATCGACGTGCAGTTCCAAATTGTCACCCAGCGAGATGTGTGTCAGGAAGGTGAATTTTCTGCGGGTGAGCGTATTGGTGAGCGTGATGCGCACCTCACCGTCGTCGCCCGGCGCGTAGTCGATGTCCCAGGTACCGCGCGTGGCGCGCGCGAAGTCCCCGCCGGTCGCGAACTCGGCACCGGCGCCCGCGGCGATCTGGACCTCGTCGGTGCGATATCCCTCACACGCGCGACGCCACAGTGACTCACCGGCGACCTGATAGTGCGCCGAGCGCACGTCGCGCAGGCGCTCGACGAAGGGCGTCTCGAAGTCGCGCCCCGTGGTGCGCCGCGTGAGCTCGAGCGCGAGTGCCGCGTAACGCAGCACGATGGACGTCTCAATCTCCGCGGGGTCGGCGAAGAACCAGGCGCAACTCGTGAAGCTGTACATGAGATTGCGGTGCGCCTCGCAGATTTCGAGCACGCGGCAACGCTCATCGTCAGTGAGATCGCGACTCTGGTGGTGCCCGACGAAGTCGACGGCGGACCACTCGCCCGCGATCACCTTGCCGTAGTCGAGTAACGCCGAATCGGTCGAGTACACGTGGTGTCCGAGTTCCCAATCGAGTGCCGCGCCCGCGTTGGCGCGAAGCCAGTCGAGCGCCTGGCGCAACGGCGCGCGCCACTCCAGGTCAAAACCCTCACGCTCGCCGGTCACGCAGCCACACGCGCTGCGCCAGCGTTCGACACCGTGCGCGCAACTCCACGCCGACACCTCGTGCAGCTGCACTTCCTGGGTCACCTCGGTCGTGCGAAGCCACTCCCCCAAGGTCGTCGTCAGGTGGTACTTCTCTTGCAGTGCGCGCGTCGCCCAGGCGACGCCGATATCGCCGAAGTGGTGGTGGTGTCCGTAGGTCTCGCCGTCGGCCACCAACAAGACGACCCCATCACTTTCACCAATGACCGCAGCCATCGTGTCGGCCAACGCGTCCCCGTCAGTCACGAGGTCACCGAAGGCCACGCGTTGGGACAGGTCGTAATGCCCGAACACCACGGTCATGCGCGCGCCACTGGGTAGCGCCACGAAGTACGCGGTTGACGTGTCGAGCGTGTCGGGAGCGACCGTTATCCACTTGTCGCCTCCCGCCCGAACCCGAGCTGCCTGCGTCGGCATCAAGACGGTGTAGGTAATACCGTGGCGGGCGAGGACTTCTAAGGTCGCGACGTCGACGCCGGTCTCGGGTAACCACATTCCCACCGGTTCGTCACCGTAGCGCGCTCGAAAGTCGTCAATCCCCCAGGCGACGAGTCGCTCTCGGTCGATCGCGATGGCCAGGGGCACGATGGCGTGTACCAGGGGCGCGGCCATCACCACCCGACTGGCCCCGTGATCGGCGTCGCGCACCTGGTGTTGCAGAACGCGGTCCACGTCGGGGGCGTACGTCCTCATCCAGTGGTGCAGGGTGGGCCCGAGATCGAAACTGCTCTGGGCGAGCGGCTCAAAGAGCGACGTCCTGCCGTCCTCCTCGGGCAACGCCACGGCGACCATGGCGCGGTAACACTCGGCGGCGATGCGCTCATTCCAATCGTGATACGGCCACGCACTCCACTCGTGGCTGAACATTCCGGTCCAGGGATCCTCTCGCGGCGGTTGATAAAAGTGGTAGTGGAATCCGGCGAGGGGCGACATCTAGCTGCGCCGCGCCAGAACAACGAGCGCGAGGGGCGGTAAGGACATCCGTACCACCGTAGCCCCGGACTCGCCCTCGCGTTCCACCGTGCGTACCTCGGTCGGGTACCCGCTGCCCCCGAACTCGGGGTCGTCGGAGTTGGCCAGCACGCGCCACGAACTCGACGACGCGACGGGAATCACGTACTCGTCGCGCGGCACGGGTGTGAAATTGGCCACCACCACGAGTTCCTGGCCGCCCTCACCGCGGCGCCAGATCAGAACGCTCTGTAATGCGTCGTCGCACGACAGCCACGAAAAGTCCTGTCCCCCGGCGTCGTCGCGGTGCAGCGCGGACTCAGCCGAGTACATTTCGTTACAGCACCGTACCCAGCGCCACACCCCCTCGTGCGCCGGGTACGCGCGCACGTGCCAGTCGAGGGACCGCTCGTGATTCCACTCGCTGCGCTGGGCGAACTCGTCGCCCATGAAGAGCAACTTCTTGCCCGGTAACGCGTACTGGTACCCCAGGAGTAGACGCAGGTTGGCGAAGCGCTGCCAGTCGTCGCCGGGCATCTTCTCGAGGAGCGAACCCTTTCCGTGCACGACTTCGTCGTGCGAGAGCGGCAACATGAAGCGCTCGTGACCGGCGTACACCGCGCGAAACGTCAACTGACCCTGGTGGTACTGGCGATGGATCGCGTCGCGCGCGAGGTAGTCGAGCGTGTCGTGCATCCAACCTAGGTCCCACTTGAAGGTGAACCCCAGTCCGCCATCGTTCGTGACGTGCGTGACCTTGGGCCACGACGTGGACTCCTCGGCCACCATGATGGCGCCCGGGAACGACGAGGTCACCGCGTCGTTGCACTGTTGCAAGAAGGAGACCGCGTCGACGTCGTCACGTCCGCCAAAACGATTGGGCACCCATTGGCCCGGCAGGCGCGAGTAGTCGAGGTAGAGCATCGAGGCCACCGCATCGAGACGTAGGCCATCAACGTGGTACTCCTCGAGCCAGAAGCACGCGCTCGAGATAAGAAAGCTGCGGACCTCGTTGCGACTGTAGTTGAAGGTCCAACTCTGCCAGTCCGGGTGCACGCGCTGGCGCACGTCGGAGTGCTCGTAAAGGTGCGTCCCGTCAAAGAGCCCTAGCGCGTGCGCGTCAGAGGGGAAGTGCGACGGTACCCAGTCGAGCAAGACGCCCACGCCGTGCGCGTGAAATTCGTCCACCAGGAACTTGAAGTCGTCGGGCGTACCGTTGCGCGAAGTCGGCGCGAAGTACCCCGTCGTCTGATACCCCCACGACCCGTAGAAGGGGTGCTCCATCACGGGAAGTAACTGCACGTGGGTGAAACCCATCTCGACGCAGTAGTCGGGCAGGTACTGCGCGATCTCACGATAGGTGAGCGAACGGTTGTCCTCTTCGGGCACGCGACGCCACGAACCGAGGTGCACCTCGTAGACCGACACGGGACGACGGCGCGCGACGTAATTTGCTCGCTCTTGCAGCCACGCGTCGTCGCGCCACTGGTACGTCGAGCGCCACACCCGAGTGGCGGTCTTTGACGGCACCTCGAAGAATCGTCCCACTGGATCGGACTTGTCGAATTCTCCCCCACCCAGTCGTGAGCGCACGCGGTACTTGTAGGTGTGGCCCTCTTCGGCCCCCGGGACGAAGCCTTCCCACACGCCGGAACTTTCTCGCGGGAACAAGACGTTGATCGATCCATCCCACCCGTTGAAATCGCCCACGACCGCCACGCGATCGGCGTTGGGGGCCCACACCGCGAAGTAGCACCCCGCGACGCCCTCGGCGATCATGGGGTGACACCCCAGGTGGTGGTGCAGACGGAAGTGGCGGCCTTCGTTAAAGAGATGCAGATCCTCCGAGGAGAAGAGCGAGACGTTCGAGACTTGGGGTCTGCCCTGTCCACCCACCGAGAAGACCCGTCGTTCGCGCAACGGGGCGAGTGCTTCGGCCAAGACCCTCGTCGATGCCATCTCCTCGAGACTGAGGGGCGTCAGTTGACTCCAGTTCGGACGTTCGTTATGCGTGCCGGGCAGGTTCACCCCCGACGCCATCTTCAACACGTCCTCGATCTGGACCATCACCAGTCCCGCGTCGGAGTCGGCGAGCGAAGCGTGCACCGCGTCGAGGACGTCGGGTGCGAGGACGTCGGGTGCGAGACCGAGGGCGCGCACCAAGCGCTCGCGGTCGAGTCGGCGCTGCCCGCGCGCCTCGTGGGCCGCCTCGTCACTCATGTGACCGACTTCGACACGCTCGTCGATGTCCTCCTCGCGCCACCACCCGAGAAACGTCGCGGTGTCGTGCGTGCCGAATGAGGCGACCGCGCCGGGCGGAACGGGCTCGAGGAACCCGTCACCAATGGCGAACTGCGTGACGTAGGTGCGCCGGAGTCCTTCGTGGGCCATGGCGTCGCGTAGGGCGCCGTCGACCGTACCGAGGTCCTCGCCCACGACGTCACAGCCGTAACGCTGCGCCTCGATCGCCACAATCGCCAGGAGTTCGTGAAAAGGCATCTTGACGTAGAGCCCGTCGCGGGCGCTCGCGCCGTTGGGCACCCAAAAGAGTCGCTGCAGACCCATCACGTGGTCGATGCGTACTACCCCAGCGACGCGCATGTGACAACGCAGCGCGTCGCGGAATTGTTGGTGCGCGTTCTCACGGATCCGGGCCGGATGCAGCGGCGGCGCACTCCAAATCTGTCCGTCGGTCGTTAGGTCGTCGGCCGGGGCACCGATCGACATCGAGGTCACGTACTCGCTCGGGTTCTTCCAGACGTCGTAGCCTTCTGGGTGCACGCCGATGGGGATGTCGAGTCCGAGCGTCTGACCGCGTTGGGCGAGGCGCTGGGACAACTCAGTCATTTGTCCGTCGATGATCCACTGGGCAAAGAGGTGGTAGCGAACGAGCGTCGGGTCAACGTCGTTCCAGCGCAACAGTCCTGAGCGCGCCGTCGAAGGCCACTGGCGAAAGTCTCGCCCGAAGCGTTCGCCCGCGGCGCGAAAACGCGCGTAGTCGTTCACCTCGGGGTGCTCGGTGACGTAGCTGCGCAGACCGCTCTCGTAGAGCGCCATGAACTCCGATTGCGTGGCCGCCCAGGCCTGGATCACGTTGCGCTTGGCGCGAAAGGCCGCGGCACCGTCGACGTGACCGTCCCGGGACCACGTGGCGCGATGCCCCGACGAATACGTCTCGTTCATCAGGGACTGCGCAGCGTAGGAACGCGACAAGAACTCCACCTGATCGAGCGCGATCCAGCGCTCGTTCCAAAAACGCCGGCTCACTGGCCGGTAGGGACTCGCTTCAAAATCGTGAGGTCCGAACGACGACAGCAACGGCAGCGTCGAGACCACCGTCGCCCCTTGATTAGCCACCAGCCGCGCGAACTCGTCCAAGTCCCCGACGTCGCCGCACCCCCACGAGCGATCCGAGTGCAGTGAGAAGATCGGCGCCTGCACGGAGTAGGCGCGCCAATCGCGCGAGAAACGGTGCGATGCGCCGCGCAGAGGGCGCACGAGCAAGGTCGACCAGATGATGCGCTTACCCACGATGACGCACAGTTGGTGATAGCCCACGCGCATCGCCGGCAATGACAGTCCCCAGGCGCGCGGTTCCTCGAGGGTCGCCTCGATCACCCGCAAATCGTCGGTGCGCACCCGCCACGACGTCTCGCCGCCGAACTCGAACTCGATACGACACTCAAAGGAACTGAACTTACGCGCCATGCGCAGCGCCACCACGGCGCTCACTCCTTCATCGAGGACGTACACCGGCTCCAGCACTCGATCGACCCGTGCTTGTTGCAGTTCACGCAAGACGCCGCGCGCATTCGCCGGAGTCACCAGGGGTGCCAAGTCGTCTAACGAATTGAGCACCGCCATCAATGACTCGACCGACGCGGAGCGATTGCGTTGGCGACCATCCACGAAGTGCGTCTCCACGCCGCGCGCGCGCGCGAGGTCGAGCAGTGAAAGAGGAATCGCCGGTTCGTTCACGACGACCACGTCATGAATCCCGGTAACACCTCGCCGTCGGTGTGCAGATTCGATGGCACAATGCGCGCCGCTAGTTCGACGTCCTCCAGACGCGTCGCGAAATCGACGCGCGCGTCGTAGCGCGCTAGTGGTCCCGCCCGATCAACGAGTTTGGCATCGATGGCCACGGGAGCGGCGCCGTCACTCACCCATAGCTGCACGCGCACGTCGGCGGGTTCGAGCTCGCCGAGGTCGACCTGGAGGTAGACGCGGTGGCCTTTTTTTCGCTCCGAGATCGCCCCCACGTCGACGCTGAGCCGATCCCAGTGAGCGCGCAGGCGCCGAAGGTCACGCGCGCGATCGCGCGCGGACCTCGCTCCCCCCGCGCGCAACTGTGCGGCCTTGGCGATACCGGGCAGATAGTACGTCTCGGTGTAGTCGCGCGTCATGCGCAGCGAGTCCCAGGTCGGGGCCAGAGTGGACATGGACTGTTTCACCGAGGCGAGCCACGCGCGCGGAACGTCATGGTCGTCGCGGTCGTAAAAGCGCGGGACGATCTCGTTCTCCAGCACCTCGTAGATGGACGTCGCGTCGAGTTCGTCCTGCAGTGCGTCGTCGCCGTAGTCCACGTCAGTACCGATGGAGAATCCAATGGGTGCCGCTGAGGTGTCGGCGTCGTGCGTCGCCTCGTCCCACCAACCGTCGATGGTGGAGAAGTTGAGCGCCCCGTTCATGCCCGCTTTCATGCCCCCCACCCCGCAGGCCTCGAGAGGACGGCGCGGCGTGTTGAGCCACAGATCAGCCCCTTGGGCCAAGTGCCGGTCCAAGGTGGTGTCGAAATCGACGACGAAGACCACGCGATCTGACACCCCGTAACGCGCGGCGAACTCGATCATGTCTTGCAGGAGCTGCTTACCGGCTTCGTCGTTGGGGTGCGCCTTGCCGGCGAAGACGATCTGTACCGAGCGACCGGGGTTCTTTAAGATGGCCGCTAGCCGCTCGGGGTCGCGCAGTAATAACGTCGGTCGCTTGTAGGCGACGAAGCGACCGATGAAGCCAATGGTGAGACGGTCCGGGTCGAGCACCGACACCGCAGCCACTCGCTCGGAGGGCGAGTGGCGACGCGCCAAGTCCTTTCTCGCACGACGGCGTGCGAATTCCACGAGTTCGGCACGTGCCTCGTTCTTGACCCGCCACAGTTCGGTGTCGGACGCGCCGACGATCTTGGACCACATGACCGGATCGCCCGGCGTCGTCTGCCACTGCGCGCCGACGGACGAGGTTAAGACCTCCGAGAACGCCCCCGTCGTCCAGGACTCGAGGTGTACACCATTGGTGACGTGTCCGACGGGGACTTCGTCCAGGGGCACGCGCGGCCACAGCGCCGCCCACTGCTCGCGCGTGACCCGTCCGTGCAGGCGCGACACGCCGTTGCGGTGTCCGACCATGCGCATCGCGAACACCGTCGGACAAAAGGTGTCGCCGTCCCAACTCGGCGTCACACGTCCTAGGGCGACGAGCGTGTCCAAGGACGTGGCGAGTTGGCGTGCGTAGGGCGCCAGGTAACGACGTGCCACGGCGTCAGGGAAATAATCGTGCCCCGCGGCCACTGGCGTGTGCGTCGTGAAGAGCAGGCCCGGGCGCACCGCACACTGCGCCTCTTCGAAACTCAGCCCCTCGTGCGCCATCACCCGACGAATACGCTCGAGGATCGCGAAGACGGAATGTCCCTCGTTCAGGTGCAACATTGAGGGTTCGATGTGCAGCGCCGCCAATGCCCGCACGCCGCCCACGCCCAAGATAAGTTCTTGTGAAAACCGGGTCTCGATATCGGAGTCGTACAGGCGCGTGGTCACGACGCGATCGACCTCCGCGTTACCGGCGACCGACGCGTCCAGCAGTAGTAGTTCGTTACGCCCCACTCGCGCCCGATACACCGCGACCTGGATGTCGCGACCCGGCAGCGACACCGTGACCTGGATGACGCGTCCTTGTTCGTCGCGCGCTCGCTCGATGGGCATCTTGTCGGGCGACATCATGTCCCAGGACTCGTGCTGGCGCCCTTCGCGGTCCAGCCACTGGTGCGACGTGCCGCGATACAGCAACCCCACTCCCACCAGGGGTAGCCCGAGGGCGCTCGACGCCTTCAATTGCTCGGCGGCGACCGTGCCGAGACCTCCCGCAAAGATCGGCAGGGAGTCAGTCAACGAGAATTCCGCCGCAAAAAAAGCGATGACCTGGTCCTTTTCCCCACGATGGTGCGTCGGGAACCACGTTTTGGAACTCTGGGCGAAGTACGAGCGGAAGTTCTGCACCACCGAATCAGCGAGTTCGGTGATGGCCGGTTCGGTGACGAGCAGCGAAGTGACTCGGTCACGGCCCAACCCGAGGAGCAACTGTTGGGGCCATTCGAGTGCGCCCGGACTCGCCGTGGGGTCCATGAGTGCGAAGAGTCGTCGGGCGTCGATTTTCCACGTCCAACGTAAGTTGGTGGCCACTTCGAGTAGGTCCTCGTACGTCGCGACGGCCGGGTTCGTCGTGACGGCTGACCGACTCTCCGACACCGTGACCTCCTCTTGGATGCTGCGACAGACGAACCATCCGACGAAACACCCTCTCAAGATTCGTAGCATAACCCTGCAATTAACCGCTGCGATAAGGCAATCCGACTTCGTGGCGACACGAAATCGCGACTTCGCTCTCCGCGAGGGAGTGCGTCATCTGGTGAGTTGACACGCACGTCGACGCGCACGCTTCCTCCTTCGCCGCCGAAACAACACGTCGTGGCCGCCGTCGCTCGCCCTCCTCGTCACGAATTCGCCCAGCAGGGTCCAAAGTCCATTGTCGACTTCTTTCGTCGGGATTCGTTATTAAGGTCGGAAGTGTCCCGTCCAAAAAGGATCCTCATGACCAAAATCGCTCACGACATCACCGAACTCATCGGCAATACTCCCCTCGTTCGCATCAATCGCCTGGGCGCGGGCGACGACGTCGAGATTCTCGCCAAGCTCGAATTCTTTAACCCGGCCAACTCCGTGAAAGACCGCATTGGACTGGCCATGATCACCGCCGCCGAAGAGGCCGGGCTCATAGGTCCCCAGACCATCATCTTGGAGCCCACGAGTGGCAACACGGGCATCGCGCTGGCAATGGTCGCGGCCGCAAAGGGATACCGCTGCGCCTTCACAATGCCCGAGTCGATGAGTAAAGAACGCCGCGCTCTATTGCGCGGTTACGGCGCCGAGCTGTTCCTCACGCCGGCCGCTGACGGCATGGCGGGCGCAATTGCCAAGGCCAACGAGCTCGCCGCCGACGACGATCGCTACTTCGTCCCCCAGCAATTCGAGAATCCGGCCAATCCCCAAGTACATCGCGTCACCACCGCCGAGGAGATCTGGAACGACACCGATGGGGGTGTCGATATCTTCATCGCGGGAGTGGGAACCGGGGGCACGATCACTGGCGTCGGTGAGGTGTTGAAGGAACGCAAGCCTTCGGTGCAGGTGATTGCTGTGGAGCCCGCGACGTCGCCCGTGCTCTCGGGGGGAGCCAAGGGCCCTCACCCCATTCAAGGTATCGGCGCCGGCTTCGTCCCCGACATCCTCAACACCCACGTCTACGACGAAGTCATCACCGTGACCAACGCCGACGCCTTCGCGACCGCGCATCGCGCAGCCCACGAAGAGGGGCTCCTCGTGGGCATTTCTTCGGGTGCCGCGCTGTGGGCCGCCCTCGAGGTCGCGCGCCGGCCCGAGAACGCCGGGAAGCAGATCGTGGTCATCATCCCGTCCTACGGTGAGCGATATCTGTCGACACCCCTCTTCGAAGGCCTCACCGATTAGTGGCGGGCCGACTACGCAGTGACCTCACGGCGGTGACCTCACGTGATCCCGCGGCCAGGTCACGATTAGAGACTGCTCTCACGTACCCCGGGCTGCACGCGCTGTGGGCCTATCGCGGCGCGCACTGGCTCTGGGGGCACCGCTTGCGGTTCCTCGCTCGGGTGAGTTCGTCACTTGCTCAGCGCCTGACCGGCGTCGACATCCACCCGGCGGCTGTTATCGGAGAGCGCGTCGTCATCGATCACGCCACTGGAGTCGTGATAGGTGAGACGGCTGTGGTCGGCGACGATGTCACGATTTATCAGGGAGTGACTCTCGGCGCCACGAGTCTCGCGCACGAGAAACGTCATCCGACCATTGGTAATCGAGTGACGATCGGCGCCGGGGCCAAGATCCTCGGGCACATCTCCATCGGCGACGATAGCCGCGTCGGCGCGAACGCCGTCGTGACGCATTCCGTGCCCGAAAACTCGGTAGTCGTCGGTATTCCCGGACGCGTGATCGCGCGCGCACGCGACGGGGCGCTACCCGTCGCGGGAGGTGACGGCGAACTCATGGCCGACCCGGTAGGACTCAGTCTCGAATCACTCTTTGAGCGACTGCACGAGATCGAAACGATCATCGGATCACGCGGTCACGCCCACGAGATTCGACCCTCGCCATCGGGCATCTGGTCTGGCGACGACTTCTCAATTTGAGTCGAGTTCTCGCCCGTGCACCGGCGCCAATGAGCTGGCCTAGAGTGCCGCGCGCAATTGTGCATAGTCCGCGCCGACGGCCACGAGGTCCGGCGACAGAGTCGAAACGATGAAGGACTCTTGTTGTGCGAACGACGTATCGACGGTGAGATACGTCAAGTCGGCGCCGACCTTGTTCAAACCGGCCACGTACGTGTTGTACTCGGTTCGCCCGCGCGAGACGATGCCCGACACCCCGTTCAGAGTCACGACCTGACTGCTGATCGAGTTCTTGGCGGTACTCGCCGCGCTGGCGACGCACGTGGCACTCGACTCAGCCACGCACGACTTCATCGTCGTCGAGAAAGTATCGAGATCGTCCACGACATTCTTTTGGGTCGACGTCACGAGCGGAATGACGATGACTCGATTCACGATGCTTTTGAAATTGAAGACGGTCCTCTGATACGCCACGCCGAGGATGCCACCGAGAACGAGTGACCCGATGAAAATGACCCGAGCCGACGTCGAAAGAATTAATCGGCTACTTAACGACGGGGTCGGCGTGACGGGAGCCGCATTTCCCGCGTCGATCGGTGCGAATTCCGGTGCGATGTGGTCGCCAAAGAAACCAGAGAACGGCTGCGTCGGTGTCAACAAAAAGGCGTACGCGACGAAGCGGGTACTGAAACGTAGGGACAGGACCCGCGCGCCGTACAACGGCCGAGCGGGCCGGCCGAGAATCAACGCACTGATCCACACGGCCACCGTGAGGAGGTACCCGCCGTACACCACGAAGAACAGGACAATGACCGCTGGAATACTCAACAGGATGCGAAAGAAGACCGCGGCGCGATTGAGGCGCACGTGATCAATCACTAGGTTGACCTGAGCCTTCTCGCCGGGGTGCAAGCTAAAACCGGGCCAACGAGGCACGAGCACCGACACGTAGGCGAGAACCTCGGTGAAGTACCTCACGACGTTGGTGACGAATCGTTGAATACTGTTGGGTACTCGTCCCGTGAACAAGGCGGAAAACCATCCCGCGATCACCACGATCTCGGTCACCAACTCAAGAATCACCACCCAGACGAGCATGGGCAGTGCCAGGATGAGTCGAAACAGTACCGACCATCGCGACTGATCTAGCGGCTCGGGCGAGATCTCGAAGACGACGTCAGTCGACGAGAGCGCTCGATCGTCACCCGACAGTGGTGGCGCCGGCATCCAAGCGGGCATCGCCCCACTAGGTGCCGGAGCGGCGCGCGTCGACGTCGGGTCACCGGTCGCGGCGCCGACGCGAAGTGCCGAGCCACACACCACGCAAAATCGTTGACCCTCTGCCGCTTGAGTACCGCACTGAGTGCAAAAGACCATGAACCCTCCCCGTCCTGGGCACCATCATCGTCGAAAAATGGCTGATGCCAAGAGAAATGTCGTTCCTGTTTCGCACCAGTTCTGCGGCGTCATCGCGACGACTCCCATCATGGGTGCTGGATGGAGGGGGGCGCAGTTCCTGCGCCGCTGTCGGGACGGAGGAACTTTCGGGCTCTCCACGACAATAAATCCGTATCGACTAGGAAGTTTGGCTCCCAGAGCAGGACTCGAACCTGCAACCTAGCGATTAACAGTCGCTTGCTCTGCCAATTGAGCTATCTGGGAATGCACCCGAAGGCAACGCAACACTAGCACTGGATATTCACGACTTCGTTGAACGAGGTGATGTCGGTGCACGAGTAGTCATCTCGTCACCCACGACGATCTCCGCCATTGACGCGGCGACCACTATTTCGCGCGCAACGTTTACTCTCGCTGGTCGGCACCCACGTTCGCATCGATGGACGCGGACCCCATTCGTGCGCGTCGACGAACACTCGTCACTTTTGCCATTGAGGAACGACAACACCCACCATTCGCGTGGATCGGTCCACGAGAACCGCCGGCGAGAAGAGGAAACCCTGACCGGGTTCGCACGAGAGAGTACACAACCGCTCAAGTTGATCAATCGTCTCAATCAGTAGTCGTTCGAAATATTTCGAACGACTCCATTCTCCCATGGTCACGAGTGACTACCACGCGTTTGACATTGCCAAGACCGTGCAAAATGTGTTGCTCGACGTACTCCCTCATCGCGATGCGGCAGCGACAAAAAAAGATTACTGGCGATCCAGCCATCCTTGCAGTCGTTCAGCTTCGGCACTTTCGCGTACGGCCTTACGGCACTTCTCGATTCGCTTGCTCATCGCCTGGCGCGAGATGCCCTTCGTCTTGGCTATCTCCTCGATCGACATTGTGCGAAACGCGTACTGCCAGAACGCGTCGAAGTCGTCACCACAGAGTCGTCGTAACTCTTCGATGACCCACTGGGGCGGCTCGTGGACGTCGTGCGACGCGCGCGCCTCGACGCCATGCTCGAAGTCCGAGGATTCGAATCGACGATTTACGAGGTCGTGATTCATCTGAACGATGTCGCGCGCTTTCGTGAGCGACACTCCGAGTGAAGTTGCGATTTCTTTGGCGGAGAAGTGTTTGACGAGATCGGTGCGCAACAATTTCTGCAACTTGAGGACATAGTCCATCTCGGACTCACTCAGTCCCGCTTGTTGTCGAATCGCTTGGTTCACCAACTTGGTGATCCAGTAGTTCGCGTACGTGGAGAAGCGATTCCCCTTCTCGGGATCGAAGCGGTGCAGCGCGTTGACGAGGCCTTCCACGCCCGCAGCCTCAAGCTCCTCGTTGCCGAAACGATACCCACGCTCGACGACACGCAGGCGCACCAGGCCACAGGTGGCGCGCAAGAGCGTGGATTCCGCTCGTTGCCCTTCTTCGCGTTCGCGCCGCAGCGACCTCGTCGTGACGACGTCGAGGTCACCCTCGTCAAGGCGTCGCGCGGCGTCGCGGCCCCGGGTAATGACCGGCAGAAGTGCTCGCTCCTCGTCGGCACTGAGCGGCTGGAGCATTCGCAGACCGCCGACGGTACGCAGTTGTTTACTCACCACTCCCCGATCGCGCGAGTAACCACGCTCGAAGGTCACGTTCGGCTTCGCCGCCGCGCGGTGTTTCGAGTAACTCGAGACGCTCCTTCACGTCACGGATGGTCGCGATGGCGACGTCGGGGGTAATCTCGGCGCCGCGTAGTTCTCGTTCGACGTCGCGTAACTGAGCGGTGACCGCGGCGCGCAACAGCTGCGCCACCACGGCCGTCACGTCGTCCACGGTATACTCGCGGTCGAGTTCGTCCACGCTGAGCTCACTCAACACGTCCGCAGCCGCCTCGTCACCGTGACGGCGTAATCGGTCCACCACTTCCGACACGCTCTGGCCGGTGCTGAGACCTTGAAAGATCCCGCGTTGCAGGTCGTTGACGAAGTACTCGGGAAGAAAGCGGTCCTTCACGTCGTGGGGGAAGTGAATCGCCAGACGAAGGGCCTCGAGACCCGGGCGCGGAAGCGGTCCGCTCACCCGCGGCGCCACGGGTCGCTCGGTGACGAGGACTTTGGCCTGGGGATTGGCCACCAGCTCGGCGACACGGGGACGCAAAGTTGCGAGTTCCAGTCGCAACGCGTCAGCCACTTTCACCAGGTACTGATCGCGCACCAGGTCACTGGGATGCTCGGCCAGGACCCGAAGGGCCGCCTCCGCGTTGCGCGCACGACCTTCGGCGGTCGAGAGGTTCGCGGCGTTGAGGACGCGATCGAGTCGGAACTGCAGGAACGGGACGGCCGCCGATATCGCTTCGCTCAACGCTACCGGATTCTTTTGGGCGAGTTCGGCCGGGTCCGAGCCCGCCGGCAGTTTCGCGACGAAGACGTCGACCTCGTGTTGACGCTCCCACTGGTACACGCTGGCCGCCGCGCTCTGACCGGCCGAGTCGGCGTCGTAGGCCAGGACGATGCGCTTGGCGAAGTTACGCATGGTGCGAAAGTGTTCCTCGCCGAGGGCCGTGCCGCACGTGGCGACCGCTCGCGGTAGTCCCGCCTCGAAGCAGGCGATGACGTCGGTGTAGCCCTCGCAGACGATGATCTCACCGGACTTGATGATGTCGTCTTTGGCCCAGTTGAGTCCGTAGAGGGTTCGTCGCTTCGAATAGATCGGCGTCTCGGGTGAATTCTTGTACTTGGCCTCGCGATAGCCGTCGGGATTTTCCGGTGCGCCGGGCAAGATGCGACCGCCCACGGCGATCGCCTTATTGGAAGAGTCGAAGATGGGAAAGATCAGTCGCGCGCGCAGGGCGTCTTGTCGGCGATCTCGGCGGTTGATGAATCCCAAGCCGGTGCCCTCGAGCACCTTGGCCGAAAGATCGAGCGACTTGGACAGCGCGTCCCACTCGTCGGGCGCCCACCCGAGACGGAACTGGCGCGCGACGTCGCCCGAAATTCCGCGACTGCGCAGATACTCGCGCGCGGGTCGCGCGTCGGGCGAGTTGAGGAGTCGGTCGTGGTACCACGTCACCGCCTTGTCCATCGCGGCCAAGAACTCCTGACGTTCCTTGCGCGCGGGCCCCGCAGCGTCGTCCTCGTGCAGTTGGATGCCCGCGCGCTCAGCCAAAGAGCGAACGGCTTCGACGAAGTCCAGGTGTTGCATTTCTCGTACGAAGGTGATCTGGTCGCCCGATACGCGGCACCCGAAGCAGTAATAACGACCCTCTTCGGCGTTCACTGAGAACGACGGCGATTTCTCGGCGTGGAACGGACACAGCCCCTGCCAGCGACGTCCCGCCTTCTTGAGGGCCACGTACTCGGTAATCAGGGCCACGATGTCCGTGGCGGAGCGCACTTGCGCGATCTCAGCCTCGGAAATTGTCATAGCAAGAACGTACAGGCTGTCGCGTGATTTTTTTGCGCTGATCGGTCACAGTCAACTCCTAGACTTCGCACCATGTCTGACTTCGCCGTCATCGCCGACACCATTGTTCGTACATTCGAGGAGGGTAACGTCCAGGCCCTGAAGGGCGTATCGCTCCAGGTCCCGCGCGGTGAAGTCTTCGGCCTCCTCGGTCCCAACGGTTCAGGCAAGACCACCATGGTGCGTATTCTCTCGACGATTTTATCTCCTACGTCGGGCAGCGCGACGGTAGACGGCTTTGACGTGGTCAAACGCCCCGACGACGTACGCCGACGCATCGGACTCGCGGGCCAGTACGCGACGGTCGACGAGAACTTGACCGGATTTGAGAACTTGCGCATGATCGGCTCGCTGAACCACCTGAAGAAGTCCTACGTGATGAGTCGAGCAAAGGAGTTGCTCGAAGAATTTGGACTCAGCGACGCCGCCAATCGCAACGTCAAGACGTACTCGGGCGGGATGCGCCGTCGCTTGGACCTTGGCGCGGCCCTGGTAGCGCGACCGCCGATTCTATTCTTGGACGAGCCCACGACCGGTCTCGACCCCCAGAGTCGTCAAGACTTGTGGACGATCATCGAGGGACTCGTTGAAGGCGGGACGACGGTGCTCTTGACGACGCAATACCTCGAGGAGGCGGATCGTCTCTGCAAGCAACTGGTCGTGCTCGACAAGGGCTCGATCATCGCCGAGGGCACCAGTCAGGAGCTCAAGACCCAACTCGGCACCACGGTGTTATCGCTCACCTTCGCTTCGACCAGCGACGCCGCGCGCGGCGTCGAGCTGATCCGCGATCTGTCGAACAAGCCCGCCAACGTCGAAGGCACCGTTGTGGAACTGACGGTGGAGGGCGGTCCCGCCTCGGCGGCCGACGCGCTGCGTCGCCTGGACGGCGCGGGGGTCACGCTCGCGGGTCTGACGCTGCGCGAGCCCAGTCTGGACGACGTCTTCCTTAGTCTCACTGGCCACAAGGCCGAGGACGAGATGGTCACCGAGGACGGCGACGCCACTGCCAAGCGAAAGGTCCGCGCATGACGACTGTCGCCTCCGAAAACATTGACGCTCGCCAGAACATCCACGACGAGAGAAGTGCCCTGAGTTGGGCCGTGAGCGACGTCTTGACGATGGCTCGGCGCAACTTGTTGGCCCTGATTCGAATTCCCACGGCGCTGGTGTTCTCCATCATCCAGCCCATCATGTTCGTGTTGTTGTTCCGCTACATCTTTTCTGGAGCGATCCCGGTCAGTATCCCCGGCGGCTACGTCAACTACCTCATGCCAGGCATCATCGTGCAGACGACGATCTTTGGTGCCGTGGGCACGGCCATTGGCCTGGCCGAGGACCTCCATCGCGGTCTGATCGAGCGATTTCGCGCGCTCCCGATGGCCCGCATGGCGGTCTTGGCGGGACGAACGGTCTCGGACCTCGGACGCAATGTTCTGGTGCTCGCGATCATCACGGCCGTCGGACTGCTCGTGGGCTTTCGACCCCACGGTAACTTTCTGCACTACATCTACGCGTGTCTGATCACCTTGCTGTTCGCGTTCTGCTTATCCTGGGGTTTCGCCTTCGTCGGTCTCGCGGCCCCCACGTCGGAAGCCGCCCAGGCGATGACCTTTCCGTTGATCTTCCCCCTGACTTTCGCCTCGTCGATCTTCGTGCGAATTGCTACCATGCCCGGCTGGCTTCAGCCATTCGCCAGGAACCAGCCGGTGAGCGAAGTCACCAACGCGGTGCGCAGTCTCATGCGTGGGGTGAGTCCGGGTAATTCCGTCTGGGTGTCACTCGCGTGGTCAATCGGCGCGATCGCCGTACTCGGACCCCTCGCCACAGCAAAGTACAAAAAAGTCGCCTAAACCCTGATGACGATGAATCAACCTCGACTCTCCTCGACCCTAGTCGTCTTGATGGCGGTGGCCATCGGCGTCATCGTGGCCAATCTCTACTACCTGCAGCCCCTCCTGCACGAGGTGCGTAGTGGCTTTCACGCGTCCACTGCGTCGACGTCGCTCCTCATCACACTCATCCAAGTGGGCTACGTCATTGGACTGTTCTTCATCTTGCCGCTGGGTGACATGTTCGTTCGTCGCAACCTCATCGTCACGATCTTCGTCGTCGCGGCCGCGGCCATGGCGGGCGCGAGCTTCGTGCACTCCTTCGTCTTCTTCGCGACCATCACCGTCGTGATTGGGCTCTCCTCCGTTGCGGGACAGATCATCATCCCCTTCGGTGCGGACTTGGCCCCCGACGAACAACGTGGTCGAGTCGTGGGTCGACTGATGACCGGACTCCTCGGTGGCGTCTTGCTCTCGCGTTCCCTCTCGGGACTGGTCTCTGAAGCGATCGGCTGGCGCGGCGTCTACCGTGTGTCGGCCGGCTTACTGGTGATTATGGCGATCATCATGTACATTGCGCTACCCCAGGAACGTTCGCGCGACCGATTTGAATATCGCCATCTGGCGACGAGTGGACTAAGGATGATGCGCGAGTCCTCGCAACTGCGTCATCGCGGCTGGTTCGGTGGCACCGCTTTCGGCGCCTTCAGCGTGTTGTGGTCGACGTTGGCGTTTCACCTCTCGGGTGCACCCTTTCACTACTCCAGTGGTGTGATTGGACTCTTCGGACTCTTTGGAATGGCGGGTATTACCGCCGCGAACGTGACGGGGCGTCTCGCCGATCAGGGACGTACGGCACTCGCGACCACCAGCGCCGCGGCTCTCATCGCCCTGGGCTTTGCGGTCCTGTACCTCGGTGGCCACAACGTATGGCTGATCGCCGTGGGCATCATCATCCTCGACGCCGGGGCCCAGGGAATTCACGTGGCGAATCAATCGATCATCTACGCCATCGCGCCCGGTCAGCGCAGCACTGTCAACAGCGTCTACATGGTGTGCTTCTTCACCGGCGCCTCGATCGGCTCGCTCGCGTCGGGATTCGCCTACGCCCACTACGGCTGGAACGGCACCTGTGCGGTCGGTGGAATCTTTGGTCTGGCCACCATCATCCCGGCAGTAGTGTGGCGAACGGCACCCTCGCCGGTGGCAACAACGAGTTAACTTTGGTTCGTTCGAGCTCGCAGGTTTGCCAGCAGATCGGTGATGGGCACGCGTTCCTGCTCGGTGGTGTCGCGGTCGCGGACGGTGACCGCACGGTCCTCGAGCGAGTCGAAGTCGACGGTGATGCACCACGGGGTGCCCACTTCGTCCTGACGCCGGTAGCGGCGTCCAATCGACTGGGTGACGTCGTAGTCGCAGGCGAAGTACGGCTGAAGGATCGCCAGAACTTCCTTGGAGACTCCCTCGAGTTCGGGCTTCTTCGACAGGGGCAACACGGCAACTTGATAGGGTGCCAGTCGCCAGTCGAGACGCAACACCGTGCGGGTCTCGCCTTCAACGGTGTCCTCGTGATAGGCGGCCAGTAAGAACGCCATCATCGCGCGCGTCGCACCAGCGGCCGGCTCAATGACGTAGGGCGTGTAGCGCTCGTTGGCCGCCTGGTCGAAGTATTCCAACCGGGCGCCCGACGCGTTGGAGTGCTGAGTCAGGTCGTAGTCACCGCGGTTGGCGATACCCTCGAGCTCATCCCAGCCCCAGGGGTAGGCGAACTCGACGTCGGTCGTGCCGCGCGAGTAGTGCGACAGGTCCTCCTTAGCGTGCTCGTGCAGACGAAGTTGGTGCGCGGGGATACCCAAGGCTAAGTACCAGTTGAAGCGCTGATCGATCCAGTAGCGATACCACTCGTCGGCCGCGGCGGGCGGCACGAAGAACTCCATTTCCATCTGCTCGAACTCACGAGTACGGAACACGAAGTTCTGGGGAGTGATCTCGTTACGAAACGACTTACCGATCTGCGCGATGCCGAAGGGCGGCTTCTTACGTATCGTGGAGAGCACATTGTTGAAGTTGGTGAACATGCCCTGAGCGGTCTCGGGGCGCAGGTACGCGGTCGCGCCCTCCCCCTCGACGGGTCCCGCTTGCGTCTTGAACATGAGGTTGAAAGCGCGCGCCTCGGTGAATTCCGTGGAACCACAATTGGGGCACACGCCGTTGATCTTGTCCTCGCGCCAGCGCTCCTTGCACTTGCGACAATCCACTAACGGGTCGGTGAAGGTCTCGAGGTGGCCCGAGGCCGCCCAGACGGCCGGGGGGCCCAGAATTGCGGCGTCGATTCCCACCACGTCCAGGCGCATCTGGACCATGTCGCGCCACCAGGCCGCCTTTACGTTACGCAGCATGTTGACGCCCAAGGGGCCGTAGTCGTAGGTCGAACGGAATCCGCCGTAGATTTCGGCGGAGGGAAAGATGAATCCGCGGCGCTTGGCGAGATTAATTACCTTCTCGAGGAGTTCGGGGTCGGTCGCGGAGGCAGAATCCATCCGCCAAGGCTACCGGACGCGGAACTTTTACCGATTCCACAGCACCCTACGGCGAGGACTTGAGGCGCAGGATGACTTGGTTCGCGACCAGTCGCGCCTTGGGAGTCAGCGTGACGTAATCGCGCTCCACGTTCACCAAGTGCGCGATCTCGTCAAGGGACTCGAAGGCTTCGACGGGCACTCCGCGACGCGTACGAAGAGCCAGTGAGTCACGCTCGAAGGCCCGGGTCGCCTCGTCGAGGATCTCTTCTCCTCCCAGGGGTCGCTCGCCGCGCCCCAGCATCGCGATGTAGCGCTCGGGCGTGCGCACGTTCCAGTAGCGGCGACCGTGGCGATGCGAGTGCGCCGCCGAGCCGAACCCCACGTAGTCGTGGTGGTCCCAGTAGACGTGATTGTGGCGACACTCGTGGCCGGGCTTGGCCCAGTTGGAGATCTCTTCCCACTCGTACCCGTTCGCCTCAAGGGTTTCGCCCACGAGGTCGTAGGCGTCGGCGGTCTCATCCTCGTCGGGGTGACGCGCCGGGTCACGTCCGAGGGGCGTCGACGGCTCGGGTGTGAGGGCGTAGCAACTGATGTGCGGTGGCGGAGAGTCCAATGAGAGGAGGTCGAACAGCGTGGCGCGCACGTCGTCGAGGGACTCCGCCCGAGATCCGATGATGAGGTCCATGTTCCACGTCGCAAAGCCGGCCGCGTGGGTGACGAGCGACACCTCCTCGTGCGCCATCGTGCCGTGACGACGTCCGAGGTCGGCCAAGACCGCCGGCTGGGTCGACTGCACGCCGTAACTCATTCGGTTCACTCCACCGGCCTTGTAGACGAGAAGTCGTTCGAGCGAAGCATCCTCGGGATTGCACTCCACCGTCACTTCGGCGTCGTCGGTGCGCGGAATGGCTTCGAGGATGCGCACGAGTTGCTCGGGCGTCAAGCGAGAAGGTGTGCCGCCCCCGAAGAACACCGACGTTGCCAGCTCCATTCCGGCGGCCACTTCCGTGGCGATCTCCTGGACGACGGCATCGACGTAGGCGTCGCGCAGGTGGTCGCGGTCGGCGTAGGTAGCGAAAGCGCAGTAGTCGCACCGGTGTGCGCAAAATGGTACGTGAACGTACACGCCGAACGGTGGCACCGCGGGGCGTGAGGAGTTCGCGTCGACCATGGGTGCAACATAACCGCTGGAGGTACTACTTCCGGCGCCAGCGCCTCAATCAAAGTCAGCGGCGTAGCGGCGCCGCTCCTTTAGGGCAGCGTGATCGGTCCCGAGGTGACGCACGACGTGATGGCTGCCGTCAGGTACTTCGTGTCGGCCGCGAAGGCGGCAGCGTGAGCCTTCTCGTAGGCCGCCAGCTTCGTGAAGGTCGTGGCGGTCCCGTAGTTCTTGAGAACGGTCACCAGATAGCCCAGGATCTCTTTCGTCTTGGCGTTGGGAGCGGTCGCGTCCATCTTCTCGAAGTACGGGAGCAAGACGGTCACCCACTTGCGATAGCTGGCGAGCGTGAGCCCGGTCGGCGGCTTCACCGGGTGATACGCCCAACTGAAGACGGCGGTGCAGAATGGACTCGTGGCCGCCGACGCTTGCGGCACCGCGACGCTCAAGGGCACCAGCAATGCGGCGGCGGTGACGGAGCCTGCGACGAACATCCGAACGCGCAACGTCAGTGACTTGGTGCGGGTCATGTCAACTCCTTCCCAGGGGAATCGTCAGCCTCGACTTCGATCGGCGACCTCCGAGCGGAGCCGCCACTCGTGTGACGGCACACCGAGTTTCTATCAGGTGCGCACCCGTGGCGCCAGCACCACTTGGACATCAACTTCGCGCCACCCGACGGTCCCCGTGACCACCATTAAAAGTCGACGCAGGTGCCCCGCGACGGGGCCTCGTAGCCAGCGCCGTTGTCGCAAATGATGAGCGGTGTCGTTTCGGAGAGCGGCGGTGCGCCGAAGCGCGCGACGTGGCCAAAATCGCCGTACGTGATCGCGAAGGGGTGAATCGACGACACCCTCGTTAGTCCGGTGGGGCGTGGTGCACCCAACGGGTCGTTGACGGTCATCCAGCCACGTAGCGTCGTCACGACCGACGAGATGAGGTCGTCGTTCACGTAGACGGTCATCGTCGCCTCCACTTGGCCGGCGTCGTTCGGATCAAAGGAGCTGGCACCGCCGACGGTCGTCACGGTGAAGTTGCTATCACCATCTCGAGCCACGTCGTCGGCGTGCAACAGCGAATTGAGCAGTACTTTCGGTGCGTCGATGCGAATGTTGCGAGCGACGTTGGACGTCAGTAACACTCTTCCCCACCGCGGTTCGGGTGTTGTCGTTCTCAGCGGAAAATAGAGTTCGTGGCCCACTTCAATCAGGCTCGATGGCGTCGGAGCGGCGTACTGCACGAGAAAGAGATCGGGTGAGCGATACTCAATGGCGTTGTCGAACCTAAAACTGGGTTCATCCAGTGTCCGGCGCACCACCGTATGAAAGGTCGAGACCACCCGGGGATCGCCACTCGGCGGTGAGGCGAAGTACGAATACCTCGGCGCGGTGTGAAGACTCGCCACCAACGACCCCGCGGCCAGGAGAGTCATGACCGCCACCAGTGACCAGGGGGTCCAACGTCGCGGGCCACGTGAGAGTGTTCCGACGAGCTGACCGCGCGGATCGCTCATCTCAGGCGCTCGGTGGAAGTTGGGGAGCCAGCGGCGCCGTGGAACGCGAGACCTTGAGACGCTTCCCGAAGTGGATCTCGATGGCCTCGTGCGCGAGGGCCATGACCTCACCCGAACCCGGTGGATTGTCTTCTCGCAGTACGCCCCCGAGGTCGCCGCCCAGTATGCGTCGAATAATTTGCAGCGCGTCGGGACCGACGGCGGTCCCCGAGCGGCAATTGATGCAGAGTGTCCCACCGACTTCAGCGTTAAAGGCCACCAGCGGTCCCGGCGACTCGCAGTTCACGCAAAAATCCACCACGGGCTGCGAACCGTCGTAGGAGAGGAGGCGAAAAAAGAATGACGCGGCCACCAACTCCGGGTGGTACTGAGTGTCGTCGAGCGTCGTGAGCACCCGCACCACCATCTCGAAGATGCCCTCATCGGCGGCCTCGTCGGTGGGAATCGCGTCGATGACCTCCACCACCACCAGGCCGGCCGCGATGCGTTCGTAGTCGGCGCGCAGGTTGGCCATGCGTTCGAGGTGACTGACGTGTTTGGTGATCCACAAGTCGCCACGTCCCTTGACGAGGTCGACCCGGACGTGACCCATGGGTTCGAGCGAACCCCCCATGCGACTGGAGGTCTTGCGTACTCCCTTAGCGAGGACCCGGAGTTTTCCGTGGTAGCGGGTCCACAAGACGCAGACGCGGTCAGATTCACCGGACTTATAGGTGCGCAGGACAACTGCTTCGTCCCGGATCTCCTTCACCGCACCACCCTCATCACGCGCACCTTACTGGGGCGGCCCTCCTTCGTCGGACGGCTCTGAATTCGATGGTGGCGTCGTGTCCAAGCTGTCCGTCGCGGGGGCTTCGTGCGAGGCACTGGTGGCGCCGTGTCGGTACGTCTTCATCGCCACGGACACCTCGGAGTCCTGGAAGTGCTGCGTACGTGGAGTGATGCCCATAAAGCGATTCAGCCACACGCCGAAGGCGACGAGGACGGCGAGGACAAGAGGAATCGCCAACACCGGCACCAGACTCGACACGCCGTTGAGGGCCAACACCCATAAGAAGACGTAGAACAAGAAGACGACGACCGCGGTGACGCGGGTGACTCTCACGAGTCGACGCCCCCGAATCGACGATTGCGCTGTTGGTATTCTTCGATGGCAAAAAAGAGGTCCTCGCGACGAAAGTCGGGCCAGAGCACGTCGGTGAAGATCAACTCGGAATACGCCATCTCCCACAGCAAGAAGTTCGAGGTGCGAAACTCCCCCGACGTGCGCACCACCAGATCGGGGTCGGGTAACTCGGGGTGATAGAGTCGCTCGCGGATCGCCTTCTCGTCGACCTTGCTGGCGGCCACGCGGTCCTCGACCAGTCGCTTCACCGCGTCGACGATCTCGGCGCGCCCGCCGTAGTTGAAGGCGATATTGAGAGTCATCACCTTGTTCTTCTTGGTGAGTTCCACCGCCTCGTCCATGCGTGAGAGCACACCCTTGGGCACGCGCCAGTCGCGACGTCCCGAGAAAGTGATGCGCACGCCCTCGTCGTGCAATTCGTGCTGGCGACGCTCCAACAGACCGCGATTGAAGTTCATCAAGTAGCGCACCTCGTCGATCGGTCGACGCCAGTTCTCGGTCGAGAACGCGTAGACCGTCAGCGCACTGAGACCCAGCGAGAGGGCCCCGTAGGTGGCGTCGACTAGGGCTTCTTCACCCGCGCGGTGACCTTCGGTGCGAGGCAGACCCCGTCGCGTGGCCCAGCGACCGTTGCCGTCCATCACGATCCCGACGTGGCGAGGGATGGAGCGCCGGTCCACACTCGCGGGAATTGGGGTGGGGCGAGGGTCTGGCACGAATTAAAACTTAGTTGCTCCCCACCGAGGACCGCCGACGACGTGACCATGACGGCGCCGGGGCACCCGGCGTTAAAGGCCAGAACGTTAGGGTTCTCTAGTGCAATCCTTTGACCCCGACGACGAGACAACCGAAGTCGAAGTCGACGTCGACGAAGCGCCCGGCGTCCAACTCGACGCCGACCTGGTCGAGATCGACGTCGATCGGGCGCTGGGCCTGCTCGATCGCATCACCGCGCACCTGCCCGGCGGCGGGGAGAGTCGCGAGGGTCAGCGCCAGATGGTCGCCGCCGTCGCGGCGGCGTTCTCACGAAAAGAGCACGCGATCATCGAGGCAGGCACCGGCGTGGGTAAATCACTGGCCTACCTCGTTCCCGCGGCCATGAGTGGTCGCCGCGTCGTCGTGGCGACGGCGACCAAGAACCTCCAGGACCAACTCGCGACCAAGGACGCGCCCACGGTCGCAGAAGTGGCCACGCGAACGAAGGTCGCCGTTCTCAAGGGCAAGAACAACTACCTCTGTCGTAACCGCGCTCTAGCAACGGGGGGCGGATCGCAACTCAGTTTCGACGACGGCTCGAGCGTGCCCAAGGGGGTCGCCGACCAGATGCGTCGGGTGCTCGCCTGGGCCGAGGAGACCGAGACTGGCGACCGCGACGAATTGTCGTTCGAGATCGACCCGCGCGCCTGGCGCGGATTGTCGGTGACGCCCCAGGAGTGCCTGGGACGAGCCCAGTGCCCCCAGGGGCACAACTGCTTTCACGAACTGGCGAAGGACCGCGCCGCCGAGAGCTCGATCGTCATCGTCAACACTCACCTCTACGCCGCGCATCTGGCTTCGGGTTCAATGTTGTTACCGGCGCACGAGTACGTCGTCTTTGACGAGGCCCACGAGGTGCAAGACATCTTCGCCTCGCTGCTCGGCACGTCGCTCAACGCCTCGCGCCTCCGGGCCTTCGTCGCGGTGGCCAAGCCCCTCCTCGGCTCGTCGTTCGCCGACACCGCGAGTGATCTCGCCGCGAGCGCCGACCGTTTAGCGACCATCCTCGAGATCCAGTACGACGCCCGGGACCTGACCGGACTCGGACCCGACGCCCAGCGCGAGATCGAAACTGCCGCGACGTTGACGACGCGCCTTATCGAGGTCCTGCGCACGACGCAGACCGCGGGCGCGGAGGACGAAGCGCGCAAGATCCGCACCCTGGGACCCGGCGTGCACCTATCCAACGACCTGGCGCGCGTGGCGCACCCCCAAAAAGGCGAATTGCTCTACCTCTCGCGACGCGATCGCGAGATCGACCTCGAAGTCAACCTGGTGGATGTCGGGCCGCGCCTGCACGACGACCTGTGGGGCAACGTCACCGCGGTGTTGACGAGCGCCACCATCCCCGACAGCCTGCCCGCCCAATTAGGTCTCGCCGACGTGCGGATCGAGTCCTTCGCCAGTCCCTTTGACTACCCCCACCACTCCCTGCTCTACGTCCCGTCCGGTTTCCCGGGGCGCAACGAGGCCGGCGCCGAGGCGGCGATCATTGACGAACTGGTCACGCTCATCGAAGCGGCCGGTGGGCGCACGCTGGCGCTCTTCACCAATCGCGCGGTCATGAACCGCGTGGCCCAAGCGGTCGAGGGGCGGATCACCACGCCCGTACTGGTCCAGGGCACCTTGTCGCGCCAACGCATCATCGAACTCTTTCGCGCCTCGGCCGAGGCGAGCCTCTTCGCCGTGACCAGTTTCTGGCAGGGCATCGACGTGCCGGGTCATTCGCTCTCGTTAGTCACCATCGACCGACTGCCGTTCTCCGTGCCCAATGACCCGTTGCTCAAGGCTCGACAGGAGTTGTCGACCAACCCGTTCTTCGAGGTGGA
Source organism: Acidimicrobiales bacterium (assembly GCA_036509795.1). Classification (GTDB taxonomy): domain Bacteria; phylum Actinomycetota; class Acidimicrobiia; order Acidimicrobiales; family RAAP-2; genus RAAP-2. The sequence goes on from DATCEX010000004.1 coordinate 66,600, forward strand.
CTTGCCGCGCGCAACCATGTTGCTCGCCCAGGGCGTCGGCCGTCTCATCCGCAACCGAAGTGACCGCGGCGTCGTGGCGGTGCTCGATACTCGCCTGGCCGAAGCGCGTTACAGATCCCAGCTCTTCAAGAAATTGCCGCCCATGAAACGCACGCGTGATCAGGCCGAGGTGACACGATTCCTGCGAGAGTTGCGCGTCGCCAGTCCCGAGTCCGACGCCTCATCTCCCACTTAAACTATAATTTCACTAGTAAATCTAGATAGTTTCGTCCGCTTCTCTTCTCAGTTAGGTCCTTCGTGCATCTCAACTTCGCCCTCGTCCTCGGCAGCGTCGTCGTTGGTTTCCTGGTCGGTCTCACCGGCATGGGCGGTGGCGCACTGATGACCCCGATGCTGGTCCTCGTCTTTGGCGTCACCCCGTCGGCCGCCATTTCCTCGGACCTCATCGCCGCCCTCTTCATGAAGCCCCTCGGCGTTGTCGTGCACTGGCACCGCAAGACCATCCAACCCAAACTCGTGCGCTACCTGTGTTACGGCTCCGTCCCCGCCGCTATTCTCGGCACCTACGTGATGCACCGACTCGGCTCGACGAAGTCGGCCGAGAAACACTTGGAACTCATCCTGGGTGCCGCGCTCATCGTCGGGGCGGCCGCGATGATCGGGCGCGCCTTCTTTCCAACGCGTAAGGTGGTCGACGGACCATTGCAGATCAATCGAGCCCTCATCATCACCGTGGGCGTCATCGGCGGATTCATGGTCGGACTCACGTCGGTGGGTGCGGGTTCGCTCATCATCGTGATGTTGTTGTTGATCTTCCCGCATATCCGCACCGACCAACTCGTCGGCACCGACCTCGCCCAGTCGATCCCCCTGACCGCCGCGGCGACCCTAGGGACCTTGTTGTTCGGTCACGTGCAACTCGCGGTCACCGCCTCGATCATCGTGGGTTCGGTGCCCGCCGTGGTCGCCGGTTCGTTCCTCTCGTCGCGCGCCTTCACCCACACCCTGCGCCCCTACCTCGGTGGTGTCGCCCTGATCAGTGGGCTCAAGTACGTGGGCATGCCCACCGGCGCCCTGGGCGTGGCGGCGGGGATCATCCTCATCGTGGCGACGGTCATCGCGGTGCGATCGGCGCGCGTGCCCACCTTTGACGCCCCGGCGATTCTCGTCGAACCGGCGCTCGAGGGTTAGAGACCGAAGCGGTCCATCACGTCGTCGCGCTTTTGCCAGCCCGGCTCGACCGAGACCTTCAACTCCAAGAAACAGCCCTCGGGGAGTTGACGACGCGCAGCGATGCCGACGTCTTTCAAGAGTTGCCCGCCCTTGCCGATCACCATGCCTTTTTGGCTCTCGCGCTCGACGAGGATCTCCACGAGGATGTGGGGCCACTCGAACTCGATGACGCGACAGTGAATGGAGTGGGGCAGCTCTTGCTTGGTCTTGCGCACCAGTTGCTCACGCACCAGTTCGGCCACCCACATGGCCTCGGGCACGTCGGACACCTCGTCCTCGGGAAAGAGGTACTCTCCCTCGGGCATCTGCGCACGCACGAAGGCGATGAGTTCTTCGGTGCCGGCACCGGTCTTGGCCGACACCGGGAAGTATTCGACGCGCAACGCCGCCTCGGCGACGCCCTTCTCCTCGGCGATCTGCGTCACGGCCTCGTGCGCGGCCATGAGCTGTGCGGCGATGGCGTCGCGACCGGTCTTGTCCATCTTGTTGACGATCACGCACCCCTGGGGGCCGTCGGGGTGACGACACTTGTCGAGCATCGTCCCGATCACGTTGCGATCTCCCGGACCGATCGCCTTACCCGACTCGACGACCGCCAAGATGACGTCCACGCCGTCGACGGACGCGCGCGCGGTCTCGTTGAGTCGACTCCCTAGTCCGGTCTTAGGCCGATGGATTCCCGGCGTGTCGACGAAGATCACCTGCACGCCCCCCTCGGTCAAGATGCCGCGGATCGCGTTGCGCGTGGTGTTGGGGCTGGCCGAGGTGATCGTCACCTTGGTTCCCACCACCTGGTTGACCAGGGTCGACTTGCCCACGTTGGGTCGTCCGATAATGGCGGCAAAGCCCGAGCGCGTCATCGGTCACTCACTCGCTCGATCAGCACCTCTTCGATTCTTCGTCCCTCCATGCGCACCACCGTCAAAATGTAGGGGGCGACCTCGAACACGTCACCCTTGGTTGGGACTCCGCCGGCCAAGTCGAGCACCAGTCCCCCGACGGTGTCCCAGCCGTCCTTAGGGAGATCGAGGTCGTATTCGTTGTTCACGTCGTCGATGTTGAGTCGTCCACTCACTACCAGCCCGGTGCCCGGGATCATCTCCACGTCGTCGTCCTGGGCCGGGTCCGACTCGTCGGTGATCTCGCCAACGAGTTCTTCCAGGATGTCCTCGAGCGTGACGAGGCCGGCGGTTCCGCCGTATTCGTCCACCACCACGAACAGGTGACTCTGGCCCTGGCGAATCTGGGTAAGCAGCGCGGCTACCCGCTTGGTCTCGGGCACGAAGGACGCTTCGCCCATGTGGTTCTTCACGACGTCTTCGCCCTTACCCTCAACGACGAGCCCGGCGAGGTGGCGTAGGTTGACGATGCCCACCACGTCGTCAACCCCCTCGCCAAGCACCGGCAGGCGCGAACGACCGGTCGCGATCGCGGTGTCGAGCGCGGTGCGAATGGTGGCCTCGGCCGACACGTCGACCATGTCGATACGTGGCACCATGACCTCACGTACGATGGTGTCACCGAACTCGATGACGCTGCGGATGAAGTTGCGCTCGTCGCGCTCAATCGCCTGGTCCTCGTGGGCGACGTCGGCCATGGCGAGAACCTCGTCCTCGGTCATCTTGGAGCCGTCGCTCCCGCCGCCGAAGAGACTGATGACTCCTTGGGCGATGGCCAGCAATAACCGCGAGATCCACTTGATGGGCCAGAAGTTCAGCAGCGTCTCGACCACGGGCGCAGTCGTGAGTGCGGCCGAGTCCGGATGTTGCACGGCGAAGTTCTTCGGGATCGCCTCGAAGATGACGAAGATCACCACGACTTCGCCGACCGTCGAGATGAAGAGTCCCGCCGCGCCAAAGAGCCGCGACGCGAGCACGCCCACCATCGTGGCCGAGACTAATTGACACACGAGCACCAGCAGCAACAGCGGGTTCAGGAAGTTCTCGGGCGACTCCGAGAGGCGCGCCAGGGACTTCGCGCCCCGATAGCCCTGTTCCTTCAAGGAGCGCGCGCGCGACTTGTTCATGCGCACGAGCGAGGTTTCGGCCATCGCGAAAAATCCCGACAAGACCAGCAAGACCGCGACGGTGACCGCGAGCGCGGTATCCGATCCGTTCCAGACGGCGCCGATCATTCCAGACTCGATCGATAGTGTCGCGCCAGGAGATCGCGCTCGCGCGCTTCCATCTTTTCGGCTTCGTCGTCGATCACGTGGTCCCAGCCGCGCAAGTGCAACACGCCGTGCACAACGAGTAATGCGATTTCGTCGTCGAAGGAACATTCGTGCTCGACGGCGTTACGCGCGGCGACGGCCGGACAGATCACGATGTCGCCCACCAACTGGGGAATCTGGGGGGTCGGCGGCTCGCCGGGCCCCGTGCCGCCGGCGTCGGGCACGCGTCCAGTGGGGTCGGGTTCGGCGTCGATGGGAAAGGACAACACGTCGGTCGGTCCCTTCTTGCCCATGAACTGCTCGTTCAGGTCGGCCATCGTGGACTCGCCCGAAAAGATGAGCGACACCTCGGCCAGTCCGCGCACGCCCTCCTCTTCGAGCGCGTGGCAACACAACTCGACCCAGCGTTCGAGTGCGATGACGTGGTCGGTCTGTTCGTCCGCGGCGTAGATATCGATGGGCATCAGTTGGTGTAACGGTCGTAGGCGGCGACGATGTCGGCCACGATGCGGTGACGCACGACGTCCTTGGCGCCCAGGTGAATAAAGGAGATGTCGTCGACGCGACCAAGAATGTTTTCGATGTTCGCCAATCCCGACGGTCGGCCGTTGAGGTCCACTTGCGTGACGTCACCGGTCACCACGGCTTTGGCGTTGAAGCCGATGCGCGTGAGGAACATCTTCATCTGCTCGGGCGTGGTGTTCTGGGCCTCGTCCAAGATGATGAAGGAGTCGTTCAACGTGCGACCGCGCATGAAGGCGAGCGGCGCGACTTCGATGGTGCCGTTGGCGATGAGTCGTTGGGCTCCGTCGGGGCCGACCATGTCGTAGAGCGCGTCGTAGAGCGGTCGCAGGTAGGGATCGACCTTGGCCATGAGGTCACCGGGCAAGAATCCGAGGTGTTCGCCGGCCTCGACCGCCGGGCGCGTCAAGACAATGCGGTGCACCTGACGCCGGTGCAAGGCCTGCACGGCGGCGGCAACGGCCAGGTAGCTCTTGCCCGTACCGGCGGGGCCGATGCCAAAGGTAATGGTCGACTTATCGATCGCGTCGGTGTAGCGCTTCTGCCCCGCGGTCGAGGGTCGAATGGCCTTGCCCTTGGCGCCGCGCACCACCTCGTGGCGCAGGACCTCGCTCGGGCGTAGGTCGTCGGCCACCATGTCGATGGTGCGTGAGATCTTCGTGGGGTCGAGCGTCTGGCCGCTCTCGAGCACCAGCACGAGTTCGTCGAAGAGTCGCAGTACCGTGGCCGCGTCGGGACCCGCGACGCTGATCTGATTTCCCTGGACGCGAATCTTGGAGTGCGGAAAGGAGCGCTCGATGACGCGCAGGTGCTCGTCGCGAGGTCCGAGCAGGCCCGACATCAGGTGGGTGTTGGGAACGTAGGTGGTCGCCGTCAGGGCCTCGTCGGCCTTGGCATCAAAGGTCATCCCGGTGGCCACTCCATCTTTCGTCCACCCAATACGTGCAGGTGTAAATGCGCCACGCTCATCTGCGCGTCCTCGCCCACGTTCATGACGAGTCGGTACCCGCTCTCGCGCACGCCCTCGTGCTCGGCCACGCGTTGGGCGAGCAGTACCAGTTGGTCGACGACACCGTCGTGCTCTAGGGTCACGTGATCGGCACTGGTGACGTGGGCCTTGGGGATCACCAGCACGTGCACCGGCGCTTGGGGCTCGATGTCACGGATGGCCAGAGCGGTCTCACTCTCCGCCACCGGCGTCGAGGGGATCTCGCCAGCGACGATTTTGCAAAAGAGGCACTCACTCATGTGTTGCTCTCATCATTACTCATTCTCAGGCCCCACGGCCGCGAATCCCCATGAACCGTTCGTGAACGCCACGAGTGCCGCGGCGACCACGGCGGCTGTTTCCCCTCGTAGGACCGTAGGTCCGAGCGACAATCGGCGCCGGTCCTCGGCCCATTCTCCCGGGGCCCATCCGCCCTCGGGACCGATGGCGACCGCGGTCACGCCGGACCAGTCACCACTTCCGGCGAAGTCCGCCACGGCGACCCCTGGGGGCACCTCGGCCGGCGTCATCGACGCAGCGACCTCGAGGTCGTGTGCACGTCGACACTGCGCGCACGTCTCGTCGGCGATGCGTCGCCATCGCGCGAGCACCTTGTCGCGGGCCTCGCCGCGGAACTTCTGAGTCAGTCGCGCACTCACCAAGGGCACCACGCGCGCCAACCCGACTTCGGTCGCCTTAGCGATCGCCCACTCGCCGCGCTCACCCTTGAGGGGCGCCAAGTACAGCGTGGTCTCTCCCAGCGCGGGATCGACGCCAACCTCGCTCAGGACCTCGAGACCAGTGGCCGTCACCGCCGCCATACGCCACGAGCCGCGACCGTCGCTGAGGACGATCTCCTCGCCGTCGCGAGCTCGCAACACCCGACGCAGGTGATGGTCCGCCTCGCGCGACAGCGCCGGCGCGGTGATATCGGTGACACGCACTTGGGTCAGCGCCGCCACGCGGCGCGACCACGCGTCGATCATCGCTTGGCTCGTTTGCGAAACAGTCCCCCGCCGTGGTGTTCGGCGACGGACTCCCCGCGGTGCTGGGCCAGTTGACGCAAGAGGTCGCGCTCGACGTCGTCGAGCTCCGTGGGGACGTCCACGACGAGGTGCACGAACAGGTCGCCTCGTCCACGCCCGTGCAGGTGCTCCACGCCCTCGTGGCGTACGCGATGCACGGTACCCGAGGCGCTTCCGGCCTCCACGTCCAGGGCGGTCGTGGCGCGCAGCGTCGGCACGTCAATGCTGGTGCCCAGCGCAGCTTGCGCAAAGGAAATGTGCGCTTCGTGGTGCAGATCGTCGCCGTTGCGCTCGAAGCGCTCGTCGGGCGCCACGCGCAGGTGAACGAAGAGGCGTCCGTTGGGTCCACCACGCGGCCCCGCCGGGCCGCGGTCACTCAGGCGCATGGTGGAGCCGTCCTCGACGCCCGCGGGGATCTGGATGGTCATGGTCGCCGCGGCGTTCTGTCGGCCCTCACCGCGACAGTCCGGGCACGGCGTCTCGATGCGCGAACCCATTCCCTGACAACGCGTGCACACCGCGCTGGTCATCATCTGACCCAGGATCGAATTACGCACTCGACGCACCTCGCCCAGTCCCGCACACTCCACGCAGGTCACCGGCGTCGTGCCCGCGGCGCACCCGCTGCCGTCACACGTCGCACAGCGCTGGGGCAGCGTCACGGTGATCTCGCGGTTGGCGCCGAAGGCCGCTTCATCCAGCGTGATCTCGACGCCGAATTCAGCGTCGGGTCCGGGCTGGGGACCACGGTGCTGGGTGGGGCGTGCGCCCATGCCGCCGAAGAACATGTCGAAGATGTCTTGGACCGAGCCGCCACCGAAGGGGTTGCCGCCCGCGCCGACGTCCTGACCGAAGCGGTCGTAGTTGGCGCGGCGCTCGGGATCGGACAATATCTCGTAGGCCTGGGAGACCTCTTTGAAGCGCGCCTCGGCCGCCGCGTCGCCGGGATTGGCGTCGGGGTGCAACTGGCGAGCCAGGCGTCGGTAGGACTTCTTCAAATCCTCCGGCGAGACGTTGTGATCGACTTCGAGGATCTCGTACAGATCAGTGGTCGGCATATTCCTCATCCCCACCGAAGTGGCGTGCTAGATGTTGCGAGACCGCCGCGGCGGCGGCCATGGCCTCTTGATACTTCATGCGAGTGGGGCCGAGCAGTCCCACGGCACCCGCGGGTGATCCGTCAATGGTGACCGGCGCGACGATGACCGCGCACGTCGACAGTGGTTCGAAGCCGTTCTCGGACCCGATGGCTACCGAGAGTCCCCGGCGCAGCATGTCCTCGACGAGCGAGACGACGAGTAACTCTTGTTCCAGGATCGACAACACCTTGCGCACCGTCTCCACGCCGTCAAAGGAGTCGGCGACTCGCGACGATCCCCCGATGAACACCTTGTCGCCGTCGACGGTGGGCGCCTCGGCGTGCAGTGCGGCCACCGACTCGCGTACCAGCACGGCAACGTGGTCCGAGCGCGAGGGGACTTGCACGACGGTCTCGAGCGTCGTACCAATGAGGAGCGCGTTGAGTTGGCGCGAGGATTCGGCGCAGGTCTCGTAGTCCACGTCGAAGCTCGGCGTGAGGGAGTGCTTGATCACCGATCCGTCGGAGAACACCGTCACCAGCAACTGGTGGTGAGCGTCGATGCTGACCAGTTGCGCCGAGAGGATCGCCGAGTGGGTGAGGGACGCCCCCACCACTACCGAGGTGTAACTGGTCATTTGGCTGAGCAGCGTGGAGGTCTGTTCGAGCACGTCTTCGACCTCGCCGCGGACGTTGGCAAAGAAGTCGGTGATCTGGTGTTGTTGGACCTCGCCCAGCACGCCGGACTTGAGGTGGTCGACGAAGTAGCGATATCCCTTGTCGGTGGGAATGCGCCCGGCCGAGGTGTGGGGCTGGGCGAGGTAGCCCTCGCGCTCGAGCGAGACCATCTCGGTGCGCACGGTGGCGGGCGAGACGGCGATCTCGGAACTCGAGGCCACCGAGGTGGACCCGACCGGCTGGGCCGTGTCGATGTGCTCGGACACGACGGCTTCGAGAATGGAGGCCTTACGGGCGTCGAGATCGTTCACTGGGGGTGCAGTCGCACGACGAACCATGTTTCCTCCTTGTTAGCACTCAATTGTACCGAGTGCCAGCCTCGTGGCATCCACCCGTGTTCGGCTTCGCGGTACGGTACGAAGACCACACCCGAACCGGTTCGGAGGACGATGCCCATAGAGAAGCCCATTCGACCGCCCGAACTGCGCGCGGGCTCCGAGCGCGTCCAACTCGAGGGATGGTTGGACTACCACCGGGCCACGTTGTTAATGAAGTGCGCTGGCCTCGACACCGGGGAACTCACTCGTCGCACGGTCCTGCCCTCGACCTTGACGTTGCTCGGTCTCTTGCAACACATGACCTTGGTCGAGGTGGCGTGGTTCGACGTCGTTCTGCACGACAGCGATACGCCCTTTCCCTACACCCATTCTGACGACGGGCAGCGCGACCGCGACGCCGAGTTCAACGACTTCACCTTCGCCACCCCCGAAGAGATCGCCGATACGTTCGTCACGGTGTGTGCACGCTCGCGCGAACTCGCAACTGACGTGTCACTCGACGACCTCGCCAAGAAAATGCGCCGCGACGGACCCGTCGACCTGCGGTGGATCTACCTGCACATGATCGAGGAGTACGCCCGCCACAACGGACACGCCGACTTGTTACGCGAAGTGCTCGACGGGTCGACGGGCGTCTGATCAGTCTTCGAGTTTGAGGGCGGCCACGAAGGCTTCCTGGGGTACTTCGACGCGTCCCAGGTTCTTCATGCGTTTCTTTCCCTCTTTTTGCTTCTCGAGGAGCTTGCGCTTGCGGGTGATGTCACCGCCGTAGCACTTGGCCAGCACGTCCTTGCGTCGGGCCTTGACGGTCTCTCGCGCGATGACGCGCCCTCCGACGGCCGCCTGGATGGGCACGTCAAACATCTGGCGCGGAATGAGTTCCTTCAGTCGCTCGGCCATCTTTCGACCGTAGAAGTCGGCGTTGGAGCGGTGCACGATGGTCGAGAACGCGTCGACTGGTTCGTGATTGATGAGCAGGTCCACGCGCACCAAGTTGGAGGTCACATAGCCGCTTTGTTCGTAGTCGAGGCTGGCGTACCCCTTGGTGCGCGACTTGAGCGCGTCGAAGAAGTCGATGACGACTTCGGCCAAGGGGATGGAGTAGCGAAGTTCAACGCGCTCGGCCGAGAGGTAGTCCATCTTGATCATCTCGGCGCGTCGCGACTGACACAGGTCCATGACGGTGCCCAAGTACTCGGCCGGCGTGAGGATCGATATGTGCAACATCGGCTCGTCGATGTGGTCGAGTCGCGATGCGTCGGGTAGGTCCGTCGGGTTGTCGATCTTCACTTCGCTGCCGTCGGTCAGGTACGCGCGGTAGACCACCGAAGGCGCGGTGGCGATGATGTCGAGGTTGAACTCGCGCTCCAGGCGCTCGCGCACGATCTCCATGTGCAACAGTCCCAAGAAGCCACAGCGAAAACCGAAGCCCAGCGCGTGGCTCGACTCGGGCTCGTAGGTGATCGAGGCGTCGTTGAGCTTGAGCTTGTCCAGCGCGTCGCGTAGGTCGCCGAGATCATCGCCGTCGATCGGGTAGATCCCGCAGTACACCATGGGCTTGGGGTCCATGTAGCCGTCGAGCGCGGTCGTGGCCGGACGAGCCGCCTCGGTGATGGTCTCGCCCGAACGCGCTCCCCCGACGTCCTTGATGCCCGCCACGATGTAGCCCACTTCGCCGGGTCCCAGTCGCGATACGGCGATCATGTCGGGGGTGCGCACGCCGATCTCTTCGATCTCGTGATTCTCACCCGCCTGCATCATGCGGATCTTGACGTCGTCGCGCAGGGACCCCTCGACAATACGGATGGACGAGATCACGCCGCGGTACTGGTCGTAGTACGAGTCGAAAATGAGCGCTCTGAGTGGATCGTTGGGGTCGCCGACCGGTGCCGGGATGCGCTCGATGATGGCGCGAAGAAGTTCACTCACGCCCTCGCCGGTCTTGGCCGAGATCGAAAGAATCTGGTCCCTGGGCAGACCCAGGACTCGGTCCAGCTCCTCCTTGCAGCGCTCGGGGTCGGCGGCGGGCAGGTCGATTTTGTTGAGGACGGCCACGATCTCGAGGTTGTTCTCGATCGCCTGGTAGCAATTGGCCAATGTCTGGGCCTGGATGCCCTGACTCGCGTCCACCAGTAACACGGCACCCTCACAGGCCGCGAGCGAGCGTGAGACCTCGTACCCGAAGTCCACGTGCCCGGGGGTGTCGATGAGCTGCAGAACGTGGTCCTCGAAGAAGACCCGGACGTTCTGGGCCTTGATGGTGATGCCGCGCTCGCGCTCGATGTCCATGGAGTCCAGGTACTGCGCGCGCATGAGTCGTGGGTCCACGGCACCAGTAATCTCTAGGATTCGGTCCGACAACGTCGACTTGCCGTGGTCGACGTGGGCAATGATCGAAAAATTCCGGATCTTCGCCGTTTCGACGGGGAGAAGAGTTGTAGCCACGGTGCGTTCAAGGTTACTTGTCGAGAGTGTCACCCCCGCGAAATGGGGGTGCGGGACGCTTTCTGCTAGCCTTGTCTAGCCCGCCGGAGAGTTTCGGCGAACGAGAACGAGGTTGTTTGTGGCAAATATCAAGAGCCAGATCAAGCGTAACAAGACGAACGAGAAGGCTCGCGAGCGTAACCGCGCCGTGAAGTCCGAGATCCGTACCCGCGCGAAGAACGCCGTGGCCGCGGTGGGCACCGAGACCGAAGAGGCCACGTTGCGTCTCGCGGTCAAGCGTATCGACAAGGCTGCCGCCAAGGGCGTCATCCACAAGAACCAGGCCGCCAACAAGAAGAGTGGCCTCATGAAGCGCATCGCAAAGTTGAGCGAAGACGTCAACGCGTAGGTCAGCACCGCCGCACATCAAAAAAGCGCCCCGCGGGGCGCTTTTTTTTGTTGGACGTTACGACACTCGTCGGCTACGAGCGACGCGCACTACTCGTCAATCGCGCGAGTCGCGCGACGAGTACTTCGATCACCGTCAGATCCGTCAGGTCTTGATCGGTATTGAGGTCCTTTCCGCCGTAACTGACGCCACCCTTTAAGCCCACGTCGGCGTTAGCGATCAGATGGATCGCGTCACCGATGCGCTCGGCGCCCATACGGTTCGCCATCGCCAAGAGCTTCTTGGCGCCGAAGGCGTTCATGCCGAGCAACTGCGCGGCTTCTTCGGCACTGGTCACGTCAGCCCCCTCGAGGCGCGCCATGCGCAAGTAGTAGCGCTGGAGAAGAAAGATGATCTGCACGCCGGCCCGGCCCTTGGAGTCGAGCATGCGCCGCGCGACCGTAATGGCCTTCGTGGCGTCGCCGCTCTCGAGAGCGTCGGTCAGGTCCCACTCGGGCGCGCCGCCGGCGTCGCCCAGGTACGGCTCCACGTGAGTGACGTTCAAGGGTGCCGAGCCGTAGATGGAGGCCAGCAGTCGCGCCAGCGAGTCCACCCGCGCCACGTCGTCACCCACTCGCTCACTGATGCGCGCGCCCGCGCGGGCGTCGAGGACCACGCGGTACTCCGCCATCTTGTCGTTGACGAACGCCACACGATTCTTCGCGCCCGACGCCACGTTGACGTCGACGACCACGCGCGCCGCCTTGACCAGTTTGTTCGACTTCGCTCCCACGACCGCCACCGCCAAAACGACGTCCGGCGCCGGATCGGCCATCCACGCGAGCAGCGCCGCTGACTCTTCGGCCAGCAGTGCCTGCGCGTCGCGCACCACCACCACGCGGCGACTCACGAGAAACGGCGGGGTGTTGAGGGCCTCGAGGACGGCTGCGATGACCGACTCGCTGGAATTCGTCACGTCCTTGACCGTGAAGTCCTGTAACGCGAAGGACGGGTCGAGGTCGCCCAAGGCCGTCGCGATCACGTTGTGCAGCGCGTCGTACACCATGGTGGCGTCGGTACCGACAACGACGGTGGTCGCGTCCATCAGGCGACGTCCATAACGCGCGCCAGTGCGTCGCGCACCCGCACGGTGCCCTGGACGTCGTGCACGCGTAGCACGCGACATCCGGCCACCACGCCCAGAGCCGTCGCCGACAGTGACGCCTCACGACGCGTCAACACGTCGAGGTCGAACATTACGCCGAGAAAAGTCTTGTTCGACGCCGATAAAAGAAGCGGTCCCAACGCGGCCAGCTGGTCGCTGTCGCGCAACAGTTGCAGGGACTGCGCCGCGGTCTTGCCCAGATCGAGTCCCGCGTCGAGAATGATTCGCTCGGGCGCCACGCCCGCCTCGAGGGCTTGTTGACGTCGATCAATCAGAAATTCACTCACCGTCTTGGTGACGTCGTCGTAGTGCGGGTCGGGGTCGGCGACGCGCGGGCGCAGTCGTATGTGCGTCGCCACGACGCTCGCTCGGGCCGCAGCGGCCACGCTCAAGTACTTCGGATCAGCGAATCCACTGATGTCGTTACCGACGCAGGCCCCGACGGAGAAACTCGCCTCGGCGACGCTCGCGCGCCAGGTATCCACGCTCACCGGCACCTCGAAACGCTGACGTAACAATTCAATGGCGGGCACCACGCGATCGAGTTCCTCGCCTTCGCTCACTTCATCTCCGGGTCCCGCCTTCACTCCCCCGACGTCGAGCAGGTCCGCGCCTTCGGCGACGAGTTGGTCGGCGCGCGACAAGAACTCGTCGATATCGAAGGTCGCGGCGGGAGAAAAGAAAGAGTCCCGCGTGCGATTCAAGATGCCCATCACCAGGGCGCGGTGCGTCACGTCGTACGAAGTGCTACCCAACGAGAGGGAAAGTGGACCCGGTGACACGAAGCGCCTCATCGACCACGCGCCGTGAAGTGGGTGGGCCGGATCACGCGCCACAGCCTAATTGGCGCCACGGGAGCACTCTCGAGGCGCTGTTAGCCTGAAGGCCTATGAAGTGCGTGGCGCAATATTCCTCTAAGGTCGCTGTCTTGACTCGCGAGGAAGTGGCGCCGACGCGCCGGGGGAACTGATGGACGACGACAACTACGAACGGATTATTTTCCTCGCCGATCCCGAACTCTCAGAACCCGTCTTGGTGTACGCGCTCGAAGGTTGGATCGACGCGGGACTCGGTGCGAGTACCGCCATGTCGACACTGCTCACCACGATTCCCACCGAGACGCTCGCTACATTCGACACCGAGTACTTCATCGACCAGCGCGCGCGACGCCCGCTGGCGCGCATCATCGACGGCGTGACCTCCGAGCTCACCTGGCCCGAGATCCAACTGCGCTACGGTCGCGACGGCGACGGCGCGGACATGATCTTCCTCGTGGGCCCCGAGCCTGACTTCCACTGGAGCGACTTCGTCGAAGCGGTCACCGACGCGGCCTCGCGATTCGACGTGCGTCTGGTGATCGGACTCGGCGCCTTTCCCGCGCCGACGCCCCACACCCGCCCAGTGCGCGTGATCGGTACGGCCCCTGAAGCCAGCGCCAACTTGTTGCCCCTCGTCGGCACGGTCTCGGGCGAACTCGAAGTTCCCGCCGGCATCTCGTCGGCGCTCGAGTTGGGCTTTGCCGACGTGGACGTCGACGTCTTGACGCTGTGGGCACGCGTGCCGCACTACGTCGCGTCGATGCCCTACCCCCAAGCCGCGGCCTCATTGATCGAGGGTCTCGCGCGCATCGCGGGGCTGACCCTGGACGCGAGTTCGCTGCGTTCCTCGGCCGACGAGGCGCGTCTGCGAGTCGACGACCTCGTCACGAATAATCCCGAACATTCCTCCATGGTCGAGCAACTCGAAGAAGTGGCCGACGAGAACGAAGGCAATTCCCTGGGTGACGATGTGCCCAGTGGCGATGAATTAGCCGCCGAACTCGAGAAGTTTCTGCGCGGCGAGAATTGATCTCGACGTCCGACGGTCTTTTTCGATGTGTCGTCTTCAGTTGAAGTAGTGAACGTGGTCGAGGTCCTCGATCAGCCCGGAGTTGACCGGAGCCCACCCGAGGAGTTCGCGGGTCCGCTTGCCGGAAGACGGTTGGTCGAGCGCGAGAATCATTCCTAAGAAGCCGAAATTCTCGGCCGGGAGGCTGTCCATCGGCACGTTGAGGTGCCGAGCGATCACGCCAGCGAAGTCGCGCACTGGCACACCCTCGTCACTGACCGCGTGCAGTACCGAACCCGCCGGCGCCTGTTCCAGGGCCAAACGAAAGAGGTGCGCGGCGTCCAGGACGTGGACCGCCGGCCAACGATTCGATCCGTCACCGACGTAGCCCGAGACACCCGTATCACGAGCGATACCGATGAGGCGCGCGATCAGACCGTGGTGATCACCCTCGCCGTGCACCGAACGAGGCAGCCGAACGATCGCGGACCGTACCCCGCGCGCGGCCATGGCGAGTGCCGCCTGCGCGTTCTCACTGCGCCCCGCTGCCGGCCCACCCGACGGAGGGTCGTCACGCTCGGTGGACGCGCGTCCCGCCACGACCGGTGTGCCTGACGCGACGATCATCGGTTTGTTCGAGCCCGCGAGTGCGGCACCCATCGTCTCGATGGCCAGTGCGTCGGTCTGGGCCGACGCCTTCATCTGCGTGAAGTCGTGGATGTAGGCGAGATGAATGACGCCGTCGCAACCGGCGGCGCCACTACCCAAGGCGTCCAAGTCCCCGAGGTCACCGCGCAGTACCTCGGCTCCCGCAGCCGTTATCTTCTCGGCCGAGGCGTCGGAGCGCGCGAGCCCAAGCACCTGGTGCCCTGCAGTGATGAGTTCGGGAAGTACGGCCGAGCCGATCCAGCCGGATGCTCCAGTGACGAAGACGCGCATAAATAACTCTCCTGTGGTTAGTGACCTCGCACCGCCAGGCCCGAGGTCATGGGACTATTATCCCATAACCATAGCACAGTGACGAGACCATCATCCCATCACCAACTACCATTGGCGCATGGCTCGATGGGAACCCGACGCGAGGCTGCGGCTCGTTCGTGCGGCACTCGACCTCTTCACCGAACGGGGCTACGACGACACCACCATCGTGGAGATCGCCGAGCGCGCTGGCCTCACCAAGAGCACCTTCTTTCGATATTTTCCCGACAAACGCGACGTGTTAATAGCGGGCCAGGACGCCCTGAGTCGGAGCTTCGCCGAAGGTATCGCGAGCGCGCCAGCCACCGCGACACCCCTCGAGGCAGTCGCGTGCGCCCTCGACGCGGCGGCGGCGGTCCTCACGCCCGACATTCGAGAACTGGGACCCCAACTGCGCGCGGTCGTCGCCGCGAATCGCGAGCTCCAAGATCGCGACGCACTCAAGCGCACGAGTCTCGCCGCCGTCTTGGCCGACGCACTTCGGCAACGAGGTATCGAGGCGGCGGCGGCCAGTCTCGCTGGTGAACTCGGAGTCCTCGCGTTTTCGCGCGCTCACTCGATGTGGGCCGATCCCGCGAATCAACGACACTTCAGTGATCTCGCCCGTCAGGCCCTCGACGAATTGCGTCGTGCAATCGCGACGCTCGATTAGGCGCGGGACCTCGTCCTCAGATCTCGGCGCCCTCGACGTCCACGTCGCCGTCCTCGATTCGTAGTCCGAGTCCCAACGCGAAACCGTCGAGATACATCGCGCAGTCGTCCTGACGCGGGTGGCGATTAGCCAACTCGTAAAAGGCGGGCGAATGATCGGCTTCACTCAGGTGCGCCAATTCGTGCACCAACACGGCGTCAATGACCCACTCGGGGCACTGGCGCAGACGACTCGACACACGAATCTCGCGCGACGCGGGAGAGCACGACGCCCAGCGCCGGCGCTGATTGGCGACCCAGCGCACCGACGAGGCGGTGACCCCGTCGAGGTAGAGCTCGGCGAGGACGCGCGCCCGCTCCTCTAGGGATGCGTCGCCCGCGGCGTTCTGGGGGCGCTGGGTGAGTAGTCGTTCCACCAGCTCATCGACGAACTTGACACGCTCCTTACCGCGAAGGCGCGCGGGAATCTGCACCACGATGCGACTGCCCGACCAGTGTGCCGTACCGGTCTTCTTGCGCTTGGCCGACGCGCGTACTTCGATCTCGGGGCGATCGAAGCGGGGCGGCTGCACGTTCACCGACGAGCTGTGCGCCATCAGACGATGATGTTAACGAGTCGCGGCGGACGAGCCACCACGCGCTGAATCGCGGCGCCATTGACGAACGTGACGATGTCCGCATCACGGAGTGACAGCGCCGTGGCGTCAGCTTCGGAGACGTCGGGACTGACGTTGATGCGAGCGCGCACCTTGCCGTTGACCTGGACGACCATGACGACCTTCGCGCGCGCGACCATTTGCTCGTTGGCTTCGGGCCAGACTTGAGCGTGCACGCCCGACTCACCGGGGTGACGCTCTTCCCACATCTCGGCCGTGATGTGTGGCGCCATAGGAGCGAGCAGGCGTAGTAGGAGGTCGAGCGACTCGTCGAGGGTCGCGCGGTGCGCCCCCTCGGGACGGCGCGCCCACTTGGACAGCGTGTTGAGCAGTTCCATTAGCGCGGCCACGGCGGTGTTGTAGCTCCAACGTTCGAGCCCGTTGGTGACCTTGGCGATGGTGCGGTGCACTTCGCGCAGGACTTCCTCGTCGTCGTCGTTCTTCTCGTCGTGGAAAAAGCACTCGTCGTAGTGGCTCAAGCGATAGATCCGGTCGAGGAACCGCGCGCAGCCGTCGATTACTTCGTCGGTCTGATCCGTCCAATCCACGTCGTCGGCCGGCGGTCCCACGAAGAGGTGAAAAAGCCGCAGACCGTCGGCGCCCACCGTGTCGTAGTAGCGCTCGGGAGCGACAAGGTTGCCCTTCGATTTGGACATCTTGGAGCCGTCGAGGCGAATCATGCCCTGCGTGAAGAGACGCGTGAAGGGTTCGCGCGCGATTCCCGGCGCCAGACCGATGTCGATGAGCGCCTTCACGTAGAAGCGTGCGTAGAGCAGGTGCAAGATCGCGTGTTCGATGCCGCCGATGTACTGATCGACCGGCATCCACTTAGCCGCCTGAGCCGGGTCGAACGCCACGCCCGGCGTGAAAGGATCGGCGTAACGCAAGAAGTACCACGAGGAGTCGGTGAAGGTGTCCATCGTGTCGGTCTCACGACGCGCGGGTTCGCCACAGATCGGACAGGTCGTGTTACGAAACTCCTCGTGCGTGGCGAGGGGTGACTGGCCAGTCTGGTCCATCACGACGTCGTCGGGCGCGACGATCGGCAAGTGGTCGAGCGGGACCGGCACGATGCCGTGGGTGTCGCAGTACACGATGGGAATGGGACATCCCCAGAAGCGCTGACGCGACACCAACCAGTCGCGCAGGCGGTAATTAACCTTGGTGATGCCGTTGGCGTTCTTTTCGAGGAATTCCGTTGCGGCGAGCTTGGCGCTCGTGACGTCCATCCCGTCCATGAAGCCCGAGTTGATGTGTCGGCCCTCCCCGGAGTATGGGCCGTCGCCGTGTCCTTCCGGCGGCTCGGTGGTGCGCACGATGGGTAGGCCGTGGACCGTGGCGAACGCGAAGTCGCGCTCGTCCTCAGCGGGCACCGCCATGATGGCGCCCGTTCCATAGGTACCAAGCACGTAGTCCGCAACGTAGACCGGGACGGATTCATTAGTGAAGGGATTCACCACGAAACTCCCGGTGAAAGCGCCTCGCTTATCGAGTCCCGCGCCAGCGTCGGAGGACGCGGTGCGTTCCAGGTCACTCGCCTTCGCGGCGCGCTTAACGAGCCGCACGACGCTGGGGCGCTCGTCGTCAGTCACCAAGTCCGACAACATCGGGTGTTCGGGTGCTACGACGGCGTAGGTGACGCCGAATCCCGTGTCGGGGCGCGTGGTGAACACCCGCAGCGCGCGCGTCCGGTCCATCTCGAGGGGCAGGTCGAATTCGACGCCCTCGCTGCGGCCGATCCAATTGCGTTGCATGGTCTTGACGCGCTCGGGCCACTCGAGGGGGTCGACGTCGTTGAGCAATTCTTCGGCGTAATCGGTGATCTTGAAGAACCACTGTTCGAGGTTACGTCGCTCCACCAAGTCACCCGAGCGCTCGCAGGTACCGTCGGCAAGGACCTGCTCGTTGGCGAGGACCGTCCCACACCCCGGACACCAGTTCACCGGCGCCTCGGCGCGATAGGCGAGGCCCGCCTCGAAGAACGCCAAGAAGATGGCCTGGGACCACCTCATGAACTTTGGATCGTGCGAGTACACCTCGCGACGCCAGTCGTAGACGGCGCCCAGTCGCAGCACCGAGGACTTGAGTTCGGCCATGCGCGCCTCGGTGAACAATCGAGGGTGACTGCCCGCCTTGATGGCGGCATTCTCGGCCGGAAGACCGAAGGAATCGAAACCAAAGGGCGACAGGACGGCCTTTCCGCGCATGGTCTGGTAGCGCACCACCAGGTCACCGAAGGTGTAGTTGCGAACGTGGCCCTGGTGTGCCGACCCCGAAGGGTAGGGATACATGCACAAGGCGTAGTAGCGCTCGCGCTCGTCGTCATTGTCGACTTCGTAGGTGCCCTCGTCGGCCCAACGCGCTTGCCACTTCATCTCTACGGCACGGACATCAAAGGGGCGGGGCATCATCTCAGTTTAGAGAAGGTTGGCAATATCTCCAGACTCGTGCCGCGTTGGCCCGCAATACCCCGGACATCCCCCTTACAGTGAGACGGTTTGCGACGCGACGACACTGGCCGACGAGGTGGCCACATTGACGGTGTAGGCGCCGCGAGCCACGACCAGCGCGTGACCGTTGTCGTAGGTGAAGGCGCTACGCGGCAACGAGATCGACAGAGTCTTGGTGGCGCCCGCGGCGAGGTCGATGCGGCCGATTCCTCGTAGTTGCTGGAGCGGCTCGCCGAAACCGGTCGGATACCCCACGTACACCTGGACGACCTCGATGCCCGAACGCCGCCCCGTGTTGGCGACGTGCAGCGTCACCTCGACGCCACGCGAAGAACCCGCGACCCGCACGTGGCTGAGCGCGAACGTCGTGTAACTCAACCCGAAGCCAAAGGGGTACGCCGGGGTGACGGAATTCGCCTGATACCAGCGATACCCCAGCGCACTCAGTCCCGCGAAGTTCACGACGCCGTGCGTGCCCGGATATTGAACGTTGGTCACGGCGGGGGTCTGGGACCTCGAACCGGGCATGGTGACGGGAAGTCGGCCCGAGGGATCGACGACACCCGCGAGCACCTGGGCGATCGCCGGGCCGGTTTCTTGCCCGCCGTACCAGGCCTCGACGATGCCGGCGACTTTATTCCTCCACGGCATCACGATGGGACCGCCGGTATTGAGCACGACCACCGTGCGCGGGTTCGCGGCGGCCACCGCGCTGATCAGTGCGTTGAGGTCACCGGGCAACAACAACGAAGAGAGGTCCGCCCCCTCACTCAGGAGGTTGCCGGCGAAGACGACCGCGGTGTGGGCCTTCTTCGCGATCTGCACCGCACGATTGATCTCACTTTGGACGTCGTTGATGCCAAAGCGCGGAGTGCTCTTGGGGCCCACCGAGAACCATTGTGCCGAGAGCGTGTAGCGATGTCCCTTGATGAGTTCGACCGAGGTTGACTGCGGGTTCGGGCCGTGGAGCCCACGGTCGGCCAGGAGCAACTTGTTATTGAGCCTAAGCCAGGTATCGCCAGTGCCTTCGAAGCCCATCACGTACGTGCCGGTGTGCTCGGGCGCGAAGGTCACGTGCCAACTACTCCACCCCTCTCCTCGACCGGGCGACGTCGCGGTCAGCGCGGCGGCGGTGACGTTCTTGGCGTTGTCCACGGCGACGTCACCAGCGCCCGCGACGCCAATCGACGCCACCGGAATCTCCGAGGGGGGTGTCGTGCCCGAGGTGACGTCACTCGTCTTGAGCGGATCGAACTCCAGGCCGTTGCGACCCCCCGGGGCGTAGGCGAAGTCCACGTGGCGCAGCAACTTCTGCAGCGCGGCGAGGGGCGTTTCGAGGGACGAGGCGTGCACGCCAGAACTTCCCCCACCGCGCGTGAGGACTCCCTGACGCGCGTCCACCCCAATGACGGCAACCGAACCGGACCCCGCGAGCGGCAAGACGTTGTTTGTGTTCTTGAGCAACACGATTCCCTGTCGGGCCGCGCGCAGCGCGACTACCACGTGCGCGGCCGACGTCGCGCGTGCGGCGTTGGCCAGACGTCGCGGGTGAGTGATCAGGCCGTAAGCGAACATCTCGGTCAAGATCGACGTCACCGCGCGGCGCAGCAGCGCCGTGGGCAACGTCCCGTTGCGAAGTGCCGCCATGATCTGGTCCGACGTCGCGGGTTTGGCGATACTCATCCCCGCGCGCAGAGCTACGGCGGGATTGGTCACGGCGGCGTAGTCACTGCGCACGAAGCCATGAAAGCCCCAACGACGCAGCGTCGCGTACAACCACGGGCTCGAGCACGTGTTCTTGCCATTGACGGCACCCATGGCGCACATGATCGACGCGACGTGGGCCCGGGTGACCGCCGCGCGAAAAGGAGCGTCGTACACCTCGACGAGGGCGCGCGCCGACACCATCTGATTGAGCCGCGCGCGACCGTTCTCCTGGGTGTACGCACCCAAGTGTTTCGCCTCGGCCATCACCCCCGTCGACTGAATGCCCTCGATCGTGGCCGCACCCAGCACGCTGGCGAGGAACGGATCCTCCCCGTAGGTTTCGAAGGCGCGTCCGTCGAGCGGGCTGCGGATGAGGTTGAGGTCGGGAGCTTGAAGAACGTCGAAGCCCTTCGTGAGAGCCTCGCGGCCCATCGCGAATCCGACCTGACGTGCGGTGTCGACACTAAAACTCGCGGCGACCGAGAGTTCACTGGGAAATTGCGTCACCCCCGTGGCCCCGTTCGCGATTCCACCGGGTCCGTCAACCAACGTCAGCGAAGGAATACAGAGTTGCGGGTCGCCGACGTTGATGTTCTCGACCCCCGCCACGGCGCGCAACACGACGAAGTGCGCGAGGTCCGCGCTGGTCATGCGCGCGACCACCTGGCTGGCCATCTGCGTTGCGGTCTGGGTGTGGTGTCGGGCCTCGCCCATCCAGGGGCACGGACTCGACGGGACCTTGGTGATCACCCGAGGACTCAGCCGAGGAGCAATGTTCGCTGCTCCCGCGCCCACGACCGGGGCCAACGTCACCGACACCATCGACAACGCGACGATCGTCGCGACGAACGCCGACGCTCGCTCTCGCCGCCACACACGACGGCGGCGATGCCTGGCGACGACGACGTTCACGGGCCACCTTTCCTGTCGATCAATGTCCGCGTCACGCCCGCGACGCGGACGGGCAGTCCACGGTAACTCACTCCCATTGCCGAAGGAGTGCGAAGAGGGTGGGTCACGATAAGAAGTTGCTGAACACGACATAAAAACACGCTCATCGAACGTGAACGTGGCTCGGCCGCCTCACTTCGATGGCGCATCGGGCCTGGCGCGAGGATGACGAGCTCCCCGCGGGTGCGCGTGTCCCACGCAGCTCAGAATCTCGACTTTTCCGCGGAACGAACTACTAGACACGATGTACGTGCATCGCTTCAATGAGATTTGCAAACGTTCTCACCCCACTTCGTCAAGGACCCGCGAGCCCGGCCGCGCTTGCCTCGTAAGAACTTTCACGTCCGGGCAAATGTCACGTCATCGCAACCTCGTTGTTTCTAGAGTTTGAATATGGGTATATGGGACCTTCGACAGAACCGGCGTCACGATGACACGGGCGTCGCTGCGCGCTCGCGCGAGGTGCGCGCCACTCCCACATTCGTCCTCGTGCACGGCGCATGGCACGGCGCGTGGTGCTGGGAATCATTCGGCGACGTTCTCGACGAGCGCAACGTGAATTGGTTCGCCCTCGACTTACCTTCGAGCGCGACCGGCGACCCCTCCGTTGACTTGTTGTCCGACGTGATGGAGCTGCGCCGATTCTGTCGTGAGAAGGGCCCCCTCGTACTCGTCGCTCACTCCTACGGTGCCGCGGTCGTCGCCGAAGCCGCCCCGAAGATCGCCGATCTGCGCGGCATCGTATACTTAGCGGGTCTCGTACCCCGACTCGGCCAGAGCCCTTCGGACGTCACCCGCGAATACGGTGTGCGCTCAGCGCTCGATGAGGCAATCCGTCGCGACGAGGGACTGCTCAGCCTCGAGCTCGAACTCGCCGCGCCGGCGCTCTACGGCGACTGCGACGAGACAACGCAGAAGTGGGCCATCACCAAGGTCTCGACGCAGACCCTCGCCAGCTTTCGCACGCCGCGCACGTCAGAGAACATCGCGGTCGCCACCACCTACGTGGTGTGCCAGCGCGATCAGGCGCTCTCGCCCGAGGTGCAGCGTCACGTCGCCCTGCGATGTGACGACATCATTGAGATCGACTCGGACCACTCGCCATTTCTCTCACACCCCCACGAGTTGGCGAATCTCCTGGAATCGATGCATATTCGGGCCTGAAGCGTCGCTGGTGTTTTACCCGCATCGCGTGGTCGCGTCGAACATCACCGTTCCTTCAAGCTCACACCCGACTCCGGGTGAAAGAGGTGGATCGCCGCGCTCGAGGCACTCAGCGTCAAGGTATCGCCCACGGTCAGTGGCGCGCGGGCGTCCACGATGGCCACGAGGTTCTGCCCCCCCGACGAGAGGTGCACGTGCTCGTCATTGCCCAGAAACTCAATGACCTCGACGGTGGCACTGAATTGCAAGCCGCGGCCTTCGCGTGAGCGATGATCGATGTGCTCGGGGCGAACGCCAAGGACCACACTGTCGACGCCCGCGCGCCGGATTGCGGCCGATTCGCCATTCTCGAGAACGACCTCCATATCACCCTGTACCCGCACGAGGCGCATGCCCTCGTCACGGGACTCGACGTGCATCGTTACGAAGTTCATCGACGGCGAACCAATGAAGCCGGCGACGAATTGATTGGCGGGCCGGTCGTAGAGCTCGCGCGGTGAGCCCACTTGTTCGAGTTGGCCCAGATTGAGAACAGCGATGCGATCGGCCATCGTCATGGCCTCGACCTGGTCGTGGGTGACGTAGATCATCGTCGCGCCTAAGCGCTGGTGCAACCGAGCGATCTCGGCGCGCGTCTGCACTCGTAGTTTGGCGTCGAGGTTCGACAGAGGCTCGTCCATCAAGAACGCGGCGGGATTTCGCACGATGGCCCGACCCAGGGCGACGCGCTGGCGCTGGCCGCCGGACAATTGCCCGGGCTTGCGGTCGACGTACTCCTCGAGGTCGAGGATGCGCGCCGCGTCGGTGACCGCCGCCTTGATGTCGTCCTTGGGGACCTTGCGAAGTCGAAGACCGAAACTCATGTTGTCAAACACCGTCATGTGCGGGTACAGCGCGTAGCTCTGAAAGACGAGGGCGATGTCGCGATCACGCGGTGCCAGATCATTGACCACGCGATCGCCGATTTCAATTACGCCACTGGTCACCGACTCGAGGCCCGCGATCATGCGCAGCGCGGTCGTCTTGCCACAGCCCGAGGGACCCACCAGACACATGAACTCACCGTGCGCCACCTCCAAACTCACCGCGTCGAGCGATCGAGCGGCGTTGCCGACGTACTGCTTGGTTAACTCCCTCAACGTGACACTGGACATGGGACCCCACTCATTTGACCGCGCCCGCGAGTACGCCTCGGACGAAGTATCGCTGGAAGGAGAAGAAAACGATGAGAGGCACGAAGATCGAGACGACGGCGCCGGTCGAGATGATCCAGTAATTGGCCGCCAGTGAACGCGTCTGGTCGTAGAGAAAGATAGTGAGCGGGGTATGCACGTTGCCACCGAGGAACACCAGCGCGACCAACAAGTCGTTCCACACCCAGATGAACTGGAATATCGCCAAAGAGGCGATCGCCGGCAGCGCCAAAGGTAAGACGATCTGATAGAAGATCTTCCACTCGCCCGCTCCTTCGATGCGCCCCGCTTCTAGGAGGTCGCGGGGAATGCCCGTCAGAAAGTTACGCATGAGAAAGATGCCGAAGGGCAGTCCGAAGGCGACGTGGAAGATGATCACGCCAGGGATCGTCCCGTAGGGATTGAGCCCGAAGATATTGCCCAGTTCCCGATAGAACTGCACGACGGGGATTAACGCCACCTGCAGAGGGACAACCATCAGTCCCACGATCACCAGGAAGATCCCGTCGCGACCTCGCCACGCACCGAACACGAGACTGTACGCCGCCAGACTCGAGATCAGGGCGACGAGAAGCGTCACGGGAATCGTGATCTCGAGTGACGTCACGAGTGAGTCCAACACGCCACCCGCCGCGAATCCCTGGGAGAAGATGGTCGTGTAGTTTCCCCACGTCAGTTGCGACGGTGCGGTGAAGACGCTCCACCACCCCGACGTCCCGAACTGAGATTCGGGACGAAGCGAGATGACGAGCAGTGAGATCGTGGGGACCAGCCAGAAGACGGCGACCACCCCCAGGATCACGTTCACCACGGCCCGCGACAGTCCGAGACGTTTGAGAAGCCTGGCACGCTTCCCCTCTTGAACCGAACGGACCTGGGACACGTCGCTATCCCTTGATCTTCTTCAGGTTCCACATCATGGCCGGGACGACCAGGAGGAACAAGATCACCGCGACCGCGCTCGCCAAACCTGAATGCACGCCACCGGTGAAGCCGTCGTTGTAGATCGTCAGCGCCAGGGTGGTGGCGGGGCCCTGGGAGGACCCCGGCGCCATGTTCAAGATGATGTCGAACACCTTCAACACGTTGATGACCATGGTGACAAAGACCACCGTCAAGACGGGCGTGAGCATCGGAATCGTCACTTTTCGCAGCAACTGCCACTCGTTGGCGCCATCAATTTCCGCCGCCTCGAGAACTTCGCGGTTAAGAGCCGCTAGTCCGGCGCCGATTAAGACCATCGCGAAACCGGCCCAGATCCAGATGTACGAGATGATCATCGCCAAGTCAATCAAGGGGACGCTCAGGAGTGACTGGGCCGTCTGATCGAGGCCACTCACTGGGGTGAGCGACTGGGACCCGAGCCAGAACGTACCCACGAAGGACGACTGGAAATTCGAACTCTCAATCGCCACGTGATAGCTCCCGGGAGCGACGTGCGAGAAGGAGAAATCCCCACTCGTGTCGGTCACGGTGGAGCCGACACTGGCACCGGTCGAGCTGAGAAGAGAGACCCGTAGATTCGGCAATCCCTGCTCACCCGACACGATGGTCGACGTATTGTTCGGTTGCGACGTCGAGAAGTCGTTCCACACCAACCCGGTGATCGCTCCCGCCATCTTGGTGGGCGCGACCGGGAACTTGGCCCCCAGTGTTTGCAGCGTCACCGCACTAATTCTGGTTAGGCCCATCATCACCGCGTCGCCCGGGTGAACCGTCGCGTGAGAGACGAGAGAGCCCCCGGAACCCGTCGTCACGTTGAACGTCGCGAGGGACGCGGCGGTTTCTCCGGTCGATGGATTGAGGGGGTACGCTCCGGGCGTTCGAAACCAGTCGCTCACGGTCTGCTCGATGGCGTTGACGACGCCGATGTGCGGATCCAGATCGAAGATGGTGCGCCACACCAGCGCCGAGGCCGTCGTACTGAAGACGATCGGCATCACGATGATGGCCTTAAAGGCGGTGGCCCAGCGGATTCGTTCCGTCAGCACCGCCACCATCAGGCCGATGAAGGTCACGAAGAACGGGAAGACCAACACCCAGATGATGTTGTTCTTGAAGGCGGTCAAGATCTCGCTCGTTGAGAAGACCGACGCGTAATTGTGAAGACCGACGAACTTCGTCGCGGTCTCGTCATAGAGACTGAACCTGACCGTCGCGATCGTGGGATAGACCACGATCGCCGCAAGCCACAGAACACCCGGCGCCAGAAACACCAAGGACACCCCGTTACGGCGCCACCACCCGTGGTGACGCGAGACCTTGGCCGGCGGGCCTTTCGTTGACCCCGTCGCGATCGCCGTCACGAGGTCACCCCGTGCGTGACGAGCCGGACTGCCCCGGGGGAGGGTCAGGAGTGGTCCGGCTCGTCACGCCGCGTTCGGGATCATCGATCGCGCCAGGGTTCATTGCGTCGGGGTACTTCTGGCGCTAGTGACCAAGTGCGGTCGTCGCCTGCGTATCCATCAGCGCCTCCACTGAAGTGACGTTGGACGCCGATGGGTTTTGCAAGACGTTGAGCATGTCCGCCCACAACTTCGGCTCCCAGCCCACCTGCAAGTCGTCGAGGCTGAACACGAACGCCTTGGCCGAAATCAGAGCCTTCGCGTCGGCCTGCGACACAGGGTCCGGGTACGACGACAGGGGCACGCTCTTGTTGGATGAGGCGAAGCCGCCCAGATTGGCCCAGATGTCGGCCGCACTCGATGACGCCAAGTACTTGATCAGCGCCCTCGATTGAGCATTGGACTTGAGCAACATCGCCACGTCGCCCGATCCTTGAATCTCGCTCTTATAAGCACTCCCACTCGGAGCGGGGAAGTTGAACGTGTCGAAGCAGGGCTTGGATGTTGCGCTCAGTGTGCACGACTTCGCTTTACCCGGCGTGTAATTGGTGGGAATGCTGCTCGTGACGAAGTCGGCCTCAAACACCATGGCGGCCGTCGGCGAGCCCTTCGCCGGGAACACCGAAACGGTGCAGTTCGGGTACGCACCGTCAGCCAGCGCGCCCTTCATTCCGCCCAACAGGTTCGAACCACCGCTTCCGACCAACTGGGCCAACTCGGCGAACGTCTTGGTCACGTCAGGACTCGACCACTTCATCGCGTGCGTCGCGAGCTGGTTGTAGGCGACCGCGCCGTTCAACTTCAAGAACAAGTTCTGGAACAAGTCAGCGACCGGCCAACCCACGTCGGTGCACAGAGACACTGGCGCGTACGTGCCGCCGTGGGCAATCGTGGCCTCGTCCGCGACCAACTGCGACCAGGTGCTCGGAGTTGATTTGATGCCCGCGGCCGCGAAGACGGCCGGGTTGTAGTACACGGTATTCTTGTTGGCCGCCTTGAACCAGACGCCGTACAACTTGTTGTTGTAGGAGGCCAAGGTACTCCAGGCCGGTCCGTAGTTCTTGGCCTCGGAGCCGATGATCGACGAGATCGGTTGGATGGAGTGCTTGGCGGCGAGGCTGTCCAGGGTACCCGGGTCGGGAACGAGGGCAACTGCGGGCGGCGCTCCGCCGGCGACGGCGGCGTCGAGGGCGGTGTCCATGTTGGAACCCTTACCGGTGTACTGGACTTTGATGCCGGTCGAGTCTTCGAATGGCGCCAACACCGCCTTGAAGTCCTGTTGCTCGGTACTGGTCCATTCGGCCCAGAGCGTCACCGAACCGCCGATCTTGTGCGACGTCAC
The DNA here is from genome assembly GCA_036509795.1 of Acidimicrobiales bacterium. Taxonomy (GTDB): domain Bacteria; phylum Actinomycetota; class Acidimicrobiia; order Acidimicrobiales; family RAAP-2; genus RAAP-2. The sequence goes on from DATCEX010000004.1 coordinate 93,876, forward strand.
CGCGACCGCTGGTCCGTTCGACACGGCAACCGACAAGGCAGCCATCGTCGTCACGGCGACGGTAGTCAGTAACGCCTTTCGAGTCGTCGTCGACCTCGTAAATAGTTTCATCCTCATCGTTCCCCCTTAGTTAAATGCTCTCCCTCATGAGACAGCTCCTCCACCCCGTTGAAGAATGTGTCCGACGCGATTTCCGTCGAGGTCACCTCGAGGCACGCCGGCGAGTTTGACCCGCGTCCCGATCGAACTGGCGCGAGGGATCACCTCGAGGGCGAGTTCCTCTCGGAGAGGTTCCACGCTCGCGCCGTCCAAGAGCGAGACCATCATCGACGCTCCCCGCGCTCCGGATTCCAGTAACGGCTGGCGAATAGTCGAGAGATCGAGGATCGAGGCGATCTCGATGTCGTCGAATCCAATGACGGCGCAATCTCCTGGCACGTCACGTCCGAGCTGGTGCAACGCCTTGATGACCCCCACCGCGATCGTGTCCGAGCTGGCGCAGATAGCCGTGGGTCGGTCTTTTGCGACACCCAGAAGAACAGTGGTCAGGGCCGCGGCGGCGTCTGAGGAGTGCGGACCGCGCACGACGAGATCAAAATCGGGCTCGATGTCGGCTGCGTCAAGGGCCCGGAGGTAGCCCTGGTACCGACTCTCCGACGAGGGCATGCCCATGGCAATATCGCTGTTCTCACTGAGAAACCCAATGCGACGGTGGCCGAGGGACACTAGGTGCTCGGCCGCCATCTGGCCGCCCGCGACATCATCGATACAAACCCGTGGCAGTCCCTCCAGATCACCGTCGATGAGTACGAGGGGAATAGCGAGTTCCCTGATGCGCGCCACGCGCTCGGGCGCAATCCCTATGGAGATGACGATGATGCCGTCCACCCGACGCTCGTCGGTCAGGGAAACAAGATGGTGGTCCAGTTGCGTTCGGTTCTGCGCGTTCATCACCACTGCATCCAGGCCCGCCGCATTCAACACGTCAATGACGCCGACCAGGCGCTCCACCACTGAAGGACGGGTGATGTCAGATACGAGTAGTCCCACCGAACCAGTGCGTCCCCGCGACAGAGATGACGCACTTCGCAGCGGTCGATAGTTCAGACGGGCCGCCGTACGCAGGACTCGCTCACGGGTAGCGTCGCTCACCTGGTCGCTGTCGTTGAGCACGCGCGATACCGTCCCGACGCCCACCCCGGCCTCCGCGGCCACGCGGGCGATATTGATCGAAGGTTTTTTCAACGCGACTCCCCCAAAGAAACCAGCGATGATCACCCAATATGGAACCGGTTCCAAGCAACACTATAGACAGCCAATTTCTCGTGTCAAGTGGTGTCGACGTTGGGTCGTCGTGACGGGATGCACCAACCGAAAAAGTGTCACGCGAAGGTAACGCAATATCGCTTTGGACGTCGCGATCTTCCAACAAAATAGGAGTCACCAATAGTGAGGCCAGTTCGGACTGGAAACTTCCTCCCAAATGCCTTAGAAAATGCTGTTAATCTCAAACGCCCCAAAACTAGTGAACGGAAAGCATATTTATGATCGTCGATGAGCTCGCTCGCGAAAGAATCCGCGAGTCGATCCACCTGCCAAATCTCGCTCTGAGCAGCGCGAATCCGAGTGACGCATCGATGAAGTGGTGGCACCACGCGGTCGTGTACCAGGTGTATTTGAAGAGTTTCGCCGACGCGAACGGCGACGGCGTGGGTGATGTCGCGGGCCTCATCGGCCGCCTGGAGTACCTCAAAGAACTCGGCGTGGATGCGCTGTGGATTTCGCCGTGGTTCGTCTCGCCGATGGTGGACGGAGGATACGACGTTCAGGACTATTTCAATATTGATCCCCTCTTTGGATCGCTCGACGATGCGCAGACGTTGATCGACCAGTGTCACGAGCTGGGGCTACGGGTGATCTTGGACATGGTCGCCAATCACTGTTCCGACCAACACCCGTGGTTCCAAACGGCGCTCGCGGCTCCCGCGAATTCGAAGGAACGCGACTGGTTCTACTTCAAGGACGGTCAAGGCGCCGGGGGCAACGAGCCGCCCAATGACTGGAAGAGCATTTTTGGCGGACCGGCGTGGACTCAAACCCTGAACGCGGACGGATCTGGCGGCCAGTGGTACTTGAACCTCTTTGATTCCAGCCAGCCCGATCTCAACTGGAAGAACGACGAGGTGCTGGCTCAATTCGATACCATCCTGCGCTACTGGTTCGATCGAGGAGTTGACGGTTTGCGACTCGACGCCGTCGCAGCCATTGGCAAAGACGACGACTATCGCGACATGGGCTTTGCGCCGGGTGACTTGTACCGCCCCGACATTTGGGGTCCCGTTCCCTTCTTTGACGCCGACGGGGTACACGGCGTCCTGCGTCGGTGGCGCGCCATTGCGCGAGAGTATCCGTCGGAGAAGTTCTTGGTCGGCGAGGTTCCCGTGCGTGACGTCGATCGTTTGGCGAATTATTTGCGCAGCGACGAACTGCATTCGACGTTGTCATTCGAGATGTCAAAGATCGGTTGGAGTGCGCGGGCGTTTCGCAACATGGCCGACACGCTGCACGGAGCCACGTTCCAGGATCATTCGTGGAAGACGTGGACGTTATCCAGTCACGACGAGAAGCGCACGGTCACGCGCTACTCATCAGGTGACGATGCGGGCGGCGAGTCGACCTTTGACGTGACGCTGGGCGATCAGCGAGCGCGAGCGGCGTATCTCCTGGCTTTGGCGTTGCCTGGCTCCGCCTGCATCTATCAAGGCGAGGAGTTGGGACTGAGTGAGGTCCTCGACATCCCCACGGACCTGTTGCAAGATCCTGTCTACTTTCGAACAGGCCAGCAGGCTCTCGGGCGCGATGGTTGTCGAGTGCCGCTGCCCTGGGACTCTGACGGCAGTACTTTCGGATTCAGTTCACACCACGAATCATGGCTCCCCCAACCTAAGAGTTGGTCCGATATCAGCATTGCCCAGCAGCGCGTCGACGAATCATCAACCTTGCGATTCTTTCAATCAGTACTCAAGTTACGTTCAACGGCATTTGACACCAACGAATGGGATATCACGTGGGAACTCGCACCCGAGGGCGTCCTTATTTTGCGTCGAGGACCCCACTTTCGTTGCGTCGTGAATTTCTCTGGTGCGCCGTGGCTTCTTGGCGACGACGATTCCGTCTTGGTGTCGAGCTCACCCTTGGGTGGACGACGAGAGATTGGCCGGAACAACGGGGCGTGGCTACGTTCGAAAGATTGATCTCATCGATCGCGGTGACATTTGGGACGAGAGGAAACTCTCTCGGTTCATAACGGTGCATCGCGGGAAAACGTCGATGCAACATCGCGCAGTGCTAAGCGCCGACCCACGCATCGCGATCACTCGAGTGGAGAGTTCTCCGGACGAGTCAGCGGGTCCAGCGACGACCCACTGTTGTCGATAGCAGCAGAACAACGCCCAGTGACGAAACCTAGTACGACGTACATTTTCTTCTCGCCATGTCGTCATCAAGCGACATGGCAACGACAACTCCAGAGGTGGACACCAAATTGTCGCCTCAAGAGGTCCGCCTGCTAGCATCGTTGTTCCTTCGGGGGTATAGCTCAGCTGGTAGAGCACTTGCATGGCATGCAAGGGGTCAGGAGTTCGAATCTCCTTACCTCCACGAAAAAAATACCTGATCAATGCGGTAATTATAAGCCGGAAGGGCTCAATAGTAACTGTTACAAATGGTCGCATTTAGTTTCGTGACCCCGGAGCAACCCCGGAACAGCGCTAACACAGATTCCAGTCCGGCGTTCTCGATCCCGACCACCACCAGAGCATCGTCTTCATTGCTCTCAAACGCTTGGGCAAGTATTCGCCCTGGACGTGGATGACGCAGCCGCGTATGATTGGTATCGCACCCTGCGTGTCACAGCAACCCTCCTTGTTGAGTCGTGGGTGCAGTCGGTGCCACACCCGAGCACACTGTGATCCATAATGTGGATGGTGTTCGTTGATCTCAGCGTTAGGCGCACACCTCGTCCCGAGGCTGGAGGGAGCGAACCGGCGTCCGTGACGTGATGCGCACGATGAGGCCGAATTGACTTGACGTTCCCAATCGGGCTTGGGTCACAACGCGAGACTTGAATGCGCCGAGTCATTGTTTTGTATTCTTAAAACTAGACTGTTGAGGTGCGCTACTCGTTGACGGCCACCTTGGGGTGGCTTGCTGTTGCCGTGGGCGCACTGTCATTTTTTGCCCAATATCGCCGTTTAGTGAAAATGGGGCTTGACGGAGTTTCGTTGTCGACTTGGCTCTTGTTTGGTTTGAACGGTGGCCTTTGGATTTTTTATGGAGCCCTCTACGCGCACTCCACCGAAGTCGTCGTCGGCAGTCTTGTCTGTTTACCCTTTCAATTTGCCGTAGTAATGCGGCTCTCCCCCTGGAGGCACTATCGAGCGACATTGGGAGCATTGGGCGTGTTTGTTGGATGCTGCCTCATGCCGGGGTTTTTTGGGGGATGGCAGGCGTGTGCCTACGGTGCCGGGGTGGCGATGATTTTGCTGCGACTACCGCAACTGTTTGAATTGACGCGATCGAAAAACGCAAGTGGGGTGTCGTCAATTTCATGGTTCGTTGTCGCGGCATCGACAGGTTTGTGGGTTTTGTATTTCGGCGCGCTCCATTTATGGGCACCGATGGCTGCATACGCCAGCTCGGGACTTTTGAGTGTAGTTGTCGGAATCATGGCGGTCTGGCGCCACCATCAGCACCATTCGCAGACCACATTCAATGCCAGTCCAGTCTTCCTGGGGGACGTGAGTTCCTAAGTGTGTGAGTCAGAATGGGTTTTCAGTTCAGACATATGAACGTACGCTCATCGTCGACCGCGCCGTGGCGCGTGCGTGGAGACGCCGCGTACTTGACCACATATCGCAAGGAATCCTCACCGACTCGTTGGCGTGGTCACTCTCCAGCTCCGAACGGCTTGGTTATTGACCTTCGTCTGACTCGTTGCAGGTGATCGATCAACACTGACCCGGCCGCCTCCTCGAACCAGCGGGTGTGGCCAATGAAGTAGCCGTCGTAGGCGAGGTCCGCGTTGTCCGACGATCGCACGACCTCGGCGAAGTACTCAACCTCAGAGAGCGCGTACTCGAGGTGGACGACCGGCAGTATCGCGACGAGCGCGGCCAGTTCAATCTCGTCGAGCAGTTGCACCTCCTCGTAACCGTCTAGTAGCGCGTCGACGGCATCAAGGTTGGCGACAATATGTCCCGACCCGTTCAGGTCGAGCCAGTCGACGGTGCTGCGCTCGAGTGCCACGGCCAAGTCGTGGACCGCGAAAGTGCGGTTCGCGAGCCCGAGGTCAAGCACGCCGGCGACGACGGCCTTTGGACCAGTTGAGCTCCAAGTGAGGTTCGAGGCGTGCCAGTCCCCGTGTCCCCACTGTGGCGCGAACTCTCGCAGCAGCGTCGCGGCCTTTTCGACGGCGCGCAGGTGGTAGCGAGCGAAGTCCTCTACGAGGGACCGCTGAGCGACCGCGCGAGCTAGGCCGGGGCGCACCGCGACGAGCCGGCAGATCTCACCGAGCGGGTCAGCTGAAGCGACGATCGCGATCGAGTTGGTCAGGACGCCCGGCTCCGATGGCGGCAAGGGGAAATCTCTAGCGGCCTGATGGAAGCGGGCCAGCGCGCGACCCGCTGCTCGAGCGTGGTCCAGACTGGTGAACGCATACCACGAGGGCACATCGCGGTAGAGGTCCACGCCCACAACCCTCGCGTGGACCTCGTAGATGAAGTCGCCGTCACGTACGAGCGTGTCGCCGCGGGCATCGCGCAGCACTCTCGGCAGCGGCTGGCCCCGTGCACGCAGGTGATCCGCGAACTCGTGCTCGACGCGCAGGCGCTCGGGAGTGCGCACCGCGACGTGGTGGCGCTTCACGAAGACCTCACTATCGGCGAATCGAACGATGGCCGCGGCGGACATCGGTCGCTGGCTGTGCCACGAGATAGCCGCGTCTCGACTCGTCCCCAACCCCGCCTGACGCTCGAAGCGACCGAGGACCGCGCGCACTTCGTCGTTGGTGAGTGCAGGCCAGTCCGCTTCGCAGAGCTCCCGGCCCATCCCGTGCACGAGCCCACCCGCCGGTCTCGCCGTCATAGCCTCGCCAGTCATTCGGCGGTACTTGCTTCTGCGACCAGTGGTCGCCGGTCTCGGAGCCGGCGGACAACTCGGGCGACTCCCCCACCCGCGAGGGTGGCGAGCGCGGCGACGATGAAGGAGCAGATCGACGCGGACATCCAACTCGGCGCTCTGAAGTCAACGAGTCGCCCGAGGTGCGTCCACATCGAGACCCACCACGAGATGTAGCCCGGATTGATCAGCTGGTAGGCCACGAAGCCCAGGGCCCAGGGAGCGAACATTGCGAAGCGCCGACGAGAGTGATCCGCCGGATCCCAGCGGCCGCGCGAGAGCACGTAGAAGTCCACCATGAAGACGGCGGACATCGGAATGAAGACCGAACCGAGTAAGACCAGGAAGTTCTCGTAGTCGGCGATATTGATCCCGAGCGCGACCACCGTTGCGAGCGAAGCGATGCCCAGGGCTAGCACGCGACGGTCCCATAACGGGCGCAGGTTTTGGACGGATACGGCGGTCGAGTAGACGTTGGCGAACGACTGATCGAGCTCGCGCGTCGCCAGCACCGCGAAGCAGAGCGACCCCAACGGCACCGCGATGAAGGCACCGTAGATATCGGAGGGGTTGCGCGCGACCGTCACGAGCGTGATCAGCCCGATGACGTAGCAGAGGATCTGGGTGACGCTGTAGCCCACGAAGGTCCCCCAGAACGCCGTTCGCTCCGATCGCGAGTGGCGGGTGTAGTCCGCCGCCATCGGGGCGAACGAGATGGCTGCCGCGACCACGGTGTCCATCGCGGCCCAGTAGCCCGACCACGTGCCGTGGTCAAAGGCGGGCAGCGGGTGGCGCACGAGCTCGACGAACAGATAGACGAGGATGACCGCGACAGCCGGCGTGGCGAAGCGCCGCAGGATGCGAATCGCACCGAGCGGTCGCAGTGTGAGCAGGCCGGTGATCACCCCCGCCAAGAGGATGTAGCCCCAACGCGGCAACGCTGGCGCCACGGTGCGCGCCGCCGTCGCGATCGTGACCAACTCGAAGACGCCCCACCCGAGGCACTGCAGCACGTTGAGCAGCGTTGGTAGGTAGGAGAGTTCCGTGCCGAACAGGCTGCGCAGCAGCACCATTGCTGGCGCCCCGGTGCGGGTCCCCGCGACCCCGTTGAGGGCGACCGCGAGCGTGCCCAGTATCGTGCCGAGCACGATTGCCGTGAGTCCCGCGGCGAGCGACAGCTCGGGCGTGCCGGTCCCATTGGGTTGCAGCACGAAGATGGCCCCGGTAAAACCGAGCAGGCTCACGCCGAGGTTGCCCCATAGCCCGAACTGGTCGAGCAGGCTGAGCGCTTGGGGAACGGGCTCGTTGAGGGTCAGGGAAACCTCGGAGTGCTTATCGCCCGTGACGATGGTGAATGACTGCGAGTTAGACGTGGCCGCCATGATTATCTCCTTACGCCGGCATTATCCGGTCAAGTTCGAACGGTCGGTAGCGCTACGACCAGTGTTGGCCAGCTACCCTCTCAGCCCGGTACATCCGAGCTCCCGTTTGGATCAGTCAGAAATGTACCACGAGGTCTCGGCGTTCGCGAGATGATCTCCGCTAGCAGTTCAAGGAATGGACCTACACACGTCAATGACGAGGCAATCGTTGGGGCAGCCTCATCTTCAAACACGAGTACTTCTACTGTCACGTTTTTGCCAAGGTGGATGAGTTGCGCGTCGGCATCGAGTGGCATATGAATTGGAACAACACCACTCGGCGTTGCTGCGCGATCGGCAACGTCAGTCCCGGTAACCACGAATTCGCATCGCTCCACCTAGCGAGGGCTGCTGAACCCAGTGCCTCGCTCGGTTGGGATCCTCAAAGTGAGGTATCGTGACCCCATTCCAATCGTCGCGGGTATCGATTCTTCGACGCAGTCGACAAAGGTCGAATTGCGAGACACCGATACGGGACGTGTCGCAGGTTTTGGACGGGCGCCGCACCCTCCAACGACCTCTCCTCGCAGCGAGCAGAACCCCTGGGCATGGTGGGCCGCACTTAAAGACGCAATGGCCATGGCCTTCGCTTCATCCGACGCTCCACTTGCCCGAGACGACGTCGTTGCGCTGAGCGTCGCTGCTCAACAGCACGGTCTGGTGGTCTTGGATAAGAACCAATCACCTCTGCGAGACGCCAAGTTATGGAACGACACGGAATCGGCAGATGATGCACTGCAGCTCGTTCAACAACTCTCGGCTGAGGCGTGGGCCCAATCATGCGGCAGCGTCCCTGTCGCGGCCTTTACGATCACCAAGTTGGCGTGGCTGAAACGGCGTGAGCCACAGATTTTTGCCGAGATCAACCATGTGCTCCTCCCCCATGATTGGTTGAACTTTCAATTGACGGGGAGATTGGTGACCGACCGAGGGGATGCGTCAGGAACCGGCTATTGGTCGCCGCTTCGAGGCGAATATCAACGTGATCTGTTGGCGATGGTGGACCCGACGCTGGAGTGGGACCATCTCTTACCCGACGTGCTCGGACCATGGGATCAAGCCGGCGAGTTGACCACAGTCGCCGCTGAGCATCTTGGTCTTCGTCGAGGTACACCCGTCGCGGTGGGCACCGGCGACAATATGGCGGGGGCGCTGGGTCTGGGTCTCGGACCGGGCGACGTCGCGGTGTCGATCGGGACTTCAGGAACGGTCTTTTCCACCTGTCGCTCCAGTGTGAGCGACCCTTCCGGGCTCGTCGCCGGCTTTGCCGACGCCACCGGTAATTATTTGCCTCTCGTTTGTACCTTGAACGCCACGCAAGTCACCGACGCAGTCGCACGCCTTCTTGCGGTGGAGCGAGAAGAGTTCGAACATCTCGCACTGGCGTCCACTCACGGCTCGGGATCCCTAACTCTCGTTCCTTATTTTGGAGGCGAACGAACGCCGAATCGACCCGAGGCCACGGGCACGCTCTACGGAATGACGTTGGCCTCAAGTCGAGAAATGATTGCACGGGCCGCGTTTGAGGGGGTCGTCTGTGGCCTGCTCGACGGCCTTGATGCCCTATCGTCAGTGGGCGTACCCACCACCTCGGGAAAGTTTCTTCTTATTGGGGGTGGAGCAAAGTCGGCCGCCTACCGCCAGGTACTTGCGTCGCTCGCCATGCGCGAAGTGACTGTCCCGATGAATGACGAGATCGTTGCAACTGGCGCCGCAGTTCAGGCCGCCATTCTGGCAACGTCGTGCAAAGTTGACGAGATTACTGATCGGTGGGGCTTGCGTACCGGAACCGTCGTCGAACCGAGTGGCAGTGCGGAAGATGCTCTACGCGTTCGCCAGCGCTACATTCAAGCTCGCGCGTGAGCAGCATGGGCCTTGGTCGCCCAACTCAAAGAGCGGTGGGCAAGGAAGACATTTGAGTTGCCTGACGCTTATCCGACCGACGCGTCGCTTTTTGAGCAGTGGCGCAATGAACTAGGTGCACCACTGGTGAACCTCAGTTCACCAGTGGGTTCGAGTCCGCCAGATCTGAACCAGACAGTCAGCGACGCCATGGTCGCTGTGGCGCTTGGCATTAACATTGGTCGCATGCTCTGGCGGCGACTCACTGCTGAGGCCACCGAACTACTGATGGAACTCAGAAACGTTGTGCATCCCCACGAGGCGCGAAGTATCGATGAGAGTGAAGATGCGAGTGAAGTCCGTTGCGGACTAGACGTGTAGGAAACGGAGGATGGAATGCCAGACCAAGATGCCGCCACTCAAGGGTGGATGACGAAACCCACCCACCGCGCGTGGCTCGTGCGCCAGTCCGAGCAGCTTCTCGACTTCTTTCGCCCAACGCTCGATGCGGAGGGGCGATTTATCGAACTCGATGACGAGGGTCAGAAACTTGATCTTGGTGGCGCTGGGCGTGACGACTCACTCCAGCAAGTCTTGAACGTGGCACGTACCACCCACTCGTACGCGATTGGAGAACTTCTCGGAGTGCCGGCGTGCGCCCCCATCGTCGAACGAGGCCTGCAGGCGTTATGGGACGAGCACCGTGACCCTCAGGCGGGTGGATACTTTCAGAGTGTTGATAGTTCGGGGCCCCGCGACACCACTAAGGCGGCGTACAGCCACGCATTTGTCCTCCTCGCAGCATCGAGCGCCATGGCGGCCGGTCACGACAGTCGGGACCTTTTCACCGACGTTTGTCAGGTGCTTGATGAACATTTCTGGAGCGACGACGTCGGAGCGACGCGAGAGTCGTTCACTCGGAACTGGGAAGAAGTCGAGCCATATCGCGGTGCGAACAGCAACATGCATCTCTGCGAAGCGTACCTAGCAGCAGCCGATGCCACGGGAGATCGACTCTTCTCGAATCGAGCGCAACGTATTGCCGCGCTAGTGATTAACGACAAGGCTCGGGCCAATCAGTGGATGCTCCCTGAGCATTTCGACGTTCAGTGGCACCCACAGCTCGATTACAACCATGATCGCCTTGACGATCCTTTTCGCCCCTATGGCGTTACCATCGGTCACCTTCTGGAGTGGTCGCGTCTGACGTTGTCGACGTGGCTGGCCGGAGATCGAACCGATGACTGGATGAAGGAGGTTTCCACTGAATTGTTCGATCGTGCGGTCGCCGTTGGCTGGGATACTCGGTTGGGCGGCCTCTCCTATACGGTGGACTTTGATGGCTCGGCGGCGAATCCTGACAAGTACTGGTGGCCAGTCGCCGAAGGCATTGCGGCGAGTGCAACTCTGCTTCAGGTCACGGGCGAAATGAAGTACGAGACCTGGTACCGCAAGTTCTGGGACTTCGCGGGCCAGCACTTCATCGATCACGCGCGCGGTGGTTGGTACGCGGAGCTCGATCCGAGCAACCGGCGCAAGTTTGGCCCGTGGCACGGAAAGCCTGACTTGTATCACACACTGCAGTGCAGCCTCTTACCGTTATTGCCCCCTGCCCTTTCGCTTGCCGGCGCCCTGCGAGACTTCTCGGGCGACATTTACGATCGTCCGACCCTCGCACGTTGACGACGATCCGACGACAGTCTTGAAAATGCGTCCGACCCCCAATAGAAAGAGCATCCTATGAACACACCCCAAAACGGCGATTTCTTCGTCCTCGCCTTCGATCACCGCGGGACGATCCAGCGGGGTCTGTACGACATTCACGACCGCGCCGCAACGCCCGAAGAGGAAACCAAGGTGCGCGACGCCAAGCAATTGATCTACGAAGCCTTCTTGGCCGCCCAGAAGTTGGCGCCCGAAGGTGCGAATCTTGGCGTACTCGTTGACGAGCAATTCGGGGCCACCGTTGCGCGCCAAGCTGTCGCCGATGGTGTGTCGCTATCGATCATCGTCGAGCAAAGTGGCCGCGTTGACTTCGACTTCGAATACGGTGAGGATTTCGGCGCACACATTGAAGCCTTCGCACCGAACTACGTGAAGGCGTTGGTTCGCTACAACTCCCGTGGCGATGCGCAGATCAACCAACTGCAGATCAAGCGCATCGGCGAGCTCTGCGAGTGGCTCGCAAGTCGTCCAATCGGTCTCCTACTCGAAATCGTTGTCCCCGCGACTCCCGAGCAACTCGAGGAATTCGACGGCGACCTCGACCGCTACGAGACCGAACTGCGTCCGACGTTGATGCGAGAGGCGCTCGCGGATTTCAATGCCGCGTCAGTGAAGCCGGCATTCTGGAAGCTCGAAGGTCTCCAAAGTTCGCTGGAGTATGAGAAAGTCGTTGACGTCGTCGAAGATGACCTCGTCGGCGGGGTGGGTTTTTTGGTCTTGGGCCGTGCCGCCAGCGACGAAGTCGTCGAGGACTGGTTGAGGGGCGCAGCTCCCGTGAACGGTTACCGAGGCTTCGCCATTGGTCGCACCATCTGGTGGACGGGCCTAGAGAACTTCATCAAGGGAACGTGGACCCGTGAGCAGGCAATCAACGACATCGCGTCGCGTTACATTCACTTCATTGACGTCTACGAGGGTGCCAAGACTGCGTGAGTCGTCCATTGACTGAGTGCGGCTCCACGACGAGAGAGGCTCGGGGGGCAACATCGTTCTCCAAGTTGTCGAGGCTCGTTGTGAGCCGCAGCGGCGCTGTACCGTCTTCAGTTGTGCGGCCGCCGCATCAATGCAGTGCGCAGCGTTAGTCCAGCGATACAGGCGTCGATGAACGCTAGGACTTGACGTCAAATACGCATCCTTCTTCCAGTGTGCCGTGCAATGAATGAAACGAAACGGGAGCGTCTTCTCCTTTAACAGAAGGGATTTCAGAGGTGAAATTGTTCTTAATTCGTCATGGTGCGACGAAATGGAGTGCGTCGGGCCAACACACCGGCACGACGGACCTGCCATTGACTAGTGAGGGACTCGCACAGTTGGGCCCCTTGTCGACTGGGCTGCGCGAATCGATTGGAGAGCAGTTCGCCACCGCCGTGGTGTTCTCGAGTCCTTTGATTCGAGCACTCGTCACGGCCCAGACCGTGGTAGGAGATGACCGCGAGGTGCGTGTTGACCAGAATCTCATCGAATTCAACTACGGCGACTACGAAGGACTCACGCCCGGCGAGATACGTGATTTGCGGCCGGGATGGGACATTTGGCGTGATGGTTGTCCTAACGGTGAGAGCGCTAGCGACGTTGGTCGGCGCGCCGACAGATTTCTCGCAGCGCTCGGTGACGGTTCTGAGTTGGTACTGGTCTTTGCCCATTCGCACATCATTCGAATCATGGCGGCGCGAGCGATCGGACTCGACGCACGACACGGTCAGATTTTCACGCTCGGCACCGCGACCGTGTCGGTGATTGAGGACGTGCGCGGCAAGAGAGTCATCCAACAATGGAACGTGAGCCCCAAAAGTCTGTGAAACGTGAGACGTCGTACTGACCAAAAAAGCTGCACGAATAATTTCATCCATGGGCTATCCATCATCATTGCCACCAAGTTCGAGCCGCGCCTGGTGCGAGGACAACTCCCGTCAACTTCGTTGTGACGCGCAGTTCATCGGTTCTCCTCGGTCCGATGAACGATCGACAAGAGTTCGCCCAGCAGCTTCGTCGCCTCCTCAATAGGACGCTGCCACAGCCGGCGACCGATCGTGATGCCCTTGGCGCCCGCGTCCATCGCCTCGGTCACGAGCTCAGCGAGGTCCTGAGTGTTCCCTCCGGCGGGCCCGCCGAGGATCACCACGGGCACGCCGAGTTCGTCGCACCACTTCGAGAACAACTCGGGGTCACCCGGATAGGCGACTTTGATGATGTCGGCGCCCAGTTCGGCCGCCATGCGGCAACCGTCGCCCTCGATAGCGACGACGTCCTCGCCGCGCGGCGACGACAGGACGATGGGCTCCACCATGACCGGCAATCCGTGCTCCTCGGCCGCCGTAATCACGAGGCCGACAAACTGCGACCGAGCGGCGCGCTCGGTGGGGCTCACGTCCCAGGGCATGAGGATCTTTACCCCGTCGACACCCAGTTGTGCTGCGCGGGCCATCGAGATACTCAGCACGCTGGTCCCGATATCCTCGCCACGCCAGTAGGAGTCGATAGCGAGAAGCCGAGCCGGGGCGTCGCGAGCGGCGAACCACGGGGCGGTGCGCTGGATCACACCGGGGCCCAGCAGAAATCCGTCGCAGGCCAGGGGCAGGAACGTGCGAACCAGTTCGATCGGGTCCTCGAGGCCGGACACGCGGCCAAGCATCGTCCCGTGGTCGGCGGGAAGAATAAGAGTGCGCCCATCGCGTCCGAAGATCCTTCCCAAACGATACGTCTTGCCGCTCGAGGCCGACGTAGAGGAGGAGGCAGCGTAGACCGTGGCCGCCGGAGCGGACCAGGGTCGTTCAGCGGGCGTCATTAGATATTTCTCCATTTCCATTACGTCGTCTGAGGCAACGTTGTTGCGTGGTCGAGACTGTGGTCATCCAGCCGAGGCCCGGGGAGATCAAGCGGGCCCGCGTAAACCCCCGCCGCCATCGCGGCGAGCAACGCTGCGCCACGGATTCCGGATTCCGTGACCACCGGATAGGACAATTTAGGAAATACCCGTGACTTGAGTACGCGCAACACGGGATTGCGTGACCATCCGCCGCTCACGCGAACCTCGTCCACGGGGCCACCCATCTCCACCAAACCACTCAGGAGCTGGTGGTATCCAAGGGCGGAGGTCATTATGGCATTGAGCCAGATCTCCTCAGGTGACTCACCCTGATGGGCGCGCATCATCTCCGCGACGTCGAGTCGCTCGCGCAGCGCCCACACTGGATTCACCTGCTCACCGCCGTCCGGAGACTCTCGAAGCAGAGCCAGGGCCCCCGCATCGAGTGGCGTCTGACCGTGTCGGCTCTCCACGCCGAGGGTCTCAAGTACCGGCAGCAGATTGAGTCCGAGCGAGAGTCCACCGATAAGAGCGAAGTGATCAGGAATCACGTGCCACCCGACCTCGATGCCCATGGAATGACCTTGAGAGACATCTGACAACACGGACGAGGGCACGGGTCGCACTAACGCCTCCGCGGTTCCGCACGAGTCCATGACACTGCCGGCGTGGTTCACTCCGACGCCGATGGATCCACAAAGGTGGTCGTGCCCCGCGCTCGTTACGACCGCACCGCGAAGCCGCTCGAGACCGGAGAACTCCGCGGTCACGGTGCCAAAAGAGGTACCCGCCTGACGTAGGGGCGGCTGATGGACCGCATCCATCCCGACCCACTCGACGGCGTCCTTCCACCACTGACGTTCTCTGATAGCTAGCGCACCGGTCCGCGACGTGAGAGACAGTTCGGCGAAGATTTCGCCACATAGCCGACTCACGATCCAATCGGCCACGGCGACGAAGGAGACGGCCTCGCGCGACTGGTCGACGTTGCGGCGCAACCACTTGACCGTGGCGATCGTGGGTATCTGCGAGGTCGCCAGTCCGGTTGTCCGGGCCACGACGTCAGCCCCGAGGTCGCGCTTGAGCTCGGCGAACTCGCCACGGGCACGCACGTCGTACCAGGCGACGGCGGGTCCGACGGGCGACGACCTTCGATCGAGCAAGATGGCCGTCTCGGCCATGCTCGTCACTCCGACACCGATGAAGTCACCCGTCGGGGCCTGTTCGATCGCGGCAACCGCACAACGAGTCACGGCGGCCAACAACTCCTCCGGGAGGAGGTGCCCCCCGGTCGAGTTGCGCTGCCACGGCGTCGGCTCCGCCACCTGGACGAGTTCGCTCCCGTCGACACCGACCACCCCAACCTTCGTCATGGTCGAACCGATGTCGATGCCGAGCAATAGGCCGATCGAACGGCCTAACTGGGATGTTCCGCGGGGGTGAAGTCGGTCCATGGGCGTGCGCGTCCTTCCATCGCCTGCAGTGACTTCTCGAGGCGCTGGCGCGCTTCGCCACCGAGGAAACTTCGGCGGGCATCGCCCTCCATGGCGACCGCTTCCTTCCAGTACACGCGACCCGCGATGAAGCCCGACGCACCACCTTCGTCACACGCAGTGCGTACTGCCGTCAAGAAATCCTCGAGGGGCATCCCCGCCGACAACATCGCCCACGGTCCGGTGACCACATCGGCCACCGCGCGACAGCCCTCGGCGTCGCTGGGGTACTCGAGCTTGAGCAGGTCCGACCCGCAGCCGTCCAAGATGCGCGCGGACTCCACGATGAGTTCGGCCCGGCGCCGCGGGCTCAGCGGATCTTCACCCGGCAGCGAGTACAGCAGACTCTCGATGACAGATGGGATGCCCACGGCGCGACAGTCCTCGACCACCGCAGTGACCACTTCCACCACCTCGGCAATGAGGTCGGGCTCGCCCGGGCCGACCTTACGGTCCGGTCGCATCTGCACGAAGAACTTGAGTGCGTCGCCCCCCATGTCCTTGATCCTCTGCGCGTCTCGCAATGGGTCACGTCCTGCGCGAGGCTCGCCGTTCCAGGACGCTCGCTCTGACGGTTCAGCCGCCACCAGGTACGCGCAACCCGGGGCCATCGCTTCGGCTTCCTTCACTGCGGGAACCCCGAATTCCGGGTCAAGGAGGACGGCACTGGCCAGCGGACTGAGACCGGACGTCACGTCGACTTTGAACTCACGTACCTCATCATCTGTAGTGGGGCGGTTAACCGCCTCGAACATCCTGCGCAGGGTGTTGCGCTGATCCATCGCGATGATGGCCAAGGTGCCGTCAGGCCTCGCGATAGGACCGAGACCCCTACGGGCCTGGTCGCGGCGGGCAATATCATCCATGGTTTCTCCTCTGCAGTCGACTTTCGTTCACCGGTCCGGCGGCGCACGACACGGGTGGTCGGATCTCTCCCGAGCCCCGCACGATCAAACTCGTGGGCAGGATGACGTGAGCGGGTGGACTCTTGTCCCCGGCGATTCGCCGCATCAACATCTCCGCGGCCGTGCGACCCATGAGCACCGGGTCCTGACGGACCACGGTGACCGGCGGTATGAGCGCTTCGGACACCAGGAAATCATCAAAACCAACAAAGGCCACGTCCACTCGCGCGCTCTGGTGCAACAAACTGACGACGCTCAGCGAACTCACGTTGTCCCCCGAGAAGATTGCGGTGACCGGGTCGGGACCGTTCAAGAGTTCGTCCACGTGGAACAGTTCGACGGGAGCCTTGTAGGGACCATTGACGACGAGTTCAGGGTCGAAAGCGAGGCCCGCCGCTTCGAGTGCGGCGCAATATCCGGAGAGTCGCTCACGGATGGTGAATCGGTCGATCGCGGTGCCCACGAAGCCGATTCGCCGATGACCGTGCGCAATCAAGTGCGCCACGGCGCGCTGAGTGCTCTCGGCGTTGTCCACCAGCACCGTGTCAGCATCCATGTCCGTCGAGGGTCGGTCGACGAAGACGACCGGGACGCCATTGGTTCCCAGCGGCGAGTTGCGTGTCTCGTAGCTCAAGAGACACGGCACCAAGATGAGACCACTGATAGAACGGCGCAGGAGACTCTCGACCACCTTCCTCTCGCGGGCGGCCGAGTCGCCAGCGTTGGCGACAATGAGGAACAGTCCCGCGTTACGAGCGACCTCTTCGACAGCCTCGGCGAGGGCGGCAAAGAAAGGGTCGCTGATCGAATCGACGATCAAGGCGATGGTCTGGTCACGGCCAGTACGCAGGGACCTCGCGTGCGGGTTGGGGGTGAAGTCGAGCGTGACGATCGCCTTGCGGACTCGTTTCGCCGTCTTCTCGGTGACCGCCGGGTCCCCATTGACGACTCTCGACACCGTTTTGGCGCTGACCCCCGCGAATTCGGCGACGTCTTGAAGCGTCGTGGTAGATTTCATGCGACAACTTTGGGCAGTAGATACGAATCGAGCACGTGGAGCGGAGCCAGTCCCATCGCCAGGGTGCGAACCCTCGCTAGATCGACGCCTCCGGCCAAGCGATCCTCGCACGACGCTGATGCCGTCACGATCCCGTAACGAGCGGCGTCCTCCCAGGACTGACCATCCTCGAGGGCTTTCACCATGCCACCAACGAGTGAGTCACCCGCACCGATGGGGTTGAGCACGTTCACCACCGGTGCCGCACACCACGCCACGCGGCCGTCGGTGTCGAACGCCGCACCGTGACTGCCGACACTGACAATGGCGTGACGAGCTCCACGCTGTATGAGACCCGTGACGGCGCGGGCCGCACGGTCGACAACGTCAGGGCCCGAAGGATCGACGTTCTCGGGTCTACCTCCGACCAACAATGTCTCAGCCTCGGACAGGTTCGGACTCACGATATCGGCACCCGCCTTGATCGCTTCATCGAGGACCTCGCCGGAGGAGTCGACGACGCTGCGCACCCCTCGGTCACGGGCTAGTTCCACGACACGGCCGTAGGAATTGGCGGGAGAGCCCGGCGGCAAACTTCCAGAGCACACCACAGTGGAATTCGCGTCGAAGTGCGACTGGACCATCACGAGCAATTTTTCCCAGTCGTTCGTGGTCACTCTCGCGCCCGGCTCGTTCAAGACGGTGACGCGCCCGGAATCCTCGAGGATGATTGTGGCCCCACGCGCCTCACCCTGGACCGAGACGCCCGTCAGCGTCGCTCCCTCGTCTTGGGCTAGCGCAGCCAAACGGACCTCGTCGTGTGAAGGGAGAAACGTGACGATCACTGCGCGCGACCCGAAGGCCCTGGCAACCCTGGCCACGTTCACCCCTTTGCCGCCTAACGTCGTGGCGCCGCTTCGGGGGCGTTGGACGTGACCGACCAGCAATTCCTCGATCTCGATCGTTCGATCAGTGCAGATATTTGGATTAACTATCAGCATGCGGCGCCCTTAAGGGAAAATGAATCTGCGGAATCTGCGGCGAGAGTCGAGAGAGGAGCGCATCAACTTGTGCCTCGGCGTCACTCAAACCGTCCACGGCGTGAAACGCCACCGTCGGAGCCATACCGTGAGACTCGACTGCGCCGGCGATCTTCAAGAGGTCGCGGGCTTCGCCGCGGCGCGCGAGACGCTCGCGCAACACCGACTCAGGACATTGGAGGTACAACAATTCGACACGCACCGAACGGCGAATGGGGTTGTCACCGTACACCCAGGTCTGGAGCATCCGCTCCCACGCCTCGGCGTCGGAGACTTCCTTGGTGAAGGGAGCGGCAATCACCACGTGACGACCGACGGAGATATTGGCCGACGCCGCGCTCATTAGTGATGCGTAACGCGCGTCGCGCAAGGCCATCCCCGGTCCTTCGTCGAGGGCGTGCTCGGGTTCGTCGCGACTCGCCAACACGTACGACACCAGCGGACCCGTCACTTGGTCGAGATCAAACAATGAATACGAGAGACGAAATGCCAGGGAAGTCGCGAAGGTGGTCTTCCCGCTCGCGGCGGGACCCGCGACTATCAGTACCGTCGACTCTGGAAGATGCAACCGGTCAGTCATCGGGTACTTCATCTCTCCTCGCAATTCTTCAGTGGTTATTGAGGCCGTACCAAGTACCCAAGTGCGGCCTCGCACCCCGCCTTCAGAAGCAACTGACGCCCGTGGTCCTGCGGATGAACCCTTCCCCCGAGTTGGGGATCGGGGAAAGGGTTCACCGCGACTCGGATGCGTCGATTAACCCTGCAGGGTCGACTGGTAGAAGTACTTCGTGACCGACGGGCTGTGTGAATTCGCAGTCGTCGCAATCACGTTGGGCACCAAGGTCGACGCGGGGACCAATGACTTGTGACCGGTCAAGACGTCGTAGGCGTACTGAACGGCGTCCGCACCCTCGACTGCGGGCTGCTGCATCACCAAGATGTTGATGACACCTTCTTGAAGCAGCTTCACCGTTGCGGGCTCGGGGTCGTACGCGGCCACGAAGATCTTGCCCGCCTTACCAGCGGCCTTGATCGCGTCACCGGCACCCTGAGCACCGTACAAGTTGGTACCGAAGATACCGACCAGCTTTGGGTACTTCAAGACGATGTTCTTGGTCTGGGACTCAGCCAACGTCGGAGAGTCGTTGTTGTACTCGACCGCCGCCACCGACATGTTCTTGTAGGTCTTGATCTGCGCCAAGAAACCTGCCTGGCGCGCGTCAGTGGTCGAAACACCAGCAACAACGTTGTCCACTGCGACCTGGCCCTTGTAACCCGCCAACTTCGCGATGGTCTCCGCCGCCAATTGTCCACCCTGGTAGTTGTTCGAGGTAATTAGCCCGGACAGGATCGCCTTGTCGGTGATGGTGGTGTCCGCGGTGATGACCGGGATACCCGCCTTGACGAACTTATTGATCGGTGCCTTCAGCGCGACCACGTCAGTCGGCGCAATGATCAGGGCACTGGGGTGCTCCGCCAACACCGTGTTGACCACGGGAATCTGCAACGTGGTACTCCACGTCGAGGCGCCCTGCCACACTAACTTGACGCCGAGCTTCTTCGCTTCGATCGCTGCGCCGTTGTGCATCGTGATGTAGAAGGGGTCCGTTGTCAAACCCGGAATCAACGCGATGGTGTATTTCGTTGCCGCGTGCGACGATACTGACGCTCCCGACGGCGACGATGCGGCAATAGTGGCGAGTGAACCAACCGCCATCAGACCGGCCACCCCCACGGTGCCCACAGTACGGCGCGAGAACCTTCTCGCTTTACCGCTGCTTGTATTCATTTTAGCCTCCATTATTTGGTTTCCCCCCAATTGAGGATTGCTCGGCAATTGCCGCGCTCTCTTGCTATCAGCGTCCGATCACGTCTTGTCAGTCGGTACCCGCCTTGACTCGAATCCGGTCAATAGCGACTGCGCAAACGATGATCGCCCCGATGGCAACTTCCTGCCAAAACGGAGCCACGTTGGCCAACACCAATCCGGTCTCAAGGACCGCGATGATGGACGTACCGATGAAGGTGCCGAGAATGGTGCCTCGTCCACCGAAGAGGCTCGCGCCGCCGATGATCACCGAGGCAATGGCGTACAAGTTGTCGTTCGCCGTACCGGTGGTCGCGTTCGCCGACGAGAGGTTCGCAGTTATCAAGATTGCGGCAATCCCCGACATAAGACCCGAGATGACGTAGACCCTGATTAGATGACGATCTACGTGGATACCGGAGCGACGCGCAGCGATCTCATTCGAGCCAATCGAATACGTCCGCATTCCGAACTTGGTCCGCGACAGGGTCAATGACGCCAGCACCGCCGCGACGAGAGCGATTACGACCGGATAGTTGAGCCAGCCGCTGAGGAACGTGTCGGAACCGAGTGAGCCCATGAAGTTCGTCAGGTTCGTGACCTCTCCACCGTTGTTCAACAGGTCCGTCCCACCCATGATCGCGGTCATCGTGCCCAACGTGACGATGAAGGGCGGAATCTTCAACTTGGTGATGATCAGACCGTTGGCAAAACCGATGGCCATTCCCGCCACAAGCATCATGGCGATACCCAAGATCGTGGCCTCGGTTTGGTTCGCGCCGTTAGCCAGCAAGTTGGACATCACCAAGGCCCCGGCCATCCCCGAGAAGCCCATCGTCGCTCCCACTGCCAGGTCGATGCCGCCGGTGAGGATGACGAAGGTCTCACCCACCGCCAGGATCAGGTATTCCACCGCGTAACTCGACGTCGAGTTCCACGCGGCCTCGGTGTACATGTCGGGCGCGATGGTGCCAAAGAGGATAATGAGGGCTACCAATACTCCGAGAGTCCAGAACTGACCGATGCGACCCAGGAACTCCTGGAACAACGATTCCTTGGCTTCCTCGTCACGCGCGACGCCCACACCGACTTCGGGCTTCTTCTTTGTCCCTGCGAGTGCCATGTCTTACTCCGCCGCCTTCACCGTCGAGGAGCCGGTGATGTAACTCACAATTTCATCGATGGACGCATCCTGGGGGCGCACCTCGGCCACGATGCGACCTCGGAACAACACGATGATGCGATCGCACACAGCGTGCACTTGGGGAAGGTTGTGGCTAATGAGAACCACGGGCACGCCATGGGTCGCCACCGTGCGGATAAGTTCGGCGACCCTCGCCTGCTGCTCAACGCCCAGCGCAGCGGTGGGCTCGTCCATGAGGACAACGTGCGATCCCCAAGCTATTGCGCGACCAACGGCCACCGCTTGGCGCTGCCCGCCCGAGAGCCGGCCGACGCGCTGATTCACCGACGAGATGCGAATCTGGGTGCGGTCCAGGTCCTTGACTGCCTGCTCGATCATGGCCTTGCGGTCCAACCAACCGATCCAACCGAGGGGACCCGACTTGGTGATCTCGCGACCAAGGAACAGGTTCGCCCAGATGCTCAGATCCGGAGCGAGCGCCAAGTCCTGGTAGACGGTCTCGATGCCAGCGTCGCGTGAATCGGTGGGCGTCTTGAAATGGACTTCCTTGCCGTCGACGAAGATCGACCCCGTGGTCGGGTGAAGGGCCCCCGCGATGATGTTGATCAACGTCGACTTGCCAGCACCGTTGTCGCCGACTATCCCGACGACCTCGCCAGGGTAGACAGCGAAATCCACTTCGTGGAGAGCGTGCACGCTCCCCCACTGCTTGGAAATACCTTTGGTCTCAATGATGGGCGCGCCATGAGACGATCCCCCACCTGACTCCGTTACCGTCACCAGTTTCCCCCCACAACTTTCGCGACGTCCGAGCACCACTCACTTCGGGCCTCGTCCGTAACGTCTTTACCGCAATGCACTAACCGTTGTCACAATAAGACAGAATTGACATGGTTGTCAATGACCGTATTAAAAAATGTTCAATTACGTCTTTGTGGTCTTTATCAGGAAAAATACTACTCACGTACCGAGACCGACGGGGGACAATGAAACGACCCCCCAGTTGTCCGCGTACGCGAAAGTTGACTACGTGTCGGGCTGCCGATGCAGAGTGAACAGGGCACGCTTGCCGGCAGATTCAGCTGCACTCTAGATAAATCGGTGTCCAACCGGACCGGACGAATCGAATGATCACCGAGGCAACTGCATTGCGATCGTCCCAGAACTCACGGGCCTCTCGAACACAATCTTCTCGCTTCTCGCCGCACTGCGAACTCTCGACGGGCTCCCAATTGCTCGCCACGAATTCCGATCAGATGACTCAACGAGAATTCAGCGAAGCCTCAACGCACGACCACGCGCGACGTACCGTCATTTGATGTCCATCGCGTCAACGCTCATTGTCAACAGAGCCAAAACTCTCATCGAAAATTGAGTCAGTCCGCTGTCATTATTCTTCACGGCTCCGAGCGTTGTCGATGAAAGATTTTTTTCATCTCGATTCGCAAAGTCGATAACTTGATCCCTTCGAGGCGATCACCTCGGCGTGGTTCAAATTCGATCAATCGTCGCTGCGGCGACCACTCGAATGCGAGCGTCGTCCGGGTGCGTCAACGTGGCTTTCGCCATGGACCCGTGCTCGCGCGATCGTAATCTGGCAGGAATCAACAGTGAAACGCAACATTCGTCGAGGCGGGTCTGAAGGTGGCGATCTGGCGACGATCAGTTGAATCCGTCGTCGACAACACGGCTGGGGAATGTTCCAATCTGGTCCTTCTTGGTCACGCTTCTCAGTTCGATCTGAGGTACCATCGTCGCCAATGATGACTTCTCGCCACGACTTCGGTGCGCGAGCCGCCGGCGTGCGCTTCGGCGCAGAACGACCATGACTCTCTCCGCGCCGCGACCGCACGAGTCTCGGCTCTTAACTCTGGGCAGCGGCCAGATGACGGTGACGCTCCTGCCCGACAAGGGCGCCGACATCTACGAGATGATCGACGTCGCCACTGGTGTGGACGTCATGCTCAAATCCCCGTGGGGGGTTCGTGAGTCCGGACCATGGCTGCGCTCTGCCGACTCGATGCAACGATGGATGGAGGCCTACCCCGGTGGGTGGCAGGTGCTGTTGCCCAACGGTGGCGACGAGTGCGTCGAAAATGGCACACCGTGGGGCTACCACGGCGAGGCAGCCCTCGTGCCGTGGGAGGTCGTCGACGCGAGCGACGACCGCGCCACCCTGCGGACCGATCTCTTCTCGGTGCCGCTCAGCGTGATCCGCGAGGTCGAAGTCCGGGGGGCGAGCTTTACGCTGCGCGAGCGGGTGACCAACGATTCCGACGAGGAACTCGAGGTCATGTGGTCGCACCACCCGGCTTTCGGTGCGCCGTTCCTCGAAGAGGGATGCCTCCTCTCCACGGGCTTTCGCACCGTGGTCGCCGACGACCTCAGCCCGGGCACCCTACTGGCCGCGAACTCTCACCACACCTGGCCGATCGCGCACACCCCCGACGGCCAAGCCATCGACCTTCGCGTCATCCCGGGTCCGGACCGGCCGCGCGCGGTGCTCGCCTACCTCACCGACCTCGACGAGCCCTACTTTGCGATCACCAATCCGCGGCGGAAACTGGGCGTCGTCTTTAGCTGGTCGGGGAAGATCTTTGACAAGGCTTGGCTATGGCAGGAGGTCCACTCGGGATCGGGGTGGCCCTGGTTCCAGCGCGCCTACGCCCTCGCAGTCGAACCGGCTACCACGATTCCCGGACACGGGATGACCCACGCCCGGGCGACAGGTCATCCCGGTGTTATCTTCGCCCCGCGCGAGAGCCGTGAGATCGTGATCAATGCGACACTCTTCCACGACACGCGCGCGGTGACGGGACTGCACGCGGACGCTACGCCGCGCTTCGAGTAATCCTCGGTCGAGGCGCCACGATGACCAGAACCATGTAGCGCTAGCCCACCAGCAAGTGCAGACTCGTCCGCACGCCCTCTCTCGGTTACCGCGCGGCCATCTTCGCGTTCGACTACTTATTACTCATCTGTCGTGCGCATCGTGCTGCGGTACATCTCTCGATGCCGCGGGGTCGCGACGCAACCAGGCCGCGTCGAGATGACGGACTCCCGCAACCGGTCTAACGGATCACGCATCGTGGGTCAAGCAGCTTCCCCAAAGACAGCTTCGCGCAGACCCGTCATGTATCCAACGGCGAGGAGCCGACCCATCGAGGAGTATCCGAAGGAAGCGTTGGAGTCGCCCTCAAGTGCTGGCACGTGGTCGGGCCGCAGCACGCCGTCGAAGCCAATGTCCTGGTAAGCGCGCATGCACTCGAGCATGTCTGTGGGACCCTCGTCGTGAAAGGTCTCGTAGAACTTCGAGGCGGTGCCCTTGACGTCGCGGAAGTGGGCGAAGAAGATCCTCCCGTCGCGACCCAATTGGCGGATGAGTCCCGGTACGTCGTTGGTCATCAGGGCGAAGTTGCCCTGGCAGAAGGTGATGCCGCTGTTGGGACTGGGCACCGAGGACAGGACTCGTTCGAAGGCCTCGGGAGAACCCATGATCCTCGGCACGCCGCGCACGAAGGGGATGGGTGGGTCATCGGGGTGCAGCGCAATGCGCACGCCCGACTCCTCGGCCACGGGAACGATGGCCTTCAAGAAATACTCGTGGGCGTTCCAGAGTTGCTCGTGAGTGATGCTGCCGGGTTCGATGAGGGGCCTCGCGTGCTGCATGATCTCGTCGTCGTAGCCCGAGGTGAGCGCTCCACCGCGCAGCACGATGTCGTTGTTCGTGCGCGCCCAGCTTGCGATGGCGATCCAGTTGTAGCAGAGAGTCCGGATACCGAGTTGACCCATGGCGCGAATCTGATCGGCCACCCACTGGATCGCCTCGTCACGGCCCTGGGTGCCTAGACGGATGGCGTCCATCGGCGCGGTGTCCTCGATCACGACGAGTTCGAGCCCGTACTCGCGGTACTGCTCCTGCATCCTCGTGAGAGCCGACAGCTCCCAGGGGCGCTCGCCCTTGGGGGCCACGGCGTAGGGCGTCGGAACGTAGTCTTGGGATCCCTCACCACGTGGCCAGCGCCAATTCTGCTCTGCTCCGTCGAGCAGACTGACGACTTCGTTGACTCCCGCCTGCTTGACCAACTTCCACAACGGCGACGGGGTCGGCTCGAGAAGTTCGGCAATATTCAACATATGAACCCACTTTCTGACGCCGACCACCGTCGGCGACGTGACGAAACTACGGATACTGCACACCTGCTTCGCTAACTCGCGACTGCCTACAGCCTAGAGTTCACCTCCTCGCGGAGCACCCTTCACGTCTCATGATTCCGAGGGGAACACGAGCCCGGCGATGAGAGCCCCGCGAAAGACGCTGATCACTTGCGTGATAGGCCTCGCGCTGAGGTCGATTCGCCATGGCACCGATGATCGCTGCTCACCACAACTTCCCAGTGCGTACGAGAAGGAAGTTCGCCGCTGAAATTTTGAGGCGGCTCGCATCATCGCCCAATGATGCTTGTTCGACGAATCAATTCGCCACAACTTCATCAATGGTCTTCGCGGCGCCTTGTTGATTGAGTAATTCGCCAAAGCGAAGATAATTTGTCGAAAAGATCAGGTGGTCCGTTAGGTTCAGGCTCGCGAACGCACTAATCCGCAAGAGCCCCAAGCCGTCCGGGGCGTCAATCTCGCGCCGATCTTCCTCGCCAAGGGAGGGCTCATTGACCTCTATAGCGACCCCCACATCATCAACTCCGTCCAGATACTTCCGATAGCACGCCAGCAAAAAAGCCTCCCGTCTAATGTCTGCGCCGCGCTCAATGAGCTCTTCGATCGTGGCTGAGTGGAACACGGGTATTTTTGCCGATCCGTCTGTTGCGATGCGGATGAGTTGATCACCCACGGCCGGGTTTGCAAAACGCTCGATCAGGGTGTCCTTATACGAGTTCAGCGAAACCCCGTCGGGGGGACGCAGAAGCGGGATCACGTCACGCGTCATGAAGACGTCGATCAGGTTGCGTACGCGCTCGTCCGCAAGAGCATCATGCACGAGGCGGTGGCCGAGAAGTAGCGATGGGTAGGAGAGCAGCACGTGAGACGCATTGAGCAGGCGACCCTTTGTCGTCTCGTACAGCTCAATGTCGTCACGTAGCTCGACGCCCGCGCGGGCGAAATCCGGCCGACCACACGAAAACCGATCCTCAATTACCCACTGGAGATAGCTCTCGCTCATTGCGGGTACCGCGTCGTCCACTGCGGTATTCGAATTCAGTCGCACCCGATCGGCCGGCGTCACGTAGGGCGCAATTCGATCGACCATGGAATTAGGGAAGGCGCCGCGCTCATCAATCCACGTGGCCAATCCTGAGTCGAGAGCGTCAGCGACCGCCAGAACTGCTTTGCGAACTGTGTCCCCGTTGCGTCGCAGATTGTCGCACGAAACAATAGTGAATGGAGCGAGATCATTGTGGCGTCGTCGAGCCAGTGCGCGCACGATGAAGCCGAAGACGGTGCGCGGAAACTCATTTTCTAGGTCGTACTGGATGTCCGGGTGTTCCAGCAGAAAGCGCCCTGATGACAAGTCGATTAGGTATCCACCTTCGGTAATCGTGAGCGACACGATTCGAAGTTCTGGGTCAGCCAGTTGATTGAGAACTGCCTCGGGATTGGAGGGAGCGTGTAGGTAACCCTTCATTGCACCGATAATTCGCGACTGGGATGTTCCATCGGGCGCGAATTCAGTGACTGTATAGAGTCCGTCCTGCCGATTGAAGGTCTCGGCTTTCGTAATGGCGTCCTCACTGTCGCTGATCCCGATTCCAACGATCCCCCATCCTTCGTGATCAAGGAGGTGCAGGCAACGATCGATGTAGACAGCTTCGTGGACGCGGTGAAAATTCCCGACGCCAAAGTGCGCGATACCCACTCGAACGCCAGATCGGTCGTAACCCGGCAATGACGCTGTCGTAGTGAGCGATGAAAGTGACGAGTCCGAGAGGGTGGCCAATCGCTGTCCGCTATTTTGATCAGTCATTATGATTTCCAGTCTTCGGTGCATCATCGACAGCAACGCCGTGGTCCTTGGTGGCAGCGCACTGGGAGAATCTTGAATCGGTCATACGTGCGTTAGGAGATGTTGTTTCGTCTTTGTGCGACACGCGTTGCGCGACCTCATTCGACGTCTCGAGTGAGAACTACCTTGACCTCTTCACCCGCTGCCGCGGCTTTGAATGCGTCAGCAGCTTGAACCAGTCGGTATTGCGATGTGATGAAATCCTCGGCACGTACTTTTCCGGCAGCGATGATCTCCATTGCCTTGTCGTAGTCTTCGGGCATATACGTAGCGCTGCCTTGGATACGCAGTTGAAGATCCTGAATCTCGGGAAGTGCGACGACGACGGGCTTCGCCGGTACGCCAACGATCATCACTGTGCCGGCCTTCATCGCGAGTCTGATGGCTTGGTCCACGGTCGACTGGATGGACACACAGTCAAATACGACATCCGCACTTTCTCCCAACTCCAATCGGATTGCGTCAACGGCGTCGTCTCGACGTGCGTCGACGACGGCGTCCGCTCCGAGACGTAGGGCACGATCTCGTTTGCTCGCCAGTACGTCGGACATGACGATTGTTTTCGCTCCCGCATATCGCGCAGCCGCAAGGGTCAACAAACCAATCGTGCCAGCACCAATGATGACGACGGCCTTGTCACGCAGATCACCGCTCAGTCGCACAGCATGGACTGGGGTGGAAAGTGGCTCTATCAATGCGGCCTCGAGGTCCGACATTCCCGCCGGAATTAAATGGATTCGATCGGCCCCTATCGTGAAATAATCGGCCATGCCACCCTGGTCGTAGCCGCATCCGAAGAAGCGCAGACTCTCGCACAGGTTGGAACGACCAGTTGTGCACATTTTGCAAGTCCAACACGGAAGCGTGGGCTCTACCGTCACATGATCCCCGACCTTTGTGGTCGTCACGTCGCTTCCAACTTGGCGGACAATTCCCACGACCTCATGTCCGGGGAAATAGGGAAGGGGGACGAAGGGGTGATGTCCAGCTGCGGCGTGCGTGTCGGAGCCACACACTCCCGTGACCGTCATCTCGACGAGCACCTCGTTTGCCAGCGGTTCTGGTTTCTGAACGTCAATGATGGCAATTTCATCTGGACGAACAACTACTCGATTCATTGACGAACTCCTGATAGCGCTTACTCGTCGCCGTTCTTAAACATCGAAGGCAAACGGCGCGATTACCTGCTTCGATGGACCTTTTGCACTGCCATTTGCACGCAGTTCACGTGGGTTCACGCCATAAAATAGTCGAACGATGTCATCGATGTCAAAAATATGTGCTCTTGGGGTCGCGTATCGGTATTATCCATGGTGGTTAACAACATTTTTACAACAATGAAGTGCGTCTGGATTGACGTCGACAGACGTTGATCGCAACGCAGGGCACTTGTGGCACTACGACCAATGTCGAGCCTGTGACGAATTACGTCAACGGCGAGTCTTTGCACATCCCTCGATCGGGAAGATTCGAAAGGTTCTGATTGTGACGACAATGCATGACGTCGCGCTTCGCGCAGGAGTAAGTGCCAAGACCGTATCTCGTGTTTTCAACAATGATCCCCACGTCTCGAAGGCCACCCGCGAACGTGTCGAGGTGGCGATGAAAGAGTTGAACTTCATTCCCAATATGTTGGCTCGTACTTTCCGCGAGGGAAGAGCATCGGTAGTGGGAATTGCAGTTCCCGACATCGCCGATTCCTTCTTCGCGTCAATAATTCGCGAAGTCGACCAAATCGCGCAGACCAAAGGGTATTCGATCGTGGTGACCAGTTTGGGAGACGAGCCCTCACGAGAGCAAGTCATCGTCGAGACTCTTCTTCATCGTCAAATGGATGGGCTCATCATCGCTCCAATCAGCTCGGACCAGGGATATCTGAAAAAATGGCTCGAACGTGTTCCCCTGGTTTTCATTGACCGTGAGCCGCAAAATATCGCAGCCGACCTGTTCATTGAAGATGATGAAGGTGGGGCAATTACGGCGGTCGCTCACCTCGTTGAACGCGGTCATCAGGCCATAGCATTCGTCGGTGACTCAGAGAATGTGATCACCACGCGGCGGCGACTGGAAGGGTATCGTGAAGCGCTCGCGACGGCTGGCATACCATTCGATGACGATTTATTGTTACTCGTACCTCCGGAGGAAGCGAGTGAACGGCTAGGAGAATTGCTGCGTTCGTCGAAAATACCGTCGGCAATATTTTCTTCCAACTCAAGGACGTCAATCGAGATTGTTCCCGCGCTGCAGCGGTTGAAACGAACGAATATCGCACTCGTAAGTTTCGGAGACTTTCCGATGGCTTCGTCGCTGAACCCATCGGTCACCGTATTGGATCAAGATCCCGCCCAACTCGGCCGAGCGGCCGCCGTGCGCTTGTTCGCTCGAATTGATTCGCCGTCCAAGAGATTCAAACGTCGCACGGTCTTAGGAGTGAACCTGATCGAAAGGGCGTCGTCTACTTCTCGGGTGAAATGGCATTCCTCGACAAGAAGTGACGGGGATGCTCCAGAGGTCTCCTAAATTCCCACCACCGAATCATTCGAACGGGCGATTGCGAACGCGCTCTGAACGTAACCTAGGAAAAGAATTCCACCGGCAAACAATCCGACGCACCGACGCTAACGCGCCGTATATCCGCCATCAATGGGTAGTGATACTCCAGTGATCATCGAGGCATCATCACTCAATAAGAACGTGATCGGGGCCGCAATTTCGTCCACGGTTGCCCACCGATGTAGTGGCATTTGGTCCAGAAACGGTACCTCAATCTCAGGTCGACCCCAATACCATGCCGACATGGGTGTCATAACGACGGTCGGATTCACGCTGTTGACTCGGATGTTGTACTTGCCAAGCTCCAAGGCGGACACCCGCGTAATGTTGTCCAACGCTGCTTTGGAAGAGCCGTACGATATATGTCCCGATAGCGCCGCAAGGCTGGCCTGACTCGAAACATTGACGATTGAGCCGCCGTTACCGAGGCGAATCATTGACGCCGCCGCATATTTCGTCACGAGCAAACTACCGCGAGTGTTTACGCTAATCACTTTGTCAAATACATCAATGTCCGTCTCGGCGGGACTTGCGATTTCGCCGCCGTAACCCGCGCAGTTGACGACACCCCACACGTCAAGTCCCTCCAACGCACTCTTGACACTGTCCTCGGACGTAAGGTCAAACGCCAGCGGCGTCGCTCCGGTTTCGGCCGACAGCACCGCAAGCGCCTCCTCCGATCTTCCGCTCGCAATCACCCTCGCGTCCTTTGCGACAAGGTGCTGGACAGTTGCCCCGCCTATTCCTCCGGTTGCGCCAGTCACCAAAATTGTTCGGCCATTGAAACTAGTCATCGCATTCAATTCACTTTCTCACAACTTCGAAATTGTTAGCGCTCAACGCTGACGATTGCTGATCGCCGCCATCCTAGCCAATATCGAAGTACAATTGACACCGATGACATGTCGACTTATGATTCGTCGGCTGATTGTTTCGGACTCATCAAAGGGCGCTCCAACTGGTTCCCAAACCGTCACACACAAGTTGCATTGGACTGACCACGGCGAGTCCCTATACGGTCGGTACAACGAATTGGGAGAAATGAATGGACCCGGTAAATTCGGATATGAAATCGATGCCGACGGCGCAGACCACTCGAATCACGACGCTTGAAGAAGTCATCGATACCGCGCGTTCAATGATCATTCCCGGTCAACGACGGATCCTTGGAATTACTGGCGCACCGGGCGCGGGAAAGTCGACTTTATGCGCCGCACTCCTCGAGACATTTGGTGCGGATGCGGTTGGGGTGGGCATGGATGGATTCCACCTTTCCAACCATGAACTTCAACGACTCGGTAGATCAACGCGAAAGGGCGCGCCCGACACCTTTGACGTTGCCGGCTACGCGGCTCTATTAAAGAGGCTTCGCGATTCCACCGAGACCGTCTACGCGCCATTATTTGATCGCAGTCTTGAAGAATCCATCGGGAGTGCTGTTGCGGTCACCCCGGAGATTCCCCTCGTCATCACCGAAGGTAACTATCTCCTTCTAGAAGAAGATGGGTGGCCGAAAGCAAGAGAAGCCATTGACGAGATTTGGTTCCTCGACGTCCCCGACGAAGTCCGCAAGAGCCGCCTGTTGGAACGGCACAAAGAATATGGTCGGACCCACGACGAAGCTAAGGCTTGGGTCGAAGCCGTCGATCAAAAGAATGGCGTTCTCGTTAACAACACGAGGAGTCGAGCTGACCTCGTCATCAAACTCATTGGCCCGACGGAGGGATCGCAGGACATTCCATCGGCGTTGATCCGAAATGAGTCACCGCGCGCGAGCGAGGGCTCGAAATGACTAACTCTGTCAACACAGCCATCCCGCTTCTCGAGGCGCGCGCGCTCAGTTGCAGTTTCGACAGCATCCGTGCGCTGAATCGCGTTGACTTCGACGCACGCTCCGGAGAAGTTGAGGCACTCACCCGTGACACCGGACTTCGCCAAGCGAGTAGGCAAGGGAAGTCGTCGCTCGTTGGGTTTGACGCTAAACCCAGACAGCTTGTGGCGCTCAAGGTGGGTACGGTGCTGGCGCGTGATGCTCACCAGCCAGCGCGAATCTCCATTCAAGGCGTGGATCAAGCCATCGACGCACTTAATGGGACGAAGTCCACACAGGTCATTCAGACGGGAGATGCACTCATCACGCAGAAGAACCTCGCTACCGTAGGCAAAGAGTACGCCTACGAATCGAAGTGAAGTTGATGCAACCTTGGTAGTCCGTGTGCACGGTCACGTATGAATCTTCTCAGAGTGGACCTCGCGCTATCCCCCGTCGAACAAAGTGAGAGACCAACGTCGTGGTAAAGCTTGCAATTTCTATCTTGGATTCAATCGCAAAAACCGTCACAGTTCCCACGTACTTGGACGCCGACTCATCATGCGGAATCGTGCACTTCGGCGTGGGAGGTTTTCATCGCTCGCATGAAGCAATGTACGTCGATCGCTTGCTTCAATTGGGTAAATCCAATGGATGGTCGATCTGTGGAGTTGGGGTGCTTGCGGCCGACGTTCGAATGCGCGACGTCCTTCATGACCAGGACAACCTTTATACGCTCGTCGTCAAATCGCCATCAGGAGTCGCTACGACCACCGTCATAGGTTCGATTTCTGAATATATGTTCGCTCCCGACGATCCCGAGGCGGTGGTGAAGAAACTCGCGCATCGAGACACGCGGATCGTTTCGCTGACGATTACCGAAGGAGGCTATAGCGTCAGCGATAGCACCGGGATCTTCGATTCTTCACGACCTGACATCGCCCACGACCTCACACCTGGTGTCGTTCCCCAAACCGTGTTCGGGTTGATCACTGAGGCGCTCCGTAGGCGCCGCGAAATGGGTATCGCTCCCTTCACCGTCATGTCGTGCGACAACATTCAAAGTAACGGCGTGGTTACTCGAACTGCGCTCACGACGTTCGCGACACTCAAGGATCCCGGTCTTGGTCAATGGATCTCTAACACGGTCTCGTTTCCGAACTCGATGGTCGACCGGATCACGCCTGCCACCAGCCAGCAATTCATCGAAGAGGTAGCAAATCTCTACGGCATCGACGACGAATGGCCTGTCGTGTCTGAGTCGTTTGAACAATGGGTACTCGAAGACGAATTCACTCTCGGGCGTCCCGCATTCGAAGATGTGGGAGTTCAGATCGTCGACGACGTCGCACCCTACGAAATGATGAAACTACGCCTACTTAATGCATCACATCAAGCCATGAGCTATCTGGGCATACTCGCAGGATTCGAATACGTTCATGATGTTTGCCGAGATGAGCCTTTTGCCACGTTCCTAATGGGGTACATGACATTCGAGGCAACACCTAGTTTGCAGCCCGTTCCTGGTATCAACATCGACGACTACCGACGCGAATTGCTGGAGCGATTCTCCAGTACGGCAATTGCCGACACGCTAGAGCGCCAGGTGGTCGATGGATCCGAACGAATCCCAAAATTCATCCTGCCGGTGCTACGCGATCAGCTAAAAAACGGTGGCTCCATCGCCTACGTCGCTCTAATCATCGCTGCATGGAGTGTCTACTTGGAGGGCAGTGACGAGCAGGGTCGGCCAATAACGATCCAGGACGTTCGTGTTGACCGTTTATCGGCGGCCGTTCGCGCCGAGAGAAGCACACCCGGGGCGTTCCTGGAAGTGGACGACATATTTGGTGATCTCGGACAAAATACCCGTTTCCGAACTGCATACTTAGACGCTCGTGAAGTCGTTTTATCCTTGGGCTCTCGTGGCGCCATCACCGCGCTAAATGGTGCCGTGAGCAAGTCGTAGGTGCTGGGCGGAATCGCGCGTAGATTCTCGATCTCATCCGGGGTCAGGAATCCTGAGCGACCTGTATTCACGCTCGGCGATGTAGAAATTCTCCAGCTAGTCCGCAACGACCGTCGAGAGTTCGAGAATGGCAATCCAACGCCAGCGCGTAACGGACTCTTGTGACTACGGGTCATGCACTAAGTGGATGTCCCCTAATTCTCTCTCACAGTCGCGGACCCGGTCAACGAGCATCACGGCGTTCTGCACCTCGACGATATTGCCGCTTTATGCGCCCGCTTGTGGGTGCACCTGGAGATTCCCGACGGTGCACCGCTTCACACAACCCGCTAGCAGCTCCAGCTCCCCGTGACCGTGGCTACGCCCTGGTACACAGTGCTGCCGACCACGTGGTGCTCAACTGTGAGATGAAGAGAGCCCTTTGAGCCGTTGTACGTTACGGTGCCCGACATCTCGAGAAAGGCGACGATCCGGGATCCACTGCTCTGGAACGACCCGTCGGAGTACGACTTAACGTCCGCTTTGTCCACGTGGGTCGTTCCCTGCTTGGGGAAAATGATCGTCATGGCCCAAGGACCCGACCCCGCCCCTTTGATGGTCCCCCTCATGTGCGAAAGAGTGACGAGATACCCCTTCCCGCTGTAGGTCTTCCCGTAAGAACAATTGAAGGACGAGGGTGACAATTTCAGCGTACCGCTGTAGGCGCCCTTGAAGGTGAATGTATTAACAGTGCCCGAGGCGCCCGCGGTGGTGGGGGCGAACTCCGTCATTCCCCCCGACAGAAGCGCAACGGCCGCCACTGCGGGTACGCCCCATTTCACCGAGTACCAGTTGCGCGTGAGCTTCATGGCGTGGATCATGTGAATCCCTCCGACCTTGAAGTGCCCCGCTGGGTCCTGGTACCGCCAGAGCAATTGTTGCGGAGCATAACTTGATTATCTATGCTTCGCAGGCCGACGAGGCCGGGCCGTGCGCCCCTGCTTTACTGATCTCCGTTCGATCGACTCCACTCCCCGCACATTGTTACCAATGGAGCACGCGCCGACACTCAGCGGCTGGGGCTGGGCGCCGCGACGACCATTCCGAGACGTTCGGCGGCTTCCGACATTCGTGCGTCGTACGTGACGACCGCTCGGAGTTCTGTTCCTATCGCCTGCGCCGAAGCGAGGTGGATTGCGTCAAGGCTTCTCAGTTTCGACTCGGGCGACAATGCCGCAGCTCGGTCCAGCACGGCAATTCCAAGAATAATCTGATCGAGCCGAGTTAACTGGCGACGTGCCTGCTCGATTGCCCGAATTCCACCATCCGCGACGGCACGGACAACTTCAACTCGGGCCAGCGTGCTCGTCACAAACTGATCGGTACGGTAACGTCGCAAGAATCGCCTCAAGGCGTCTGACTCAATCTCCGTTTGGACCAGCTTGACGACGGCGGAAGAGTCCAAATACAACTTCATCGTTCATCATCTCGCAGTGCTGACAATTGTTCTGACGCCGCGATTCCGAAGTTCGCAGGCCGCTCGTCGAGCACGCTCCCTACTCCGGTTGCTTCGATCACCTGTCCGCTCGCGAGCAATTCTTCCCACGGATCATCTTTTGTCGGCACAAGTAGCGCAACGGGACGGCCACGATCCGTGACTTCAATCGACTCACCATCAGCGACTCGCGCGAGATAGCGACTTGCGTGCTGACGAAGTTCACGAACTCCAATGCGATCCATGTGCTACATGGTAGCACGTAAATCACTTTTTCCAACCGCCAAAAATCTGAATACTTTCATCGGAGGAATGTGGCGACTCGGACAATGTTGCCTGACTCCATTGCTTTTTTCGAGTCGGTTGAATCCTGAATCTACGGCAGAATCAAATGGGTGTCGCCGAACTCGTGCCACTGGTAGCCCAGCACTAATGCTGCAACTGCTGCCTGGTGGGGGCGAGGCAAAAGACGCAGGCCGCACGAGCGACATCGTGTTCTCCCATTGTCGCTTCGCAATTGTGGCCGATAGACTCGCCTTTTCCGGGCTGCGGGGAGGAGAATCATGGCGCTGCCCGCCGCTTCCGATCGATGTCTCGCCGCCGTTGTCGTTCTGGCCGCCGGAGTTCTTCTCTTTCCGATCACCGCCCTGGGCGAGTCAGGTGCGTCGGCTACTGCCACTCAATCCGCCATCGCGCCAACGTGTCGCGCCGCCAACACCGAGGTCTGGATGGCCCTGGAGAGTAATGGCACCGCTGGAACGGTCTACTACTACTTGGAATTCAGCAACATCGGGCACCAGACCTGCACATTGTTCGGCTACCCCGGCGTATCGGCCGTTAATCAGAGAGGGAACGAAGTCGGCAATCCAGCGGCGCACTTCGGCACTCGCAGCCTGGTGACTCTCCAGCGCGGCGTCACCGCACACGCAATCTTGGGGGTCCTCGACGCGGGAGCGTCGTGCGACAACCATGGTGTGATGGCGGCGGCGCTGAGGGTCTACCCACCGGGCCAGACCGTGATACAACTGGTGGATCTCTCGGTATCGGTCTGTTCGCACCAGTCGTCGATGCGTATTTTCTCGATGCGTTCCGGGACGGGCATCCCCTACTACACCTATCCGTGAAAGTGCGAGATTGTTGGTGACGCCGCTGGGTACACGAGGCCAGAATCGCTCACCACAGCCCCGAGGTAACGCCGCGGGCCACACGCTTTCGAGTTTGGAGTATCCAAAGGTCGTGCCTCTGCAACCTGGTTCGCGAGCCGAAGATCCCTCAGAGCTTCTCGGCCAATTTCGCGAGCGCGGCAAGCTTCGACTTCGACACGTTCTTAGCGAACACCGTCGCCGCGAAACTCTTTGTACCAGCGACCACTTCCATCCCTTGCCCCGTAACACTTGCGCTGGTATCGGTAAAATAGAAAGCGGAGTCGCCGAGACCAGAGTACGGGGTGATCTTGATCGTGGAAGAAGCGGTCGACGTCTTTGCGAGCTCTTGCTCGACCTCGCTCATCGTGATTGGCTTCGAAGTCACTTCGATTTCGAGAACGACGATCTTGGGGAGCGCGGCGAGGCTTGTCTCTGTTCCGAACGAGCATAACGTCAGAACCCCGGAGACTCCGAAGTTCTTCTCCGTCGCCGGCTGGTGGATGGTGTTCGCGATCGGCGCGGGCACCGAGTGGCCGACAATCGCGGCGACTGACGCGGGGCTCACCTTGCTACAAAGTGACGAGGCGAGGGGTCGTGCCTCGCGGCCCGCCGACGTGTGTCCAACAGCAGCCTTCGAGGGCGGCGTCGCTTGGGCACTTGCTGGCGCGACGATCACGCCAAAGGCCCCCGCAAGGCCAAGGAGGAGGGCGCACGACCCGAGCGATTGGCTTACTCGACGAGCGCGGTGGCTCCCAGAAGTGATGACCATCATGACGGTCCTCCTGTCACGTGGCTCCCACCACACAATGAGCGCTCTAGCGATCGTGCCGCATCAAGCGTGAATGGAATGTAACACGCCAGTGCCGTGGCGACAACTAGCGCGAGACGATAGGAGCGCGCCGGCACGTTACTGGTATCTTGAAGCCGCGCCGTCAGTTTCTCGAATCGATGCAACGACACCTCAAAGTGGAAAACCACCGTTATCGTTAAAGAATGTCGAGGTCACGGGCGCGCAGCGTAGTGGACGTGGTCGCGGGGCCGAGTCCGCGCACGCGAGCCGCCGAACGCGCCTGTCGCTGGGCACTCGCGATCGCCTTGGGCGTCGGCGCACTCACGAGCGTCGTGTCGTCGCCCGTCGCTGGCTCCGTCACCTCAGGTCCGAGCACCTCTCGATCGGTCACTTTTGACTCAACAATCTACGTGGCCAACCTCGCCTCGCACGACGTGACGCCGATCAATGCTGCGACCGGCGTCGCCGAACGCCCCATCAAGCTCGGCGCGCTGTCGCCCGTCGCACTCGCTGTCGCACCGGGATCGAAGACCCTCTACGTCGTGGCTGTCGGAAGCGATGAGGTGGGCTCGCCGGGCAGCGTTATCCCGATCGCCACGGCGACCGACAGACCGGGCAAGCCGATTGCCGTGGGTGCCTCTCCCCAGGCCATAGCCATCACGCCGAACGGCGAGATGGCGTACGTCCTCAACGGAATTGACGCCGCCACGACCCCGTCGACGACGTCAGCGACAGTGACGCCGATCGATCTCGCGACGGGCACCGCGCGCCGTCCGATCAAGGTGGGGACTCTCCCACTCTCCATGACGATGTCGCCCAACGGCAAGCTCCTCTACGTCGTGGATTCGCGCCAGAACAACCCCGGTGAACCCAGCGCAATCACGCCCGTGAATACCGCGACCGATACCTCCGCGCCAGCGATCTCCTTGGCCCGGGATTTGGTCCCATTCTCAGTGAGCGGGCTTGCCTTCACATCGAACAGCGCGACCGCCTACGCCATTACGTCGTCGGGGATCGTCGCGATCACTACGGCGACGCGAAGACTCGCCACCGCCATCGGACTTCGCACCTCTGTGCCGGTGGCGATCGCGGTGACGCGCAATAACTCGGCGATCGCCGAGGTGGGCGTGCCCGTTACTGCCCTCGAACAGGGATCACCCTACGCCAACAACGTCACGCTCGCCGTGTTGAGCACGCGAACCGGAGTCGCCGGAAAGGTAGTGACGCTCGGCGACGAGCCCGGCGCGACGTGCTGGGAAGTCGTGATCACGTCAAATGGTTCGACGGCCTACGTGCTCGCCACCACGTCGAGCCCGAGGCACAGTTTCGTCTTTCGCGTCGATCTCACGACCGGCACCGCCGCCAAGACGATCGACGTGGGGCGTAACGCATCGCAAATCGCCGTCAGCGCGAACGGCGCCACCGTCTTTGTCCTCGACAGCGGCACCTACGTCGGCCCCGGATCGCCGCGCAATGTACCCGGTCGGGTGATCCCCATCGCCACGTCGACGGGTACCGTTGGCAAGGCGATCACCGTGGGACTTGCACCGGTCGGTTTCGCGATGACTCCTACCGGCAAAAAGTAAGGCAGTCGTCGGCGCGGAGCATTACCGTGAGTTCAAGATGGAACTTTTCCGTGTCGAGTCGGGCGACGTACTTGGACCTCTCACAGTCGTCGTTGTTGGCCCCCAACGAGTTCCGCCTTCGCGTCGTGGGGGGCTACACCAGTTCGGTCGCCCTCGCCGTACCGAAGTGACCTTGCGGTGTCGTCCTCGGGCGGCACCGCAAGGTATCAATATGTCGTTACTCGAAGTGGCGCCCGACTGGCCCGCTCGCGGGGCGCACCGCAGACCGCACTCCCCCAGGTTCACTCCCTGTTTGCATCTCCCACACCCCGTCACCGCGGTGGACCAGAATATGTCAATCTCCGTCGTAATGGGACAACAGGGAAGGAGCGGTCAATGCCGAGACTACTTGTGCGCAATTACTCGATCTCGCTCGATGGTTACGGCGCCGGGCCCAACCAAGATATTGACAATCCGCTCGGGGTGGGGGGTATGCGGCTCCACGAATGGGTCTTCGCCACCCGCAGCGGAAATCAGATGATTGGTAGAGAAGGCGGCAGTGAAGGACTCGACGACGAATACTTCGGGCGGCGCGGATCGGGCGTCGGCGCCACCATCATGGGTCGCAACATGTTCGGCCCCGTCCGTGGCCCGTGGGGCGAGAGCGACTGGACCGGTTGGTGGGGAGAGGAACCTCCATTTCATCACCCGGTCTTCGTGCTCACGCACCACCCCCGTCCCCCTCTCGAAATGCAGGGGGGAACCACCTTCCATTTCGTCGACGGCGGAATTGACGCTGCCCTCAGCGCAGCACACGAAGCAGCGGGTGACCATGATGTTCTTATCGGAGGTGGGGCCGCCACCATCAACCAGTACCTTCGTGCTTCGCTGATCGATGAAATGCATCTCGCCATTGTCCCGGTCTTGCTCGGGAGCGGCGAGCGACTCTTCGAAGATCTTGGCCCCAGCGCTGATAACTACCGCTGCGTCGAACACGTGTGCTCGCCCGCCGTTACGCACGTCCACATCGAACACACTGGTCGTGACGCCATATCCAGCTGAGATTCGAAGACCAATGAGGTTTTTGATCCATACGTTTCGCACACGTCCAACCACACCTCAGCATTTTGTGCTCCAATTGGTGGAGTTTAGAAACGGGGCTACGAGTTCGTTTGCAGGACCTACGCAATCGGGGCGGTCCATCGTGACGCGCTCGAGTTCCCAGAGTCGTAGCACTCGTTAGTTGAATACTGAATCTACGGCAAAATCAATTGGCTGTCGCCGAATTCGTGCCACTGATAACCGTGCCCAAGTGCTGCGCCGTACGACGCTTCCAGCATTTCTCGGCCCATCATCGCCTCGAGCAACATGAGATGTGACGAGACGGGTTCGTGCCATCCCGTGATCAAGGCGTCAACAGCGCGTAGGCCGCGCTCGGGCGAGATCACGAGATCACGAGATCGGTCCAACCGTCGAAGGGGATAATCCCTCCATCGGGCGTCGCGCGAATGCATAGATTAGGAATGTAGCAATTCGTAGCACAATGTGCTACACTTTCCTCATGGCAAAGACCATCGCTCAACGCGAACTGCGCAATGACAACGCCAGAGTGATCGATGAAGTCGTTGCGGGCGAGAGTTTCGTTGTAACCCGCAACGGAGTCCCGGTGGCCGAATTGCTCCCTCTTCGTGCACCACGACGCTCCATAGTGCCGAAATCCAGCATCATAGGTTTCATCGGTGCGGGGACCGGTATCGATGCGAAGCTTTTTCGCGCTGACATCGACAATCTCATCAATCAGGACCTCTAAATGACGGTTGGGCTCCTTGATACCTCAGTAGTCATCGACTGGAATGATCCTTCAGTTCAAAAAGCGCTGCCCCAAGAGATCGCTGTTAGCACCATCACGCTTGCGGAATTGACCGCCGGCCCAATTCTCGCATCCACCGCCACCGAGCAATCAATTCGCCAGGCTCGCCTTCAGCAGACCGAAGCAACCTTCGAGCCAATTCCCTTTGATGCTGCCGCCGCACGAAGTTTTGGACCGATTGTTGCGGCCGTTGCTGGTGCCGGTCGCACGCACCGATCGCGCATGGCCGATCTATTCATCGCAGCAATCGCTCACGCCAACGGCCTCGAACTCTATACGCGCAACCCTGACGACTTCGTCGGTCTTGAGGATTTGATTCACGTTATTGCTGTGTGAAGAACGTGAGCTCCGACCGGGTCGCCTTCGTGAACAGTGAACCTTCCAAGTTGTGACGACCGGGGCTCCACTGCCGATGAAAGACAGCTGCCTAGAGTCCAGAGAGTTTACGAATAGTTCGGGCCAAAGCCGAATTATCATCGTCGCCGAAGCCTTGGGAGATGAGTCCGTCCTCAAAGACTGCCGCTAACGCTGCGACCGGCAGAACGGCACCCACGCTTTGAGCTAACTCAAGTCCGATGCCCAGATCCTTGCGATGAAGCGCGATCTTGAATCCGAGCGGGTAGTTGTCATGGATCATGCGCTCGCTGCGATTTTCGAGGACCCATGACCCGGCTGCACCTCCCGCCAGAGCCGCGACGACGCTTTCGACGTCAAGCCCAGCCTTAAGTCCTAGGGTGACACCCTCCGCCACGGCCAAATACACTCCCGCCAGAATCACCTGATTGATTGCTTTGGCCCATTGTCCAGTACCAATCGGTCCCAGCAGCGTCACGCTGCGGCCCATGGCGCCAAGTACTGCGTCGGCCCGCGCAAAGTCTGCCGCCTCGCCCCCCACCATGATGGTGAGCGTTCCGTTCTTCGCGCCCTCGGACCCACCAGATACCGGTGCGTCCAGCATCGCCACGTCGCTTACGGTCAGACGTTCAGCGAACTCGCGCGCCTTCAGTGGACTGAGTGTCGAGCAATCAATGAACAGGGCACCCGGTCGCAACCCGCGGACGAGCCCTTCGGGGCCGAAGAGGACCGCTTCCACTTGAGGCGAATCGGTAAGACACGTGATAATGATGTCGCTAGAACTCGCGAGTTCCTCTGGAGTAGCGGCCGCCGTCGCGCCGAGCTCCACGAGGGCGTCGCCTCGCCCGGGCGTTCGATTCCAGAACGTGAGAGGAAAGCCCGCGCGCGCCAGGTTGGCCGCCATGAACGATCCCATTGTGCCCAGTCCGGCGAAACCCACTCGTACCGTTGAAACCTCGGCGTTGTCAGACACACTTCGCATTACCGCTCCCGTCGTTCGTACTCTAGATTTGCACGATGGCGCATGCTCGCGCTGCGGCACGTCTTAGCGAAGTATCGAAACCCGCCCGAAGCCATTGAATGACTCGCGTCCTGTAGCGGACCGAATCCTGATCGGAGAATTGGCGTCAGCTAGTAAGGGAGCGTGAAGTAACGCACCGTTAGAGACTCGAGAACTCACCCGGAGCGTCCAAGACGGTCTCCGTCGACACGTGAGCTTGCGTGCGAAGGGGTATTTCCTTCATGATCCAACTGAGGGCGAATGCGAGCACCGCGAAGGGAATCGCAAAGAAGAAAACGGTCTGCAGAGTGTGACTGAACGCGTCGATCACGAGAGTTCGTTGGGCAATCGGCAGTTGATTGATCTGAGCCGGATTTATCGCGACGCTACCGCCCTGTACGAAATGACCCAGCTGCGCCGACGTCAGGTTCGCCCGCAATTCGTGCAACAGTCGATTGTTGAAGACGTCGCCCAGAACCGCGACGCCAAACGCGCCACCGATCGACCGGAAGAACGTCGCCGTCGCCGTGGCGGTGCCCAATTGGGAGTGCGGCACAGCGTTTTGCACCGCGACCACGAGGATCTGCATCACCAGTCCGAGACCAAGACCGACGATGAACATCCCGATTGCCGCAAAGGCGAACGTGGAATGAGGATCCAGACGAGACAGGGCGGCGAGCCCCAGTCCCACGACTGCCGAGCCGAGAATCGGGAAGATCTTGTAGCGACCGGTGCGCGAGACCAATCGACCGCTCATCACGAAGGTGATGAGCATTCCGCCCACCATCGGCAACAACTCAAGTCCCGACTTGGTGGGCGACGCGCCATGGACCACTTGGAGATAGAGCGGGAGGTACACGATGGAGCCGAACATCGTGAAGCCAATCATGAATCCCACTGCGGACGCCGCACTGAAAGTTCGGTTTTTGAAGAGCTCGAGGGAGATGACCGGCTCGGACACCTTCAACTCCACGAAACAGAACACCGCGATCAGGATCACACTCGCGAGTCCCAGTCCCAGGATCGTCGACGAGGCCCACGCGTACTCGGTGCCTCCCCAGGTCAGGAGCAAAATGAGGCAGACGACGCCCGACGAGAGCAGGGACATGCCCCACCAGTCAACCTTGTGGGCAACCCGCTTGGCGGGTACCTGTAGGACGATGGCGACGACGACTAATGCACACAGTCCGATCGGGACGTTGATATAGAAGATCCAGCGCCACGACACGTGCTGGGTGAACCATCCGCCAGCTAACGGTCCCAACACGCTCGAAAGTCCAAAGACGATGCCGAAGTATCCCATGTAGCGTCCCCGTTGACGCGGCGGAATCACGTCACCGATGATGGCCTGTGAACCGACCATGAGTCCACCAGCGCCCACACCCTGGATGGCTCGGAACCCAATGAGTTGCACCATGCTGTGCGAGATACCCGAAAGGATCGATCCGGCCAGGAAGACGAGAATGGCGAGCTGGAAGAATCTCTTGCGACCAAAGAGGTCACCGAGCTTTCCCCACAAAGGGAGTGAAATCGTCGACGTGATGAGATACGACGTCACCACCCACGAAAGTTCATTGAGATTGTGCAGGTCTCCCGCGATGGTCGGGAGTGCCGTTGAGACAATGGACTGGTCCAGCGCCGCGAGGAACATGCCGAGCATCAGAGCGAAGAGGATCACCAGGATCCGGCGATGCTCTTCCTTGGAGAACTCGTGATCCTCGGGTGGCTGAATCAGGTCGTTCGTTTCAATCGTCATCGACGACCTCCGAATCTTTTCGAATGGAATCTGAGAATCTCTCCAATAGTGCACCGAAGGTGCGAACGTCGTCATCGTTCCAGCCGTCGAACAATCGCGTCAGTCGATCCCGGTGT
Source organism: Acidimicrobiales bacterium (assembly GCA_036509795.1). Classification (GTDB taxonomy): domain Bacteria; phylum Actinomycetota; class Acidimicrobiia; order Acidimicrobiales; family RAAP-2; genus RAAP-2. Next base: position 137,654 of record DATCEX010000004.1, read on the forward strand.
GCGGCGAGCATCCGGTCCACGGTGTCCTGGCCGCTGAGCGTGAGTCGAATGAGTGACGCCCGACCATCTTCGGGGTCAGCATCACGTGCGACGTAGCCGAGTCGTTCGAGTTGCTGCACTTTACGCGTCACCGTGGGGACGTCCACGCCGAGAAGTGACGCTAGCGACGTGACCCGCACGGGTCCTTCGACGTAGTGTCGCATCTTGTACAACAAGGCTGCTCCTGCGCGATCGAGCCGAACACCGGCCGCGCGCGATAACTCCTCGTGCACACGAATTTGATTGTTCGAACGCGTGACACTCTGCAAACTCGACTGGATCTGGGCAATGACGACGCTGGACGGTTCCGACGGTCGGGTCGCCTTCACAGGAGTAGTTGCTTTCAGCACACAAATAATATTAACGGCGATCGAGCGGAGCGTGCCCGTCATTCTTGCGTACCCCTCAGCGCGGGTGAACGGTACCGGTGACCAGGGCTAGCACCTCAGAAGACGCGGGCGCGCCACACATGTCCGGCGCGGAGACCCTCGCGTGGCGTGTATGGGGTAAGAGGTTCGAATTCCCTTGCCTGCACCGACCAAGTTCCTGATTCAAGTGTCCCAATCTCTTCCACTCTCCTGACCCGATATTCCTCGGGTTCTGAACTCACATCCAGCGAACGAAGCCGTGATGTTGATCGAGTTGTCCATGGTTGAAGCGCCGCCGAGACGTGCGAGAAACAGCCGACGCTGGTACGTCCATCCCCCAGGTCCGCGCCAACTACCGGGTCGACCGGCGCACCCTGCACCTTTGGATCACCCGTTATGCCAACGGCGAACTCGAGGCTCTCGAGGACGCCTCGACGCGTCCGGACTCGAGCCTCAATCAAATGCCCGAAGGCGCATCGAGGCGCGCCCAATGGGTCTGCGACCTCTGCGTCCGCGCTGGGGCCGCCACTGCGCACCAAGTTGGTTTGCGAGTTCAGCGATGCTGCACCGAGTCGCTCGGCGACCTATCGCGCCCTCGTGCGCCACCAACTCATCGAGCCCTCGCCCTGACGCCCCCGCGTCCAGGACTGGAAACACTGGGAACGGTCAATGGGCCTCGGAGACAGATTCTGCCATGATCCTTTCCGCGTGCATCCGTACGGCCAAGAGGGCGACGGTCGCCCGTGCTGCTCGCGCGAAATCATGGATAGCCCGGTCATACTATCGAGAAGTCGGGAAGGAAAACGTTGCGCCCGACTCCAACTGAGGCGTCGGCCAGCGTTGGGTGACCGCTTTAGCCCGCGTGTAGAAGCGCACGCCCTCCGGACCGTGAATGTGGTGGTCGCCGAAGAGCGAATCCTTCCAGCCTCCGAATGAGTGGTACGCCATCGGCACCGGGATGGGAACATTGATGCCGATCATGCCCACGTGAACCTCGCGATGGAATCGCCTGGCGGACTCGCCACTCGAGGTGAAGATAGTGGTGCCGTTGCCGTAGGGGTTCGCATTGATGAGCTCAATCGCTTCGTCGACGGACTCCACTCGCAGCGTCGATAACACTGGCCCGAATATTTCATGCGTGTAGACGTCCATGTTGGTCGTGACATTGTCGATAACCGTGGGACCCACGTAGAAACCCTCTTCGAATCCAGGAACCACGATTCCGCGACCGTCTACGAGAAGGTCGGCACCCTGTGCCTCGCCGGTGGAAATCAAGTCCGTGATGCGTTGCTGAGATTCACGGGTGATGACGGGGCCCATTTCACTCGAGAGATCGCGACCACTCCCCACTTTCACCGCGCGAGCTAACTCACTCACCCTTTCGAGAAGTGGCGTCGCGATGTCGCCCACTGCGACTGCGGCCGAGATCGCCATGCACCGCTCGCCCGCTGAGCCAAAGGCCGCGGCAACGAGGTGAGTAGCGGTGAACTCCAGGTCCGCATCGGGCATGATGATCGAATGGTTCTTCGCGCCGCCCAGCGCCTGCACTCTCTTACCGTTAGCCACGGCTCGCGAGTGAATAGTTCTGGCAATGGGAGTCGATCCGACGAACGACACTGCGGCCACGTCGGGGTGATCGAGGAGTGCGTTCACCGCTAGCTCGTCACCCTGCACCACATTGAAGACACCGTCAGGAAGTCCGGCCAGTTTCCAGATCTCGGCCATTAACAACGACGCTGAGGGATCGCGCTCGCTGGGCTTGAGTATGAAGGTATTACCAGTCGCAATGGCGATGGGGAACATCCACATCGGCACCATCGCCGGGAAGTTGAAGGGAGTAATGCCGACGACGACGCCCAGTGGTTGACGATAGGAAAAAAGGTCGACGCCACCGGACACCTGGTCGGAATACTCGCCCTTCAGAAGAGTCGGGATGCCGCAGGCGAACTCGACCACTTCGAGTCCACGCTGCACCTCGCCTTTGGCGTCAGAGACCACCTTGCCATGCTCGTCGGAGATGACGAGGGCCAGTTCATCGATCCGACTGTTCATAATCTCGCGGAACCCAAACAGAATCTTGGTTCGCTGGCTCAATGATGACTGCCCCCACGAAACGAACGCGTTCGAGGCCGAGGTCACGGCGGCGTTGACCAGATCCAGGTTCGCGAGCTGTAGCTCCGCTCGTTGGACTCCCTTCGCGGGGTTCCAGACTGGACTCACCCTTGATGTGACCTCCGAGACGTGCTGTCCACCAATCCACTGGCCGATGGTCTTCATTTTCTTCCTTTCGTAGTGCGGGAAATATGGTGAGTGCGACTCGACGATGCAAAATCTCAGTTGGAAGGGAACACTCGAGGGTCGAGCTCTTCTTCGGCCCATTCGTTGCGGATCCAACTGTGGGCGGGGTCATCGCAGATGCGCCACGCCCGCGCACCCGGGCCCGCCATGACGTTGAAGAAATACGCGTCATACCCGGGTACTGCCATGGTGGGACCGTGCCAACCGTGGGGAACCAGAACGAGATCACGATCGCGCACTTCCGCCAAAAGATCAATCGGACGCTCGGACGTGCCGTAGACGCGCTGGTAGGCTATGGCGTCACCATGGCCCGCGCCGTTGACTTCGAAGTAGTAAATCTCCTCTAGCTCGGACTCCTCGGGTCCGGACTCGTCGTGCTTGTGCGGAGGATACGACGACCAGTTTCCACCCGGGGTCACTACCTCGCACACGATGATGCGATCAGCATCGAACGTTTGGTCGGTGCACATATTGACGACCCGGCGAGAGCAGCGACCCGCACCTCGATATTCCACCTCAATCGCCTCTTTGGGCTGATACGCGAACGGCCGCGACGATTCCGAGCGGGCGCCCGGCACCGCGAAGCGACCACCCGTCAACGAGGTGAGCCGCACTGGTCGTCGCGACGCAATGTAGACGAAGTCGCTCACGCCCGAGAACACGTCTGGTCGGCCAATGACGGAGGCGTGGTCAGGTCCCGATTCGACGTCCACCGATCCGGACAACGACAGGACGAGCATCTCCTCGCCTTCGGTGTTGAATTCGAGCGATTCTCCGGCGGACAAGTCGGCAATACGCAACGATGTCCAATCCCACTGCGCCTTCGCAGGAGTCATCTCGAGGGACCACGGACCCGACGCTAACGTTCCGCGGGGAAAATGGAGTTGCCGAGATGATGTCACGAGTCGACGCCCTACCCGTGCACCAGACGTACCGCGGTGTCAACAGCCGCCGTGACGTCACCGTCGGGTGGGTACAACAGGGCGCGACCGACGACCAGTCCGATCACTCCGGGCTGGGCAACGGCAGTGGCCCATTTCGCGTACGTCTCGTCGGGTGCCGCCGTCGGATCACCTCCCAACAACAAGGTCGGCAGCGTCGCGGCGGTCATCACCCGCTCCATGTCGTCGACGACGGGTAACTTCAACCAGGTGTAGGCACTGGTGTTGCCCAGTCCCGCAGCGATCGCCATTGACAGCATCACGGCGTCGGGGTTCAGATCGTTCTTCACCCTCTCGTCGGCTCGATGAGAGATAAATGGTTCGACCATGGCGATGAGACCCCGTCTGGCGAGAGCCGAGATGTGACGACCGCACGCTTCGAGCGTTGATGCGGTTCCGCGATCCTGGTGGTCGATTCGTAGGAGCATCTTGCCGCCGTCGAAGTTCATCTTCTCAATCTTCTTCGCGTCGTACGCGGTAAAGCGATCGTCGAGTTCGAAGTTCGCCCCCATGAGCCCGCCGCGATTCATAGATGCGAACACGGCCTTGTCCTCCAGGGCGCCCACTAACAGCAGGTCCTCGAGAATGTCGGCGCTACCGAGCACTCCATCCACTCCCGGACGCGACAGCGCCTCGACCAGGCGACTCAGGAGTTCACGACGATTGGACATGGCGCTCGCCACGTCGCGCACGCCAAGGGCTCCGCGCGCTGGATGATCCGCGGCGACCAGCATCAACCGACCGTCGCCGGCGAGGCGCGGACCGCGGCGGCGTGACGCGGCGGCCTCACCAATAGCTTCGGGTCGTTGCGCCCGAGTCTCGCTGATCTCACGAGTATCGAGATCCCTCACGGCGTTGCGCCACTCAATAGGTCCTCCACTTCGACCACGCTGGGCATGGCCGTTGAACATTCCAATCGACTCGCGACGATGGCGCCTGCCGCATTGGCGAAGGAAATGATGCGCCCCAGCGACCAATCGCTCAAAAGGCCGTGGCACAGCGCTCCCCCGAAGCCGTCACCAGCTCCTAGACCATTGACGACCTCGACACGAAGCGGATCGACCTCGACCGACTCCTCGGCGGTCATGGCCAACACTCCCTTGGAACCCTGCTTGATGATCGCCAACTCAACTCCTCGTTCGAGCAGTGCGGAGCCGGCGCGAACGGGATCGTCCTCGCCCACGGCGGTCAACATCTCGTCAAGATTGCCGACGGCGATCGTCACGTGCTCGAGGGCGCGCTCGACTTGCGCGCGCGCCTCAGCACGCGACTCCCAGAACATCGGTCGATAATCGAGGTCCAAAATAGTGAAGGGGCGACGCCGACGGGCCTCCCACGCGACGTGATGAGCAGCACGGCTCGGCTCTTGGGACAGACCCGTCACCGTGGTCCAGAAGATCCGCGCGGCTCCAATGGCGTCCAAGTCCAACTCGTCTCCACGGATCTGAAGGTCGGGTGCCGTCGGCGTGCGGTAGAAGTACAGAGGAAAATTGTCGGGAGGAAAGATCTCGCAAAAAGTGACCGGGGTCGGCCACGTCCTCACCGAGGACACGTACTGATCGCCCACGTTCAGCTCGCGCAGGGCCAGATGCACGAAGCGACCGAAGGCGTCGTCACCGGTGCGAGTAATAACCGCTGCTCGGCGTCCCAGACGAGCCGCCGCCACGGCCACGTTGGTCGCGCTCCCGCCGAGATACTTACCGAAGGTCGTCACATCTTCCAAGTGCACTCCGATTTCGAGCGGGTAGATGTCAACACCGACTCGACCCATCGTAATGAGGTCGAGTGGCCCGGGAGTGGCGGCCATTGCGTCTTACCCTTTCTGTTCATTCTCGCAAAATCCTGCGGCGGGCACCACGACGTAATACCTCGTGGGCACAGATTTCTCGAACCATCTCACGCCACCAATATGTCGAGTCTATTCATGTCGATTACATAAGTCAAGTTAATGTCCTGACAACTAAATAACTTACACGTACTCGCTACAGTGTCCGCTATCGCTATCTCGAAGGCTCACCCATGACGAACATGCCATTCACTCAGCTCGACCCCACCAACCCCATTCCCCTGTACCACCAAATCTCGGCTCAACTTCAAGACGCCATCGACACTGGCGTGTACCGTCCGGGCGACTCGATACCGAGTGAATTGGAGATCTCTGACTTTCTCAACGTCTCGCGCCCTACAGTTCGTCAGGCGATTCAGCAACTCGCCCTGAAGGGAATTGTCGTGCGACGCCGCGGGATTGGTACAATCGTGGCCCCGCAACGAATCCACCGACCGGCGTCGCTCAGCAGCTTGTACGAAGCGCTGGAGGCGACGGGCCGTCGACCCAGTACGCACACCATACGCCTCGAGGTTCTTCCCGCACTCGAGGATGTCGCCCAGTCTCTCGAGATCGAGGTCGGCGCGAACGTTATCGTCATCGAACGCCTGAGGTCCGCCGAGGGCCTGATCCTGGCCCTGATGGAGAATTACATCCCACTGAACGTCCTTTCGGAGATCCCCACGAAGGCCCTGCTCAACAGTCAAGGACTTTACGCTCTCATGAGATCGAGTGGCATTCGCTTTCAGTCCGCGAGTCAAGAGATCGGCGCGCGTCCCATTACTGCGCGCGAGGCGAAACTCCTTCAAACCTCGCGCTCCGAAACAGTCTTGACGATGGACCGAGTCGCGCGCGACGTGCATCATCGTAGCGTCGAGTTCGGACACCACATCTATCTGGCGCGCCACTACAGTTTCGATATCACCCTCGCGATCGACTAACTCGATGCGTCTCGCGTAACGAGCTCACGTCACTTCACTGACCGCAATCGCCCGGCCACTTTCCACCGACATTCGCGCGGCGATACCCAGTACCAAGGGAGCGCGACCGTCCGCACCCGTCACGGGCATCGGCGAACCATTCCTCACCGCGTCGACGAACGATCGCCATTCTCGTTGGTAGCTCTGCCGGTAGCGCTCGAGAAAGAAGTTCTGTAAGGGAGCACTGGTCCCGCCAGTCGCGCCCATCGTCACCGCGGAGTGCAGCCGCCAATTCTGGGACGCGGCCACGCCGCGCGAACCAAATACTTCCACGCGTTGGTCGTAGCCATAGACCGCTTGACGAGAATTGTCAATCACGCTCAGTGCGCCATCAGCGTGTCGCAGGTTCACCACCACCGTGTCGAAGTCGCCGCTCTCGCCGATCGCCGGATCCACTCGCGTCGCCGCCTGAGCGAACACCTCCACCACCTCTGATCCCGTGAGGAAGCGAGCCATATCAAAATCGTGCACCGTCATATCCAAGAAAATGCCCCCCGACACCTTGATGTACTCAAGAGGCGGCGGAACCGGGTCGCGGCTCGTGATACGCACGACGTGGACCTCACCCACGTCGCCCCTCATCACGGCGTCGCGCACCGCCTGATGAGACGGATCAAACCGTCGATTGAACCCCACCATAAAGGGCACGCCACATTCGTCGACCGCGGCGAGAGCTTCATCGACTTTGGCGAGGTCCAGCGAGATCGGCTTCTCGCAAAAGATCGCCTTGCCCGCGTGTGCGACGCGACGTATCGAGTCCACGTGGGTATCGGTAGAAGTGCACACCGCGAGCGCGTCAACGTCACTACGACTCAGGGCTTCGTCCAGCGTCATGACCGGTACGGACAACCGTTGGCCCAAGGTCGACGCGACGATGGACGAAGTGTCACTCACTCCGACCAGTCGGGCCCCGGGGGTCTCGTGGGCCACAATTTCGGCGTGCAGCGAGCCAATGCGCCCGGCGCCAAGGATCACTATTCGCAGCGGTTGGTCGCTCATACGCGCCTACGCTCATCTCGTTGGAGCACGGCTTTGGACATCCGAGCTGCCGCTTCCTGGACTTCGGACCGCGAACTGCTGCGGGGATAGCCCACCTCCCAGAACGCGCCACCTTCGCTCCACGCGTGTGGGTCAACTTCAATGACGAGCACCACGGTTCGCGTCAATTCGCGCGTGTCGCTCAACGCCTGACGTAATTCGACAATGGACGTGACGTGGCGCGACTCCGCACCCATCGCGGCGGCGTGAGTCGCGAAATCAATGCGCGCCGTCGAATTACCACGGCAATCCTTCAACAGGTTGTTAAACGACACGCCGCCCTGGTCCACTTGAAGACGGTCGATGACGGAAAATCCTCCGTTGTCGCACACCACGAGGACCATCGGGTGACCCGAGAGGATGGATGAGAAGACGTCACTGTTCATCATCATGTACGAGCCATCGCCGACGAGCGCGAAGACCCGACCTCGACGACGGGCCATGGCGGCGCCCCAGCCTCCCGCGATCTCGTATCCCATGCACGAGAATCCGTACTCGCAGTCGAACGTCGAAGGCGCGCGCGCAATCCAATTCATGTTGAGCTCCCCGGGGAGTCCACCCGAGGCGGTTAGAACGTAGTCATCGACCGAGGCCTCGTCATTGATCGCCGCGACCACCTGCGCGTAACTCGCCACGTCCACGACGCGATCGTTGAGCCGCGCAACCCGCTTGAGCTGAATATCGGCTCCGGCTCGGGCGGCAGACATCCACTGCGCGGGAGCGTGATACTCCCCCAAGACGGTCGATAACTCCGAGAGGGTCTCGCGGGCGTCACCCACCACCATGATCGACTTTTGCTTCATGGCGTCAAATCGCGACGTGTTGATACCCAGCACCACGGACTCGGGGCTCAAGACACTGCCCGAGCCGGTCACGAAGTCACCCAAGCGAGTACCGATGGCGAGCACCACGTCGGCCGACGCAACCACGTCGTTGGCACTATCCCAGCCGGTCACCCCCACCGGCCCGATCCAGAACGGATCGACACCCGCGAGTGAGGAACGCCCCGCTACCGTCTCGACCACCGGTACGCCGTGGCGCGCGGCGAACGTTGCCAGTTCACCCTCCGCCAATGAATAATGCACCCCACCACCGGCAATGATGACCGGACGTTGGGCGTGAGAAAGAGCGTCCGCGGCGCGGGTCAGTGCGTGGACATCGGGTCGCAGTCGCTGCAGAGTGTGCACGGTCGATTCGAAGAAACTCTCCGGGAAATCCCACGCGAAACCCTGGGCGTCCTGGGGCAATGCCAAAAAGGCCGGCCCCCGGTGGGCCGGATCGGTCAGAGCGACGAGTGCCGCGGGTAGCGATGTCAACAATTGCTGGGGATGCACGATGCGGTCCCAGAACGTCACCAGGGGACGAAACGCGTCGTTCACCGTCGTCGACGGCGAGCCGTCCACTTCAATCTGTTGTAACACCGGGTCCGGCGCGCGACTCACGAAGGTGTCACCACTGAGCAGGAGTACTGGTAAGCGATTGGCCATGGCGACACCGGCGGCCGTCACCATGTTCAACGCGCCGGGCCCGATGGACGTGGTGACCACCATGATCTGTTGGGCCCGGGTGGCTTTCGCGAACGCGACCGCGGCCAAGGCCATTCCCTGCTCGTTTTGCCCACGCCACGTAGGAAATTCGTCTTGGACTTGCTCGAGCGCGTGGCCCAAACTCGTTACATTGCCGTGACCAAAGATCGCGTACACCCCGGGGAAAAGTGGTACCTGCTCCCCCTCGACGACGGTCTTTTGCGCCATCATCCACTGCACGAGCGCATCGGCCAAGGTCAATCGTCTTATTGTCATGGCACCAGCACCGATCCAATCTCTTCCCATTGTCGATTCGCGGCCGAACGAAGAATCGCGGCTTGAACCGACACGTAACGTAACGCGTCGTTGAAATCCGGATGAAACGGTCGTCGCTGAGCCACGGCATCCATAAATTCGAGGTCCTCGATGGTCACGAGATCCTCAAAACCAATACCGTTGGCCGAGCCCGGAACAAAGTTCCCGTGGTAGGCGAAACGATCACCCGCGAGAATCGTCCGGTAACCGGCGTGACGTCCATCCTCAAGTCGGTAGTACTGAAGTTCATTCATTCTTTCGAAGTTCCACGCCAGCGCACCTCTGGTCCCGTGGATCTCAAAGGCCATTTGGCTTTCCGGACCGACCATGGTCCGACTCGACTCAAACGTGCCACGAGCACCGTTGGCGAACGTGCTCAACAGGCCCACGTAATCCTCGTTGGTCACTTCGCCCACGGGATCATCCACCCCGCCGGCCCCGTAGTGCGACGCGTGAGCTGATGGTTGCGGCCGATGGGTGATGAACGTGGCCGTTTGTGCGACCACCGACGTCATCGGTCCGATGAGATATTCGGCCAGGTCCACTGCGTGCGAGAGCAGGTCGGAGGTCACACCGTATCCCCCTTCGCTGACGAGGTACCGCCACGTCAACAGTCCCAGTGGATTCGATCCGTACATCGACAAGAAGCGACCACGGTAATTGGTGATATCACCCAGTTCGCCAGATGCGACCATCGACCTCACCTCTTGCACGAGTGGAGCCCAACGATAGTTGTAACCGACCCCCGACAGGACCTCCGCACGTTGTGTGGCTTCGAGCGCGGCCAGGGTCTGGGCGGGCGTACCCCCCACCGGTTTCTCGCAGAAGACGTGCTTGCCGGCCGCGGCCGCGGCCGCGACCATCTGCACGTGCAGCATGTTGGGCGCTGCGACGTACACCACTTCGACATCATCAGACGAAATGACCTCTTTCCAATCAGAGGTCACTCGCTCAAAGCCGAAACCCTCTCGCGCCACGTGGCAAGCACGCTCGTCCGCGTCGGCACACACCACCAACTGTGGAGACAAGCCCCGATCGGGGAATACCGTCGGCAGCCGTCGTAGTGCTCGGCTGTGGGCTCGTCCCATCCAGCCGAAGCCGATGACTCCCACGCGGATACGCTTCATCGTTGAACTCTCCTTCATTTCATCAATTGTCAAGAAGGCGAGACAACCGTCGCGACACGGCGAACATCCCCGGCCCTACTCTTCAGATTTCTTTTGAATCGCCAGATCGAGCTCGTGAGCCAATTGCTCTAATTCAGCTCCACCCGCCATCATCCGCGTCAGCTCCTCGATTGTGGTCTTTCCCTTTTCAAAAGAAGCCATCAATTTTCCTCGTCGCAGGAGCACGAAACGGTCGCCGACGGGAAAGGCGTGATGCGGATTGTGAGTGATGAACACCACGCCCTTTCCCTGCTCGCGAGCTTGAACGATGTATCGCAAAACGATGCCGGACTGTCGCACGCCCAGCGCGGAAGTGGGCTCGTCCAGGATTAGCACTTTGGCGCCGAAGTACACAGCCCGCGCGATCGCCATAGCCTGGCGTTCACCACCCGACAGGGTTCCGACATTCTGATTCGGGTCACGAACGTCGATGCCCATCTTCTGCATTTCTTCGCGCACGATGCCCTTGGCACGATTGATATCCAGACGAGACGTCAGGCCCGTGCCCACCGTCAATTCATTACCCAAGAAGAAGTTGCGCCACACCGACATCAGCGGAACCGTGGCCAGGTCCTGGAACACGGTGGCGATGCCCGCGTCTTGCGCCTCGCGAGGTCCTGAAAACCTCGCCGGTTCACCCTCGAACTGGTATTCGCCCGAGTCAAGAGTGACCACACCCGACAAGATCTTGATCAACGTCGACTTTCCTGCTCCGTTGTCGCCAAGGACGCAGGTCACTTGTCCCGGATACACATCCAGTGACACGTCGCTGAGTGCATTGACGTTACCGTAGAACTTCGAGACGTTGGAGATACTGAGTAGGGGCTGCAGCATCAGTGACGAGCTTTCTGTGCGCGAGCGAAGACGTACATGTTGACCGCTACCGCGAGGAACAAGATGATTCCAAGAAAAGTGAAATCCCAAGAGCTGTCCCACCCGGCGTAGATGACCCCCTCGAAGGCCATGCCGATAATGCACGCACCGAGCGCGGCACCAAAGACGGACCCGTATCCGCCGTTCAAAAGGCAACCGCCGACCACAGCGGCGATGATGTAGTAAAACTCGTAGCCCACTCCTTGCTCTGAGACCGCCGACGACGACTGGGCGAAGGAGATGATACCTACCAGCGCAGCGGCGATCGAGGTACCCATGAAGAGGGAGATCTTGGTGCGCCAAACGGGTACACCAATGTTGCGGGCCGCGTTGGCATCACCGCCCACGGCGTATACCCAATTTCCGAAGCGCGTGCGACCCAATATCCACACGCCGATGATGGTGACCGCGATGAACCACAGGATTGCGGTGGAATACCCATTGGGCAGAGCTGAGGACGAGAAAAAACTGCTGCCGAAGAGAATCTGCAGCGAGCGCAGGCCACCGTAGTGAGTGCCCCCCAATGAGATCTGAGTGGACCCATTGTTGACGAGCAGAACGCCGCCAATTGATACCCCGCGTAGGACGAAGAAGGTTGCAAGGGTGACGATAAAGCTTGGAAGTTTCGTCCGTACGACGACGTATCCGTTGATGAGGCCAATAAGTCCCGCGAAGATTATCGTGGCGACAACCGCGAGCCACGCGTTCCAGTGAAGGTTGTTCAATAACACGGCCATCATGATTGCGGTGGCACCGGTCATCACACCGGTCGACAAGTCAAATTCTCCCCCGATCATCAATAGGCCGACGGGAACCGCCATAATGCCGAAGAACGCGGCAGTGGTACTCCATGAAGCAAGACCGGTTTGGCTGAGCCACAGATGATTCGGCGTTGCGTCAAAAAGCGAAAACAAGATGAAGATAAACACGACTCCGGTCAAAGCTCCTAGAGACGGCCTCTTCAAAAGTCGAGTGAAAAAACTTGTTTTCTCAAGGCGCTCATCTTGCATCTCTCCCACCGGCGCCGAATGCGTATCCGCGGTAGCTGGCATACTTTTATACCCCCTTTGAATTATTATTGATCGCGTCAATTAACCTTATGGTTCGCATGAGCAAGGGGGCGATCTCAATTAGGATCGCCCCCTTGCCTTTGCTACAGGCTTAGTCAGTCAATACCTGCCGCCACTGCCTTCGATACCAGGGCAGCGTTGGCCTTGGTCACGAGAAATGGACCGGTGGCCACAGTCGTTCCACCGCCAACGGACTGACCGTCGTATTTGTTGTACATGTACAGGAAGTCAACGCCCAAAGCGCCCTGGAGAAACTGCTGCTGGTCAACCACAAACGCCATCGTGCCGTTCTTAACGTCCGCAAGGCCGCCCGAGTTCAAGTCGAAGGTCGCAATCGCCTTGACAGTCTTTGGCGGCTTGAGGCCAATCAACGAGGTTCCAATCGCATTGTTCAGCGTCATCACCGCATTTACCCCTGTGTGGGCCTGAAGATACGAGATGACCTGGGCATCCGCAGTGACTGGATTGCTTGCAGCATTTGGAGTCGACAGAATCAGCTCGGTGCAACCCGGGCCGGACGTAGGAGCCGTTCCGGTGGAACACTTCTTGAGGCCGAGGCCCTGAGCAATGCCGTTGCAACGATCAAGCAAGTTCTGACCAGATTGGTGAATCACGCACAATACGTTGGTATCACCTAATGCCGCAAATTTCTTACCCGACTGCTGACCCGCCAAAGTCTCAGGCTGTCCGACGCAAGTCAAAGCTCCCGTAGCAGCAATGTCAGCATTGTCACATCCATCGTTCACCAGGACCACGGGGATACCCGCTTTGACCGCCTTGGCCAGAGTCGGATTCATCAGCGCCGGATCGTGGTCAGAAACCGCAATTCCGTTCACGTGGGCGTTGATGGCATCTTGAATCTGAGCGTTTTCCGCGTTGTCGTCAGGGTTGGCCTGGCCTTGCTGCTGGGAACCATACACTTCGGTCAAGGTGCATCCAAGGGTTTTTGCCTCCGCTTTGGCTCCCTTGTAAACTATCGACCAGAAACTGCCATTATCACCGTGAGTAATCACCGCAAATCGGTAAGAGCAGTTTGAACCCGACGCTCCAGCGACTGTCACCGAAGTACCTGTCACTACTGGCACAGCAACTAAGCCGATTAGGGCGAGCGTAGTTGCGACTACGCCGAGGCGAAGCCTCAATCTTGATTTCATGTCAAATTCCTCTTCTTCCTATTTTGTTGTTACTTTTTTTATTTGGGGGGTCTTTCGCGCATCTGAGTGCGGCGATTCTTGCGCCTGAATCTGAATACCCAGTTCGCGCTCGAGGTAAGCAATGCTGCGTGCGGCGGCCTCAAGTGGCAGATCACTGTCAACAGGCGAATTGATAGTCGTATCTTGTTCGAGGACATACCAACCGTCGTAACCATGTACTTGAAGTTCGCGCACAATATTCGCTATAGGAATGTCGCCATCACCAAGGCAACAAAAGAGACCATTTCGAGTGGCGTCTAGCAACGACAACGATCGATCTAGAACCGCTGGCGACATTTCGAGGTGAACATCTTTAAGATGGACATTCGCTATTCGCTCGTGATGTTGACGAACGAATGCAACGCAATCAATTCCGCCTATGGACAAGTGTCCAGTATCTAAGCAGAATTTGACCTTCGTCCTGCCGAGAACTTCTTCCACATCTTTGTTGGTCTCCACCAACGTTCCGACATGTGGATGCACGGTCTGCGTCATCCCATACAAGGAGCAGATTGCATCAACCCGTGATAGTGCCCACGCCATGTGTTGCCACTCGTCTTCGCTGAGTGGCTCGGGGTTCCCCCACTGGGAATCCTTCACTACTGCAGTGATAAAATTTGTGGCACCAGCCGCCGCATAGCGTGCAGCGACGGAGTGGGCTTCCTTTTCGGTTTCATCCCACGCATCAGTACGATGGAGCACTAGTGGTACAAAGCCTCCGACGACGCACATCCCAAAAGCTTCAGCTTGAGTTTTGATTGCCTCTGGCGAGGTTCCTAGATATCCAACAGGGCCAACTTCGAGAGCAACGAGACCGAGTGACGACATTTCCCCCAAAACGCGATCCGCTGGCAGTTGCTCACCCCACCCGGGAACTTCGCAAACGCCCCACGTAATTGGCGCGCCTGCCAGTCGGAAATCGCCACCCATTTGTAGTCCCCCCAATTCACATGCATAGTCGCGTTCGATTTAAATTTAGAGCGCTCTATATAACGTAATGATGAGATGATAGCGACCTCAATTAAGCGTGTCAAACACTCATCACCAACGGAGGTTCTTGCCCCAAGATTGAGTTACTTAGCTTTGATGAAAGCGCTTGTGAGATAACTATGTAAGCACAAGATGCTGTGTTTGGTTGATTGTGTGCCGACCTAGGAAGTCGGTGAGGGCTCACCCCATGCGGGGCGTCACTATCCCAGAAATCGTATGGGATCTAGCCTTTGGTTCAGCTCCGAGTCGAAAGCCGTTCCGTATCTCATTGACGTACGTTTTCGACAAGAGTTCGCCTACCCTCGCTGTGGCGTCGCAATCCTTCGAATGAGTACGCGGCGCTGGTGGCGTGGATGCCGGTGGCGCTGGTTCACGCTGACTACGGGAACTTCGCTCGATCGGACCAAGGTACCAATGACTACTTGGCTGGTCGTGGCCCCGCATCTCATGCAGACCAAGATCGGAGTTTCGGCGCTGAGCGTTCAACGCATCGGCGCGTTCAACTACTCCGCCGCATGGCCCCATCTCCTACAAAAAATAGAGCAGCCATGAATCAGGACGCACGAAACCCAGCGATGACGTTGGCTCTGACGACTCCTACGTCGGTGGTGTTGGACTTGGAACCGGTGGACGCTCGCGGGGCAAGAAGACACCCGTGGTCGCGGCGTAAAAGGTCCTTTCGCCAAAGGCCATGGGGCATATTCGCCTCGCACGCCTACCAGACGCATCAGCACCGGTCATCGCCGACTTTCTAAAGACAAATGTCGAGCCGGGCTCGCCATTACTCTGTGACGACTGGGCTTCATATAGACCAACCTTCAGTGAACTTGGCGCTCGTGAACATCACCAAACGGCGAAGATTACGACGCTGTCAAGAACCGGAACCAGGGCACACCTCATCTACCCCACGTTCACCGATGGCGTCCCTCTTCAAACGCTGGCCGCTCGGAGCCCATCAGGGGACGGTGCAAGACCGACACCTATGCGCCTACCTTGGCGAGTTCATCTGTCGTTTTGTCCGCTGACACTCTCGAAACCGCAGCCCTTATCTTCTTGCGGTTCATCTGCAGCCTGATGGAGGTCCGGGAACCAGTTACTAACCAACAACTGAGGCGGCGACGGAGTGAGCAGGTGACTGTCGATGGGGGCCGCGCAGCCAGGATCAAAACTCGACGCAACGGTAAAAGGAGCAGCATGCGGTGAGGGAATCGGCGTGTCGAGGCCGAGGAGCAAAGTAGGTCAATGCGTCCATACCGGCGCAAAATCCAGAATGACATCGAAGCGGAATTATTGAGTGGCCCTTCCACTACATCTTTTGTCTGAGTAGTTAAGACGCCAGCCCTCAACATCGAAACACCAACCTAGATCTTGGAGCTCCTCGAAAAGTGAGCGACCTAACAAAAAGACAGGCGATCACTTTGAACAACTATGCACTAATCATGCACCTCCGCCTCAGCGGAAAACTGTCGAATTCATGGGTCAGGTCAAGGTAACGAGAATCCTTCACTAGCCCCCTAACTAACCGAATGGTGTAAGCCAGGAGGCTGAAGCGTGAACTACTGTGATAAAGACATCATAATGAAAGGACATTTCGATGACTACCGTCCAGGCGGCAACGCTTGTTGGGCCCCGCAAGTATGAAGTTCGTAACTACCCTCTACCAACTGATCTCGAGCCCGGTGCGGTGCTGATCAAGATGATTGCCTCAGGTATCTGCGGAACCGACAAGCACACTTACCGCGGAGAGACCGTCCAGTACGCGGGTACCGAAATGGAACGCACGACACCGTTCCCGATCATTCAGGGTCACGAGAATCTCGGCCTAGTCGAAGCGACAGGTCCCGGAGGTGCTTTGGCGCATGATGGAACGTTTTTATTGCCGGGCGACCGCGTGGTCCCGGCTCCCAACCGGGCCTGTGGCGTATGTAGAAACTGCCAACGTGAATACCCTTATTTTCTGTGCTTGAATCTGGAGAACTATGGAAATTCGCTCACTTGCGAAGAGCCCCCTCATCTTTTTGGCGGATGGTCTGAGTATTTGTACCTGAAGCCACGGACGCCGATCTTCCGCGTTCCCGATGAACTGCCCGATGATGTCGCGGTTCTCACTGAGATTTTCGCAGTTACCCACAGCATCGAGAGAATCGCGGCAATTCGTCGACCCGGCGGCTTTCTTCCCGGTGACAAGGTCGCCGTAGTAGGCGTTGGATCACTCGGCATGGCGCACCTCATCAAGGCTGCGCTCATGGGTGCCGGAAAGGTAATTGCCGTTGATAAATCGCCTAAGCGCCTCGCACTCGCCCAGCGGCTTGCGGACGCTGACACAGTTCTTGTGGGCAAGTCGGTTGAAGGAGTGGATGATGATGTTCGAGCTCATGTCATTGAATTAACTCAAGGTGAGGGTGTGGACCTCGTCATCAACGCCACGGGATTCCCGGGTTCCTTCGCTCTTGCGGCGTCGCTAGTTCGTGACGCCGGCTCTATTCTCGAAGTCGGCGCGTTCGTCGACATGGGGCCTGAGGTATTCAATCCAGCTCAAATCTGTGGCCGCAGTCTGAACATTATGGGCACCGGGGGCGAGGATGTCCAAGCCTACGCTGGCACAATCTCAATGCTTGCCCGACACCGAGCGTCGATCCCCTTTGCTGAGATGGTTTCACACACGTACCCCATAACTGATGTGGCTCGGGCAGTCGAAACTTCCCTAGACGCTGACGTCGCTACGAAAGTCCTCATTTCAAATGTGATGGCAGCCCGCGAATAGTTGAGCCGTCCCTCTTCTCACTTTGAAATAGTCGTAGTTGATGGACGCGACTCACGCGTGAAAGTGATCGGCGTCTCAGCTTGAGGACTAGACCACTGTGAGAACTTCATCATTGCCATCTACTTCCGCCTTGGTGGATTTGCTGCTTACCTTCAAACCCTCTAAATACCCGAATGCGCTCAATTCCCAAGGGCTTTGCATGATGTAATGGTGAGATGATTGCGAGACCTGAGAAGCGTGGCAAGCGTCCGTCTCCCACCATGGACGACGTGGCCAAATTGGCAGGAGTATCGCGCGCACTTGTTTCTCTTGTGTTCCGAGGTCAGCCCCACGTAAGTGCCGAACGAAGAGAGAGGGTGTTCACTGCGGCGGCCGAGCTCAACTACCGCCCTAACGCGGCAGCTAGGGCGCTGGCCTCACACGCCAACAAGACGCTTGGCGTCATGCTGCAGGATCTTCACGACGCCTATTTTGCGGAAGTCTTTGAAGGAATCGCAATGGAGGCCGAATCCCACGGCTACCGATTGCTCATCGGAACGGGAGGTCGGCGCCCAGAAGACGAAGAACTCACTGTCGAATCGTTTCTCGAATACCGAGTGGACGGCGTTATCTTGGTGTCGTCCATGATAGAAGACGCGAAATTGGTGAGTATCTCTCAACAAGTCCCCACACTCGTGACGGGAAACTATATCCGCGCGCTCTCCATCGACACCGTCAATGCGGACAACCAGCGGGGGGCTGAACTGGTGGTAAATTACCTCTTTGAACTGGGACATCGCAGAATTCTCCACATCGACGGTGGAGCGGAGTTCTCTTCTCTGCCACGTGGCAACGCGTATTGGCAGGCTATGGAAGATTTGGGATTGGTGCCCCAGATTCTTCCTGGCGGCTACGCCGAAAAGGGTGGCGCGGACGCTGCGGAAACTATCCTCAAGATGAGACGGCGACCAACTGCGGTCTTTGCGTTCAATGATCGAGTAGCGCTCGGTGCTATGGACCGATTGGAGCAAGGAGGCATCACCTTTCCTGACGAGATGTCAATTGTCGGTTACGACAACACCTTGATGTCGAGCCTTCACCCCATCAACCTGACGACCGTGAACCAGCCTCGAGAAGAAATGGGACGTCTGGCCGTGGGCACTCTGATCGATCGCATCGACTCACACCGCCAAAGCGCTGTTCACCATACGTTGCAACCCACCCTCATCCCGCGCGGCACGACGCGACGCATTCCGGTTCGATCAAAAACCAATCAAGGATCGCCCCGAATCACGACAGCGTGAGCGCACGTTTAACTACACAAGAGTACTAGTCGTGCTAATGTCATTACGTCTTTTGGGTTATTTCACGGCGTGCAGTTGGACGTGTCACTGTTCGCCGGTTCTATCCCATACACCACGCCTCCCACGATAAGCCGTGTTGATTGGTTTATCGTGGGAGGTCTCCCCACTGCAACTCTGCTGAGAGTTCCAATCGTGCATCGTGGCTACTACGCCTATGGAGTTCGCGGCAGCCCATTACTCGCCGCAACTCACCACTTCGAGACGGATCCCGCGGTAACAATTCAGACTGACCCGCTGCCCATCACGTGCGACTGCCATCGCGATGCGAGACTGGTCTGAGGTCAAGATCATCAATGTCCTCGAGATTCGACCCCTTAAATGGCAAGCAAGGGGTCAGGGATGCGTAATTCGGCCCATTTCGTACACTCGTTTCGGTCCAATTCGTACAGCAGTTTCGGAGTTTTCGTACACCCCAACCCAGGGGCATTTGACGTCGGCGTGAGCGCTGGGCCGCGGCAAGACTTCTCGGACATTTACGTTCGAGAAGAGAACCGTGTCCAGACCCCGTATCGCCATGCGAAGCATCCGAGAAGTTCTTCGACTTTCCCTCAATGAGAAGT